>NZ_JAHBCL010000045.1 GCF_018390735.1 Fusibacter paucivorans
ATGATTATTGGGCTGCAGTAACACTGCAGCCACTACACGCATTTTTTGAGGCAAGATAAGCGAGCTAGCTACGGCAAGAGTTATGAGCTAGGCAATGACAGAACTAGAAATCAGAAACAGGATACTTCGACTATTAACTCAAATGCTAACGAAGTAAGCACTGACGACAAAATTGCAGACGGTTCATATAAAGGAGATTTAACCTTGCAATTTGCTTTTGGTGAAAGAGCCGGTAAATATGATGGCAATATGAAAAATGGTTTACCTGATGGTTACGGGGAATTTGCTACTGAGAGTATGAGTGGTTCAAAATGGACTTATAAGGGACAATGGGTAGATGGCCATTTTAACGGTGAAGGTCAAACCGAATGGTCGAGTGGCGGAAAAGAAATCGGAAAATATAAAGACGACTTAATTACGCCAATGTCCGAAGAAGAAACAAAATTGATTTTTAGTCAACCAGAAGATTATAAGTACCATTGCGTAGAATTAATTGGTGAAATTTTTATGCAACCTGAATATTTTGAAGGTGGCGTTGCACTACAAATGTTTACCGACATTGAGAATTACGACAATAATGTAATCGTTTATATTTTCGATGATAAAGTTTCTTTAAATGAAAATGACTTAGTAAAAATAACAGGTATTGTCGGAGATGTGTTTACTGGTGAAAACCTCTTTGGTGCCACATTGACATTCCCTACAGTTGAGGCTAAATCCTACGAGTTGATTACATATGAAAAACTTCATCCTATTGTCGCTAGCTGCGAAGCAAATGAAACTCAAACCCAATTGGGATATAGTGTAACAATTCAAAAGGTTGAAGTAACAGACCTAGAAACGAGGGTTTATATTAAAGTTGACAACAATGGAGAAGCCAATTTTAGTCTGTACAGTTTTAATGCTACAATTGTTCAAAACGGAAGGCAATATGAAGAACAAACCAATTATGATGCTGATTATCCAAATGTTCAAACAGACCTTTACCCAGGCGTCTCTACCGAAGGGATTATTACTTATCCACCAATTTCATCTGAAGATTTTAAAATCATTTTAGAAGGTTCATCAGATAATTATAGTGAAGACATCAAAGATTACGTTTTTAACATCTCGTTTTGATTTTATTTACAAGTTAAATGAATTTGAATTAGGTTTCTTATAGAATTAGTATTTAGTTTTCATACTGCTTGTTTATCATTCCGCTTAGACTACATTGAACTACACTTATTAATAGGAGTTGATGCTATGATTTATTTCATTTCAAACATAACGGCGGGACATGCACTCGTGAGGCGCTGGAGCTTAGTCTCAAAATTATGAAAACAAGAGTTGAAAGGTGAATGCAATTCGCATTATTTGAAATATGGGTGTATGGGGGTTCAATTCCCCCTGCCTCGCCAAAATAATTTGGAGGTAATTAATGGGTAATTATTTAGAATTAAAAAAATTTTCAAATATTGACTTATCAGATCATTTTTTTGATAGTCTTAAAAGTGACTATCCTGATTTTGAAGATTGGTACCACAGAAAAGCTAATAAGAAGGCTTATGTATTGGAAAACAAAGGTATTCAAGGTTTTTTATATATGAAATTTGAAAAAGGCTCAATACTAGATGTAAACCCGATTATAAAAGGTAAAAATATTCTAAAAATTGGGACATTTAAAATCAATCCGCATGGAACAAGACTAGGTGAACGCTTCATCAAAAAAGCTTTTGATTATGCCGTAAGCAACGGGGCCGATAAAATATATGTCACTATATTTCCAAAACATGTTGCTTTAATAAAAATATTAAAAACATATGGATTTAAATTTTATGGAACCAAAACATCAGCTGCTGGCAATGAAGATGTATACATAAAAAATTTGAGAAAAATCACGGACGATCTGGTATCAGATTATCCCCTTTTCTCAACTCGTAATAAAGACAAATACATCCTTTCAATCTACCCTAAATACCATTCAAAACTATTCCCAGATTCCATATTGAATAACGAAAGCTTTGATATATTGGAAGACCAATCACATACAAATAGTATACACAAGGTTTATGTATGCAAAATGCCCCAAGCAAGTTCTTTAAAGCCGGGTGATCTTATCGTTATTTACAGAACAGGTGATGATAAAGCTCCAGCCGAATATCGTTCAGTAGCAACATCTATTTGTGTTGTTGAGGATGTTAAATCGAACACTGATTTCCATGACTTCGAATCATATTATGCCTTTTCAAATCATTATAGTATTTTCGATAAAAGTACTTTGAAAACATTTTATGAACATCGAAAATCCTATATAATAAAGATGACCTACAATGCTGCATTCTCAAAAAGACTCACGAGAAAGACTTTAGCTGATAATTGTGGATTAAATCGAGCTGAGCGTTGGTCTTTAATGCGACTTACAGGTCAACAATTTGATAGGATTTTAGAAAGAGGTCAAATAAATGAAAGTATTATTATCGATTAAACCTGAGTTTGTTAAAAAAATTATATCTGGCGAAAAACTCTATGAGTATAGAAAAAGTATCTTTAAAAAAGATGTTGATGCAGTAGTCATATATAGCACAAAACCAGTTGGAATGCTCATCGGAGAATTTAGTATAAAGCAAATTTTAAACACCTCACCTGAAGAATTATGGAACATCACGAATGAAAACAGCGGTATATCAAAAGCCTTTTTCATGGACTATTTTAAAGATAGAGAAAATGCCTATGCACTTGAAATATCTGAATTTATTGAATATAAAAAAGGGATCAATCCCAAAGAGATAGATAAAAACTTCATTGCGCCACAATCCTTTAAATATGTGGATGACAATTGGTTAAATTATCAAAATTAGTTTACAATCTTACGTAAGAATGGTATCATCAAAAACAGAACGCATGTTCTGTTTTTTTCTATTTTTTGAGGTGGTCTTATTGAATAAATTAACACAACTAATCGACAAACTAGGGGTCGAAGTAATTACCAATCCCCTGCCCACACGCTTAAATGGGCTTTATTTTGCGGATACATATAACAACTACATCATCATAAATCGCAATGTGAAAAGTGAAAGCAAACTTCGAGAAGTGTTATCACATGAATTGGGGCATTATTTTACCAGCATTTTGACTAATACGGCGTCGCATTATTCAGACTATCTTGTTAAACTAAACGTTCACAGGAACGAATTTAGGGCCGTTCGATGGGCATGTAATTACTTGATGCCGGACATGGATGTTATTGGTGCAATCATTGACGGCCATGTGACACTTGATGCATTATGTAACCACTTTAATGTTTCGAAGGAACTGTTGACTATGAAGTTCTATTTTATGAGTCTGCACGGCCTATCATGGCGCATTGACGATCGGCGTTTCTTAATACTGAGTGACCTACCATCTGTCTATATTTTTGAGGAGATATGACCATGGCCAAAAAAACGAATTATTCAACGGGGGG
The DNA here is from genome assembly GCF_018390735.1 of Fusibacter paucivorans. GTDB lineage: Bacteria > Bacillota > Clostridia > Peptostreptococcales > Acidaminobacteraceae > Fusibacter > Fusibacter paucivorans. Next base: position 3,446 of record NZ_JAHBCL010000045.1, read on the forward strand.
AAAAAATTATTATCGAGTACGCACTCAAGTTGGTGTTGATGATCAGGGTAAACAAGTCATGAAGGTATTCTATGGCGCATCAAAACGCGAAGCAGAATTGAAGCGAGATGAGTATCTTGCAAGTGTACGCAATGGCATGAGCGCCGACTATGACAAAATGCAATTTGCTAACTTTTTTACTAACTGGCTTACAATTGTCCACCGGCAAGCATTAGCACAGAGTTCATACAATCGTTATGACACCATTCATCGCGTCTGGATTTCAAAGGGACTATTCTATAATATGAAACTTAGCCAAATAAAAAGTATCGACATCCAAAAATTTTTAAATGATATAGATAAGATCCCTACTGCCGAAAAAACCTACATGATTCTTACAACCTTTTTCAAATACTGTATCCGGGAAAGAGTCTTAATCTTTAACCCTATGGACAATGTAAAGAAGCCTGTTAAGAAAGAGGTTGAAAAGAAAAAGTACCTCAAAGAGAATGAGATAGAGCTGCTTGTTAATGCATACCATAAAGATCATCGTTTATTCATCTATATATTTGCGCTCTACACAGGACTGCGTCAGGGCGAAATATTGGCACTCACTGTTGGTGACATCAAAGATGGCGCGATTAAAGTTAATAAGACCCTTAATCGTGTTAAAATAAATGGACATACTCAAGTGCACGTTACGCCGCCTAAAACGAAAGCCAGCAACAGAACCATCCCTATTCCAGCAGAAATACAAAAACCGCTTAGGGCGCAGATTTCATCGGAAAAAGAGAAGCATTTAAAGCTGATGATACCATTTACAGACAGCTCACTTGTATTCTCCGCGTCAAATTGTGCACCAATTCGTGGCGATCGGCTCACATCCAGATTTCGAAAGCTGCAGTCAAACATAGGCATTTATGATACCGTCAATTTTCACGCATTACGACATACATTCTGTTCATTACTTGCAAAAAAAAGAGTCCCATTAAAAGTTGCTTCTGAATTAATGGGGCATTCATCTGTTGCTCCAACAGATCAGATTTACACCCATGTCGACGTTGAAACGAAGACAGAAGCGATTAATACGCTTAAAGGGATATTGTAGTCACTCAAAACTTTATGGTTAATTTATGGTTAATTCTAATTTAAAAAAACACGAGACCATTGAAATTTCAATGGTCTCGTATTAGTTGGTGGAGACGAGGGGAATCGAACCCCTGTCCAAAAACAATTTACGATGACTTTCTCCGAGCGCAGTCACAAATTAGGAATTCGCTTGCGTTCACGTGTTGTAACGCACAAGCTCACAAGCTATTTCTATCATACAATAAAACGACATTAGAAAAGCATATCGTTCATCGACCCCAGCAGGAGTTGGTCAGGCTCTAGGCGGCTGAGGCAAGGCCTAAAGGTGACGCTGCGATTAGGCAGCTAATGCAAAATTTTCGTTTGCGTTTATATTTAATGGTCCAGTTCTTTTACGTGTACCCCAGACCAGGAAACACGGCTCGCTTATCATCGCTCATCATCTCTGTCGAAACCTGTACGTCCCCATGAGATTTAGCGATTATAATCCTTAATCGCCTGTTGGATTTTGCGATTGGCATCTTTCTTCGCCATGGTTTGACGCTTGTCATAGTTCTTCTTGCCCTTCGCCACGGCGATTTCAAGTTTAATCAGTCCACGATTATTAATATAAAGCTTAAGCGGCACAATGGTAAAACCATCTTGTGCACGCAGTGCATCCAGCTTATTGATTTCTCGCTTATGCAGCAAGAGCTTTCGCGGTCTGATCGGATCTTGGTTAAATCGATTGCCGTGATCATAGGGTGTAATGTTCATGCCTTTAACATACATCTCACCGTCTTTGATTTCAGCATACGCTTCTTTGATGCTCGCCTTGCCATTGCGAATGGATTTTACCTCTGTGCCGAAGAGTTCCAATCCGGCTTCATAGGTATCTTCGATAAAGTAATCATGCCGAGCTTTTTTATTGTTTGCAACGAGTTTATACTGTCCCATGCATGACCTCCTTTCAAAAATAACAGCCATTCACTTAATGGGCGCCCCATCATTTTACCATATGTCAGAGTAGGAAACAAGCGGGCGACACTGTATTGTAACCATCATGTAATCATCTGGTCATCCGCTAATGCCGCTATGCTCTATTCGCGATTGCGCTTTGACGGATCTTTCAATAATCTTCATTAATCTTTCATTAACGCTTCCAGCATCACTACCAGACCATCCTCATCGTTGGTCGGCGCTACACGATCCGCTATCGCTTTAACGCTTTCAACAGCATTGCCCATGGCAACGCCGACCCCTGCATAGGCAATCATGTCCATATCATTTTCATTGTCGCCAAAAGCGATAACATCTTCAACGGGGATCTGATAATGCGCACGAAGCGCTTCAATCCCAGAAGCTTTATTGACACCCTTTGCATTGACGTCAAATGAGGTTGCAATCGATTGACAAGTCTCAAAGCGTCCTAAACTGCGCAGTGTTGCCTTTAGCTGTTCAAACATCGGCAAATCTTCGCTGTTGAGGCCTATTTTATAAATCGGCGTCGTTTCAATCACAGCGTCCAATGCTTCCTCATCCATGATACGCACTTCAAAACGATACGCTTCGGGCAGTGTTGGTATCAGTTCAGCATAACGCTTTGCCAGATATTTCTCCTCAACGGCGTAAATAACATCGTTATCATATAAATGAAAATAGACATCATTTTCACGGCAGTATTTTAGTACCACCCGAATATCATCAGGGGATAGCGGCACTGCGTGTATGATTTCACCTGTTTTTAAATGTTTCACCACCGCCCCGTTACATGAAATCAAATAACCATCATAGTCGAGCTGCTGTGTAACGATGAGCCCAGCAGCATGCATGCGTCCTGTGGCAATGGCAAACGGATGACCTTTTTCAATATATCCCTCAATAGCGGTTTTCGTACGCGATGAAATCTTATGATCACTCCGGATCAGTGTCCCATCAATATCACTAACAATCAATTTCTTCATTCTATACTCCTACTATACGCCTACGTCGTCACACATTTTATAAACTTACTAACCCTTGAAACGCCAATACTGCAAAGAGCGCTATGCGAGTTCAAAATCAACTTGTCGTTTGCCCGGATCAGCATTGACCACGATGATTTCCACCTCATCACCAAGTTTGTAAATATGTCTCGTTCGCTGACCTACCAACTGCAATTTTTCTTCATCGTACACATAGTAGTCGTCATCGAGATCGTCGAGTCGAATCAGACCTTCCACCGTATTTTCCAGTTCAACAAACATCCCGAATGATGTAATGGAAGAGATAAGCCCAGTATAAGTTTCACCAATATGGCTTTGCATGTACTCTGCCATTTTCATATCATCGACATCGCGTTCTGCCAAGTCGGCATTGCGCTCACGCTCTGAACTCTGCACAGAAACTTCTTCCACAATTTTCTTAAGTTTTGCAATACGCGGCGCATCGAGTTCATTTTGAAGCATTTCACGAATAATGCGATGAATTTGCAAGTCAGGGTAGCGCCGGATCGGCGACGTAAAATGGCAGTAATATTTGGCTGCAAGTCCAAAGTGACCGTCATTTTGCGGTGAATAACGCGCCTGTTTTAACGACCGCAGCGTCAATTTACTAATGACGTGTTCTTCTTTGGTATTTTCTACTTCAGTCAACAACTCTCGAACCGCTTTTGGATGTACGGCTTCTGTATTGCCTTTAATACGATAACCGAAATTATAGAGAAATTTATTGAGGTTATCAATCTTCTCTTGTGCCGGCGTTTCATGAATCCGGTAGACAAACGGCAGTTCCAGCCAGAACATATGCTCGGCAACCGTTTCATTTGCTGCCAGCATAAACTCTTCAATAATCTTATGTCCAATGCGCCTTTCCGCTTTGCCGACGTCTATCGCTTTGCCATCGCCGTCAAGCTTGATTTTCGTCTCTGCAAAATTAAAGTCAATGGCACCGCGGCGCTCACGCTTGCCCCTTAAAATCAGTGATAGTGCTTTCATGTTTTCAAAGAAATCAAAAAGCTGTCCATATTTGCCTTCCAGCTCAGGGGTTATTTGATCTTCAAGGATATCAGAAACATCGTCGTAATTCATGCGCTCAACAGTTTTAATAACACTTTCGCATAACCGATGGTCGACAACATCGCCGCTTGAATCTATCTCCATAATGCACGACATCGTGAGACGGTTAACTTGAGGATTCAAACTGCAAATCCCATTGGAAAGGCGTTCCGGCAGCATGGGAATAACACGGTTCAAAAGATAAACACTGGTTGCCCGTTTAAGCGCTTCCTTGTCGATCTTTGAATACTCATGCACATAGTAACTGACATCGGCAATATGCACGCCCAGTTCATAATTGCCATTTGGCAAGCGCTTTACGTGAACAGCGTCATCAAGGTCTTTCGCATCCTTGCCGTCAATGGTTACTATCGTTTCATTTCTAAAATCTTCACGTCTTTGGATTTCCGATTCATCCACTTCAGTGGGAATTGCCTCAGCATCTTTTAAGACGCGCTCATTAAACACTTCCGGCAGCTTGAATGTGCGGATAACTGACAGTATATCGACGCCCGGGTCGCCAACTTGCCCTAAAATTTCGATTACTTTGCCTTCTGGATTGCGTCTGTCTTCAGGCCATCTCGTTATTTCCACAACCACTTTATCGCCCTGCTTGGCGCTCATGGTCATGCTGCGGGAAATAAAAATATCACTTTTCAAACGCTGATCATCCGGCACGACAAAACCAAAGTTCTTGCTTTCTTCATAAGTGCCGACAATAACCGTGTTGACGCGTTCTATGATCTTAATGACTTCGCCTTCATTACGCCTGTCTCCGGTGCTCTGACGCGTCAGTTTAACCATGACGCGATCACCATTCATGGCACCCCCTAACGCACTCGCCGGAATAAAAACGTCTCCCATTGATACACTGTCAATAATGGCAAAACCAAACCCTTTTTGCGTCATTTGAATCTTCCCAACATAGATCTCGAAAAACTCAGGCAGTGCTAATTTTTTCTTTTTCGTTCGAATGAGCTGGCCGTCTTCCACCATTTCATTTAAATAATTTAAGACGGATGGCATATCAAGCGTATCTAATTGAAGCGCCGAAATTAGATCGCCTTCTAAAAATGGTTTTTCATTATGTGCTTTCAAAAAATCAATAATTTGCTCTTTTGTCATTATAGCCTCCATTATATTTTAATTCTCGGCATTCAATCTTGCGCTTTCTCATGCGCTTTTTGCTAAAAATGTCTTTCAACACTGTTTATACAAACAAAATTATCCAATAGCCTAACGGTAAAGCTTCAAGCTTCCTTGGTCGTACACGGTTTTACAATAGTCGCGGGGACATGAAGCCCGCCACCGTTTGAAATTTATACCCGTCTTACCAAAGTTGTAATCGCCAGACTATGAAAGAGATGCATCGCGCATACCATACTTATCACAATCTAGATATCCGCTATGTATTTATTATAACATCATCACGATGACTTTACATGAATAGGATGTTAAAGTTATTGCTTGCTATGGTATATCACGATCGTAAAGCATTTCCGAATATCTAAATCATTTTATTTACCACCTGCTAAAGTGCTTTAATACTAATCAGCTATTTGAGATTTTGGGTAAATGACGCCATTAAAAAACGCCCTGCAAGGATGATCCCTCGCAGAGCGCTTTATTGATGGGCTTAACAATTGAATATTCTTATAACAAAGAACCTAAACTGACGAATAGCGGTGCAAACACCAATGAAACAATCGTCATGAGTTTAATCAAAATGTTGATTGAAGGACCTGATGTATCTTTGAATGGGTCACCAACAGTATCGCCGACAACAGCTGCTTTATGGGCATCTGAACCTTTGCCGCCGTGATTACCTTCTTCAATATATTTCTTCGCATTATCCCACGCACCGCCAGTGTTGGCCATAAAGATTGCCATGAGGACACCTGTTACAAGAGCACCCGCAAGCATACCGCCAAGCGCTTCAACGCCTAAGAGTAAACCAATGACAATTGGTACGAGGACTGCCATTAAACCAGGGAGCATCATTTCTTTCAGTGCCGCACCAGTACTGATGTCAACACAAGTTGCATAATCTGGTTTAGTTGTTCCTTCCATGATGCCAGGAATTGTTTTAAATTGTCTTCTAACTTCTTCGATCATTTGATAAGCTGCTTTACCAACTGATTCCATCGTCATCGCTGAGAAAATGAATGGCAGCATACCACCGATAAACAAGCCGACAACGACTTTAGGATTTAAAACATTAATCATTTCAAGGTTAATCGCCGTTGAATAAGAAGCAAAGAGCGCAAGTGCTGTAAGTGCTGCTGAACCAATGGCAAAACCTTTACCAATCGCTGCTGTCGTATTACCAACGGCATCGAGTTTATCTGTAATTTTACGCACTTCTTTTGGAAGCTCACTCATTTCAGCAATCCCGCCGGCATTATCCGCGATAGGACCATAAGCATCGACAGCAACTGTAATACCCGCTGTAGAAAGCATACCAACCGCTGCTAACGCAATACCGTAAAGACCTGCAAAATGATAAGCAACGAGTGTTGCAATACTAATAAAGATAATTGGGAACATCGTTGAAATCATACCCACTGCCAAACCGGAAATAATCGTTGTCGCTGGACCAGTCAATGATTGTTCCGCAATATGTTTAACATATTTGTAATCACCTGACGTATAAATCTCTGTTACAACACCGATAAGGATACCACAGACCAAACCAGCTGTGATCGCCCAAAAGGCATTCAAATTGCCAAAGAACATATTGCTGAGGAAATACGCCACGATGACAACGAGGAGCCCACTCACATAAGTTGCTTTTTTGAGCGCTTTATGCGGATCAGAGTTTTCATCGCCACGAACAAAGAAAGTACCAATAATAGATGCAATAACACCGCATGCTGCAAGCGCCAGAGGGAATTGTGCCCCATTAAGGCCATGGAGTGCAACACCTAATGTAATCGAAGCAATAATTGAACCAACATAAGATTCGAATAAATCGGCACCCATACCTGCAACGTCACCGACGTTGTCACCAACATTATCGGCAATAACCGCTGGATTTCTAGGGTCATCTTCTGGAATACCCGCTTCAACTTTACCAACGAGGTCAGCACCGACATCAGCCGCTTTTGTATAGATACCGCCACCAACACGAGCAAAGAGTGCAATAGATGAAGCACCTAAGCCAAAGCCGGTGATAATTTGTGGATCGCCAAAAATCATGTAAAGAACGCTAATACCGAAAAGACCTAAGCCGACTACAGCCATCCCCATGACAGCGCCGCCGGAAAAAGCAACGGATAGCGCTTTATTCATGCCGCTTTCCTTTGCGGCAAAAGCAGTACGAACATTGGCTTTTGTTGCCACCTGCATACCAAAGAAGCCAGCCAAAGCTGAAAAAATTGCACCGCATAAAAATGCAATTGCTGTTTGGAAGCTTTGAAGCCCTACAGTAATTGCCACTGCTAAAATAATTGCGAATATAACTAACACTTTGTATTCACGCTGTAAGAATGCCATTGCACCTTCGTGAATATAGGAAGCAATCTCATTCATTCGATCATGAGTTACTTTAACCGGATTGATCTTGCTCGAGACGAGCACAAACGCAAATACGAGCGCGAGAATGCCAACGCCCGCTGATATCACTGCGTAGTTCATTTAAAAGTTCCTCCCCACATAAAGTAAAAAATTTAACACATATTTTTAGCCCGAACACTCGTCCGCTTATGAATCAGCCCACGTCATGAATTCATAAACCCGGCGAAATCGGGCAATTGACCTTTGCATACTGTGCACAATATTTCATTTGACAGCTAACTGCCGACTTAATCATAACCACTGCTGTAAGCTATTAAAAAACTTGCTAAGAGAGACAACGCAGTTGCGTACATGGCGCCTGTACACTGCAATAACGATGTTCCCAACATGATTACGCGGTTTACAATCGCAATTGCGATTTGCTAAACCATTTTACTTCTTGCTTATGTTAAAAAGAAACAATAACCAGCATTGCTAATTATTGTATCCAAGACATGAGTAAAGCACTTGCAATAAAAACGATTGCAGAAATCTTCGTTACTTTATCAAATTTCTCATCATAATCTCTCGCCTTATTTTTGCCCCAAATCTGCTCAGCACCGCCACCAATTGAGCCCGAAAGCCCTGCTGACTTACCTGATTGAAGTAAAATACTGGCAATGAGAATGACAGAAGAAATAATTAAGAGTACTGTTAAAACTAAATTCATCCTGTTCACACCTCCTATATATTCAATATTTATATACCAAAATGATCCTGCTTGCTTAACATAGGTATTTTAACATACGTCGCTAAAAAAAACAATTCATTCAAGCTTTTTTTCACAAAAAAGCAGAAGGCTCAATCGTTTGTGAACCTTCTCCTTTTTCTCGTTCTTCTTTGCAACCAAGATTTGCTTATTTTTGCTGATTAACGCTGCTAGACGCCGATCAGCTGAAGCACTGTTAAATTTTATTGGATTTATCTGCCAAACGATCACCAAATAATTGGTAAGTCGCTACAGCATCAGAATGTTCAAAGGCATTAATCGAACAGACTATTTAAGATTGTAGAATGCTGTCATGCCCGCATAAACGGCATTATCCCCCAGCTGCTCTTCAATTCTAAGCAATTGGTTATACTTTTCAATGCGGTCAACCCTTGCAGGTGCACCTGTTTTAATTTGACCTGCATTGACAGCGACCACGACATCTGCAATTGTCGAATCTGCCGTTTCACCTGAGCGGTGTGAGATAACATTGGTAAAACCAGCGCGTTTTGCCATTTCGATGGCATCAAGTGTTTCAGTGATGCTGCCGATTTGATTGAGTTTAATCAAGATCGAATTAGAACTTTTCTCTTTAATGCCTCTAGAGAGACGTTCCGTGTTGGTGACATAAAGGTCATCCCCAACGATTTGGATTTTGCTGCCGAGTTTTTCGACCATGATTTGCCAGCCAGCCCAGTCTTCTTCACTTAAACCATCTTCAATCGAAATAATTGGATATTTATCCACGAGACCGGCATAATAATCAACGAGTTCTGCTGCTGTAAATGATTTATTTTCACTAGCAAGCGTGTATTTGCCCGTCGCTTCATCATAAATCTCATTAGCAGCGACATCGACCGCGAGTTTAATTTGTTCGCCGGCTTTGTACCCCGCTTTTTCAATAGCTTCCATGATGACTTTTAGCGCATCTTCATTCGTTGGCAGGTTAGGCGCAAAACCGCCTTCATCGCCAACACCAGTTGCAAGGCCTTTGCCTTTTAAAACGGCCTTGAGTGCATGATAGATTTCAGCACCCCATCGAAGTGCCTCTTTAAATGAATCTGCACCAACAGGCATAATCATAAACTCTTGTATATCAACGTTGTTGTCTGCATGGGCTCCGCCGTTCATGATATTCATCATTGGAACCGGCAATGTTTTGGCGTTTGTACCGCCAACGTATTCGTAAAGTGAAAGACCTGCACATTCTGCAGCTGCTTTTGCGACGGCGATTGAAACACCCAAAATTGCGTTTGCACCAAGTTTACCTTTATTAGGCGTACCGTCGAGTTCAATCATCATGTTGTCAATGCCCACTTGGTCGAAAACATCCCAGCCTTCGAGTTCAGGTGCAATGAGATCATTCACATTCCCAACAGCCTTTTCAACGCCTTTGCCAAGATAACGCGATTTGTCGCCATCTCTGAGTTCAACCGCTTCGAATGCGCCAGTTGATGCGCCTGACGGCACCGCTGCTCTTCCCATCGTACCGTCTTCAAGATAAACATCTACTTCAATGGTTGGATTACCGCGTGAATCCAATATTTCTCTTGCAAATACATCTGTAATGATTGACATTTTACTTCCCTCCGTTTTTTGAATTAAAAGGTTTTATTCACATAAATGCTTTTCAATTTATCCACGAAAATCTTAAGCCTTCTGATTACAATAATCAAGTATTTTACTAAAATTTAACGGTCCGTTATTTCAGCAGGCTGTGCCCTGTCATTTCTTCCGGCGCTTCCAGTCCCATCATCGCCAACAGCGTCGGTGCCAGATCACACAGTCTGCCGTCCATTTCTAAATCAGCCGCAGACGTGCCGCCTATAATACAAGGTACCTTATTCGTCGAATGCGCTGTCATTGGCTTGCCTTCAGCCGTCAGCATTTCCTCTGCATTACCGTGATCCGCCGTGACAATAAAATTGCCATTTAAACTGAGCAGCTTATCGGTAATCTTGCCGAGGCATTCATCCACTGTTTCAACTGCTTTAACAGCAGCTTCAATAATGCCTGTATGCCCAACCATATCCGGATTGGCAAAGTTGAGAATAATGAGCTCATAGATATCTTCATCAAGCGCCGCCAAAAGCCTTTCTGTGATTTTATAAGCGGACATTTCCGGCATTAAATCATAGGTTGCAACTTTTGGAGACGGCACCAAAATTCTGTCTTCACCCTTATTCGGTGCTTCAATCCCACCATTAAAGAAAAATGTCACATGTGCGTATTTTTCAGTTTCAGCAATTCGAAGCTGCTGTTTGCCAAGGTTGGAAACGTAAGTACCAAGTGTATTCTCAATCGTTTGCGGTTTGTAGGCAACTTCGACATTTTTAATGGTGATATCATACTGCGTTAAGCAGACATAAAAAGTTTTAAAGTAAGTGCGCTCAAAACCATCAAAATCCACGTCGACAATAGCGCGCGTAATCTCACGCGCCCGATCCGGTCTAAAATTAAAGAAAATAACGGAATCGTTTTCCTTAACAGTTGCAACCGGTTCACCTGCTTCAAGTATAACGGTCGGCACGACAAACTCATCGGTGACGCCCTCTTCATATGATTTCTCAAGTGCGCTGACAGCACTGGCGGCAAAATTTCCCTTGCCGTAAACAAGCGCGTCATAAGCCTTTTCAATACGCTCCCATCGTTTATCTCTGTCCATGGCATAATACCTGCCCGAGAGACTTGCAATGCAGCCGAAGCCAATTTCATCCATATAGGCTTCGAGGGTTCTGACATAATCGACGCCGCCTGTGGGCGATGTATCCCGTCCATCCATAAAACCGTGGACGTAAATATTATCAAGTCCCTGATCCTTGGCAAGCTTGATAAGTGCCTTGAGATGATTAATATGACTGTGTACGCCGCCGTCTGAAAGCAATCCCCAGACGTGCAGCTTGCTGCCCTTTTCCTTGGCATTTTCAATCGCTTTCAAAAAAGCTTGATTTTCAAAAAAATCACCGTCGGCAATGGACTTTGTTACCCGCGTCAATTCTTGGTAAATAACGCGCCCGGCACCGATGTTCAAATGCCCTACCTCCGAATTGCCCATTTGACCGTCGGGAAGTCCGACATCCATGCCGCTGGCGCCTATGAGCGTATGGGGATAAGTTTCGAGCAATTGGTCAAAATTAGGCGTTTTTGCCATGGAGACCGCATTGCCCACTGTCGAGCTGCTCTGACCCCAGCCATCTAATATGATTAATGCTGTCGGTTTTTTCATAAATGTACTCCTTAATGTACTTCTTAAAAATTCACAAGCTGTACAAAGCTGTCCGGTTCGAGGCTGGCACCACCAACGAGGGCACCGTCGATATCGGACTCGTTCATAATCTCAGCAACATTCGCAGGTTTGACACTGCCGCCATACTGAATGCGAATTTCTTCCGATATTTCGTCGCCGTAAAGCGCCGTCAACACTTCGCGAATATAGGCAATGACGTCATTGGCGTCTTGGCTGCTCGCTGTTTTGCCGGTGCCAATAGCCCAAATTGGCTCATAAGCGACGACAACCGTTTTAGCCGCATCGCCAGAGATGCCTGAAAAAGCCTTTTCTACTTGCGATTTACAAATCGCTTTGGTTTCACTTGCTTCACGCTGTTCAAGTGTTTCGCCCACGCAAACTACCGGTACGAGCCCTTTGGCAAGCGCTTTCAGTGTCTTAAGATTAACCGTTTCATCCGTTTCATTATAATATTGACGTCTTTCAGAGTGACCGATAATCACATGGGTTACGCCTATTTCAAGCAGCATATCTGCGGTTACTTCACCCGTGAAAGCGCCCTTGTCTTCATAGTGCATATTTTGCGCGCCGATTTTTACATTGGTACCTTCAGCTGCTTTAACAAGTGACTGAAGCAGTGTATACGGTGCGCAGATCAAAACTTCGACATCTGTATCTGCAACATCCGATTTGATGGCTTCGACAAACGCAACGCCTTCTTTGATTGATTTGTGCATTTTCCAGTTTCCAGCAATCATTGGTAATCTCATAAATGCCTCCCTAATTTATCTTTACAACGAAAAAACTATTTTTCGTTAAGTGCATCAATGCCCGGAAGAACAATGCCTTCCAAGAATTCGAGCGATGCGCCGCCACCAGTAGAAATGTGCGTCATTTGATCGCCAAACCCAAGCTGATTAACTGCCGCAGCACTGTCACCGCCGCCAATCACCGTCGTCGCATCAGAATCTGCAAGTGCTTTTGCTACTGCAATCGTTCCTTTAGCAAAATTATCAAATTCAAATACGCCCATAGGGCCATTCCAGATAACGGTTTTCGCACCTTTAACTTCTTCAGCATACATTGCAGACGTCTTCGGTCCAATGTCGAGTCCCATATAATCTGCCGCAATTTCTGCGCCTTCTGTCACAACAGGTACTGCATCTTTGTTGAAGTCTGATGCCGTCACATGATCCACAGGTAATAGCAGTTTAACCTTCTTCGCCTTTGCCGCTTCAATCATTTGAAGGGCATAATCGAGCTTGTCTTCTTCCACTAGTGATTTGCCAACGCCTATGCCCTGCGCTTTTAAGAATGTATAGGCCATTCCACCGCCAATAATCAGCGCATCGACCTTACCCAGCAGATTTTCAATCACTTTAATTTTATCAGAAACTTTTGCACCGCCCAAAATCGCACAGAAAGGTCTCACAGGATTTTCAACGGCTTCGCCTAAAAATTTGAGTTCTTTTTGAATCAGATAACCGCAAACAGCTGTATCAATAAACGCCGTCACCCCTACGGTTGATGAATGCGCTCTATGTGCGGTTCCAAAAGCATCATTGACAAATATATCCGCAATGGATGCGAGATCTTTCGAAAAAGCTTCACCGTTTTTCGTTTCTTCTTTTCGAAAGCGCGTATTTTCCAAAAGAATTATCTGACCTTCTTTCAAATTCATTGCTGCCGTACGCGTCAGCGGACCGACGACTTCAGGTTCACTGTTAAAAATAACAGGCTGTCCTAAAAGTTCAGACAATCGCTCTGCAACAGGTGCCAGCGTAAACTTCATATCATATTCTTTCGGTTTGCCAAGGTGTGAACACAAAATAACCTTTGCACCATTTTGAATTAAGTATTTGATGGTGGGAAGCGCGCCCATAATACGGTTTTCATCCGTAATCCTGCCGTCTTGGATAGGTACGTTGAAGTCACAGCGCACAAGTACGCGTTTACCTGAGACAGCTATATCCTCAATGGTTTTCTTATTAAACATTTAAAGCCTCCTAAAAGCGGAATCCACAATTTCTCTCAACAATCTCAATCGAAATTCTGAATCAAATTCTCAACAAGCGTTCTCAACAAAAGGGAAGCCCTGAAATACATTCAGGGCCTTTATTTAGAATTATAATCCTTTTTCAACCATCATCGTTACAAGGTCTACAACTCTATTGGAGTAACCCCATTCATTGTCATACCATGACAAGATTTTTACCATATTGTCGCCCATTACCATTGTAGAGAGCGCATCGATAATAGAGCTTCTAGGATCTTTTTTATAGTCCATGGATACCAACGGTTCTTCAGAATACCCGAGGATGCCATTCATTTCACCTTCTGACGCTGCTTTAAGTGCTGCGTTTACCGCTTCTGCTGTAACAGGCTTAACCGTTTCAATAACAATATCGACAACCGATACAGTCGGTGTTGGCACACGGAGTGCCATACCATTGAATTTGCCTTTGAGTTGAGGCAGTACCAATGCAACTGCTTTTGCAGCGCCTGTTGTCGTCGGAATCATACTTTCCGCTGCTGCTCTCGCTCTTCTAAGGTCTTTATGTGGTGCATCAAGAATTTTCTGATCGTTTGTGAAGGCATGAACAGTGGTCATTAAACCTCTGACAATTCCGAATTCTTGATCAATTACTTTTGCAAATGGTGCTAAACAGTTTGTTGTACAAGAAGCATTTGAAATAATATGATGTTTTTCTGGGTCGTATGCTTCATCATTCACACCGAGTACAATGGTAATGTCTTCATTTTTAGCCGGTGCTGATATAACGACTTTCTTAGCGCCAGCTTCAATATGTTTCGAAGCTTTTGTACCATCTGTGAAAAGCCCCGTCGATTCGATGACAATATCAACCCCTAAATCTTTCCACGGAAGCGCTGCTGGATCTTTTTCTGCAAATATTTTGACTTCCTTGCCATTGACGATAAGGCTGCTGCCTGCTGCTTCAACTGTTCCTTCAAACTTACCGAACAGTGAGTCGTACTTGAGGAGATGTGCTAATGTCGCAGCATCAGTCAAATCATTGATCGCTACAATCTCAAATCCTGGGTTCTCCTTGCTCATTGCAACTTTAAATGCGTTTCTACCAATTCTACCAAAACCGTTAATTGCCACTTTTACCATTGAAATGCCTCCTTAATTATAATAGTTCACTCATTCGTTTAGCCGCCTGCTCATCTGTGACGAGTACCAAGTGCTCATTGAGCTTGCTGATGGCAATAATTGCCTCAGCTTTCTCAGCGCCGCCTGCGACGGCAATAATATGATCTAGTGTCTTAAATTTATTTAAATCAATACCAATGGTACTGATTTCGTGAACAATTTCACCGTCTTTATTAAAGTAATATCCAAAAGATTCTGCTACAGCACCCTTGCTGATAATGTCATCTATCTCCTTTCGGTCCAAAAACCGTCTGGCTGCCATGACATCTGCTCTGCCAACGCCGAATGCCAAAACATCAATTTTGTCAATATAGTTGAGAATATACTTGATATTTGGTTCATTTTTAAGCTCATCAATGGTTGACCGCGATAAATTATCCTGCGTATAGAGGATGAGATGGCGTCCGTTTAACTTATTGGAAAGACGTTCAGCCAATGTATTGGCCTGGTATTCATTTTTAACGCCTAAGCCGCCTCTTGCAGGCACAACGACGATTTCATTGTTGGGGTACTGTGTCCATTCCTGCCTATACCCATTAATCGCTCTTTCTATCGAAGAACCACCGGTAAGCCCAATAATAGTTTTGGGACTAATGAGTGTTCTTAAATAGTTGGCAGCCGCAAAACCAATTTCCTCAAGCGCAGCAACTTCATCCTGATGACCAAAGGAGCCAATGATTACTTTTTTTATACCAAGTTTTTTCTGAAGCAATCGCTCTAGTTCATTGATTCCGTTAAGATGATAAAAAAC
Organism: Fusibacter paucivorans; assembly: GCF_018390735.1. GTDB lineage: Bacteria > Bacillota > Clostridia > Peptostreptococcales > Acidaminobacteraceae > Fusibacter > Fusibacter paucivorans. The sequence goes on from NZ_JAHBCL010000045.1 coordinate 18,944, forward strand.
ACTTGATAATTGTGTCAATACTTCGGTGCCCTTCTCCGTAATGCGCATGCCGTCTGGGTAATATTCAATCAGCGCACTGGCTTTTAAAATATCACTTTCGCGCCTTACAACGCGTTCAGTCAGACCAAGTGTGTTCGACAGAACACGTCTGCCAATTGGCTGATTAATTCTAACGGCATTCAGCAAGTTTAACCGAAGCGGCAACAGTTCTTCTAATTCCGGAAACGCCATCTTTAAAAAATCCAGCATTCCCTTGGCGTCATGGTTATTAATATTCATTGACGTCCCACCTTTTCGAATTTTTAGTCCCACAGGTTCTCATTCTATCCCGGAAGACCTAAAAAAAATGTTGTTTCCATCATTATTATACCATTTGACCTTCAAACTGCAAGTAAAAACATAAAAAAACAGGACTTTTTCTGTCCATCATGGATAAAAAATGTCCCGTTCCTTAATTTTATCATTTCTTTTAATTTTGCTGTTGTATCTGATGAACGTCCTAATACCGCTTTCGCTTTGAAGAAGGTGGAATTTCAAGTTCATCACGGTATTTTGCAACAGTACGCCTTGAAATATTAATCCCCTGTTTGTTAAGTGAATCAGTAATAAACTGGTCACTCAACGGCTTTTTCTCATCCTCGCCATCAATCATTTCTTTAATGACCATTTTGACGCTCTCAGATGATACACCTTCGCCGCTAGCGCCTTTCACACCGCTTTGGAAAAAGAACTTAATTTCGAAAAGACCATTAGGGCACTGAACGTATTTACCGTTTACCGCACGGCTTACCGTTGATTCGTGCACTTCTATCTCATCTGCAATATCTTTTAGATTTAACGGTTTCAAATAGAGCATGCCCTTTTCAAAAAAATCATACTGATATTCAACGATTGCCATACAAACACGGTAGATTGTGTTGCGACGCTGTTCAATACTTTTGATGATCCGCAATGCCGACTGAAAATTTTTATTGAGATATTCACTGGCAGGTGCATCTTTATTAATGCTCTTAATCAATGTTTTATAAAAACTATTAATATGCAGTTTTGGTGAAGCACTTTCATTAACAATGACGACATACTCGCCCTTAACTTTTTCGACGTAGACATCTGGAACAATATATCTGACATCCCGAAGAGAAGCATAGCTTCTACCGGGTTTTGGTTCAAGTGTTTTGATGTAGTCATATGCCTGCTGAACACGTTCTGCCGTTTCATCGATCTTCTTTGCAATCTGTGCAAACCGTTTTTGCCCAAGGTCTTCCAAATAGTTTAGTACCAGCGTTTCCTCTAAACTTTCTTCATACCCTTGCTGATAAAGCTGAATCAGCAGACATTCACGTAAATTGCGCGCACCGACACCAGGCGGATCAAACCCCTGAACCAAACGAATAACATTTTCAACAGCCTCTACGGTCAAATCAAAGTGAACGGCTGTATCTTCGACATTAATGTCCAAATAGCCATTATCATCAATCGACTCAATGACGAACTCACACACCTCATATATTATGGGGTCAATTTTTGAAAGTTTCAGCTGCAACATTAGATGATCCCGTAAGGTCTCTTCATCTGCTACAAAATTATCATAACTCAACCTGAATTATTCATCCAGTTTATTCAAACGGCGCTTGGCGCCGCACAATAACAATGTTTTTGATTACTTTTGCTTTTCACTTGAAAAGTGAAGCCAAAACAATAGAAGAAGAGCTCCAGCT
>NZ_JAHBCL010000046.1 GCF_018390735.1 Fusibacter paucivorans
TCCTGGTGAGTAGTCAAAGCTACAGAATAAAATCAAAAGTACCACAGTATCTGAATGTATTATAGTCACAGATTAAAATGAAAGGAAAGTATGATGATTGCTTCTATATTAATCATACAAGGTATAAAATGGCCAACCAAGAAAAAATTAAAAAGCAGACAGAAAAAACAACGACAAATTCAGAGCGAAGTCAAATGCCTAAATGGCATCGGATTACATTGCCGGAAGACCTCTTTGATCAGATCGAAAGCACTGTAGAAACGAAAATTGCCGATGAGGGGCAGGTTGAAATCCATGTGAAGGATAACGTGCTGAACAGTGAAAATTTTAAAAGCACAGCATTTCGAAACAACGCGGATGACTCAAAAAATAAAAGCAATGATGATAAAAACGATAATGATAACGGCGAGGTGGCTTGGCTGCTGGATAAACGCCTTGTGTCACGTCTGGATGATACCATCTTGGCGTGGATTAAGCAGCATGCGGCAAAAAACGCCTATATTCACAGCAAAGCGCGTATAGGGCGGGATGAAACGCCGGTAGTCCGAATGACGACGGCGCTAACCGACACAGGCGATCAACTCAATCATATTGCAAGCGATACCGTCGTCGTGGACGATCAATGTGCACTGACGCTGGTGATGGATTATGACAATCAGTCGGCAATGCGTGGACAGCATCTGGGGATAACGCGATTGATCGTTGGACGCGGTGCCGTGGCTACGCTGTTTAAGTGTCAACGACTTGGTGCGGAAGATGCATATTTGGATCAAACACTTATTGAAGTGGCCGAAGGCGGCGAGGTCAACATTGTTGACGTGCAGTTGGGAAGTCGTTTTAGAGGTGTCAACTACAGCGTTGCACTGAGTGGCCGCCATAGCCGTGCAACCTTAAATTCACTTTATCTTGGCGGTATGGCACAGCGTATGGATCTTTCTTTTACCATGAATCATATTGGCGCAAATACGGAATCGGTCATTGAATCAAAGGGTGCACTAGATGGCAATGCCAAGAAAGTGTTTAGAGGCAATTTGCAGTTTGAACAGGGCGCAGCCAAGTCGGTTGGGCGTGAACGCGAGACGGTCATGCTGCTAGATGAACGCGTACACGCCGAATCCATACCGGCACTTCTTTGTGCTGAGGATGATGTCATCGGCGAACATGCGGCAAGTATTGGCCGTGTCGATCAGCAAAAATTGTTTTATCTGATGAGTCGTGGGCTGACCATGGCTGCGGCGAAAAAGCTGGTTGTCAAAGCGGCTTTTGAAGAGGTGCTTGCAGAAGCGGCAACCGTGAACTTGCGGGATGAGATTGAAGCACTCATTGATCGGAGGCTGTCATGACGTGGCGAGAATCGTTTCCAATTTTAAAGGCGCACCCGGACCTTATTTATTTGGATCATGCGGCAACCGCTCAAAAACCGCAAGTTGTCATTGATCGCATGACGGCTTGGTATGAGACTGAAAATGCAAGTCCTAACCGCGGGGCTTATGGACTGAGTGCCAGTGCGACGATTACCTATGAAAATGCACGGGAGGCTGTTTTAAAATTTATAGATGCCGGTAAAGATGCGACTGCGGTTTTTACTAAAAATGCCACAGAAGCGCTCAACCTCGTGGCGTATGCTTATCCCTTTAAACCTGGAGATGAAATCGTCGTGGCGATCTCTGCACACCACAGTGTGATCGTGCCGCTGCAAATCGCAGCAAAACGGACAGGTGCTGTGCTGAAATACCTGTATGTCGATGGCGTTCACGGTGATTTTTCTGAACAGATGCTGGCGGTAATTGGCCCAAAGACGCGTTTGGTGGCATTGCCGCTCATTGATAATGCGCTGGGGGTTCTTTACGATGTTGAAACGGTTGTTAAAAAAGCACGGCAACATGGTGCGGCTGTTTTAGTAGACGCCGCGCAGGCGGTTGGTCACAGACCTGTTTCGATGCAGAAACTCGACGCTGACTTCCTGGTTTTTTCAGGTCATAAAATGTATGGGCCGCAGGGGATCGGCGTTTTGGCGGCGAAATACGAACAACTCGAGCAAATGACGCCTTTTTTAGCTGGTGGTGATATGATCGCTTATGTGACAGAACAATCGACAACGTATGCACCCATTCCAAAACGCTTTGAAGCGGGAACGCAGAATGTCGGTGGTGCTGTCGGACTGGACGCGGCTATTCAATGGATTGACGCACAAGGGATTGAACGTATTGCTGAGCATGAAGCAGCGATGACGCGGTATGCCCTGTTGCGTTTATCAGAACATCCGGCCGTTACGGTGTTGGGGCCTAAACTGACTATGGAACGCGGCGCACTGGTGAGCTTTGAAGTAGAAGGGATTCATCCGCATGATATGGCGACATTGCTCGATCAGAATGGTATTGCCATTAGAGCCGGGCATCACTGCTGTCAGCCTTATATGCATCATTTAGATAAGGCGGGAACTTGCCGCGCCAGTTTTTCAGCTTTTACGGAAGAGCGTGATATTGATGCGCTCATAATGGGTATTGATCATGCAAGGAAGGTGTTTGGTTATGACAGATCATAATATGTATTCTGAAATTATTTTAATGCACAATCGAAGCGGGCATAATCGGCATGCGCTATCAGGCGAAACCCATGCAGAGAGAGGCCATAATCCGAGCTGCGGGGATGATTTGACGCTGCATCTACGCGTTGTGGACGGCATCATCGAATCGGCATCCTACACCGGATCAGGCTGTGCGCTCAGCCAAGCATCCATTTCTATTATGATTGATCTCATAACGGGCATGGACTTGGATTCGGCGAAAAATATGGCGAATGACTTCTTTGATATGGCACGTGGTGAAACGATTTCGCCTGAGGCGGAAGAAGCACTCCAAGACGCTATGGCTTTTCAAAATATTGCAAAGATGCCTGCGCGAACCAAATGCGGGACACTGGGATGGCATTGTCTGACGGCGAGTATTGCTGAAACGACTGCTGACGATGTCAATTAAGTTAAACAGAAGCGATAAGTGAATTCGATCATAAAGTATGATAATAACAGTATTTCAATCAAAGCATTTAAAGCGGTAATCAGCTTTTTAAATGCAAAAAGAGCCTTCGGGTCTTTGTGACATCTATGAGACAAAGATACGAAGGCTTTTTTTATGACTGACTGCAAAGAAAAACAGTGAGATCTTCTGCGCTGAGTCCTTGGAAGTAATCTTCAAGGTCGATCGCTTCAAGTGCGGCCAAAAGAGCCGCTTCATGGTACTTAATACCTTTTAGGTGTGCTTCGAGATTGACAATATCCCTTTTGACAAAAAAGTCGCCATAGAATTTGCAATTCGCAACGACGCCGTCAGTAATGCTCAATCGGGCATCTATGATTCCGCAGGGAAATTTTGATACTTTTTGAATATCAAAAGCAGGGGAGCGTCCCCAATTCCAGTCCCATGTACTGAATTTTTCCTGAACGGCATTTTCAATATGTGAAATTTCTTCGGATGACAGCGTATAGGGTTCGAGACCAAATGTCTCATCGAGTGATTGAATGAGGTGTGTGCGAAATTCTGAAATCGTAAAAGCCTGTGTTAAATAGGGCTTGATATTGGTAACCCTGCTCTTTACAGATTTAACGCCTTTAGATTCTATTTTCATAGCCTTGACATTCAGGGCACTTGCGAGATGATCCATTTTGGAGTCAAAGAGCAGGGTGCCGTGATGCAGGATTTTATTTCTTTTAGCAAACTGAGCATTGCCAGAAAACTTTTTGCCGTCAATGAGGATATCATTTCGTCCTGACAGTTCAGAATAAATGCCGATTTTTTTAAGTGCGGCAATAATCGGCGCTGTAAACTTTCCGAAATTATTGATGTCGGAAGGTGAAGCGTGCATGATAAACGAAAAATTCAAATTGCCTTCATCGTGATAAACGGCACCGCCGCCGGACAATCGCCGTGCGACATAAAGTTGTTTTTCATCAACATAATCTTTGTTGACTTCTTCAATCGTGTTTTGATGTTTTCCAATGATAATGGACGGCTGATGGATGTAAAAGAATATATAGTCTTCCTCATCATCTTTGCTGACGAGGTATTCTTCTAAAGCCATGTTGTAGAAGGGGATATCCCAATTGGTGTCAATATACTTCAAAATTATTTACCTCCAGTCGTTTAATGCCGCAGTGGACATACTCTCATACAAGCACCGCAAAAAAGACATGAATCGGGGTCTGTAGAAATAATGACATTCTTTTTCTCACCTGATTCAGTGGTTATTTCGGAGAAGCGCAGCAGCTTCTTAGGGCAGGATGAGATACAGAGACCGCATTGAACGCAAAATTTAGACTTGATCATGGCGAACACCTCCACCAAAAAGTTTATCATGAAATGTATGGCCTGTAACCATACAAATGATCGAGAATGTCAGAAGAACGCTTACTTAGACTACGTAGCCGTTTTAGTTTTGCTACGAAAAATAATTTAAGTTTTTATAAAGGCCGTGAAGAGTAGCGCGTGTTAGAAGATGCATGAACTTATCAGCGGGAATTTTTGCACCGCTTCTAAGCCATTGAGTCGTCATTTCCGTATAGGCATGTGAATAGAAATTGATAAAGAACTCAATCGTATCGTCATCAATGGATTTATCCTGCAAATACAATTCAATAACGTTTGAAAAATGATTATACGTCGTTTCAAAAAGGTAATCGTAAAATGAATTTTGCCCGGTCATTTTCAGTGCATTTTCATAAAAGTACTTCTTGGCTTCAAGTTCCTGAAGCAGTTTCAGGATGGCATCCCGCCAGATGGAGGTATCTAAACGCTGATCAATCGCGCCGATGCTTGACTGTACAGTGGTTTTATAAATCCAGTTGATCAGATCCTGCTTATCCTGAAAGTGATAATAGAACGTATTGCGCGTATAACCGGCAGCGTGGACGATATCTCTTACCGTTACAGTACTTAAAGGCTTTTTTCGAGACAGTTCCATGACAGCAGATGCTAAGAATGTCTTTGTGATTTGATTCTTAGTCACAGTATAAACCTCCCTTTTACATTAAAATATATTGAAATGTATGTATACTTGCAAACGCCGATACGGTGTGTGATGAAATGCCGACAAGTGAAGAGAACTGATCTGCTGTCTTACTGGGCAGGGGTGCCTTTTTTAACATAATAACACACAAAAGATTGAAAGTGTACTACTAATTGTTATTAAAATAACGAATAGTGATATTGTCGAAACGTTGATATTTCAACGTTATATCGATTGTATTCTATTGCATAGTGTATTTTATATTACAAAATGAAGAAAGTGCCCAAAAACCATACAAACAATATGAAATGTCAATTTGCTTATGATGTTCACGATTATATAATACAATTAAAAGGTCGCTGAATTGCTTGACAAAAGTCGCAAAATGCGTCAATACCACATGAAAGGATATTGTATGAATCAACCTGAATGCATACAAAATGAATTGCTGCGCAAGACGGTGCGGCAGTTTATTGAAAATGAAATTGAGCCGCATGCAAAAGAGATGGATTTGACAGGCGAATTTCCATGGCAAGTGATTAAAAAGATGGCTAAGCTCGGTATGTTTGGCGTTGCCATCGACGAATCGTGGGGCGGTGCTGGAATGAATGCTGATGCTGAGGTTATCGTGCTCGAAGAACTTGCACGCAGCAGTGCCAGTGTGGCATTGACACTCGACGCACATAATCTCGCACTATATCCGATTTATCACCACGCAGACGAAGCGCTGAAAAAACGCGTAATGAAGTCGCTCGCCACAGGAGAAAAACTCTGCGCATTTGGACTTACCGAACCGGGGTGCGGATCAGATGCCGCTAATATACAGTGTACGGCTGTAAAAAAACAAGATCATTATGTATTAAATGGTCAGAAAGCATGGCTGACGAATTTTAGCGTCAGCGATTATTATGTTATCGCTGCGAAAACAGATCGAAGTGCAGGCGCGAGGGGCGTTAGTCTTTTTCTGGTAGAACGCGATAATCCCGGTCTACACATTGGACAGGAAGAAGATAAGTTCGGGATGCGCGGTTCAAACACGGGTGAAATTACGCTGGAGAACTGCGAAATACCACTTGAGAACCTGATCGGAATAGAAAACAAGGGATTTGCCTATGCGATGGAAACGCTGGATATTGGGAGAATGGCAATTGGTGCAATCGCAATAGGTATTATAGTCCGCGCACTGGAAGAAGCGAAAGCATATGCACAACAGCGCGCTGCATTTGGCAAACCTATTGCAAAATATCAAGCGGTTCAATTTATGATTGCAGATATGGAAATTAATCTCTTTGCATCGCGAACCATGCTTCGGAATGTCGTCGCGAAAAGGAATAGAGGTGAAAACATTACGCAGGATGTTGCGAAGCTAAAAGTATTCAGCTCTGAAGCGGCAACAAAGGCTGCACTGGATGCGATACAAATATTTGGCGGCAATGGCTACAGCAAAGAATACCCAGTAGAGCGTTTGATGCGCGATGCAAAACTGTTGGAGATCGGTGAAGGTACGACTCAGATACTGAGAATGCTCATCGGCGCAAATACTTTAAGGTAGGGGCATAGAATGAAAATAGTCGTATTGGTGAAACAAGTGCCTGATTTATCAGGCGATATCAAAATAGATCCGAAAACAAAAAATCTGGACAGGCGCGACAGCAGCGTTGTGATTAATCCATATGATTTGCAGGCATTGACGCTTGCATTGCAATTAAAACAGCAGTTTAATGCTGAAACCTGTGCGATATCAATGGGTCCTCAAAAAGCGGAAATGGCATTGTACGAGTGTCTTGCGATGGGCATTGATGAAGCGGTACTGATTAGCGACAGGGCGTTTGTCGGATCGGATACACTGGCAACGACGCTGATTATAGCGCAGGCAATTCGTAAGAAAATACCTGATGTAACAATGATTCTCTGTGGGAAACATGCAGTTGACGCCGAGACTGGAATCGTCGGACCCGGTGTAGCAGAACGAATGGGATTGCCATGTGTATCGAATGTCTGTGAGTGTCCGGAAATTAAAAATGGGAAAGCGCGTGTTAGAAGGCAATCGGATACCGGTTATCAAACGGTTTCATGTGCATTGCCGGCGGTATTTACCATTGCAGAAACCTCATCAGAACCGAACTACATTCATATGAACAATATTAAAAAAGCTTCAAATGCACACATTGAAACAATGACGCTGGCATCACTTCAACTGGAACGATCAAAGGTTGGCATTGAAGGATCACCGACAGTGGTGGGCAGTTTGAATCTGGTTGAAATGAATAAAGAAACGGTCATGCTGACTGGTGATCAAAAGGAAGCGGCATGTCGTATTGCAGCATTACTGCAAAAAACAGCTAAGGGAGTATAAAATGGAGCTTGTGAAAAATGCCGGCATTTGGATTGTGGCAAGTCATTTTAATGGTCAATTTACAGATGTAACATATGAGTTGATTGGTAAGGCATCTGAACTGGGGAAAGCGCATAACGAAACAGTAACGGCTGTTGTTATCGGTTCGGATTTGAAAGCAGAAGCGCTGTATCATTATGGTGCTGACCAAGTCATTTATGCCGCTGATCCAATCTTTGCAGACTTTGATTCCAATAGTTATGCAATTGAACTCGAGAAAATGATGCGTGAATACAAACCGTTGGCAGTCGTATTTGGCGCAGATGATTTTGGCAGAGACATTGCCCCGCGATTAGCGACAAAACTCGAAACGGGCCTTTCGGCAGACTGTATTGATTTAGAAATTAAAGAAGAGAACGGTAAAAAACTGTTGATACAAAAAAAACCATATTTGAATGGCGGCATAATCGTTGATATAGTTTGTGATAAGCGAAATCCTCAGCTAGCCACGGTAAGACCGGGGATGTTAATGTGTCCGACACCGGATGAAAAACAAAGCGGTGAGGTCATTAAATGGCAGTGTTCGCCAAAAGCAGCTGAACTTCTGACGCGGATTGAAGCAGTGATGCAAAAAAATAATCTGTCAAAAGATATCCAAAAGTCTGAGATTATTATTGCAGGCGGCAGAGGGTTTAAAAAGAAAGAGGATTTTGAAAAGCTATATGTACTGGCAGATCTGTTGGGTGGCGTAGTTGGTGCAACGAGGCCATTGGTTACGGAAGGATGGATTGACGAATCCTTTCAGATAGGTCAAAGCGGTAAAGTTGTTTCGCCAAAACTGTATATTGGGCTGGGGATTAGCGGTGCCGCACAGCATTGCTGTGGTGTTAAAAATACACAGTTGTTTATTGCAGTGAACAGTGATGCCAACGCGCCCATCTTTCAGTATGCCGATTACGGGTATGTTGGTGACTGTAAAAGTTTTCTGGATGAACTGATAAGTTGTCTGAAATAGAGTGAGCTATATCAATGCGGATTTATAAAGAATCTTTGGATTCGTGTAAATAGAAAACAAAAGGAATGAGGAGGAATAAGTAAAATGGAACAGATTTTTATGGCAAATTTGGGAATGACAATGCAGGAAGGCAAAGTTAAAAACTGGCTGGTAGAAGATGGTTCAGAGGTAACAAAGGGTCAGGAAGTTGTCGAACTGGCTGATGATACTGAAAAACTTGTAAAAGTAATCGAAGCACCTGCAAGCGGTAAAATTAAGATACTGCTGCCCGCAAATGGCAGTTTGGTTGCCTGTGGTGAACCGATTGCAGAAATTGAATAGTAAGGATCAGGTGATGGAAAAAACAGTTGATAAATTTGGACGAATTATTCGAAATGAAATTCCTTATGACGGCATACGCAAAGTCATTGGTACCAGAATGAAGGCCAGTCTTGATAATGCGCCCCAAGGGACGGTTATGACCAGAGTGGACATGAGCCAAATTATTGCTTATCGTAAAAAGCTGGCATCAAGCGGCATTAAGGTTTCATACACAGATATTTTGGCGAAGTGTGTTGTTTTTGCCATTGAAGAAACGCCATTTGTCAATGCGACGCGTGATGACAAGGCCATCTATGTCTTTGAAACAATTAATGTGGGCATTGCGGTAATGGTCGATGAGCTGTTGGTTGTTCCCGTACTTTACAATGCGCAGACGAAATCCATTGAAGAGATTGCGGATGAGACGAAAGCAATGGTGAAAAATGCACGTGATAAACGGTTTGATTTAATTCCAATGGGCGGTGCCACTTTTACACTGAATAATCTAGGGATTTTCGATGTCGAAGGCTGCACACCATTTGTCAATCCGCCGGAATCATCCATTCTTGCAGTGGGTGCTATCAAAAAAGAAGCTTGGGTAACGGAAGAAGAAACGATTGAGATTAGGCCGGTAACGACACTTTCTTTAACCATTGATCATTCGATATTAGATGGTGGAATGGCGGCAAAATTTTTGAGTGCTATGAAAAAGGTCCTTAATAATCTGGACGATTATCTTTTATAATGCTGCAAATGCAGCGGCAAATAATTAGAAGAAAAGAGGGATGAAATGAAGTATTCAAACGAAGAACTGGTTAGCATGTACAGACAAATGATTGTTGGTCGCGTTTATTGTGATTCGATTGAGAGAGAGATCATGAAAGGCAAGGTTATTGGCATGCATCACTTGTCACAGGGTCAAGAAGCAGTCAGCGTCGGGGTAGCATTTGCACTGAAAGAGGATGACTGGATACTGCCAACCCATCGGTGGCAAGCAGGCTTGTTGAAAATTCTCGATATTAAGAAATTTGCAGCTGAACAATACGGCAAGGTAGATGGATACTGTCAGGGTATGGGATGTGACTTCCATATGTCTTCCAAAAAAGACAACATGATATACAGTAATGGTATTATGGGGCAGAACTTTCCAACTGCTGTTGGATTCGCACATTCTCTAAAACGTGCCGGCAAAGGTCAGGTTGTTGTCGCCGGTGAAGGCGATGGCGCATTCAGCGAAGGCATCAATTACGAAGCGTTTATCTTTGCTGAAAAATATGAGGAGCCTGTTGTATTCGTTGTTGAAGACAATGGTTATGCAATCTCCTATAAAAGTAGTTCTTACAAGAAGAACTTGGCAGAGCGTGGGAACGCTTTTGGTATTGATGCGGTTACGGTAGATGGCAATGATGTCATTGCAGTGCGCGAAGCGGTTGAAACGGCAATTGAATCGGCAAGAAACTGCAAACCGTGTATGGTTGAAGTGAAAACACTGAGATGGGGTGGTCACTACGTAGGGGGCGATCCGCAAAAATACAGAACGAAAAAAGAAGTTGAAGAACTTGAACACGCCAAAAAATACAATGATCCGATTAAGAGACTGGAAGAAACATTGGTGAATATGAATATATTAGATCAAGGGAAGATAGCTGCCATTTGGCAGAGTGTAACGGATGAAGTTGAAGAAGCGCTTGAATTTGCTTATAATGCTTCATACCCATCTGCAGATGTTATCTTGGATTCTCATAAAGTATATGCTCAACCAATGGAGGTGTAAGACAATGAGAGTGATTAATAATTTAACAGCGCAATTAGAAGCATTTCGTGAAGAAATGTTAAGAGATGAAAGCGTCATTATGATCGGCGAGGATATTGGGGCTCATGGCGGAATGACAGGGGAAACCGTTGGCTTTTTAGAACAATTCGGACCAGAAAGAATTTTAAGTGCAACACTGGCAGAATCAGCTCAAGCTTCTTTTGCAGTTGGCGCGGCAATGGGTGGTCAACGTGCAATTGTCGATTATATGTGTGCAGACTTTATGGCTTACGCATATGACGGCATTGTAAATCAGGCAGGCAAACAACGTTATTTTTCTGCAGGTCAATGGGAATATCCAGTTGTATTCATTGCACCGCATGGGGTCGGTATGAGAATCGCAGGACAGCATGAAACGTCTGTAGAAGGATGGTTCCAAAACTGTGCGGGACTGAAAATTTATACACCGATGTATCCTTCCGATGTAAAAGGCTTATTAAAATATGCCATTAGAGAAAATGACCCTGTTGTTTTTCTCATGCCTAGATTTAGTTCTACAAAAGGAGAAGTGCCTGATCTCGATGTGGAACATATTATCGAACCTGGGAAAGCATCTATTGTCAAAGAAGGTAAGGATGTGACAATTGTTACTTATCAGCATGGGATCGAGCTTTCGCTTGAAGCGGCAAAGACATTAGAAGCAGAAGGCATTAGCTGTGAAATAATGGATCTTAGAACGTTGATCCCATTTGATAAAAAAGGCATACTTGATGCCGTTAAAAAGACAGGTAGACTTGTTGTGGTAACGGAAGCGCCAAAACGCGGCGGATTTGGCAATAATATTATTAATTTGGTGGCAGAAGAAGGGTTTAGCAGTTTAAAAGCACCAATGCGATATGTTGGCGGAAAAGACTACCCAATTCCATATGGCCCGGGAGAGGATTTCGTCGTACCGACAATTGAGGAAATTGTAACGGCTGTAAAAAGCATCATGTAAGAACAATGATCATGTGACAGCATTGGCATTATGTCAAACGTTGCTGAAATAGCAGATGTTTATTAAAGCAATAAATATTAGGGTGAGTAATGGGGCGCGGCATTTTGCTGCGCCTCATTCAAAATAGAACCATTCAGAAAGATTATAGTGCATGGGAATGCATTGAAAGTGGAAATGGAAAACAAGCCAGAGTAAAGGGGTAAAGCATATGGCGGAAGTTGGCATTATTGTTAATCCCTTTTCAGGGACTGATTTGAGGCGTTTAACCAGTCAAGCCAGTATTGTTGGCAATCCTGAAAAGACAAAGAAGACGATTAGGATGATCCGTGCGATGGATCAATTTGGTGTGAAAAGCGTTGTGCTTATGCCAGACAGCTATTTTCTCAACAAGAGTATTTCATATGAATATCATAAACGATATCAATCTGATATTGAAATAAAGGTATTGGATTTTGTACCAAATGATGATCCTCATGACACCGTGAAGGCCGTTGAAAAAATGTGTGAACAAGGGATCAAATGCTTAATTGCCATGGGCGGCGATGGTACGAGCAGACTGACGGCAAAGGTTGAGACGGATATTCCATTTATCCCGGTTTCGACGGGCACGAATAATGCCTATCCTCAATTTTGGGAGGGAACCAATGTTGGTATCGCGGCGGCTTTTTTGATACGTTCTGAACAAAAACGTTTAAAGCGCGATAAGATTATTGAAATATACAAAAATGAAGAACTGACGGATATTGCCGTTGTAGATGCAGTGGTTACAAACGTACCTTTTGTAGGCTGCCGTGTCGTCGCGGAGATGTCCGAAATTTCAGAGGTGATTGTTTGCAGATGTTCACCGGATGTCATTGGATTGTCGGCACTTGTTGGGGCAATTGAGGTATGTGACGATGCTGATGAATTTGGCTATCGGATCCAGATTGGTGAAACGGGTGATACCGTTGCGGTGCCGTTTACATCAGGACAAATTGAACTGCTCACCTATTCGCAATTTGAAAAGATGCCGCTTGAACAGGTTTATTCAATGGTTGCATCTTATCCAGGCACCATTGCGCTGGACGGTGAAAGAACGGTTACCTTCAATCAGGGAGACAAACTGGATTTTAAAATCACGAGAAATGGTCCTTATAAAGTCAATGTTGCCTCAGTTTTGAAAGAGGCTGTTGAAAGTGGTTATTTCAAACGATGAAAAGGAGAATTATCATATGATTGCCAGCTTTGAAGCAATGATGGCACGTGCGAAAGATAGAAAAGAAAGCGTAACGATCGCAGTTCCCGCTGCCAATGATGAACCCGTTTTAGAGGCGCTTTATACTGCGAAGCTTGAAGGCATAGCGGATGCCATCCTCATTGGCGATGAGGATGAAATAGAGCTGGCGTTGAAAAACTGTGATATCCCACAGCATGCATTTCCGATTTTTAAAACATCGACAAGTCTTTCAGAACAGTGTGATGCAGCTGTTGCAATGGTTTTAGAAGGTGAAGCGAAGTGCATTATGAAAGGGCTGGTTCAGACATCCGTTTTGCTGAAAGCGATCTTAAAACATAAGTCGGCGCTTCTTAGAGGGAACAGTATGAATCATTTAGCTGCCTTTGAAATAGAAGGTTATCATAAATTACTGTTTATGAGCGATTCGGCAATGATCATCGCGCCAAACCTGGAACAGAAGTATCAAATGATTAAGAATGCATTGCCTGTTTTAAAGGCTTTTGAAATAACATGTCCGAAAATTGCAACACTGTGTGCCAAAGAAGAACGGGATTCTAAAATGCAGGCAACGTTAGATGCGCAGGCGCTCTTGGAAATGAATCAGTCAGGTCAATTGGACAATTGTCTGTTAAGTGGTCCGATGGCAATGGATGCAGCTGTCAGCAAGGCAGCCGCAGATCACAAAGGCATCTCGAGCAAAGTGTCGGGTGATGTGGATATCGTTATCATGCCATCGATAGAATCGGGCAATATTTTCTACAAGACGCTGGTACAGCTAAGTGAAGCTGACAGTGCGGGTATTGTGGTGGGGGCCAGTGTTCCCATTGTGCTCACATCGAGATCGGACAGTGCAAAAACGAAACTAAATGCAATTGCCATGGCTGTTATTGCAGCTTCGGCAGAGTGAAAGGAATAGTTATGAAATTTCGTGTTTTAGCGATTAATCCAGGATCGACTTCAACAAAAGTAGCTGTTTATGAAGACGATGCGGTTCAGTTTTCAGAGGTGATTAATCACGCATCTGAGTATTTGGAAACGTTTTCATCAGTTGCGGCGCAATATGCCTTTCGACATAACGCAATTATCAGTCTTTTACAGGAGAATAACATTTCTATTCACACGCTGCATGCCGTTGTGGGTAGAGGCGGATTTTTAAAGCCGATTGCAAGCGGCACTTATGTTGTAAATGAGGCGATGGTAAAAGCACTGGAGAATCCGTGGAAAGAACATGCGTCGAATTTAGGCGGGCTTATTGCCAGAAAAATTGCGGATGAAGTGGGCATCCAAGCATATATTGTTGATCCGGTCGTCGTAGATGAAATGATGTCTGTCGCACGATTTTCCGGGCTGAAAGGCATTGAAAGGCAAAGTATTTTCCATGCGCTCAACCAAAAAGCCGTCGCGAGGAGACTCGCTGAGGACATCGACAAAGCCTATGGCAGTTCGAATGTTATCATTGCACATCTGGGGGGCGGTATCACCGTTGGTGCTCATCAGTGCGGCAAGGTTGTTGATGTGAATAACGGCCTTGACGGAGAGGGCGCTTTTTCACCTGAACGCTCAGGGACACTGCCGGTAGGCGATATTATAAAACGCTGTTTTTCCGGTCGTTATTCGGAAGATGCAATCAAACGTCAAATTGTTGGCGGCGGGGGCATGGTGAGCTATTTTGGAACGAATGATGTTCGCGAGGTAGAGGCGCTTGCCGCAAGACACGACGAGGAAGCATCACTGGCAATTGATGCAATGGCTTATCAGGTATCAAAAGAAATTGGTGCCATGGCGGCAGTTCTGGAAGGTAATGTGGATGCAATTGCACTAACAGGCGGTGTCGCCTATTCTGAGGTGATAACCCAAAGTATAATGAAACGCATTGCATTTATAGCGCCAGTTCATATTTATCCTGGAGAAGATGAAATGACGGCGCTGGCTATGGGCGCTCTAAGAGTGCTCAAGCAGGAGGAGGAAGCAAAAGAATATGAATAAATACGATGTAGCAATTATTGGTGGTGGCCCCGGCGGCTATGTGGCAGCAATTAGAGCTTCACAGCATGGACTTAAGACGGTACTCGTGGAAAAAGATCAAATCGGCGGCACCTGCTTGAATATTGGTTGTATTCCAACAAAAGCCCTTGTAAAGAATGCTGAACTATTACATGAAATAAAAAATGCCAAGAATAGGGGAATCATTTGCGATGCGCCAAAGGTTGATATGAAAGCTGTTTTGGCAATGAAGAATAACGTTGTAAAACAACTGACTGGGGGCGTCGGTGCACTGTTAAAAGCAAACGGCGTGACCGTTTTTCAGGGAGAAGCAAATGTCATCAGTGAGCATGAACTCACCGTACAGGATCATGTGATTACATTTGAAAACTTGATTATTGCAACGGGATCGTCGAATAATATTCCACCGATTCCAGGATTGGATATGGCAGGTATTCTAACTTCAACAGAGCTGCTTGAAATGGAAGCAGTGCCCGAAAGTCTAGTGATTATAGGCGGTGGTGTTATCGGATGCGAATTTGCAACGGTATTCAGTCAATTCGGCAGTAAAGTAACGGTTGTCGAAATGCAGGACGCATTGATCCCCAACATGGATCTTGAGCTTTCAAAGGGGTTGAAAAGAAGCCTTACAGCAGCAGGCGTATCAGTGCTGACTGGCTGCAGTGTTACGAAGGTTGAGAAAAATGACGATGACTATCAGGTGACGATCCGTGGTGATAAAGATACGACGATCAGTGCTGCGTGTGTAATGGTCAGCGTTGGCAGAAAGTCAAATTTGGCGGGCTTGTCAAAGCTTCCGTTGACGCTCGAGCGCAACTATATTCAAGTCGATGATGAAATGGCGACAAATTTAGAGCATGTGTATGCAATTGGCGATGTTACAGGTAAAATTCAGCTTGCACATGTGGCCAGTGCTCAGGGGTTGGTTGCAGCAGACTGTATAGCGGGGAAAAAACGTAAGATGAGCTATGAAATTGTACCGAGCTGTATCTATACGCTGCCTGAAATAGGATCGGTTGGTTTATCTGAACAGCAGGCCAGAGCGGCTTATGATGCAATTACAGTCGGCGTATTTCCAATGGCGGCATGCGGAAAAGCAGTCGCAATGGGTCAGACGACTGGCTTTACAAAATTGATTGCAGATGAAAAAAGCGGCAAAATCATTGGATGTCACATATTTGGGCCCAATGCGACAGAAATTATCAGCGAAGCCGCTGCTGTCATGAAAGCGGGCGGCACTTTAGTCGATATTGCAGAAACCATTCACGCGCATCCGACCATTAATGAATCCATGCATGAAGCAGCACATGTTGCACTGAAAGAACCTATCCATATGATGTGAGAATAGGCGATAATAATATTCATCCTAAAAACAAATGCACAGAGGGTATTTGTATTTGAAAGGAGTATGGTAATGAAGCGTTATATTGTTGAAATAGGAACTGGCGCAGATTTGCACGGTGGCGATGTGACGAAGGCGGCGAAACGAGCGATTGCGGATGCCATGTCCCATGGCTGCCTTTGCGGTGTGTCAGATATTCTTGACATTCACGATCCAAATCGGATCGAGGTGGCGATTCGCATAGGCTGTCCAAAACCGGAGTTGGTGAATGAAGATGAGCTGCTCTCTATGATTCCCGTCGGAAAAGGAAAAATAGATGCAATTGTGGAGGGCGGTCTATCGACAACGGGTCTCCATGTAAATGAATTTGGAGAAGGAGATCGCATTGTCATTGCGGTTGCATCGCTCACCGTTTACGTAGATGTTTAAGCGCATACTTTAGAGATTCAAAATCAATGATTGGAGCAGAGATAGAATTAATCACTGCTCCATCGCTGTTTTTTGGGGATATGGTTTAAAGCGTGTGATAATGATGCAAGCATCTTGGGTATTGATGATACAGGGAATACTTTGGTCATGACTCTGTGAGATACATGTGTTAAGGCAGTTGGGACTTGACCTATAGTAGACTTGAGGTGATATGGTTATAAGGAAGGCCGCTGTAAGTTATAATGTGCATCGATTAAATGAACGATTAAATGAAACCAATGAGATTATGACAAACTGACAAACTGACAATCAATAAACTGACGCCTGTCAGGGTAAACATTGTTCGTTGGAACGGATAGAGCAACGGATAGAGCATATGTTGCAAGGCAGCAGGCGTCAGTCATTTTATGAAGAGGGGGATACATATGTCTAAAGTACTAATCGCCTTTTTTTCGCGAAAAGGCAATAACTATGTTAATGGTGTGATTAAAGATTTAGAGGTTGGCAATACGGAGAAAGTTGCCAATACCATTCAGGTGTTGACGGGCGGTGACCTGTTTCACATCGAACCCGTTGATGCATACGATGCAGATTATCACGAGTGTGCAGCGGAAGCCAAAAAAGACCTTCGCGCAAATGCTCGACCGGCGTTTCAAAACCCTTTAAAGGCGATTGATGACTATGATACGGTTTACCTTGGATACCCGAATTACTGGGGGACGATGCCCATGCACGTTTGGACTTTTTTAGAGCAGTATGATTTTGCAGACAAAGTGATTATGCCATTTTGTACACATGAAGGCAGTGGCCTCGGCCGCAGTGAAAAGGATATCGCCGGACTCTGTCCAAAAGCGAAGGTCGAAAGCGGTTTGGCGGTAAATGGTGGCGATGTTGAAAATGCTCAGGCGAAGGTTGAAACGTGGATAAGACGTTAGTAGGATACATCTTATAGGAAGGAACTTGTTGGAAGCGATTTGTAGGATGTGAGACGATTTGAAGAGGGGACAAATGGATGGAATATCGAAAAACGTCAAAAGGGGATGCGATTAGTGTCATTGGCATTGGTTCAACCATGATGCACGAAATACCGGCAGAGGCAATGACGCCTCTGTTTGATGAGGCGGAACGACAGGGCGTCAATCTTATCGATTTGGCGATGTCTTACCCTGAACCGTTTAAGCATATTGGCAACGCGCTGGCAGGCAGACGCGAAAAGTTTTTTATACAGATGCATCTGGGGATGATCTTCCCAAATGGACAATATGAGCGAACGCGAGATTTAGAAAAAGTAAGACAAGGCTTCGAAGAACAATTGCAATGGCTTCAAACGGATTATATCGACTTTGGTTTTATTCATTATGTCGATGATCTAGAAGATTATCAGCGCGTCTTTGATTCAGGTGTCTTTGACTATGCGAAACAGCTGAAACAGGAGGGTGCGATACGATACTTAGGGGTTGCTTCGCATGTTGCAGACATATGCCTGCGCTTTATCGAAACAGGTGATGTCGATCTGGTGATGTTCAGCGTCAATCCGGCGTACGATTTAAACCCCATTGTCAATCTGCCGTTTGACGATCTTGACATGGGCAATTATGAAAAGGCGGATGCCTATGAACAGCGTCAGCGTTTATACCGAGAATGTGAGAAGCGCGGTATTGGCCTTCAAGTCATGAAGGCCTTTGGCGGCGGCATCTTGCTGGATGAACAGCGTTCACCGCTGGGGCGTGCTTTGAATGTTTACCAGTGTCTGCAATATGCGCTGGATCGTCCCGGTGTCATATCATGTCTGCTTGGTGTCCGATCAAAAGAGGATTTGATTTTAGCGGCTGGTTATGACGATGCGCCGGCGGAGGATAGAGACTATGCTTTTATTTCCGAATGCCAGACGGTAGACATGAAAGGCGTTTGTGTTTATTGCAACCACTGCTTGCCTTGTCCCGTCAACATTGACATAGCCGCGGTAAATAAATTTTTAGACTTGTACCATGCGGGCGATTTGCTGGCAAAGAAGCATTATCAGTCGCTGCTGCATCGCGCGGAAGACTGTATTCAGTGTGGGCACTGTATGGCAAATTGCCCGTTTGGCGTTGACGTCATGGCAAAACTGGCGCAGGCTCAGGCAGAGATGACCCCATAGAGATGGATATTTTATGAGAAGCGACGCGAAAAATGTCGCTTCTCACATTTGCATGTTAATCTGATAGACAAAACCCTCAATGCAATGTAACAGCAGGAGGCAGTGAAATGCCGAATTTACTGATCGTAGACGACGATGTTTACTTAAGAAAATTGATATTGAATTATGGTGAACGCGTGCATAATTATTTATGTTCGCGTTTTTTTATTGATTATCATTAGATGACCTGCTTATTTTTATATTAACGAAAACAACGCAGTAAAAATATATTGACGATGGTTTTTAATTCAGCTTATAACAATGCATTTGGATGATTGTGTTTAATTTAGAAGAACGATTAGCTAAGTGTAAAACAAAGAAGACGTGTTTCGAAAATCGATTATATTAGAGAAGAAGAAAAAAATAGATTGCATAAATAACCACAAAAAGCTATAATAATACAAAACTAACAATTAGGAGGGCTTATGCAATTAATCGATAAATACACGACAGCTGATTTGCTGACAGCAGCAGATCAACATATTCTTTATACGACCAACCGTCCGGAAGTGATGATGGAACGCGGTGAAGGGATGTATTTATGGGATACAGAAGGCAAATGTTATTTGGATTTTATTGGCGGCTGGGCGGTGACCTGTCTGGGACATGCGCCAAAAGCCATTGAAAAGGCATTGACAAAACAGGCAGGGCAGCTCATCAATGCCAGTCCGGCTTTTTACAATGTGCCAATGGTTTCGTTCGCGAAAATGCTCACAGAGATGACGTGCTTTGATAAAGTTTTTTTCACCACAAGCGGCTCGGAAGCCAATGAAGGGGCTATTAAACTTGCGAGAAAACACGGTCAGCGATCGCTCGATGGGGCCTATGAGATTATTACAACTGTTAATAGTTTTCACGGGCGAACGCTGGCAACGATGTCGGCCACGGGCAAGGACTATTGGGAACCGCTGTTTGCGCCAAAGGTATCGGGTTTTATTCATGTGCCTTTTAACGATATTGAGGCGATCAAAGCTGCGATTACAGATAAGACGTGTGCAATCATGTTGGAACCCGTCCAAGGTGAAGGCGGTGTCAACGTTGCAGATCCAATCTATGTAAAAGCAGTTCGAAAAATATGCGACGAGCATAACATACTGCTCATTTTTGACGAGGTACAGACGGGTATGGGCAGAACCGGCAAAATGTTTGCTTATGAGCACTATGACATTGAGCCGGATATCATGACGCTGGCGAAGGGAATCGGCGGCGGGTATCCGCTTTCGGCGATGCTGACCAAATCGGTATACAATATTTTCGATGCGGGTGACCAAGGTGGTACTTACACTGCGCAACCGCTTGGGATGGCGGTTGGCATGGCCGTTCTCGAAACGATAGTGAAGGAAAAAATCGTTGAAAATACAGTGGCTCAAAGCGCTTATCTCATGAAATGCCTCAATGAAATGGAGGCAGACTATGGCATAAAATCTGTTCGAGGCATGGGTTTGCTCATTGCATTTGACTTGCCTGAGCCTAAAGGTGCAGAGGTGGTTGGTGCCTGTCTCGAAAAGGGACTGTTAATTAATTCGCCAAAGCCGGCGACCATTCGATTGATGCCGCCGCTTATTGTCACACGCGAAGCAATTGATAGTATGCTGAAGACGATGACGGAGGTTTTGGCGTCTGTTTTAAAATAATGCGTGTATAACGAGATTATTTAGCAATGCCACCGTGATGATTTAGAAACCATTTAGAAATCACTTTACAAAGACTTAGCCGATAAAACATGAAAGCGTTCTTTATTAAGAGCGCTTTTTTTGGTGTGCCCGGTATGGGCGTAATCTAACGGGTGAGAGTCCCTAACACACCCTGGTAGTGGGAAGTGTATAGCTTAAGGCAAGGGTGTCCTTGGCGACGAGGAATCTGAA
>NZ_JAHBCL010000047.1 GCF_018390735.1 Fusibacter paucivorans
ATGATTATTGGGCTGCAGTAACACTGCAGCCACTACACGCATTTTTTGAGGCAAGATAAGCGAGCTAGCTACGGCAAGAGTTATGAGCTAGGCAATGACAGAACTAGAAATCAGAAACATTAAAGGGGCAAAAATCGCCATTTCCGTCCGATTTTTGCCCCAAATTCATTCTAAAATCACTTCCCCTGTGATTTCTCTATTAATTTATTTCTTCTCCAACAAACAAACCGCCTCCACATGTGGCGTATGTAGAAACATATCCACCGTCCATATGCATTTTTCTTGCATCAATATGCATTCCGCCGGCATTTTGGATGGTTTTGTATGCATGTTTATCTTCATTTTGCATAAATAATATGTTATCATTATTATCGCTTCAAGGGTTGATTGAAGGAATCATTTAATAACCTCACTTCAAAACATATCTCGTTAATCTGCCACTACCTACTTTCTTAATTAGATCTTTATTCAGCATCTCTTTGATCACATTTACTGCTTGTGTCGTTCCCACCCCAAGTGTTTCTTCAACATCATTACGAGTAATTTCTTTTTGAGCTTCAAATAATTTCAATATTGGTAAATACTTTTCTTCTACTATATTTACTTCTTGAGCATGGATATTGGGTAAAATAACTCGGAATGCACCTTCAACATTTTCAAACTTCGGTTGAACATGCAACGCTTTGTAGCAACTCATCATTTTACTGATTCCTGTACCGTATGCTTCAATCAATTTCATTCGATAAAATAAACTAGCAAGCTTTTCATTTCTTGGCTGCGATGCACCAAGCATTGCGGCTTCCAAGGACATCCCAGAAACCAGTCCACCTAGTGAAATGATTTCTAAACGGTCTGAATAGAGATTTATAATGGTGCTGCCACTAAAAGCATATTCTCTATGAACGATCGCGTTGAGCAATGCCTCACGTACAGCATCTTCCGGATAATCTCTTTCATCTGAACGCAGCAATTCATGGAAAGTAGCCTTTGTGCTGTTATAAAAATTAACAGTCTTAAACGCATCCGTCAGTTGATCAAATATTGACCCTGTCAGTTCCTTTCGATCTTTAAATACCAATTTATCTGTCCCCTGAAAGACAGCAAATTTAATGGAATGCTTGCATTGATCTGAAACCAGTAATCCCAGGTTTGTAAAAATATCATCTTCGGTTAGTATCCCTAAGTTTTTCATCTGCACCTGCGAACATTCCAGTTGTCTCAGTTCCATCTCTCTATTCAAACTTTCAAAAGTCAAATCTTGAAAAAGTGATCGATTGTTTTCAAAAGACTCTCCATCAGTCATTTTAATCATCATGCGAATCGCTTCTTCTGATGCAGGTGCAGAAGTCGTTCCACTTCTAACGTAGACCCCAGATGGTTTTAGTCCTTTTTCTGTTAGATAATATGGTTTTTTAGTGCCTTGTTGAATGATTATTTTAATAATGCTTTTGCTCTCTTTCATTACCAATTCAATATTTGTAAACATAGAAACATCTGGGCGAATGCTATCTCGTACTGCGTTTGATATTTGTTGCATTACAAAATCCGGATTTTCAAGACCAGTTATTTTCCCGTTATCCTTTATACCGATATATATTGTGCCACCATTTTTATTAGCAAATGCCACTACTTCCTTTTTCACTTCAGGCGTGTAGACTTCTTTTAATTCAATGCTTTCACTTTCATATATATCCATAATGCCACTCCTACCATCAGTTTCTATCACTTCTGCCACTATTCTAACACTTACAATGTTAGAATGCAAGCAAGTAAAGAATTAGTCTTGGATCGTTTTCATGATGAAATGAAGTATATCGTCATTTATTAACCATTTACCTTATGCCATCTATATTTCGACCTACTTCGGGGCAAAAACCACAACATATCGTGTCTAAACTCTACTTACTTTTGTTTAAACCACTACATGTCATCAGCGTTATCGTTTCAACGCGGCTTGAGTAGACAATTCTAGTGCCTTCAAGACCTACTGGTTACTTGGTCAATCCTACGATTGTAAGTATTTATTAAAGCTTATTTAATTCCAGCAAAGACAACCAAAGCTACTCCGATTCAATTACTGATTCAACAACAAATTTAAGAAAAGGGTAATTTATTCTTTCTTAAGCTTTATTACTTCTACTGCTTTCATGTAATCACTTCGTTTGCGGAATCTAAAGCAGGGCTACTTCTTATGTGTCCATTCATGCTCTTCTAAATACACATCAAAGTCATCTTTTTCAGGCTCACTTAAACGCTTTTGATTGAACTTCTCATATTCTTTTTCAGCATGTTCTTTGGCTACTTCATGTGAAATAGAACCTGCACCAGTAAGAATGTCACGCTCATTAAATTTGAGGAAGGCATTGAGCTTTTCTTCTCACCCTTCCATGTGGTAAGTCCTATATTGTCTTTTGAGGCATCTGCTCTTTGTTCTATGAGTTCTGCCGCTGTATGACTATGAATAGCAAAATGAAGCTTATTTTGAGGTGTTGTTTGATAAAGCTCCGCAATTGCCTTCTGTGTCATCCATACGGTTTCATTTTCAAGTCTTACATCTATTTTTGTTTTTCCATCTTCGGTCTGATAGATGAGTAAATCATTATTATTTTCCAATGTAACCCTCCTTCTCCATACACCGCTTCAATTCATCAGGCACATTTCTGCCAACATAATGTGGGGCACTTAACATCACAACTTGTTTCACCTTTTCTAAATACTCAACCTGCCATTAATCTGATCAATAGCACCAATAATACGTTTTGCCACATCAAGCTTGCCATCAAATAAGTGCATAACATTGCCTCGCTTGTTAAATGGATGTTCATTGAGTATATGTTTATCTAGACTACCATTTTTAATCATATAATTGACCACTAACTTCACAAATTCCATTTGATTAATATTAAGGCTTTCATCGGTTAAGAACTCCGAGAACACTTCATTGGCTGCTTGTGGGGCTAATCCTACAATTTTACTGACCAATTTGAGTAGTGGCTCGTCACCAAACTCTTTTTCATAGTCCTCTCTTGTACCGAGTTCCTGCCAAAGAATCTTTTCAAAATACTTGATATCATCCTCTGTTAAAGGTTTGTTATTTCTAAGTTTATAGATCACTATATCATTCTGGTGGTCCATTAAGTACTTATTGACCTTTTTGCGATAGCTCTGCATATCATTGACTGAATATTCACCAGGGTTTTCTTTCGTCTCCATAATCTCATCAGTGAAATTAGTGTAGTAAATCTCACCCGACTTGCTATCTAGATATTTGATTAAGTCCCTTAATGCTTCACGGACTTCTTCATGGTCAAAAATATCTGCTTCTTCCCAATATTCGTTGGTCTGAACTTTATAAATCAGCTCTTCTTGCTGTTTGACTTTCTCAATAGTACCTTTAAAGGTGAGTTTTTCAGCTGTATTCACCACACGATTCTTCGGTTTAGAAGCTGGGACACGCTTGAGATCCGAATATTCAATGGTATACATCAAATAATCAAATCGCTTGGCTAGTTCATCATCGTCAATGGCTGGTACAAGTGGTGCAATGTGGTCTTCAAGATCTCTTACATCAGCATCGGATAGACTTGCAAATGCGTCCTCTTGATTGAACTTATGAATGAATTGAAGTTTCATTCTTGCATTGAACTTACTCTCATCAATGCCTTTAATTTCCTTCAAGATACCTTCGATCAGGGTATTTCTATGCTCAATGTATTCCTCAGTCTGATAATCCATAATTTGTAGCTCTTTAATAATGCCTATACGGATATTGAAAAGATTCTCAGTGAGTGATTTCATCATTTTGGCTTCTTTACCGTTTTTATTGGTTCTAAAAAACTCAAAGTTACCACAGTAGTCAAAGATTCTAAAGCCCTCTTTATCTATGCCAACACCATATAAATCTTCGCATAATCTGGTGCCACGGCCAATCATCTGCCAAAACTTAGTCTTGGAGCGCACTTTCTTGAAGAAGACAAGATTCAGTATCTCAGGAATATCAATACCAGTATCTAGCATATCCACAGATACAGCTATTTGTGGCAGCATCGTTTTTACTTCAAAGTCATCCATGGTGCTTTCCACATAATTGATACCCGTATAAACAGGTTTTGCAAAGTTCCCATGGTATTCAGGATAAAGGCTATTAAAGCGTTTTACGATAAAATCTGCATGTTTTTTATTCTTAGCAAAGATAATAGTTTTGCCCAGCTTGTCGCCGCCTTCTACTTTTAAACCTTTTGTCATCAGTTCTTGAAGGACTGTATCAATGGTGTTGTCATTAAAGAGGAATGAATTCAGGGCTTCCCCACTGATGTCTTTTACATCATCATCAAAGGTTTCTTCAAACTGCTCTTTTTCTTCATCTGTCAGGTCGTCATAATGAATGCCTTCTTCTAAAAACTTCATCTTCGTTTCAATGGTATGATAAGGCACCAAATAACCATCTTCAATGGCTTCACCTAATTCATATGCATAAGTCGGTACATTGTTTTCTAGTTCAAAAATAGAGTAGGTATTCTTATCAAGATCATTTTTAGGCGTTGCAGTAAGTCCTAATAAAATAGCGTCAAAATAATTAAAAATGTCCTGATACTTTTTATAAATACTTCGGTGACTTTCATCAATTATAATCAAATCAAAGTGACCACTTGTAAATAGCTTTTCACTACGTTTGTTCTTTACATCATCAATGGCATTCATCATAGTTGGATAAGTTGAAAATACCATTCTGCTCTCAGGGTTGTCTTTACTATCTAAAAGGTTACATAGAGACAATTCCGGTAATAATGCCTTAAAATTCTTCTTTGCTTGCTTCACAAGGGCTGTACGATCTGCTAAGAATAGAATATTTTTTACCCATCCTCTTTTAATCAGTACGTCTACGGTTGATATAGCAGTCCTTGTCTTTCCCGAACCTGTTGCCATAACAAGTAATGCTTTACGATTGCCTTTTTCAAGGGTATCGCACACCGCTGTAATTGCCATCTTTTGATAGTGACGATTGGTTATATCATCGTTGATTACAGGGTCTTTTAAAGACACTTTGTTTTGTCTTTTGAAATGAAGCCATTCTAGTTCTTCCTTGATGTAAATACCTGAGACTAAGCGCTCTGGATAGCTGGCATCATCCCATAAATAATATTCGAAACCATTTGTATAAAAAATAACTGGTCTTACTTTATATTGCTTTTCCAAACAATCTGCATACCGCTGAGCTTGTATTTGACCAACACGAGGATTCACACTGGTTTTCTTGGCTTCAACAACCGCCAGTGGTTTACCATTATCTCCAAAAAAGACATAATCTACATAACCTAAACCTGCCTGATTTGGCATAGCTTCTACTTCTACTTCTTCAAAGCAATCCTTACCGATGATCCAACCGTTAAGCTCAATTTCTAAATCAATATACATCTTACGTGTCTTAAATTCAGAAATCTCATCAACCTTAAAGTCACGGTTTTTCTTATTATCTACACGCTTGGCGGTGTTCTCACGTCTTAGATCTTCATTTTCCTTAATAATTTCTTCAAGCTTACGATCTTTAGCACCTAGTCGATCATAAAGGTCTTTCAGCTCATCTCGAGTCTTCTTCTCTTTTTCATTATCCCCGAGTAGACTTTTATCAAAGGCAATCTCAATATATTCATCCGAGTAACAGTAATCGATCCACGAAACAAATTCAAAAAGATTGTAAAGAGCAAGTACAGCTTGTTCTCTTGTAATAGGCGCAGCCGAATGAACTGCCTTATTGCCGATTTGCTGAATATACTTTATCATCGGAAAAAGTTTTGTATCAATGATCCCTTTGAAACGATAATCATGAATCAAAGATGCTAAATTGTCCTGATAAGGAGCTTCCAGTTCATGGTCATAAGAAAAGACCCACTTGACAGCCAATTCCAAAGCTCTACGTGCAAGAATTGCTGTACTGGCATAGGAAACCACCAAGCTCTTTTCTGCTTCGATACAGGCGTATGTAAAGTCTTTGTATTTTTCTTCTTTTTTTAGGAAATCAAAGTTGTAGCACATGGTATTCCCCCTTATATAATCTATAATGCTTCTAAGACAGCTTTCTTTATAAATTTATGATCTTGCATTTTATTTGATTTACATCTTTCTATTTCAGCATTTTTAGCAGTTTCTAAATCAACATAGTATAATCCAACAGCTTCTGTGACATTTGACATCCATCCACTAAGATTATCTTCAGCAAAATTTTTAATCCTGTCTTTTATGTCAAATACTTTATCCCAAGTCTCTACCTCATCATGAAAATGTTGACTAGTAATTTCAATATTTTCAATTACACCTGTTCTAATAGTAAAAACAGGTTCACAATCATTATCATTTCTCATAAATGGATAGAATACTTTACCATAATCTCTAGGATTCTTGTCACCTTTATATGTAGAATTACATGTATGACAAATGGGAAAAAGGTTCTTCCTCAACAGTGAAACAAACGGATATTTCGATCTTGGTAAATAGTGATCAAAAGCTTCACGGAATTTATCCTTTGATGTTAACATAGGACCTATTCCACAAAATGGACACACATACTCAATCGATTCAACACGGAACTCATCATAATAATTCTTAAGAGTGCCAACTTTTTCAACAAGTCCTTTTAATTTTAATAAATTATCATATAAATAATCCTGTATCGTTTTTAAAATACTTACACATCTTACAAAATCTTCGCTTGAGCCATTTAATAAATCTTCATAAGAAACTGGATCAACAGTCATATTACATACATTTTCAACTTGAATATTCTTGCTGAAGGCATTAGCTAACTTTTCTCTTTCCTCTGGCTGACTTAACTCAAACGCACCTTTAAATTCTTCAAAATCACTTTTAAGTTTGATTTCATTCATCCAGCTTGGATACTCAAATACTACAGCAGAGAAAATATTGGTGAATACACTATTGATTTGATTTATAAGGCCCTCTAATTCTTCATTTTCAAACTCATTATAAAAGTACCACATTTACATCATCCTCTTTTGAATCTCAATAATCAACATCAAGCGTTCTGATGAATCACCTAGCGTATTTTCAATTTCAAGTTTAAGTTCCTCTAATTCTTGATGACTAGTAGCTTGATTAATTTGGTTTCTAAATATATTTATTTCCTGTTTAGCCAATTCTGCCACAGTGTTTCTCTTGTCAAATAAATTAGCACTAATCATATTGGGATTAGCTCCAAAAGTCTCAATTTGCAATCCACTTTGCGCGCCCCGTTTCATGCTAACAACACTTGCTTTTCTTAAGTCTGTTATTACTTCTGGATTATGAGATGAAAATACAACTTGCGACATCGGATCAAGCATTGATTTTACTTTAGAAACAAACAAAGACTTCCAACTTGGATTAAAATGTGTCTCTGGCTCATCTAATAAAAACAAAATGTTACTTCCGCAAAAGATATTGAGTATGCTAATCAATTGAAGCACTTGGTACTCTCCATCAGAAAAATTCCTCAATTCCAGTTCAGAATCGTTTTCTGTTTTGAAGGTCATTTCAAGTAGTTCAAACACTCGATTATTTGCTATATTCCAATCGACTAAAGATTTCTTGTTTTTTTCATTCCCGTATATAATTCTGTTTCGAGTCCTTTTCTTAATCTTATAAATATTGTAGTCATAAAGCCTTTGCAGTCCTTCAAAAAAGGCTAATAAAGACATTTGTTCCCGGTCTATATTCTCTGGTGCATGAAACTCATAATACTTAAATCCGTTTTCATTTACATGAACTGTATTTGCGTAACTCATAATTTCATTTAGTAGATATGATGCCTTCTCATCGAAGTAAATATCTTCATCATAAATATCTTTCTTATCAAGTCTTATTTTAAACGAAGCCACTAAAACCTTTTCAAAAAACTCTGATAGTATTACATGATTTTCAGACTCAAACATAAACGACGTAAGGATGCCCAGTTTACTTATCGTATCATCAAAATAATAGAACAGTTCATTATATCGATCTAATATACCCTTATTAATAACCTCGCCATAATTGTTTCTCTTAATCTTCTGACTGTCCTTTTCTGCTAACGAATAAAGTTTATAGTTAATGATTTCATCACTAACCCCTTCATTATGGCCAGATGAGTAAACCACGATTTTTCTAGGAAAAAACACATAATACATATTAATATTTTCAATTTCAAACTCATTGTTTCCATTTGAAATAGTCATTTTAAAATTCTGAGATTTATTTTCTAACTTAATCAACACATGATCAGTAGCTTCCCATTGCCCACCTATTCCTACTAAAACACTTTCAATCATGTGATCTTTCTGTAATGAATAATCAACTTCATAATTTATGTCACTTGAATAATTCTCCTGAGTTATCTGGTTACTGGCATCAACAAATATTTTGGATATCAGTTCAAGAAGAATTGATTTTCCACTACCATTTATTCCAACTATTCCAAGGGTGGAATCGTCGCCAAAAGCAAAATCTTGATCTTTCTTGAAAATCTTGTAATCACTCAGCAAATTTATTCTTTTAAGTCTCATAACTCCACCTCCTATTATTATTCAAAATACTTCTGCAGTAGTGAATCAAACAGAATTTGGGTCTCATCAAGTGACTTCTGCACCTCAAGCTTTAATTTATCAACATGTTGTACAAACTCAGCAAACTCATTTTGCTTTTCTATTGGTGGAAATATAAACTCGAGATCTGACAAGGCTCCTTTACTTAATATTCCTTTAAGCGACATATTTATTGTACTTCTGATATATTGTTGAGACATCATGAATTGAATATACATAAACCATGTATTGTTATCATTCGGTACAATTGCATTTATCTGTTGATTAAACGCCACTTTTCTATCTGCTATTGCAACATTTGCAATGCTTCTTATACTTCCTGCTATACAAGTCATTAAAATGCTACCTGACTCTACACTTCTTCCCACTTTTAACCCAACTTCGGAAAGGAATTCCTTAGCAGTTGTCAAATAGGAGGCAGTAGTAATATTATCAGATTTTATCCATTCAATATAATCACCATAGTATTCAGATACTTTACGTGAAGGAGTATTCCCTGTGACTATTTCACATTCATTACTTAACTTGCTTTTCTTCCATCCAAATGGGTTTGAAACTGGATCACCAAACATTTCGACAAATCGGGATTTGATGAGAGTATCTAATAAATGCAATTGCTCATTCTTTTTCTCAATAATAGCGTGGTTCTTTTCAAGTATATTGACAATTTGCTTTTGTTCATTAATAGATGGTAAATACATCTGTGCTTCTGTCAAATTTCCAAGTTTGATATACTTAATTACTCCACCAATAGATTGGGTTCGAAGTTCTTCTATATACCCTTCCATGAAATAATAAAGATAAGGCATGTACAAGCGACCACTACTGTTGTCCTCGATAATATATGTTCTTTGATATGCATCAAATTTACCTGAATAATATTTGACATTTAGGTCTCCGTTGCCTGCCACAAGAACACATTCACAGTCATATGAATATGATGAAATCTTTAGTGGTTCTCTAGAACAAGTAAAAAAAGGGTACTGACCATTGTCTGATGAAGCGTTGGCATCCAATTTTCCTGTCCTTATTTTAGTTAATTCACCTATCCTAATTTTCTTCATAATCATCCCTACAAATCTAAATTTAGCAGCATTTTCAATTCTGCTTTTAATGTTTTTATTTCACTATCTATTTCATCAATTCTTTTCATTATCACTGAAGGTTTATCATATTCCACCCTGTCATATTCAACTTCTTTGTACTTGTTGATTGAAAGGTCATATTCATTCTTTACAATTTCATCTTTTGGAACAAAGAATGACTTCTCTGTACGCTTTCTGTCCTTTTCATTCTCAAGATTATGATAACGACTGATAATATCTGGAATATCGTTCTCTTCAACTTGTTGACGCTTATCATCAAGGGATAAGCCATCTGCCTGCATATCGTAAAACCAAACTTTATCTGTGCCACCTGCACCCGTCTTAGTAAAGATCATAATTGCAGTAGAAACCCCTGCATAAGGCTTAAATACACCACTAGGCATGGAAATAATGGCTTGCAATTGATGATTTTCGACAATCTCTTTACGAATGGATTTATGAGCATTAGAACTACCGAATAACACACCATCTGGTACGATTGATGCACATCTGCCACCTTTTTTGAGGGTTCTTAAGAAAAGGGCTAAGAATAATAGCTCTGTCTTCTTTGTTTTCGTCACTTTCAATAGGTCTGCCGACACACTGTCATAGTCTAGTGATCCTTTAAAGGGTGGATTGGCAAGAACCAGTGTGTATTTTTCTCTATCTTTATTCGTTTCTGATAGGGAATCTCTATATTCGATATTAGGTCGATCAACACCGTGAAGCATCATATTCATTGCACCAATACGAAGCATGGTTCTGTCCATGTCATTACCAAAGAACATCTCATTATGATAATGATCTTTCAGTTCTTTTATAGTGAACATATCCTCATTATTACGCTTTAAATACTCACCAGCCTCAACAAGGAATCCTGCTGAACCAGCTGCTGGGTCAACAATAATATCTGTTGGTGTTGGTTGCATCAAGTCCACCATCATTTTGATAATGTGTCTAGGCGTTCTAAACTGACCATTGGTACCTGCAGTTGCTACCTTAGAAAGCAAATACTCGTATAAATCACCTTTGGTATCATCTGTTGTATTGCCTTCTTTAACAGGGAGTCTATCAATGTTTGTAACAATCTTTTCTAACATCTGTGGTGTTGGAATCATAAAGATGGCATCATCCATGTATTTGGTAAAAGCTGAATCCTTATCGCCGTGCATGGTCTTGATAAACGGAAAGACTTTTTTTGAAACTGTGTCATACATCTCTGTAGCACTCATTTGCTTGAACTTATGCCATCTTAGATTTTGCTGATCATCATTAAATATTTTATTAAAGTCTGTACCAACAAACTCAGCCAGTCTTTCTTCTTCCTTTTGCTTGTCATCAAGTCCCTTTATAAATAAAAGGTAGGTAAACTGCTCAATAACAGACAGCGGATTGGTAATCCCACCTGTCCAAAATATTTCCCATATCTTATCTACCTTACTTCTTAACTCACCTGTAATCATAGTAGTAAGCCTCCCATGTCTAATATATCTATTCTAATAGTCCAGTAAATGCTTAATCAATGTTTCATCTAGTCCTTTTTCCATGCAAAAATCATAAAGTGCTTTCTTAGCCAGCATATTGGGACTGTTTTTGCCATTTTCCCACCGATTCACCGTGGCAAAGCTGACGTGAAGCTCTCTTGCCAGTTGTTCCTGACTCATATTCAATTTTTTTCTAATCTCTTTTACTTTTTGGGCAAAATCCATTCCATACACCTCCAATACGTCACTTTATATTATAACAAATGTTATAATATATGCCCATCTTAATTTGAAAATTATTCCAAATAAAAATCCACCGATATCACACCAGTGGATTCACATTTTTATTCAGTTTCTTATGTCCCTACATTTCACATCCAAAAGCCAAGTCTTACGATAATTTCGTCTTTCTGTTCTTTATTACGGTAATTCAAAATATCCGTCTTAAACATAAAAAGCTTGGTTTTTAGCGGTATATGTGCAAATATGATTAATCTTTTTTGTATAGTGCTACTATAGCCTCCACATGCCCCGTCCAAGGAAACATATCCACCAGCTTTAATCCGTCGGCCGGCACATAACCGGCGCGTTTAAACCAGGCGAGGTCGTCAAGAAGTGTTTTGGGATTGCATGAAATATAGACGATTTCGGGAACGCCGTAGGCTGTGATGCGCTGAACGGCTTTTTCGCCAATGCCGGCACGCGGTGGATCGACGACAATGACATCGGGTCTTGCTTCAACCGTATCCAGCGTTTGATAGACGTCACCACAGAGAAAGGTGCAATTATCGAGACCATTAAGCTTGGCATTTTCATTGGCTGCATCCACAGCATCCGACACGATTTCAATGCCAATCACCTGACGGGCGCGCTTTGCCATAATCTGACCAATGGTACCCGTACCACTAAAGAGATCAAAACATACCTTGTCTGACAAATCGGGAATGAGATCAAGCGCTGCTTTATAGAGATATTCCGCACCTCTGGTATTTGTCTGAAAAAATGAGTACAGCGTTACTTTAAACGACAGCTCCATAAGATGTTCCATGATATAGTCCCGGCCAAATAGAACGTCATAAGTCCCCGAAACCATATCGCTCTTGCCGTCATTGCGGACATAGAGGACACCTGTCAGTTCGCCGGAAAGCGGCAGTGCCTGAAGCATTTTAACAAAGGCATCACCATCAAACGGTACTTGTGTCGTCGCAGAAAGTGCTACTAAGATTTCAGCTGTTGTCACACTCTTTCGAATCACCAAATGTCTCAAGAAGCCCGTTTCACACTTTTTATCATATTTAGGCAAACCACTGGCTTTAAAATACGCTAAGATCTCAGTGAGCAGCAATCTGTAATCACCATCGATCAAGTGACAGCTCGGGACATCAACCACATCGTGATAACGTCCCTTTTTGTGCATGCCAAGCGTCAGTGGTCCGCCGATGACTTCATCACCAAAGGAAAACTCCATTTTGTTGCGATATTCAAAAACTTTAGGACTTTCGATAATCTCAAGAATTTCAATCGGCATTTTTGCCTCTTCGAAAAGATTGCTCACCATTTCGTGCTTCATCGCCAGTTGTCCCTCAGCACTAAGTGTCTGCAAGGCACAACCGCCGCAGGCGCCGAAGTGTTCACAGAACGAATCTTGTTCCGCCGGGCTCTTTTCAATAATTTCCATAATACGCCCTTCAATCCTTTCAGATCTCTTTTTGCTGATGCGCACTGCAACCTTTTGACCTTTGATCGCTTGTTTGACAAAGATCTTTTGACCTTCATGGTAACCAATGCCCATGTTAGGATATTTATTTTTTTCAATCGTCAATGTGACGATATCACCTTTTCTCACCTAGGATACTCCATTCTATTGAATTGCTGTCTTAACAGCCGCTCTATTATAACAATTTCACTGTGCGAAATCACAAAGGCGTTTGAGCCATGAAATTTGTTTTTCCCGCCATAATCTCGCTATATTTTACCACAATATTGATTAGATTGCCCATAAAATGGGCATATAGTAAGCATATCTAAGCCAATGTTTGGGGCTATCGACTTAGATATTGCTGCATCTTTACATAGAATACCCGTTGCTTAACCGCTATGGGGATGGCTTCCCCTGAAAACACGATGCATCTATTGCACACCGCTTATAATCTTAACGGTTTTCGGCAAAGTATCATTTTCAAACAAAGACTGCGGCTGATAATATTTTTGGGGGGTATTCATGTCACTTTCATATTTAAGGCATCTCATTCGTATGAAACGATGTGTGCTGTCTATGACAGTTCTTTTTGTTGTGTTCATGAGTTTGCAAATGGGTGCCGCTTTTGCCAATCACAAGCATACCATTCTCTTTATCAGTTCATACAATTCAAGATTCCCAACCTTTTTCCTTCAAATAGAGGGCCTTAAACACAACTTACCCAAAGACAGTTTTATCATTGATCTCGAATTCATGGATGCAAAGCGTTTTAACGATTCTGATAATGAAAACAGCTTTTACAAACGCCTTGCTTATAAATTAAATAAAGATAATCCCTACGATCTGGTCATTGTCAGCGATGACAATGCCCTGCGATTCGCCCTAGCACATCAAAGTGAACTCTTCAGCGATATCCCCATTGTCTTCTTGGGGGTTAACGATCATGACCTCGTTGTCAGTATGCGGGATAATCCCATGGTTACCGGCGTCTTTGAACATGCTTCTATTGATCGTACCATTACGCTTGCAACAGAGTTAATGCCGGAAGCGACCGATCTCTATGCCATCGTTGACGATACGCTTTCAGGACAGGGAGATCTCGCCGTTTACAACAGCCTGAGTTCACTTTTTCCATCATTGACTTTTCACACCATTGACTTGCGGCAAATGACATTCGAAATGCTGAGCAACAGATTGGAAGTCTTGAAGCCAACGGATATTGTCATTCTGCTCTCCGCCTATGATGACAGCAGCGGTAAAACCATCTCGTTTGACGATATTATGGAAATTATGAATGCACACGCAGCCGTACCTATCTTTCATTTATACGAACATGGCGTTGGAGACGGCTTAATTGGCGGTTGTATCATTAGCCATATGGCACAGGGGGAAGCTGCCGGCGTCATCGCCAATGATTTGCTGACAAAAGAACTCACACCTGCTGACATACCTGTTTTGATGGAAAGTCCAAACACCTACATGCTGGATTATGAAATCGTAAAAAACCATGATCTCAGTACGGACAGCCTGCCGGAAGATATCATCTGGCTCAATCGAGTGGAATCATTCTGGGAAACTTATTTTAACCTGATCGTCACCATTACTTGTATTTTTATGGCGCTATTGTTCTTTTTAAGTTATTTGCTTTACTATATCAAAAAAGCCAAAGATATCGAAAACCATTTACAAGAGCGATCAGAAGAATTAAAAGATCTTTACGAGGAACTCTCTGCTTCTGAAGAAGAACTCCGCGTTCAAAATGAAGAGCTTATGGTCACACAGTCTCAACTTAAAAAACAGCGTTCTGAGCTCATCCGAAAGCAAAAACTTATTGAAGACTATGCCTACTATGATTTTTTAACCCATTTGCCAAATCGTTATTCGCTTAAAATGGATATTCATAAACTCCTTGAACGGCAATCGCCTACCGGAATCAAAGGGGCAATTTTCTTCATTGACTTTGATAACTTTAAATATGTCAACGACAACTTTGGACACTCATATGGTGATGCGCTGCTCATTGAAATTTCTAAAAGACTTGAAAAACAATTGTTGGATAATGGCAAAGTCTATCGGCTTGGCGGAGATGAGTTTGTCGCCATGGTCGATTCTTCCTGCGATTACGAAACCATTGATTTTATTGCCAAGCGCTTGGTCGATTCATTCCAGACGCCTATGACCATTCATGATAACGCCTTTCTCGTTACATTCAGCATGGGAATCGCGATGATTCCAATTCATGGCAGTGACTTTGACAGTCTTATCGGCGCTGCTGACCTCGCCATGTATGAAGCAAAAAATGCTGGCAAAAACGGTTATAAATTCTTCGATGAATCTGCAAGTGCGCAGCCGGCACAGCGCAACGCCTTAAAACGCGAACTCAATCACGCCATCGCTGAAAACGAAATGACACTGAACTTTCAGCCGATTTACACGCGAGAAGGCGCCAAAATACGATTTGCCGAAGCAATGCTCCGTTGGCACAGCAGTACCGGTTTTGTACCACCTCAGAAGTTTTTGCCAATCGTTCATGAACTCGGCGTTATGAGCTTATTAACCAAGTACGTCTTCAGTGAAGTGCTCGACCTCTCCACCATTCTGAACAGCAGCGAGAAGGTTACCTATGTTAACATCAACATTTCCAATGACGAAATCCTCAGCAGTATTCTCATTGCAGAAGTTGAGCAGCTTCTTTCAAAATCACATGTTGATCCCCAGCTTATTTGCCTCGAGGTTTCTGAAGCTTTGATCGAATCCAACTTCGACATGGTACAAAAACAAATAACCGCGCTCTCGCGACTCGGTTTTAGAATCATCATCGACAATTTCGGCGCCGAATATTTGTCACTCAATTATTTGAAAAAGCTGCCTATTGATTTTGTCAAAATGGATATAACCATGTTTTCAGATCTCTCCGCCAATGAAAAAATGCTCAGTTCACTGATTAACATCTTACGCGAACTCAACATTCTCATTATCATCAAAAACGTTGAAAGCGAAGTACATCTCAGCTACCTCAACACTTTTGACTATGATTATATTCAAGGACACTATTTCAGTTATCCCGTCGGCAGGGATCGGCTGATCAAAATGGTATTAGATGAAGAGATCAAGATCTATCATCCGCAATCTCACTAAAGCCAAAAATAAAGTGATCTGCCGCTTCTGCAATCTCCGAATGATAGGGTGCTGATATCTCATCATAAATGGCAATGACACGCATGCCCGCATTTCGCGCCGCTTGAACACCTGCATACGTATCTTCAAAAACCAGACATTTTGATGGCAAAACGTCCAAATCCTCTGCGACTTTTAAGAAAATATCCGGTGAGGGTTTACCCACCTTTACTTCACAAGATGTCCGCATGGCATCAAAATGGCTTACCATTTGATGTGCCTCTAATACCGTCATGAGAAGTTCTCTCGAGTTGCTGGTGCCAATCCCCAGTTTGATCCCTTCCTTTAATGCGTGATTAATAATTTTCTTCACATCGTGTTTTAATGGAATGCGATTGGCGTAAAAATCTTTGGCCATGGCATTCCATTCATCTTTAATGGCTTCCATCGGTTCATTTAATTGAAAGCGATCCATAAAATACTGAGCTGTCTCCGTAAAACTCATGCCTTCTATATCCTTTTGCAGATCTTCAGGCAATACAATGCCGCGCTTTTCCAAAAAATCAATATCAATTTGTTTCCATATCCACATCGAATCGACTAATGTACCATCTAGGTCAAAGATAATTGCCTCTATGTTCTCTAAATATGTCAATGATTTGCCTCCTCATGAATCGTTCGTATTCTTCTTAAAGTACTATTCGGCAGCGGCATACCGTTCACACTTCCCAATGGTAAAAAGAGACTTGAAGCCATGGCCTCAAATCTCTATTCGTGCTTATAATGCCCTGCACACAATATCTTACCTCAAACGCATCCTTATGACAAATAGTAATATTACATCAAACTTCTCAGCAATTGTCCTCAACTCAGCGAATACTTATTCGTGCAGTGATTGCTCCCTTTCTGACGCTCTCTCTCTCAACTTATGATGATTGACTAAATAGCGGACATGCGTGCCTTCCCCAATCTTGCCAACCTCATCAAAAGCTTCCATCGAAAGCGTCACACGCGTTTCATCAGAACTGATCACTTTGACTTCAACACTGACAGTACCGCCAATCAACGTGGGTTTAAAGTGGTCGATTTCCACATGCTTTCCGATGGATACAAACCCCTCAGGCAATGACTTGTCAATGAGCATTGAAGAAGCCTCGATCATCATCGCAACCAATCGAGGGGTTGCAAAGAGCCTCTTAATGCTGCCGCTGCCATAATTCAGTGACGCATCTTCTTCCGTTACCCTTCTTTGTATAATCATACTTTTACCAATATCAATCGGTTTTATCTCAACCATACCATCACCTCCATCATTTTATAAGCCTTGTTCTTATTTGAATACATACCCAATTTGAATCACTTTATTGGCAAAACATCGAAATCCTAATTTGGATATTAAAAAAAGATATCATTGTATAATTATTTCTTTTTTTGTGTCATTTTTTGCGAAATAAGCGTTATAATATAAAGGATGCATCTTACATATGTGTAGGGTGGACGAGGGTGTATGGCTTGGTTAATCATTAATCACGACAAGCAGGAGGTCAAAATGGGAAAAGGGGTAAATCGGTTTAGGAAAAAGGGTCAGCCTAAACCGGCCAAGACAGCAAAAAAAGCAGGGAAATCAAAGAAGAAGAAAAATTTTGGTTTCAACGTGAGGGCAAAGCTGGTCTTAAGTTACGCTTTATTATTTGCAGTCATTGTCATCTCACTGAGTTTTACCATTATCGGCATTCAATCCCTGAACGAAGTCATTGATATCAACAATACCGTGAGCGACATCATCCGGAATATCGACGGCATTCTGGCACATCAGAGTGAATACGAATCCACCGGTGATGCGGCGTTGTTGACATTTATCGACGATCGTTTAACGACAACCAAGGATGAAATTACAAAGGTCTTGGATTCGGATGCCGACCAAGAAATTAAAGACCAGATTTCCAGTATTCAAGAATTAATCGAATCCTACGAATCCGTACTTGACAATTACCTTGGATATGAAAACGACCGGGAGGTCGCACTTGCAAACCTCTCAAACAGTGCCGATGAAACAGAAGCCACTTTAGACAAACTCGAAATTGTCCTTAGAAGCGAACTGGAAAACTCGGGCGATCAGTTAACTGTTTTAAAGGACAAAGACTATTCGTTACTGACTAAAACGCTGGAAATGAGGAACTATCTTGCCGTCTTGAGAGCACTTGAAAAAGAGTATATCATAACAGGCGAGAAGTCAAAGCTAACCGATATCACAACGGTCAGCAAAGAATTCCAGTACACACTGCTCTCAATGTCTGATGACCTTGAAACAATCGGGAGCGGCAATTTTGTCAGTACCACAATTGATGGTCTCAACAGCTATATATTAGCAACCAATCGCTTATATTCTGTTGATATTTCATTGACTATGCAGTATCAAGGACTTGTACAAATCGTCGATCAAGTCCAAGATCTCGTCGATGGGATCTTTGATCTTCAGGGAACTGTTATCAACGGCATCAGTGCTTCTACAGTCAGAAGCGCACAAATATCACTCTTTTTCGGTATTATTATTTCACTGATCAGTTCTGTTTTTATTTATCGTTCAATCTCAATACCACTTAAAAAGTTAATCGCCGAGCTGACACAGGCAACAGAAACGCAAGATTTGACTAAACAGATCAATCTTAAAAACAATGATGAGTTTAAGCAACTCGCCACTGCATTCAATCAATATAATGAAAAAATTCACAGTATGATTGTCGATGTTGATCACAATGCAGACGGACTCGGAAGACTCGCCAGTGAAGTTACCGATGAAGTTGTTCGCTTAAACGGCAATATTGAGATGATTTCTGCCAGTACCGAAGAACTATCTGCGAGCATGGAAGAAACCAGCGCTTCAACTGAGGAAGTAAATGCTTCTACCTATGTTATTGACACACTCATTGAAGATGTCGTTGAACAGGCAAACAGCGGCATGGACTTCACGGTCAAACTTCGCACGAGAGCCGGTCGTATTAAATCTTCTTCGGAAGAGGCAAAAGACAAAGCCGTCAATCTTTATCAAAATTCAAAAGAAGTGTTGTCCGTTTCAATCGAAAAATCGAAAGAGGTTGAAAAAATCAATTTGCTGACAGGCTCTATTCTTGAAATCGCAGATCAGACAAATTTACTCGCACTCAATGCAGCCATAGAAGCAGCTCGTGCTGGTGAAGCCGGCAAGGGATTCAGTGTTGTCGCGGAAGAAATTCGCAAACTGGCGTCGACATCGCAGAATTCAGCCAATGAAATCCAAGCGGTTACGCAGGGCGTCATTAAATCCGTTTCAGATTTAGCGGAAAACGCTTCGGCTCTCATTGACTTTATTGAGAGCAATGTCTTAGAAGATTATGAATCCTTAACAAAAATCGGCGATCGCTATGATAGGGATGCCAACAATCTTTCAGAAATCTTTAATCGACTTGTACAAACAATGAATGATATGAAAGCATCTGTCACCAATGTCAATGAAACGATCAGCAGTATTACCGTTACCATTTCAGACAGTGCAAAAGGCGTTTCCGACGTAGCGTCTCACGTAAACGATATTATGCGCGTTTCTGAAAAAGTTACCAAAGAAATTGACGTTGTTAAAGTCAATAGTAAAACCCTTAAAGATTATGTCGGTGAATTTAAAATCTAACTCACCCTGCGCATCACCTTTGCATATTTTTTTAAATGATTAACAAATCCATGCAAAAACCCCTCTCGGCTTAGAGAGGGGTTTTTTTACATTTGTTACTGCATCAGATCATGTAATACTTAATGCCGCACGGCGCTTACACCAAACATTGTCGCTTGCATCAAACATTGTCGCTTGCATCAAACATTGTCGCTTGCATCAAACATTGTCGCTTGCACCAAATATTAGTATACTTTTGTATTAACGTAGTCATGAATCAGCGACGGCTTAGCACTGTCTTCAAAACAGCCTGCCGCTTTCAGTTTGAACAATATTTTTCGATCCCGAGAATGCAGGATAACAGAATCCAAATCATGCAGTACAATTTCGAAAACCTGCCCACAGAGCGCTCTGGAATTTAAATCTATGTAGGGCTTGCTGAACGAAGTTAAAACCATTGAGAATACTGACTTTGAAACGCTTTTTTGATATAATAAATGCAAGGATTTTAACATTTCTTCCACAAAAACCTTGCAGATGGAGGCGCCTC
>NZ_JAHBCL010000048.1 GCF_018390735.1 Fusibacter paucivorans
TGATTATTGGGCTGCAGTAACACTGCAGCCACTACACGCATTTTTTGAGGCAAGATAAGCGAGCTAGCTACGGCAAGAGTTATGAGCTAGGCAATGACAGAACTAGAAATCAGAAACACCATTGTATCAGAGAAAACGACTGCATCTCATTATAAAAAACATCACTCATGTACTGTAAAATCGCAGCATAAGTGATGTTTTATCGCTTAA
Organism: Fusibacter paucivorans; assembly: GCF_018390735.1. Lineage (GTDB taxonomy): Bacteria > Bacillota > Clostridia > Peptostreptococcales > Acidaminobacteraceae > Fusibacter > Fusibacter paucivorans. The sequence goes on from NZ_JAHBCL010000048.1 coordinate 211, forward strand.
TTCGTCTATTACTTTTTATTTGTTTTCCTATTTATTATCCTATTTGTTTTTCTTAATGACCTTGACTAATTGACCTTGCGCAAATGTCTCTCTGGAATAATATCTGCTTCACCTTCGCCAATATGACTAAAAGCCTCTTCATTATAATTTTCTAAAATAGCAACTTCCAGCACATCGTATAATTTTTGAATCTGCTTGATAATTTGCTCGAGGCGATCATCGTTATTGACGAGTAAATACATCTTACTGTGAGTACCATCGCCAATAACACCGCAAAGAATCCCTTCAAGATTAAAAGCGCGCCGTGAAAAAAGTCCCGTAATTCTCGCCATTACCCCTGGATGATTTCTTACAATTAATTTTATAACCAAATTTTTACGTTTCATATCCTTCACGCTCCTATCATAATATGGTTGCCTTCACCCGGTGTGACGACCGGCAATACCAATTCGCCGATTTCTGTTGGGACGTTGATCACGCATCCGCCCTTGGATGACAATACTATTTTTAACTGTTCCGTATCGGATTGACCACTGTCATAATCAATACTCTCAATGCCAAATCCTTTGGCGATCATTGTAAAATCAGGATTGGATATAAATTCTGTTGCAATATATGTTTTATCGTAGAACAATTCTTGAAGCTGTCTAACCAGCCCTAAATGACCGTTGTTCATAATGATAATTTTAATATTAAGATCAAAATCTCTCATCGTTGCCAGTTCCTGCAAGTTCATGAGAATGGAGCCATCACCTGTAAATAAGATAATTTGTTTATCTGGATTAGAAAGCGCTGCACCGATCGCTGCTGGCAATCCAAATCCCATCGTGCCAAGTCCGCCAGAAGTCAACAGTATTCTCGGTTTTAAGATCGGGTAATTCTGTGCAACCCACATCTGATGCTGACCGACATCCGTACAAATGATAGCATCCTTATCTGCCACCGATGCTACTTGCTTAATAAAATTCACTGGATGATACGGCATGCCGGCAATTCCCTCGTAAAGAGGATGTGCAGTCTTTAATTCTGCGACTCTGGTCAGCCACTCACTGCGATCCCGTTCACCAATTACCATCGCTATTTGATCCAGCGCATCACGTGCATCGCCTTCAACACAAAGTGTTGCTTGTTTTACCTTATTGATTTCTGAAGGATCAATATCAATATGGATAATCTTTGCATGCTTGCAAAATTCATTGGCATTGCCAACTGCACGATCATCAAATCGCACACCTGCGGCAATAATCAAATCCGACTCATAAAAAGCGAGGTTTGTATATTTTGCACCATGCATTCCCATAATCCCTAAACTCAATGAGTCGTCTGATGGAAAGGCACCTAGGCCCATCAACGTTGTGGCCACTGGTATTTGTTGTTTCAAAGCAAATGTTTTTAAGCTTTCAGATGCGTCGCCGCTGATAATGCCGCCGCCAACATATAGCACCGGTCTTTCTGATGTCTTTATCATTTCGATGGCCCTTTGAATTGTCTCTTTTTCTATTTTCATATCATTGACCACTGCTCTTTTTATTGGCCAATGATTGATCTCTATCATTTCCTTCTGGACATCTTTGGGAATATCGATGAGAACTGGGCCAGGACGACCGCTCTCTGCTATATAGAATGCCTCTGGTATAACCGTTAAAAGTTCTGCTGCACTTCTAACTAAAAAATTATGTTTTGTAATTCCTAGCGTAAGACCATATGTGTCTATTTCCTGAAAAGCATCCGATCCCACCATGCTGTAGGCAATTTGACCTGTAATAGCAATAAGCGGGACGCTGTCCAGTTTTGCATCTGCAATTGCTGTGACGAGATTCGTTACACCCGGTCCCGACGTCGCCATGCAGACTGCCGTCTTGCCTGTTGTTCTCGCCATTCCCTGTGCAATAAATCCGGCTCCCTGTTCATGACGCGCCAGTATGTGCCGAATAGAACTATTGGCTAACGCGCTGTACAGCGGCAGGTTCGCCCCTCCGGGAATCCCCGAAATTGTATCAATACCAAACTGCTCTAATAATTTAATTGTAATTTCTGCGCCAGATAATTTCATGACTGCCTCCCAAACGTGAAATAAATTGGGCTATACAAATAAGAGACCATATCATGGGAAAATGGTATAAAAAAACCCCCTCTCTACGCGTATGCATAGAGACGAGGTATACTCGCGGTACCACTCTATTTGATTCCTATGGAATCCTCTTATTCGATAGCAAACACTATCTATCCTGATAACGGTGGATACCGATTGCCCTTTTGAGTCGGGCAACAGTTCATGGGTGACTTCAAGATCAACACACTACCGGCTTTTCACCAACTACCGGCTCTCTGCAAGCTATTCAATCTCTACTCCGTCCAATCATCACTTTTGAATTACATGAATAATAACAAAATATTAAATTGTTGTCAATCCTTTTGTTCAAATTTTTAAAATTTAAACACTTTTTTTGATATCTATCACTCTTTTCAGCCATTTTCAGCAAGTGGTAATGCTAAATCCCCTTATAACACAACGTAACAGTCACACACTTAATGCGCGACATCTTTTCAATAATTCACCCTCACTATTTATGAGTGAGTCAATTGATTTTCCTACTTAACATTACGCTTGATAGATGCGCAATATCAGGAGTTATGATAAACTGAATGAAATAGATCCCACCATGATCTGTCACAATATGACAATTTTAAATGAACGAGGCAAAAATGATCAATCACAAACAATTATTGACCCTCAAAATGGTCGCTGAAGAAAGCAGTTATTCGCTTGCAGCAAAAAAACTCTTTATAACGCAACCCGCTGTAAGTTTGCAAATAAAAGCAATTGAACAAATTACAGGTTTTCAGATCTTTGAAAGGTGTGATGGCGAACTGGCATTAACACCCTCTGGCCGTATTCTCTATGAACAGGCTAATATTATATTAAATCAATATGAAACGCTTAATGATTTTATTCGCCAGTCTCAAAGCGTTAAAAACGGCACACTAAAACTTGCCACGAGTACGATTCCTGGCGAATACATCTTGCCAAAGCTCATCTTTGAATTCAGAAAACATTTCCCAGATATACTTGTCGATGTTGAAATTTCAGCTTCCAGCAAAGTCGTTAACTATGTATTAAACGGTGAGTACGAAGTTGGTCTCGTCGGTTTTGCACCAACACATCGCGAATTGAGTGTCAGACAGCTGTGGCCGGAACGGTTAAAGATAATCAAGCCTTCAAAACTGCTTTTTGACCCGACTTCACTTCGTCAGATACTGGAACAGCCGCTGATTATGCGGGAAGACGGTTCCGGTACAAAGGATGTCGTCATGCGCTATTTAGGCGATCACGGCATCACATCCCGAAGTTTTTCACCCGCTGCTGTCTTTGGCAGTACAAGAGCTGTTATATCAGCCGTAGAAGCGGGATTAGGCATTGGCTGGGTATCTGAGCTGGCAATTAAAGAACCGCTTCACAGCGGCCGTATAACGGTTCTAGATGAGCGTTTTGACATCTTAAGACATTTTTATCTCATTACACGAAAAAAGAGGACGTTAAGTCCTCTATCAGATCATTTTATTCAATTTCTTGAAGCTGTACAACTCTCAGAATAACAGTTATCGAAAATTTAATGCGTTCACAACGCATTGACATCAACGACTTTTTTCTGCAACGCCTGTTTACCATAGAGTTTATAGGCGTTGACTGGGCAAAAGTTGAGACATCGCATACATGCAATACAGCGCTCATGGTTTCTTTCCGGTATACGACCAACCATTTCAATTGCCTGCATCGGACAAAAATGTGAACACTGTCCGCATCCAATGCATTTTGACGCATCCAAGGTGATTTTCTGACTCATATTCTGCCAAACCTTTGGCGAATGAGAAATCCGACGCATTAAATCTGATAAAATCGGAATACGGCGCCACTTAGCACGTCCATCGATAAGATCGCGAACATATCGGTCGACATCAATAAGCGCACGCTTATCCTTAATCTCACCTTCAAATTGTTTCTTGCGGCTGAGCTGCATGCTCGTCGACATCTTAAACTCTCTGGCACCAATACATTGGTAGCCTTTTTTTGTCAGCAGTTTTTTCATTGGGCCAACAATCCCGCCAGAAAACTGTTCCATTGTATCTGCCATAAAAATCTTTCGCCCCTGACCGGACGGCAATGATTCGGCAAACTGCCATACAATAGGAAATGTCGATTGAATTGCTACAGGAAATATTAAGCCGACATGACAAGCGTCCGGCAATTCGACAGAATCCAAATGGATCATGTTTCGCAAAACTGCTTTGTACTGATAAACGCTAAATGCATTCAGCATTTCATTGGCGATGCGCGTCGTATTGCCCGTACCTGAAAAGTAGAATAGAACAATCTGTTTTTTCTCTAACATAGCCGCTCCTTTAATACCCGTTTCCGTTTGCATGTTCACTTTTTCGCTTCAAATGACTATCGTTCATTCGCGCAGCTTCTATGTATTCTCATTGATTTTTCTTGACGTTTTTATTATTTATCCTTTCGCCACAATTTAAGAATCAGGATGCTTTAAGAACCTACGTAAGTTGCTAAAAGTTATTTCGCTACACTAATTATATTATAACCTTTGAACTCATATTGCGCAATTATTCTGACATTGATAAACGAATGCTTTTTAAATACTTTTCACTGGTATTGCCGTCAATATGCTGTTAACAGTTTAAAGTTTTTTACTCTAATTTAAAAAGCCGCGTACACAGCCCAAATTCAATGCTGGCATACGCGGTTTCTTTATCCATTTCTAAAAACAGTCTTTTCATTTTTTTGCTTTTTACATTTCACTTTTCATTTATTGGCGCTTCGCCTATCGCAGATGGCATTAAGCTTCCAGCGCCTTGCTTCTGTTTTGACGCGATTTTTGCAATATAAAGAGCAATGCAAAGATAACAATACCGATAAAATCCTGATAAACATTTTCAGTAATAAGCAAGAATGAACCGGCAAATACAACAACGCGAATTAATGGATTGAGCTTGCCGTAAAAATAACCTTCCGTTGCAATGCCGATCATGAGTACGCCGACGATCGCCGTCACCGCTACACGTATGGCCTCAAGCGGTGTCGTATCAATAAGCAGCAAGACATTGTTGAACACAAACATATACGGCACAATAAACCCTGCCAGCGACAACTTGACAGATTGTATCCCCGTCTTCATTGGATCGCCGCCTGAAATGCCCGCCGCTGCAAATGATGCCAGTGCAACAGGTGGTGTAATATTGGCAAACATGGCAAAGTAAAAGACAAACATATGCGCTGCAATGGCCGGCACACCTAACTGAACCAGTGCTGGCGCCGCCATTGTCGCCGTAATAAGGTAAGCCGGAATAGACGGTAAGCCCATCCCTAAAATCATACAGGTAATCATTGTAAGAACCAATGTTGCCAGCAGATTGGTTTTACCAAGCTGAATAATCGCATTGGCCATATTGAGACCAAAGCCCGTCAAACTAACGACGCCAATGATAATGCCGACAACGGCACAGGCAATTGCAACCGACACGACCGAACGCGTCCCCTCTTCAAGGGCATCGAAGATATCTTTCACACTCATACGCGTTTCTTTTCTAATCATACTGATTAAAACAGTGGCAACGATCGTGCAAAATGCTGAAAATATAACCGTTGTACCGCTAAACAGCAACATATAGAGCAGAAAAATAATCGGCAAAAGCAAATGACCTCTCGTCCTCATAACATCTTTTACTTTTGGCAATTCCTCTTTAGGAATGCCGACGAGGTTATTTTTAGCAGCTCTGAGCTGTACTTGTACAATAATGCCTAGATAGTAGAGAAGCGCTGGTATGGCTGCACTGACGACAATGATACTGTAACGCATTCCAAGCATTTCAGCCATAATAAATGCAGCAGCGCCCATTACTGGGGGCAGCAGCTGTCCGCCAACCGATGCCGATGCTTCAACAGAGCCTGAAAATTCACTGGAATATCCCGTCTTCTTCATAAGTGGTATGGTGAAAGCACCTGTTGTCACGACATTCGCAACAGCAGAACCGTTAATGCTGCCGAGAAATCCGCTGGCAATAACCGCAACTTTTGCCGGACCGCCTTTTGTATGTCCTGCAAGTGCTAAGGCAATATCGTTAAAAAACTGCCCCATACCCGACTTGTTCATAACGGCACCAAAGAGGATGAACAAGAAAATATAGCTGGCTGCAACATTTACTGATGTGCCGTAAATCCCCTCGGTGTTAATAAAGGCATGGTTTACAAGTTTTGCCCAATCATAACCGCGATGCATAAAGATACTTGGCATATGCTGTCCAAACAGTCCATATGCTAAAAACAGTCCACTTAAAATAACGAGCGGCCACCCTGAAATTCTTCGCGATGCCTCCATAACGAGCAGGATCAACATCGTTCCCATAATGATATCCATGGTATTGGGCATCCCCATACGGTTGATAAAGTCAATATAGTTGGTCCAGACATAGGCTGCGACTGATAATGACAGCAGTGCCAACACGACATCATACCATGGTATTGAAGTTCGACTGCCCTTTTTATGTGCCGGGTAGAGAAAGAACGCCATAAAAAGCATCATCGACACGTGCAGTGAACGATGCAAATGCGTTGCCGGATAGCCGACAAATGATGTAATAAAGTGATAAAGAGCAATGATGATTGCAATCCAATAAATTGCTTTGGCAAGCGTTTTATTTTCAAATTTACGCGTTTTCGATTCTTTGTCATATTTTTCTAAAATTTCTTGTTGCTGCGCTTCCATATTGATATCGATGGCATCTAATGATTTAGCCATTGTGTGATCCTCCCTTTGATTTCAAGCTTAAGCGGCTCATGATGCGGCATTTCACTTCCCTGGATCAATATGCTATCGTTAATGGCAATATACTGCAGCGCCGTATGCGAGTTAAACCACTGAATATGGTCAAACATATCACCGAGGTCACGCATATACACCATGCCGTTTTCAACAGACATCGTCCCTTTATCTTCCGGAATGCCGGCACCAAAACCCGCAACGCGAATTTCCTCAAGCTGTAAACTTCCGGCATCTGTGACATAAAAATCTTCATACCACGGAATGTGTTCAAAAGAGTGTATCCATTCATAAGTTACTTTATCACCTGGTTGTATTTTCGAAATTGCATAGATTTCACCAGTTTCTTGATGTGAAATAACCAGCACTTTGGATTGATTGCCGATGAAAGACAATACACCAATCAGAAAAATTATACTGAAAATACCGATGATGAGCCGTTTAAGCAATGAGGAAGCTTTTGCAGGCTTCCTCATTGTTGCCTTTGTGTACATGTCTATTTAATACCTTGCTCTTCGTAATATTTTAATGCTCCCGGATGAAGTGGAATATCGACGCCGATTAATGCATTTTCAAGTGAGATATGTTTCTCTGCCGTCGCATGCGATGCTTTGATATCTGAAATATTGTCAAAGATGCCTTTTGTGAGATCGTATACAACGTCTTCCGGTAAATCTTCTCGTACCAGCAAAAGATTGCGAACCGTTGCCGTCGTAACATCTGTGGTTGTGCCATAGACATCTGATGGAATAGTCGCCTCAACAAAGAAAGGATACTTGGTAATCAAGTTTTTGAGGCCTTCGCCCTCAATTGGAACCACGACGATATTGGCAACTGTACCGAGTTCCATAACCGTTGCATTTGGAATACCACTGGTCACGAATACGGCATCAACAAGATTATTTTTCATTTGGTCAATGGCTTCGCCATAGTTTAAATAATCGACTTCTGAGTCTTCATAGCTCATACCATGCGCTTCATACATCATTCGTGCATTGAGCTCAACGCCTGAGTTAGGCGCACCGACGCCAACGCGTTTACCTTTAAGATCTTCAAATTTTGTGATGCCCGTTTTATCTGTTGTGACGAGCTGTACGTAATTCGGATAAAGCCCCATAAGCGCTCTAAGATTCGAAGCCGGTTCTTTATCTTCAAATGCACCAAATGCACTATATGCCTGTGCGACAGAATCTGACATTGTAATGGCGAGTTCGGCATCACTGTTTAAGATCAGATTGATGTTTTCAACAGATGCCCCCGTTGACTGTGCAGATGATTTATAACCCAGTTTGTTTTGGAACACGCTGGAAAATGCACCGCCAATTGGATAATAGAGTCCGCTGGTCGGACCAGTTGCTACTGTAATAAAGTACTTGCTGCGATCAAGTGTTGAACCACTGTCTGCTGATGTTTCCGTTGCTGTACTGCTGCTTTCACCTGCTGTTGACCCTGAACTATCAGCCGGTGTACTGCATCCGCCTAAGATAAGCATGCCAATCATTAGTACCATTAATAGCTTTACGAAACCATTTTTAATCATGTTTTCCTCCCCATATTTTGATTACACTAATATATTGCAAATAGCATGCCAATGATAGACAGCGCTTATTTTTAGTTATACGATCACTAAATAGGTGATCAATTGTATGAAAATACACGCCTAAGACCACTTTGATACTTTTGCCACAGATCGAAAGCGGCAAAAAATGAAACGGCATTTTTTGCCGCTGAGGCAAATTGTGCCGTTATCTTCAATGCATCCGCTTCGGTAATGGCATAATCCATAAGTACCGTTTACTAATTGACGTCTTTTAAATCGTATTCCTGGATTTTATTGCGAAGACCTCGTTCGCTTATACCAAGCATTGTCGCCGTCGCCTTTCGATGCCCTTTGTTTAATTTGAGTGCTGCGCGAATCAGTTCCCTTTCCGCCTCTTGCAGTGTTAGCCCAACAAGGTTGTTGGTACCGATTTTTGAAGCAATTTTAAGATCCAATCGCTCTGAGGCATTATTTTGTCCCTCGACCACTTCAATCGGCAAATCCGATACTTCGATGACGCCGTCTTTGCTGAGCAATACAGCACATTCAATAATATTAGCCAGTTCCCGCACATTGCCAGGATACTGGTAATTGAGCATCAATGATTCTGCCTCTGCTGAAAAGCCTTTAACCGCTTTTGAAAGTTCGCTGTTATAAAGCGCTATAAAGTGATGAAACAGTAATGGCAAATCCTGCCTTTTCTCGCGCAGCGGCGGCATGGCAATATTAATGACATTCAGCCTGAAATAGAGGTCGCTTCTGAATTTTCCTTCTTCCACCATGCGTTTTAAATCGCGATTAGTTGCCGCGATAACGCGTACATTGATCCGCATCGATTCATTGCTGCCCAGCGGCGTAATGGTTTTCTGCTGCAGCACCCTTAAAAGCTTTGCTTGGAGTCCCAACGCCATATCACCTATCTCATCCAGAAATATGGTCCCGTTGTTGGCGTATTCGAATTTTCCGGCTTTATCGGCAATTGCCCCTGTGAAGGTTCCCTTCTTATGACCGAACAGCTCTTCTTCAAGCAGCGGTTCTGGAATTGCCGCACAATTGATCTCGACAAAACGGTGGGCACGGCGTTTGCCCGAGTCATGAATCGCCCTTGCGACGAGCTCTTTGCCTGTTCCACTCTCTCCAGTAATGACGACGCTGGTTTCGACATCTTTTAGTTTTTCAACATACTGATACACTCTGACCATTCCCGGACTTTTGCCGATAATACCATAGTAACCCTCATCACTAACGGTGATATCACTGTAACTGACGACTTTATTTTTTTCACGGTCAATCAGCGCCTGTGCAATGACATCATCAAGCGCATCCAAGCTCAGCGGTTTTGTCAAATAAGTATAGGCACCTTTTTTAATGGCATCAACCGATGAGACGATAGAGCCATAGGCGGTCATCATAATGACTTGAATATTGGCATCAATGCCTTTGATCTCCTGTAAAAGATCAATGCCGTCATAATGACCGATGCGTAAATCCAGCAACACGAGGCTAAAATCCTCTTTGACTAAATAGTCCAGTCCTTCCAGTGGATTAACCGTCGCGCTGACATCGTATTTATCTTCCAAAGCAAATGTCAGCGATGAACATATGTCTTTTTCATCATCGATAATGAGTATCCGTTCTTTCATAACTCTCCCCCAAAAATTAAGCGTACGGTTGTCCCCTGATATTTTTCACTGCGCACTTCAATGGTGCCATGGTTTTCTTCAATCATTTGTTTAGAAAGCGACATGCCAATGCCGGACCCCTTCGCCTTCGTGGTATAAAAGAGCTCAAACATATTGAGCAGCTCATCACTCGTCATACCGACGCCGTTGTCAATCACTTCAATAATCGTGCCGCAGGCTTCTTTGCGTGCATTAATCGCAATGACTTCTTCGGCTGTCGTCGCATACTGCCGCATGTCTATTACCGCTTCAATCGCATTGAGGATAAGGTTGATAATAACCTGTTTCATTTGATTTTTATCTACTGCGATTACGAGTGTCTGATCAACGGACATTTCCAGCCGCATTTGATGCGCGTTGATCGTTGGCAAGAACAAAAGTGTACACGACTGAATCAAATCCTGCACATGAACACTTTCAACATTTCTCGCTTTTGGTTTAACATAGTCAATGAGATTTTCAATCAGCGCATTGACACGGTCCACTTCGTTGGGAACCACTTCGCTAAATTGCTGCTGAAAAGCTTCATTATCCTTTTTCCGCGGCAAAAGTGCCGCATACGTCTTAATAGAGGTCAGCGGATTTCTGATTTCATGTGCAATCCCTGAAACGATTTGTATGAGTGCACGGTTTTTCTCGCGTTCTGCAACGCGTTCTTTTAAGAGTTTTTCTTCTGTAATATCTTCTATGGTAATAATGCCGCCCCTTGCATCTGCAAGCGGATAGACGACAAATCGGTAATAGTGACGACGACTGTGAGATTCAACCATAAATTCCTGATTATGATAGGATTCACCATCGACGAGAATGCGCTCCAGTCTTCCGTCAAGCATTTTATCAAGTGGATGCAGCGAAGTAATAGAGCGCCCAATTGGTGCTTCTGAGAGCTGACAAATCGTTTGAGCCGGTACATTCATCGCAGATACATTGCCCTCTTTGTCGAAAATGACAATACTGCGCGGACTGCTTTCAAAGATAAGGTTCTTAAGTTCATTCGTTGTCTTAATTTCAACAATCTTACGCTCAAGCTGCTGATTAGTCGTGCTGAGTTCTTGTGTTTTTTCATCTACTCGCCGCTTTAACTGAAAGCTAATAAAAGCGCCTGTTAATGCGCCAAGAAAGACAAAAGACAGCACAACACCCATTATTTTTAGGATGCGCTGGATCCTTTGTTGATTCGCAATGGCCTTGTCATCAATCCAGCGGTTATAAATCGCCTCATAAGTTCCGCTAAGCTTTAAATTTCTAAGCTCTGTGTTAATCTTATTCAACAGTGTGACCCGGTCTTTATGTACAGCCATGTAATAGTCGATGGGGGTCACATAGGTATTGCTAATATAATACTGATCGGCTAAGCCGTTTTGATCAAGCACATATTCTGCTACGTGCCGCACGCCAACCATCATATCAGCGCGCCCAAGCAGCATTAAATCAGCCACTGTCTGCTGATTAAATGCATTGTTAAAATTTGCTTTTTTGATATTTTTAACAAATTCAAACTCCGTACTATTGCGTTCGACCGCAATGACCAAAGGCTCAACACCAAGCTTTTCTTTTATCTCTGACTCTTTATCCTGCAGCATAATAATCGAAATCGTCGAATTGACCAGCGAATCAGAATAACTCATCCATTCGCTGTACGCTGCATTAAAACGAAGCCCGAGGACAATATCAATCTCCTTAGCCTTAAAAGCTTCAATACAGTTTTCAATGGGCAGCGGCACGAATTCGATCGGCTGATCCATATCATTGAACAACTGCTGCGTTAAATCCAACAGCAAGCCCTTATATTCACCATTCTCTTCAAACTGGTATGGCGGCAGTGTCGGGTCATACCCAATGCGAAGTACTTGTTCTGCCATGACAACTTCTTCTGAATAGGTCGGGAGAACCAACATGGTCATCAGCAGCATACAGACCATTATCCCTATTGTTAAACGCTTTAGAAACCCCATTTTCCCCACAGTTTATGCCCCTTATGCATGCTATGTATGCGATTGACAATTCATTGATCTTTCGTTCTTAGTATAGTGTATCAAAACACTCCTGTAAATGGCCTTAAGTTTCTTACACCATCAAAACAGGGAAAATCCTAAAACTAAAACAGAAAAATCAGAATAATATTTTTTACCAAGATAAAGAGGGCTGTCAATGATTGACAGCCCTCTTTGGATGTACTCGCTAAACCCACTGCTTATTACAGTGTTTCATTACATCAATACTATAATGCTTCAATTAATGCGTCGACAATAGCTTCCCAATCGCCAACGACCTTATAATCAGAGACGTCAAAGATTGGTGCGTTGGCATCACGGTTAACGCTGATAATCAACCCTGCCGTTTTGATCCCGCAAGTATGATGCGCTGCGCCGGAGATACCAAATCCCAAATATACTTTTGGTTTTATTGCCACACCACTGGTGCCAATCATCGTTTCCTCGTGTTCGGTCCACCCCTCATCCAGCGCAGGCCTTGTACAGCCTGTGACGCCGTTAAGTTTTGAGGCAAGCACTTCAAGCTTTTGCCAGCCATCTTGTGTGCCGATTCCAAAGCCGCCTGTTACGACGAGCTCTGCGCCGCCGAGTGACACTTTTTCCTTAACTTCTTCAATGACTTCAAGCACTTCAATTTTATCGCCAAAGCCTTTGATGTCAGGACTAAATGCTTCAACCACAGCTTTTTGGCCGCTAAACTGTTGCTTTGTTGCAAGTCCAGCTTTCATGCTGGCCATTTGCGGTCTGTAATTCGGACAAAGAATGTCCCCGAGGACTTTCCCGCCAAATGCCGGAACGACCTGTACAAATTGTCCATCTTCTCGAATGTTTAACTCCACGCAGTGAGCCGCCATTCCCGTATCAAGTATCTTTGCAGCCGTTGGGCCAATTTCCTCACCCTTGAGCGTCGCCCCCACAAGCACGATCTCAGGCTTGTACTCTTTGCATGTTTCTGCAAGTGCTTCAGCATAAAAATCTGGTCGGTACTGCGCGTATTTTGCGTCATCGATGAGTATAATGCGGTCTGCGCCGTGTTCCCCGAGCAAATCTGTATACTGATCCAATTGATGTCCTATGACAACGGCTGTTACTTCTGGGTTATGAGAAAGTTTTGACTTTAAAACAGTTGCTTCACCAAGTAATTCCAAAGAATTTTCGATGATTTTTCCCTTGCTCGTTTCGCAGAATACATGAATGCCTTTATAAGCCGAAATATCCACTATGTTCACCTCCTTAACCTATGATCACGCCGGTCTTTTTGATCTCGGCAATGATTTTTTGTGCAACAGCATCTGGCTCTCCCGAAATGAGTTCGCTTTTACGGCTCATATCCGGCGAGAAGATATCGCCCGGCTGCGTTGGTGAACCCTTAAGACCAATATACGCTGGATCTAAATCCAAGTCATCCGCCCTAAAGATGGTTAACGGCTTGTTTTTTGCTTTTAAAATGCCCATGACGTTTGGAATACGAGGTTCATTGGTTTCTCTAACCACTGAGAAAACCGCAGGCAGTGCTACGCGATATCTGATGCTGCCGTCGTCGGTTTTCCGTTCAACAGTCACTTTTCCTTCATCATAGGTCATATTGATGATATTTGTCATATGGGGTATTGCCATCCATTCACCAAGCTGGCTTGGAACTTGCGCCGTTCCCCCGTCCTCTGTTTCGTTTCCAAGAAGAATAATGTCATATTCGCCTGTTTTTTCAATGGCTTTGTATAACGTATATGATGTCGCCCACGTATCGGCACCACCTAATGCGCGGTCACTGCATAGAAAGGCTTCATCAACACCCATGGCGAGGACTCTGCGTAAATTTTCAACAGCGCTATCCGGCGCCATTGTAAATACGGTCACCTTACCACCGTGAAGTTCTTTAAGTTTTAGTGCTGCCTCTATCGCATTCTTATCCATCGTATTAATAATGGTTGGAATGCCGTCACGATTCACACGTTTGGTCTTTGGGTCAATGGTGATTTTGTCGTAATGGTCTGAATCGGGAACAGGCTTTACACATACTGCAATACTTAATGACATGGTTTCACTCCTATCTTAAAACATTTCCAGCGACGATTACTTTCATAATTTGTGATGTTCCGCCTGATGGAATATTTGCAAGCGCGTCACGTAAAAATCTGCCGACAGGATATTCATTGATAACACCATAGCCGCCCATGAGGTCAATCGTTCTTCTTGATGCGGTAACAGCTGCTTCTGTCGCAAAGTATTTAACGGCTGCAAGTCTAGGCACCGCATCTTCGCCTCTGTCATAAATGGCAGTTGCATTATAAAGCATTGTAGATGCTGCTTCGAAATCAATTTCATTTTCAGCAATCATCGCTTGAATTGCAGGTACTTTTGCTAATGGTTTGCCGTAAATAATTCTTTCTTTACTAAATTTAATGGATTCTTCTACACAGCCTCTTAAGATACCAATTGCAATGGCTGACATCCCAGAACGTCCGAAGTGTCCAATTGTATGCATTGCAACCGCAGCACCTTTGCCAGCTTTACCGACGAGGGCATCTGGTCCTAATTGAACGTCTTTTGCGATGGTATCGCCTGTTACAGAACCTCTTAAGCCCAGTTTATTTTCTTTTCTGCCCGCTGAGAGTCCAGGGGTTCCAGGAGGAATCAGTACAGCGCTCAGTACTTTACGACCTTTTTCATTGACGCCGCTTGTACCCGTCCACACATTGACGTCTGCAATGTGAGAATTTGTAATGAATACTTTACGACCGTTAAGGACAAAACCGTTTTCTGTTTGTTCAATCGTTGTCGCTTGTGTTGTAAGATCAGAACCGCCTGTTGGTTCCGTTACTGAAAGACCACCAATGAGCTCGCCTGAACAGAGTTTAGGAAGCCATTCTTTTTTATGTGCTTCTGAACCATGATTGTAGATTGCCGCTACTGCAAGGCCATGTGTCATTAACGCAATTGCGAAACCAGCACTATGTCTTGCGACTTCTTCGAGCATAATGGCTCTTTCTGTAAGACCTAAGCCAGCTCCGCCGTATTCTGGTGATACGAAAAGGCCAAGCAGCCCTTGCTCACCAAAGACTTTAAACAATTCTTTTGGACATTTATCTTGTTCATCCCATTCTGCCGCGTGAGGTGCGATTTCTTTTTCGACAAGCTCTCTGACGACACTTCTTAACATCTTTTGATCTTCATTAAAAAACTCAAACATGTTTCCCTCCATAATTTTAGTAATGACACATTCAATAAGGTCATTATAAATGATAATACCCTAACAATCAAATATGCACTTTTTTGTGCTATAGTTACCTTTTATATACCACTACAGACCCATTGAAGCCAGTGGGATACAGAATAGACCCAATGCAATAAACGGTATTAAAATCTGCGTTATAGCAATATCAAAATAGCCTTCTTTATGCGTTAAACCGCAAATTGCAAGCAATGTAATTTGCGCCCCTTGATGCGGAAGCGTATCTAGGGTACCAGACGCAATTACTGAAATCCTGTGAACGTATTCGAGATCGACGCCCATGGCAACGTACGTATCTTTTAACGCTTCATAAGCAATACCGAGGCCACCAGACGCAGAACCGGCTGCCCCTGCTGCGATAGCTGAAGTAATGGCAACAAACCACATTGGCGACATTTTAATATTCTTAAGGCCGCCGATCACTTTCTCAAAACCGGTTGTAACTTTTACGACGCCTGCAAAACCGACGACGATTGCCGTGTTTAAGATCGCCATTGCAGAGTTTGCAGCACCCTTGTTTAAAATACTGATCAAGACATCGATGGATTTGATTTTATCCCAAAGTAATACAACCGCTGCAATGATACCAATGGTAACTGCCGCTTCAACTGGTAATTTGAAAATATTAAAACATACGAGAATTAAAATTGCTGGAATTGCCGATTTAAGAGCATTTGGAAGTTCCGTTGATTCATGAACGGATTCATCAATTGGCTTAAGTGATTCATCATGGAAAACGTAACCTTTTTTAGCAAGGCGTCTACCGCGGTATTCAAGCCAGAGGAATATGAGGACAAATTGGCCGATTGCTGCTGCAATCCCCGGAATTGCCGCTGCCATTGACCCAGTCCCCAAGTAGGTCATCGGAATAACGTTCTGAATCGACGGACTCCCCGGACCACTCATTGACCATGTCCATGCACCCGCTGAAATCGCAGCCGGAATCAAACGTCTTGAAAGGTTGGTTGATTTAAAGAGCTGCAATGCAATTGGATACATGGCGAAAAAGACGACAAAACCACTGACGCCACCATAAGTTAAAAGCCCTGTAATGAGCATAACGACTGGTGCTGCAAATTTGCCTTTGGTTACTTTAACCAATGCTGATGCAATTGATTCCGCCGCTTTCGTCTCTTCATAGATAGCACCAAAGAGTGCCCCTACAAAGAAAACGAGGAAAAACTTCTGAATGTAGCCCGCAGCTGCCTGCATGTATGGTCCCAACATCGTGTCGTACATCGGCAGTTTTGCGCATACGATGACAAAGATCGACAGCACAGGTCCCAAAATAATAGCACTGACCCGCTTAAATGCCAAAAGCGAGAATAGGATCAATGCAATGATCAAGATAAGAATATCGAACATACTAACCCTCCCCTAAATTATTTAATTTTCATCACTTCGTCTTTAAAAATCCTTTCATCCATGCGTTTCAAATCTTCTGAAATAATCGGTTTAAAGTCCATGAGATCTAGCACATCCTTTTGAAGATCAATACCAGGTGCAATTTCAGTGAGATGCATACCATCTTCTTTTAGCTCAAAGACAGCACGCTCTGTAATATACATGACCGGTTGATTGACTTTTGTTGCGTATTCGCCGCTAAACGTAACTTGCTGTACTTTCTCGATAAATTTTTTACTTTTGCCTTCGTTGAGTATTTCGAGTTTGCCGTTTTCAGCTTTTACTTTTAGTCCCCCGGCTGTGAACGTGCCACAATAAAATACTTTCTTGGCGTTTTGGGTAATATTAATGAAGCCACCGCATCCGGCAATACGTGTTCCAAACTTGCTGACATTGATATTGCCCTTAATATCTGCCTGTGCAAGTCCCAAAAAAGCAAGATCTAAACCGCCGCCATCATAGAAATCGAATTGATACGGCTGATCAAGAATACATTCTGGATTAGTTGAAGCGCCAAACGCCTTGCCGCCAGCCGGTATCCCGCCTATTGGTCCCGCTTCTACCGTAAGTGTCATATAGTCGCCAATACCTTCTTCATTGGCAACATTCGATATTGCTTCCGGCATGCCAATTCCCAGATTGACTACGGTATCCGGTTTGAGTTCCATAGCAGCCCGTCTGCCGATAATTTTACGTTCATTGAGCGGAAGCGGCTTCACGCTGTCGACAGGCACTCTAACTTCGCCTGAGAATGCCGGATTGTATTCTGATGAAAAAACTTGCTCAGCATAACAAGGCTCATCGGCTACAACGACATAGTCAACATAAATACCTGGAATAATGACAAGCTTAGGATCAATGCTGCCGGCTTTTACAATGCGCTCCACTTGCACAATGACAATGCCGCCACTATTTTTCGCTGCCTGTGCAATGGATGTCAGCTCGAGTGTAATCGCTTCTTTTTCCATAGAAATATTGCCCTTTTCATCTGCTGTGGTCCCCCTGAGGATTGCAACATGAACCGGCATTGACTTGTAAAGTAGACGTTCCTCACCCTCAATCTCAATGACTTTAACAATATCTTCTTTGGTGATGTCATTTAACTTGCCGCCTTCAATTCTTGGGTCAATAAAAGTATTGAGGCCAACGTGCGTAATCGTTCCAACACGTTTCCCCGCAATATCTCTAAAAAGATGTGAGATCGTGCCCTGAGGCAGGTTATAGCCTTCTACTTTATTTTCAAGAATCAATTTGCTGATTTTAGGCGCCAAATTGAAATGACCGCCAATAACACGCTTTAATAATCCTTCATGTGCCAAGTGATTAACGGATTTTGAATCGCCATCGCCAATCCCCGCCGCATAGAATAATGTCAAATCTTTTGGTGCCCCCGTATTGACATAACGTTCTTCAAGTGCGCAATTAATCGCTTCCGGACATCCACATCCCACGAATCCGCTAACGCTAATCGTTTGTTTATCTTCAATCAGCTGTGCTGCTTCTACTGCAGAAATAACTTTCATCCCGCGCCTCCTTACTTGCTTGAGAAGGTTGCGTCTCTTTTTTCTACAAAAGCGGCCATGCCTTCTTTTTGATCATCCGTTGCAAAACAAAGACCTACGAGATCCTTTTCAAGTTCAAGTGCATTTTTAAGATCGAGATCCAGTCCTTTGTTGATCGCCACTTTACCATATTTGATAGCAAGCGGTGCTTTTGAAAGAATTTTTGTCATCATTGCTTTTGCCTCATCAAGCAGTGTATCCTGTGCAACGACTTTGTTGGCAAGACCGATTTTTTCTGCTTCTTCAGCTTTTATATAATCTGTTGTAAAAATAAGTTCTTTTGCTTTGCCGGCGCCTACTAAACGGCTTAATCGCTGTGTTCCGCCAAAACATGGAATAATGCCGAGGTTTACTTCCGGCTGACCAAAGACTGCTCTTTCACCGGCAATACGAATATCACAAGCCATTGATAATTCACATCCACCGCCAAGTGCATAACCATTTACTGCCGCGATAACTGGTTTTTCAAGTGCTTCAATTTTGTTGAAAACATCTTGTGCAAATCCCGCGTAATCACGACCTTGTTCGCTGCCATAATCTTTCATTTGGACAATATCAGCACCTGCAACGAAGGCTTTGCCTGCGCCAGTGATAATAAGGCCTTTAACTTCTGCTGTCTTAGCACAATATGCCACCGCATCCGTCAATTCATAGAGTGTTTCGTTGTTCAGTGCATTCAATGCTTTCGGTCTGTTCATTGTAATAACTGCAATACCGTCTTCAACTTCGAAAATAATGTTTTGAAATTCCATAATTCCACTCCTTTTTAATAAGAAAATGATTTGCTTTAACTCATTTTGAGCATATCAGTTTGTCATTATTTTAACAATATCGCACTTTTTTGTAATCATCTTACCTTTTGGTTATCCTATTCCCTTCTAGTTATTTGCACTCTTTTTTGAACATCAAGAACCAATAAGTCACTAAGTACCCTTTAGGATACTGTTATTAACTGTGTTTTAGCATTTGCTCTCTGCTGTTTTTTCCTGCTCAAAAAAATATCTTACTTTCTTTATGAATCTATATAGTACAAAAAGAAACTATGTGATATAATTAACTATATAAAACTTGGAGGTGTAAAGATGTCTGCTGCATCAGATAAGATTTATCGCTGTCCACTAGAATTATCAATTGATCTAATCGGCGGAAAATGGAAGTGTGTCATTTTATGGCACTTGAGAAAAGCCCCACTGAGATTCAGCCAGTTAAAAAGACGTCTCCCAGGGGTAACTCAAAAAATGTTGACCCAGCAACTGCGTGATTTAGAAGATAACGGGCTCATCTATCGTGAGGTCTATCCCGTCGTTCCACCAAAGGTTGAATACTCCTTAACAGAGGTTGGCAAAACATTCGTGCCTGTTTTAAGATCTATGTACAAATGGGGTCGTAGCTATTCTGACAAATTCGAAGTCGAAATTGACACGACGCTTCAAGAAACAATTATTAAAGAAGAACTGTTGCAAAATCACTAACTTTAGAAATGCACATGGTTAACCGCGTACTGCTATTTTAAGAGACAAGGCAATACATACACATGCTGCAAACGGAATCATAATCGGGTAGGAGAGAAAGTTAAATAACTTTCCCGACCTCCCACAGCACCGTACGTACGGGTCTCGTATACGGCGCTTCCCAAGTTTATGCATTAACAGTTTTGTATTTGTCAGAAAAGA
>NZ_JAHBCL010000049.1 GCF_018390735.1 Fusibacter paucivorans
CATAATAATTTCAGTCATTGTTCGTACTTTTCAATGGCTTGGTTTGTCATACTCATTTTCAAGAAACAAGTTTTTTAAGCTTTTTTCAAAACACTACTTGACTATTATTAGCTGGTCTATTTATTATTTTTTATTTCTATTTATTATCTTACATATGGTTGATTGTGCCCTTCGTTCTTACGCCCGTTTTTTACGTTTTTAAGCGGTTTTATGCTTTGCGGTATGCATTCTACAAGCGTTTTCATAATACCAGTACATCTATTCATAACGAAGTGCTTCAATTGGATCGAGTTTTGCCGCTTGATTGGCAGGATACATACCGAAGAATATCCCAACACCTGCTGAAAATACCCATGCGATCACAACGGCATTCATCGGTACTACAGGCGGCAGCGTCAGTTTATAAGCGACAATGGTCGCTATGCCCGCGCCGATAGCCGTGCCAATGATCCCTCCGATAAGCGATATAATAACCGCTTCAACGAGGAACTGCATGAGAATGTCTTTTCGGCTTGCGCCAAGCGCCTTCCGTATCCCGATTTCCCGTGTCCGCTCTGTTACAGAGACAAGCATGATATTCATAACGCCAATCCCGCCAACTAAGAGCGATATCGCCGCAATGGCACTGATAATACCCGTAATAACACCCGTTACCTGATTGACGATTTCCATTTCGCTTTCAGCACTGTAGACACGGTATTTATCGGATTCATTGCGGTGTCTTTGACTGAGAACTCTCAAAATCTTCTCTTCTATTTTGTCACGCGCGCTATCTGGATTGGTGTTAATTTCAGCCATGTATACCGTGTCACCGAGGCCGATCGTCCTTGACAGTGTATTGTATGGAATATACACCTCATGGGATGTCTCATAGCCTGAAAACAACGAGGCCTTTGGCGCCTCATAAATCCCTACGATCACATATGACAGTTTTTGATTATAGTAGCTCACTGTAATTTTATCGCCAATGACATCGGTCGTTCCAAAGCTGTCCAGTGCCAGCTGATCGTCAATGACAATAACGGATCTGCCGCCCTCATCATCACTGTCCAATAAAAAACGTCCGGACAGCATATCTATTTTTTGTATCTTATCATATTCTTCATTGACGCCGTTCACATTCAGCATCGTCCCTTGGTCATCTTTTTTATGCATTTTTTGAATGAGGCTCATGCTTTCACTATATGTTGGGGAAACTGCAACGACATCATCGCCCACATTGCGTTTAATGGCCTCTATGTCATCCAACGTCATTAAATCACGGTTGGATATTTCTTCACTCCAATTGTGATAAAGCATTAGGCGATTGACCCCAAAAGATTCAAATTCTTTATTAATTGCCGCTTTCCCGCCGTTGCCGATAGCAAAGACTGCAATAACAGAGGCAATGCCTATAATGATGCCCAGCATGGTCAGGATCGAACGCATTTTATTGACGCGAATAGCCTTAAGGGCAATGTTTAAGCTTTCGAAAAAATTCACGACATCGCCTCCTGTTCTGCTTCAATGCTGATCGGTGCATTTCTGTAATCATCAATGATCTCGCCGTCTCTAAAAGTAATCACACGGTGCGCCATTTCTGCAATATCCGATTCGTGTGTAACGAGAATAATGGTTGCGCCTTCTTGGTTTAACGCTTTGAAAATTGCCATAATTTCTTCTGTTGAATGGGAATCGAGATTCCCTGTTGGTTCATCGGCCAAAATAATCGCAGGTTGATTGACCAGCGCCCTAGCAATGGCAACCCGTTGTTTCTGCCCCCCGGAAAGTTCATTGGGGTTATGGTCGATACGATCTGCCAATCCGACGCGTTCAAGCGCTTTTTTCGCACGATCCATTCGCTCCTTCTTCGGTACCCGCGCATAGATCATCGGCAGTTCGACATTGTGCAAAGCACTATTTCTTGGGATGAGGTTAAACGATTGAAAGACAAAACCAATTTTCAAATTACGAATCGCTGCAAGTTTATCTTCAGCCATTCCCTCCGTTCTGACGCCATCTAGTGCGTACATGCCCGCAGTTGGCCTATCGAGACAACCTAAAATATTCATCAGTGTTGATTTCCCGGAACCCGATGCACCGATAATGGCAACAAAATCACCCTTTTCAATATGAAGTTGGATGGACTTCAATGCCTCGACTTTGATCGCACCCGTATCATACACTTTTGATAAGTTGCTTATTTGTATCATTTTATAAGCCTCCTCCGATGATGTTGACAGCACTGCCGTCTTCTAATTCAATCGGTGGATCCAGAGCGATTACATCGCCGTCTTGCAAAGCATCTGCGATTACTTCAATGAAAATTTCACCTTCAACGCCCAATTCAACCGGTATCATGTGCGCAATATCATCAGACACGGTAAAAATATAATTTTGACCATCTCGGTAAGCAACGGCTTCATAAGGGACTGTCAGTGCCGCTTCAGATTTAGCGACTTCAATATCGACGTCTGCTGTAAAATTAGGCTTAAACGCCGTTTCACCTTGAATGTCAACTTTAACACTGACGCTTCTTTCTGTTGATTGACCGACAGACTGTACCTCAGCAGAAGAACCCACAAAGGTAACTGAACCATCATAAACGCTGTCTCCTACACCGTAGCCGGTGATTTTAACAGGCTGCCCCACTTTGACCTTATTGATATCGTATTCACCGATAAACGTTTCGATTTCAAGGTCTTTTGTCGTTTCGATCTGCGCAACGGCAGTACCTGACGCAACGAGGTCATATGCCTCAACGCCGATCGTCGTCACTGTGCCGTCAATTGGCGCTTTAATCATTGATTTTTCCTTTAGTTTCAATAAATCATCCAGCGCATTTTTGCTGCTTTCGAGTTCAAGTGCCGATACTTTGTTGTTGGTTTGATCCGCACCCTGCGCACTCACTGCCGCCGTGTAGGCATGATAGGCTTCATCATAAGAGACCTTATACTGCGAAAGTTCATGTTCACTAATCGCACCGTTTTCGTAGAGTATCTGTGCGTCTAAATAATCCTGCTTTGCCATTTCGTAACTTTGATTGGCATTGTCAACAGCGATTTTATTCGCTTTCGAAGATGTCGCCTCTGCATATTGAAGTTCTGCGATCTGAAGCGCCAATTTGGCATCTCTAATTTGATTATCCAATGTTTCCGTATCCAATGTCATCAGCGTATCGCCCGCTTTGACGCTATCGCCTTCTTTAACGGCAATCGCCGTTACCTCACTGCTGATATCCGCATAAACGTTGGCACTGTCTTTAGCGTGCACAGTCCCTTTTGTCGATATCGTCGCTTCAAGCGCCTGTTTTACAACAACATCCGTCGATATGTAAACCTTTTGACCGGACTCTCCTGACGCTTCATTCTTCTTACCCATGACAACCGCCAATACAATGACAATGATGATTGCGATTATCGCCAATACTGCAAATAATTTCTTTTTACGTTTCATCTCTTTATTCTCCTATAATATAAGAACTGTCGCAATTGCATCCTGCTGTGCGTTTGATTCCCGTCAAAATCGGTAATGACAGAACTAAACAACCCCAATGCCGCATCCACCGAACCGCAGATTGTAAAAATAGCATTATTGTCTAATATCTAAGCATCATAATGACACAATTTATGCTTCTCTACCCTATTGTACTGGAATTTGAATAAAAAATGATGAATACTACATTAAAAAAGCATTAAAAAAACGACTGATTTAACATCAGTCGTCTTTTTCTATCGCTATTTAACCTATTTCATTTATAAAATCCGATGATAGGATCTATTTGGTGTAATTAAAAATCAGCTTAATCAACTCTTCCATCTTTTCTTTGTCCATTGCTTCATCTTCTACAAAACAGTGCGATGCATGTTCTTCCATGATCGCTAGTCCAGTCTTGTGAATTGACTGCTTAATCGCCGCAATTTGGATGAGAATCTCCTCACATGATTTATCGTTCTCCACCATGTTTTCAATCCCCTGAATATGGCCTTTAATGGTCCTTAGGCGATTGATAATTTTTTTCTTCGAGTCTGTGTTCGACAATGCTCGCACCTCCAAATTCTAGGCTTATTATAACACAGTTCATTTAAATAAATAAGCTCATATTAGAATCTTCTGCCGCACCGAGCATTGAAGCGACTCCGCCAAGTTCAACACCTTCGATGAGTTCCGCTTCCGTAATGCCCATAAGATCCATCGACATATTGCAGGCAACCATGCGCACACCGTTGTCAATGGCCATTTTAAGTAGATCTTCTAGAGAGTCGACGTTGTTTTTCTTCATAACCATCCGAATCATCTTAGAGCCCATGCCAAACATATTCATTTTAGAGAGGCCGAGTTTTGTCGTACCCCTTGGCATCATGCCGCTGAACATCGCTGATATGAAATCCTTTTTAACAGGAACTTTTTCTGTTTTGCGCAGAATATTTAGGCCCCAGAACGTATAGAACATCGTCACTTTTTTGCCCATTGATGCTGCACCATTGGCAATAATCAATGATGCAATCGCTTTATCCAGATCGCCGCTGAAAACGACCATGGTCTTATCATCCTTGACAGGCGCTGCTTCTGCCGCAGCCTTAACCGGTTTTTTTCTGCCCTTGCGAAGCCTTGCATAAAACGCCTTTGCTTCCTTGCCGCTGTCGAGCAGCGTATTGCCCGTTTTTTCACACCATACGCCAATATCATTCATAAAGCCCGGATCTGTTGCTTTGACTTCAAGAATATCGCCGGCGTTCATCGCTTCGATTGCCTTGTGCACCTGCATAATCGGTCCTGGACATTGAAGACCACAGGCATTTAATTTAATGACCTCCGCCGAAGCTTCATCGATCGCATCAAAATTTTCGACATCGCCTGATTCTGAAATGGTCATATTGTTAGAGCTGTCGCATAGACTGCCGCCGCACTTACTGCCGTCATCCTGACAGAAGACACAGGAATACGTCGTATAACCGCCCATAAAGTTTTTCACATGTTCAAAACCGTTTTGTTTTAAAATGCGCTCTGCCACATAGCCTCTGACGCCAATTGCACAGTAAGCCACATAGGTCTTGGATTTATCGAGTTCGCCCATGCGCTCTCTGAGCTGATCGAGCGGAATATTCACAGAATCTTCAATGTAGCCCATATCGCGTTCCACTTCATCACGAACATCTAAAATAATGGTATCCTCTGATTTATTTTCAAGTTCAAACCAATGGAACGGCGTTGTCGTGCCGTTTAAAATATTCTCTGCCACATAGCCTGCCATATTAACTGGATCTTTTGCCGAAGAATATGGCGGCGCATAGGCGAGTTCGAGTTCTGTCAAATCGTAGATCGTCCCACCGAGGCGAAGCGCTGTTGCCACGACGTCAACCCGTTTTTCAACCCCTTCATAACCAACGTTTTGAACACCAAAGATCTTGCCGTCCATGCCGAAGATGAGTTTCATCGTCATTGGAATGGCGCCCGGATAGTAACCGGCATTTGATTTTGGATGAACGAGTGCATAGTAATAGTCTTTACCATATTCAAGGCCGTCGCGCTTTAATGTTTTTTCATTGACACCCGATGCCGAAACCGTCAAATCAAAGACCTTTGCAACAGATGTTCCTTGTGTTCCCTTATACGTGGTATTTCTACCGGCAATATTGTCGGCACAGATACGACCTTGCTTGTTCGCCGGTCCTGCCAGTGGAATCATTGCTTTGCCGCCTTTGACAAATTCGACAACCTCAACAGCATCGCCAATGGCATAAATGGAAGGATCGGATGTTTTAAGATGTTCGTCGACAACAATACCGCCGCGCTGGTTAAGACTAAGACCTGCACCTTTTGCCAGTTCACTTTGAGGTCTAATCCCGATCGACAGCATGACGACATCTGCTTCGACCACTTTACCGCTGCTCAGCGTCACTTTCGTAACGCCGTTGTTGTATTCAAATGTTTTAACGCCGTCGCCTAAATAAAGATCGACTTTTTTATCTTTTAAGTGTCTGTGTACGATTTGTGCCATTTCATAATCAACCGGCGCCATGACTTGGTCTGCCATTTCGATTACGGAAACATTCACACCGAGGTCATGAAAGTTCTCTGCCATTTCAAGTCCGATAAACCCGCCGCCAATAACAGCTGCGCGCTTAGGCTTGAGGCGATCAACATAATCTTTGATGCGATCGACATCCGGAATATTCCAAAGCGTAAAGATGTTAGGTGCATCAATGCCTGGAATTGGCGGCTTTAATGGTGTTGACCCCGGAGACAGTACGAGAACATCATAGTTTTCATCGTAAAGATTTCCCGTTTTATGATCTCTGACATTGACTGTTTTTTTCTCGCGGTCAATGCTCAACACTTCGTTTTGGACTCTGACATCAATTTTAAACCGTTGACTCATGCCTTCCGGCGTCTGAACGAGCAGTGCATCGCGCTCTTCAATGGTGCCGCCAATGTAGTACGGCAACCCGCAGTTAGCAAACGAAATGTATTCGCCTCTTTCAAACATAATAATTTCAGCTGTTTCATCCAGACGTCTCAGTCTCGCAGCCGTGCTCGCCCCACCGGCAACACCACCGACAATTAGTACTTTCTTGCTCATAATTAGCCTCCCATGTTTTCCGATTCATTCACCTGAAACGGCAGATGATCCCGATATATATTAATTTTCCGTTTATAAAAGTTGTGATATTTGGAGTGTTCATTTCGAAAAGATTGTTACAAATATAACAAACAAGGACATAACGAAGTGAGCCGTGAGGCTCACTGTTATATCACATGCTTATAAGCCAAGCAATTCATCCAGTTTTGCTTTGTTGAATCCTTGAATAACTTCTTCGCCAACATAAATGACAGGTACGCCCATAAAGCCTTTTGACATCAGCTCTTTACGCGCTTCGATATCTGTTGAAACGTTTTTTTCTGTAAAAGAAACACCTTTTTCAGTTAAATAATCTTTTGCCATTGTGCAATAACCGCAAGTATTGCTTGAAAATACTGTTACATTCTTTGTCATTTTCTTACCTCCAAATCTTAGCATCTTGAGCTGTATCGCTCGGGTTTGACGTAATAGCCTCTCGTCAGTAAAAAGCTGCTGTAATCCACTTCAAAACTTCCGAATTGACTAATCAGCGCCGCATCCACATAGACGTTGATACCCTCAATGCTCTCTGTGTAATCATTTTCCCGTCGATCATCCTGAACGACATTAAAGACTGGACCACCTCATCCAATGCCTTGGATCATCAATCGAAAACCACTCTTGTGTTTTCTTGACGATCTCATTTTCTCTATGGCCTTTTGCGATAAATTGACTTTCATGAAGCCTCCATTCACAACTACCACCCCTAGGTAGGGGGTCTACGCTTTCATCATACGCTATCTGCCAAGCTTTGTCAATTTCTTTTTTTGTAAACAGATTATTAACAGGTCATCCACAATTAGGGGACCCTCCGCCTATTGATTTTCTCTTTCGAATATTCTGGCGATTGTATCGATTGTTAATATCATGTAAATTTTTATCGAACATTCGTTAATATTTTGACTGATAAATTCATTCTATACCCGGTTTTAAACGTAAAATTGCCTTTGGAGAGGCCTTGGTATTTTTTGAAAGTTCGGTTATGCACATTATCCACAACTTTATCAACATCCTTGTCACCATTATTCACAGGTCTGCGATTTCATGATAGACTAAGGTAAATAACAAAAAATTAGGAGCGCATTTATGTGGAAATCTAGAGGTCATCGCGGCGATGTACTGGAATCGCTAATCGAATGGACCCACACGTATTATCATCAATTGGGCCTATGCCGCATCGACAAAGTCAGCACACCTGTCAAAGTTGTCGATATTGACAAGCAGGGCATGATCACGAAAGCGTTCTTTGAGAAGAAGTCCACCATTGACTTCATAGGCATTGCCCAAGGTGTTTGTATCGCTTTTGACGCCAAAGAAACCAATCTAAAGAGCTTGCCGCTCTCCAATATTCATCCCCATCAAATCGAATATATGCATGACATTTCAGTACAGGGTGGTCTCGCCTTTATCATCGTTCATTTTAAATTTAATGATACGTATTTTCTCGTCCCCTATGAAATCATCGC
The DNA here is from genome assembly GCF_018390735.1 of Fusibacter paucivorans. GTDB lineage: Bacteria > Bacillota > Clostridia > Peptostreptococcales > Acidaminobacteraceae > Fusibacter > Fusibacter paucivorans. The sequence goes on from NZ_JAHBCL010000049.1 coordinate 8,068, forward strand.
CGCCTATTATGAGCATCCCACAAAGAAATCTATCCCCTTTAAGGCGATGCCCGCTGATTTTAGAATTCAAAAAGAGCGTGCCGGGAGCTTGTTGAATTACTTACCTCAGCTCAACGTCTACATGCGCTACAAATCGGAACAAAAATTCGATTCTTTTCAACTTGATCTGTAAGAGGTGCTATCCCTCTGCTTATCATTGAATTCATCACAAGATTATCGCTTCGATACCGCTCAAGGACATATCCAGAAATACTTCGCCATACAGCAGCATAACGGTCTATTTGACAAAGGCTTCATTGGCTATTGAATCAATACAAGGAGTTTATATGGTTGCAGTTAAAATTATCAACAGCTTTACTTATAACGGCAAAGGCGGCAATCCCGCAGGCGTCGTCTACCTCAACGGCAATTTTCCCACTGATCAAACAATGCTGTCTATCGCCAAAGCCATCGGTCTCTCTGAAACGGTCTTTGTCCGCGATAGGGTCGGTGGCGGCTACTCCATGCGGTATTTTACGCCTGAGGCTGAGGTGCCGCTTTGCGGTCACGCAACATTGGCGGCATGTTATGATCGCTATAGAAACAATGCCCTCAGCGGCAACCCCATTGTCATTGAGACCGGTGCCGGCCTTATTCAAGTGGATCAGATCCATTCGTCTGATAGAAACGTTCATTTTTGGATGGCACAGCCATCACCTATATTTGAAGCACTTTCACCTGAATCCATTGCACTTGTCACCAATTGTTTTCAGTCTCTTAAACAAAACAGCAGCTTGCCAATCTGTATAGGCAGCACCGGCCTTAGAGATATTATCATTCCCATCGAAAGTCGAGACGCATTAAATGAAGTCATCATGCTGCCTTCAGCGCTGTCATCTGTTTCCGAGCACTTTAACGTTACCGGCGCACATCTCTTTGCCATTGAAAATGACGCCGTTTACGCACGCAATTTTGCACCGCTCTACGGTATTGATGAAGAGAGTGCAACAGGCACTTCCAACGGTGTTCTAATTGCGTATCTTCAAAAGTTCGCACATTCAGCCGTGACCATCACTGCAAATGCCAAAGAATCCAAAAACGCGCTGCAGTGTACGATTCTTCAAGGGGAAACCATGGGGAAACTCAGTCAGATTCTGACACATGTTGTTTCAAAAAATGACACTCAGTACCCCACAGTTGGCGGCAGCTGTATCGCAGACCATACCGTTTATCTGTGCGATTTAGCACTGTAATCTCTGCTGTTATCATAAAAACCCGATTGCACGCGCATCATTTCCGCGTTGCAATCGGGTTTTTAATTTGTCATCAAACCACGTGTGGTTCTGCTATCCGGTACCAGTCGTTTTTAGACACTCAGACTGTTACATTTTTTTATTCATTGCTTTTCAGCATTGCTTGATCTTGTGCACTAGACTTCATATCATAACTGCGCTCAAAGACGAGCGTCACTTTGAACAGATCACCGTCTACATGTACTTCAAAATGGCCGCCCATCCGCTCAAAGAGTTCCTTGGCAATGGCAAGGCCAAGGCCTGACCCCTCACTTCGCCGCGCTTGATCACCTCTTGCAAATCGCTCTGTAAAATAGGCGCCATCCTGAGACAATGGTTCTGCTGAAATATTTTTTATTTCCAGCTGGACAAAGTTTTTTTGAATAAGCGTTACAACATACACGCGTGATCCATTCAGGGCATACTTCGCAATGTTGCCAAGCAAATTTTCTAAAACCCGCCATAGTTTGTCAGAATCAGCTTCAATATAAACCGGCATGTCATTTTCTGAACGCAGCAGCCTCAATGCGCGTGAATGAAAGCTTTCCTCAAATTCAGCAAGTGCCTGCGTGAGCACCTGCTCGAGATCAACCGTCTCTATTGACAGATGCACATTGCCGCTGGACAATTTGCTCATTTCCAGAATGTCATCAACCAGTACTTTCAGGCGCTGTGTCTTTTCATCCAAAACATCCACATATTCTTTAACCGTATCGTCTTCCGTTTCATGCTGCATCAACAGTTTGACATAGTTGATAACAGCCGTCAGCGGTGTTTTTAAATCATGCGAGACATTGGTCAAGAGTTCTGTCTTAAGGCGTTCACCTTTAATCGCTTCTGCCACAGCCTCATTAACCGATTCCTGCATACTGTTGAGCCGTTCTGCAAATGGCACGAGTGCCGGCATCATTTTATCGATATCCAGTGCCATATCATATTCCCGCTGTGGTGCATAATAAACGCTCTCTACAATATCCGACAGCGAAAAGACAAAGCGAAATACCCACCATATAATCAACAAATCCACGGGAATAAACACCATTAGAACCGGTGACCACGCCATCGACAACAGAACATTGCATGCGACAACAACGCCTGTGAGCAACACGAATCCAACGAGTTTACGACGAATGGGACCATGGCTAAAAAGCGCTCTTGACAGCCCGCCGACCCAATTGCCAATACCTTTGAAAAAACGATAAATCAGACTTTTCCTAATCATTGTCCCTTCAAAGAGACTGCACAGTAAGCTTGCCGCAAGTGCCGATATCACACTGGCGCAGATGAGCAATACAAAAAGCAATGCGACCATCCCTGCACGTTCAATATCATTGCCTCGCCAGAACAAATCAGGTTCCAGCGCATCAAAGAAAATGGCGCCTGCCAATACCACAATACAGCCAAGCAAAATCAAAGCGATATCACTCGGCAGCAAATCTGCTATCTTGTAGCGATTTGGCGCCCTCAGCAATCGACGTATCATAATGCCAAAAAGCCAAAGCGCTAAAATTCCCGTAATAAAACCGCCAATGACCATCCATGTCAGATAAGGCGTCAGCTGGCTAAAAAAATAATAGTATTCGAAACGATCGTGTAGTTCATCTCCCACCATGTAATCATCATAGGCGACAATACCCGCTTCTATTTTGAGTGAATAGTTCTGCAATCTCTCGACAGAATTTTCATACAGCCTAACATTCGTCAAAACAGACTGTGTTTCTGAAGTACGATATAGGGTTTCAATCTCGGCATCTTCAATCGTTGATATGACAATGGCATACTGCTGCTGTTTGTCAAACTGAGCAGACTGCGTCAAAATTTCTCCCGTTGTTAAATCTGTTATGCGATAATAAAATCTGCCGTATGCCGCTAAATTGCTTTTCCACGATGCAATATTCGCATCGTTCTCGTTGTCGCCTTCTTCTTGATGCTTCAGCAAATCAGCATAATAGATAACTTCCTGCAGTATATTATTATAGTAATTTGAAAAGCGCCACGTCTGGTAAAAATCCATTTCGTCATCGACAACTTGAATCACACCTAGTACGACACTGGCAAACGCGATGCAAGCTGTCAGCAGAATGGCAATCAGCGTATTTAGTTTCCCCGTCTTGACGTTCATCTGCCTTGCAATTTCTGCGGCAGTCTCCGCCTGATCAACAGACCAGTTGGCATTCTCAGCTGTACCACCTCGCCTGTCCTTATCGCTGTGTCTTAATGTCTTCAATTTTATACCCAATGCCCCACACCACCTTTAAGTATTCTGGGTTCTTCGGATCGATTTCAATCTTTTCTCGAATGCGCCTGATATGGACCGCCACCGTATTTTCCGGTGAAAATGCTTCTGCCTGCCATACGTTTTCATAAATCTCGCGAATGGAAAAGACGCGGCCTTTATGTGCCATTAATAGTTTTAAAATGCGCATTTCCGTCGCCGTCAGCATCACCGGATCACCATTGACACTGACGGTATTCATTTCAAGATCAAAGGTCAAGCCACCGCTTCTGTAAAGTGAAGGTTTCATCTCAGCCGCACCGAGCATGGTATAACGTCTTATGAGTGCCTTTGACCGCGCCACCAACTCCAGTGGGTTATACGGCTTCGTCAAATAATCATCAGCCCCAAAATTAAGACCAATAATCTTATCGACATCTTCTGATTTCGCCGTCACCAGCATAATCGGTGCATTGGTAAAGGCTCGCAATGCTCTGGTCAGTGATAAACCATCTAATTCCGGCATCATGATATCCAGAATCATCAACTGCAGCTCCCTTGTTTTTGCGATGGTCAGTGCCGTTTTGCCGTCGTAGGCTTTTATGACTTCGTAGCCTTCCTGTTCCAAAAAAATTGACGCCGACTGAACAATCTCCAGATCGTCATCGCAAAGCAATATCGTTTCATTCATCATTCCGACTCCCATATCTATCTTAACAAACACTTATGACATCTTTGACAATACCTTTCTTACAAATTTCTTAAGGCGCATCAGCCAGCATCCTAGCCAACTGCCGCCTCTCAAATTATAACATAGTTCTGTTTGCTTGCGACGAACAGCCCATATAAAAAAACCGTCTTCAGCAAAAACGCTTCAAACGGCCTTTTATCATCTTAAGCATCAATTTTTAACCACCTTTCAAACATGGGTTCAAAAGAGTGACTGTCTTCAAAATAGACCAGTCCTAAATAAGTGAAGAAAAGCTTCTCCAAAATTCTAACAGAACGTACATTTTGCTCGTCAACACCTGCGACAATGCGTTTTGCAGAGAAATGCGCTTCTGCATATGCAACACAGGCACCCGCAGCTTCAGTTGCAAAACCATTACCCCAATAGGGCCTTTGAAAATGAAACGACATTTCAATGGTTTCTGGCGCATTGTCGTCTTCATTCGCATCATCAAAGTGGTTAAAACCACAGGCGCCAATCAACTGATTGTTCTCTTTTAAAATAACAGCCCAGTGCTGATAACCATATTTTATCTGGTGATCAATTCCTTTTTTAATGGAGGTAATCACTTCATCTCGCGTCATTAACTTTGCGCTCGGCAAAAACTTCATGACTTCCCGATCGCCCCAGATGGCGTACCCAGCATCTACATCGGTGAGCTCCCACGTTCTGAGTACCAAACGCTCTGTTTCAAGTATGATCATTGCATCACTCCTTAACCTATTTTAGCATAAGCATTGTGACTGTACAGCTTTTTGCCATCTTTTTATAAGATCATTACCCTAAAATATTAAAAGTCATCAGCAATCACATCATTTAGAGCATAAAAAAAGTCTTCACCACTTGACAAATGCAGGTGAAGACACTTTTTCTAACGCTGAATACGACCATCTGACGTTATAATAACTTCCTGATAGGGAACAATACAGCGCGCTGCCAGCATCGCTTCTTTTACCGCATGCGGCATGCCGCCGCAGCAAGGTACTTCCATGCGTACGACCGTAATGCTTTTAATTTCATTTGCCGTTAATATCGCTGTCAGTTTTTCAATGTAATATTGATTATCATCCAATTTCGGGCAGCCGATCACGGTCACTTTTCCTTTAATAAAATCACGATGAAAATCACCGTAGGCAAAGGCTGTACAATCTGCTGCAACCAAGAGGTCCGCCCCCTGAAAATAAGGTGCATTGGGACTCACCAATTTCAGCTGCACCGGCCATTGCATCAGCTCTGACGGCACTTCATAACGTATTGAATCATTGCCCGTACGCTGTGTTTCAACAGTTTCAAGATTCACGATCAGCGGTTCGCGATGAATCGCCTTCGCCGCCATTCCGGCACAGCCGCTTGGCTGTATCGTATCCATCTTATGAGTTTGTTTAATATTTTTACGCGTTTCATCAAATGTATCCGTTTCTTTTTCTACCATGTGAATCGCATCCACCGGGCACTTGGGCAGACACATGCCAAGTCCGTCGCAATAAGATTCACTGACAAGTTTCGCCTTGCCGTCTATTATCTCGATAGCACCCTGCATACACGCACCGGCACATAGGCCGCATCCAATACACTTCGCTTCATTAATTTCAATCACATTTCGTTTCACAGTATTGCCTCCTCTATTCAATGCCTAAAGACTTCAACATATGCCCTTTACAGTCGTTTTTTTATCTGTTGGCATTATTATACGGCAGTTTTAAAACACTGTATGTAACACGTGTTACTAAATTCGCGATACAGTATAAAAAAATCTGCCGTTTCAACGTACTTTATATGACGTGATCGGCAGATTTTAATACAGGATGCAACTGCGCTAATTGAAACAGCATCACAATCGGCATTCCTTTAAATAATCATATCGTTATAGATTTCCATCCCCGCAGGATTGAAGGTTTTATTTTTAATACGGTCAATAGGGATTACTGCATGGTCAATCCCGCCAATAATCCGTGCAGGAATGCCGACAGCCGTCGATTCTGTTCGCGTATCCTTAAGGACGACCGAACCCGCTCCGATTTTCGTACCAGCGGCGATGTGAATCGGTCCCAAGATTCGCGCACCGGCGCCAATGACAACGCGGTCGCCAATCGTTGGATGCCGTTTGCCGACGTCTTTGCCCGTTCCGCCTAACGTCGTCCCTTGATAAATCGTCACATAGTCGCCAATAATCGTCGTCTCACCAATCACGACCCCCATACCGTGGTCAATAAAAAGGCATCTGCCAATTTTGGCCCCGGGATGAATCTCAATACCCGTTAAAAATCTTGCCAGTTGTGAAATCAAACGCGCCAGAAAATACTGCTTGTGCTCGTAAAGCCAATGGGAGAGCTTATACAGTGCTACGGCATGTACAGACGGATACAACAGCAGTACCTCCAAATAACTTCTTGCAGCAGGGTCGTTATGTTTAATATTATCCAAATGTGCTTTCATCCGTTTAAACATTGCCAGCCAGCTCCTTTCAATTACTAAAATACATTACTCGAAATATATTTGTCACCGCTGTCCGGTGATATCGTCAATACTGATTTGCCGGTACCAAGCCTTTCTGCTACCCTCAGCGCCGCCACGACAGCTGCTCCGGAAGAAATGCCGACAAAGAGACCTTCTTCATCCAATAAGCGCTTGGTCATTTGAAGTGCATCGTCACTGGAAACCTTAATCACTTCATCAAGGATCTTTAATTCCAGTACACTTGGTACAAAACCCGCACCAATGCCTTGAATTTTATGTGGTCCTGCACTGCCGCCTGAAAGTACAGGCGACTCAGCCGGTTCCACACCGACCACTTCAATTGCCTGATAGTGTTCTTTCAGTCGCTTGCCGACGCCTGTAACGGTACCACCCGTCCCAATCGTCGCCACAAAGGCATCCAGTGTCTTAAAATCATTAACAATTTCCACACCTGTTGTTTCATAGTGTATCTTGCTGTTATAGCCATTGTTAAACTGCTGCGGCATAAAGTACTTCGGCGCTTCTGCCATGGCCGTCGCTTCTGCAATGGCCCCGCTCATGCCCTTCTTTCCGTCTGTTAAAATAAGTTCTGCGCCATAAGCTTTGATAATATTGCGCCTTTCGACACTCATGGTATCCGGCATGACGATGATCACTTGATAGCCTTTCATTTTGCCGATCAACGCCAGTGCAATCCCCGTATTGCCGCTTGTCGGTTCAACAATCGTCATTCCCGGCTTTAAGGCACCATCTTTTTCAGCACCTTCAATCATACCGAGCGCCGCTCTTACTTTAATGCTGCCGGACATATTGCTGCCTTCCAGTTTAACATAAACCGCCGCACTTCCCGCCGGCACTAGGTGATTCAATTTAACGATAGGGGTATTCCCAATCAGTTGAGTCGCTTCCATTTTAATCATGCTATTCGCTTCCTTTCACAAGTCCTTCTCATATGCTCTTGCGCTTTTCATACACTCATACGATCGTTATAGGCTTTTTCTCTCTCATTTAAAATTAAAAAGCTCCGTCTCTATCATATTCTATAGAGACGAAGCATACTCCGCGGTTCCACTCTTATTAATCGTCGGCCATGAACCGTCGATCCAGCTTGTATACTCTGTAACGGGAGCACCCGGTATAGCCTACTTATTTTCGGTATACAGTTCAGAAGCGCACTTCATCCAATTGACACAAGACATTTTCACCAGCCATGTCCTCTCTAAATGTTCACCTTGGATTACTCTACTTCATCATAACCACTTGCACTATATATCCTAGTGTTTTAATTCCAACTAATCAACTATGAATTAATTATTGCTATTTTAACTTGTGCCAAACCATTTGTCAACTGGTTTCATCAAATTTTTACAAAGTAAATAAAAAATTAACCCTATATTGCAGCTTGACAACGGTGTTTGCTTTTGCTGTTAATCATTTATCATTTATGCTAAAATGTGATAAGGAGGCAAACTTTAATGGATTTCAAACAACTTGAGGCGTTTGTCAACGTCGCAAAATACAAGAATTTCTCAAAGGCTGGTAAAGCGCTTTATCTGTCTCAGCCCACGATCAGCATGCATATCTCCAATTTAGAAAAAGAACTCGGCGTCTCCTTATTTGATCGCACTTCAAAAGAAGTGAATCTGACACCGTCTGGTCATGAGTTCATGCGATATGCCCTTGATATGATCAATATGAAAAACCATGCCTTGCACGATATGATGCGTGCAAATGACACCATAAAAGGGGCAATTCAAATTTCAACGAGCAGTACCCCTAATCTCATTATTCTACCTAAAGCCATTCACACGTTTCAGTCACTGCACCCAGATGTCTGTTTCTTTATTGAAGAAAAAAGTACAAATCTCATTCTCGAGGACGTCTGCGCCTTAACGGCGGATATCGGTCTCGTGGGGATGCATGTGGTCAGCGACCGCTTTGCGACGCATGCCTTATTTGACGATGATTTTGTCTTTGTAGCTGCCGACCATATGCATGTTCCACCTGTTATTGAACTTTCAGATCTTCGACAGTTTAAAATCATACACCGCAGTGCACAGTCGGCAACCCGCATTGAACTCGAACGCAATTTTGTCGAACAGGGGCTCGATATTTCACTGCTCGATACCGTCGTTGAAACAGATGATCTCAATTTGCTCATGGTACTCGTCGAAAAAGGACTTGGAATCTCTTATATTTCCAAGCATATCTTTGAACAGTATCAAAAATCCTTAGCCATTAGCGCCTTTTCAATTAAAGGTGTCAGACCGCAAAAACACATTGAACTCATCGTCAACAAAAGGCGAACGCTTTCACCTGCTGCCGAAGATTTCAGCAAGCTTATCATTCGCCTCTTTCAAAATCACGATGATGAAAATTGCAATAGCAAATCCGTCTACCCGCCGCTCTAACGTCGTTTAAGACCGCATTTTCTCAGTGCCCTTTCGGGCGCTTTTTCTATGCAAAAGATTGACGGCAACCAGCATCAGCGTCATCATTGCGTAAAGGCCATATAGTGCCTGATAACCGTAAATCGCAGTGATGGCACTTCCCGCAATGGTGAAGATAAAGGTAGCGATGCCCGTTGAAACAGCCGTATAGATGGAAATTGCCGATGCGACAATTTCTTTAGGTGTAATATCACCAATCATTTCGACAAAGAGCGGAATAAAAATCCCAACGACGACACCGCGAATAGCACCAGCGGCCAGAAAATAGCCATAGCCTGTACTCATACTCAATATACCAAGACGCAGTGCCGAAGCCAGCGTGATCATAAAGATTAGAGCCGTCTCGCCAAAGCGCTCCATCAAGCGCTTCGAATAAAATATAAATGGAATTTCAACCACAACGGAGACAGCTGTAATCGTCCCCAGCGCTTTCAGTGGAATTCCCATGGAACGCGTATACATAAAAATAAACTGTTCCCCTGAAAAGAAGATACCGATCAGGAAAAAAGTATAGATAAGAATATAAGTATACTGTCTATTTTTAATAAGACTGCCTAAATCCTGCAAATACGACCGCTTCTGTCGCAATGTCGGGTATGCATTGAGTGGTGTTAAAAGCGCAAATCCCAAGATATACCCCACTGCTGCAATGTAAAAAACCATCTTGAGCCCAAAGACATCACTCAACCGCGCCACAGCGAACGCACCGACTGCGTAGCCGATTGATCCCCATGACCGTATAGCGCCAAAACTCCCCGCATTCGCTTCCATGCTCACGAAACGAATCGTCATACTATCCGATATAGGGTTTTGACCGGAGAGGAAAACCATAAAGAGCGCATAACACGCCATTCCTGCCAGTGGATTAGATAAAAGCGTCATCGAAACTGCAAGTAGGAACGTCATAACGATTAAAAACCGCAAGACTTTCTTGCGGTTGCCCAGCTGATCGCTCAGCGCACCCCAAATGGGCTGAAAGGTCAACGTAATCAACGGTATAAACGACATAAAAAAGCCAACCTGACTGGCAGCAATCCCTAGTTGCTCATTCAGATACACGGTTATGAGCGAATTGGTACAGGACCATGTAAAAAAAACGCCGAAATAATATCGGAAATATGCTGTTTTCATCAATTCTCTTCCCTTTTATCTTCCCTTTGACACCGATTGGCATCCTTTTATCTATTCTGATTCATTAAAGGCAATTGCATCATTAACTTACAGTTTGCCCATTGTTCTTTTTGCTTTCTTGTGCAACTCAGTATAGCATATCCGTTCATAAGTGTATAGAGACAAAGCCATTCCCCTTAAACAGCGTTCGGCAAATAGATGCTTTATCGCTTCATTTCAGTCACTGAGCCGCAAAAAAAGAGGTGCTCAGCACCTCTACATTGATGTCTCACTATACTGACGTGTTTAACGCGGTTAACCTGGAATTATTTTTACAAGGACTCTCCGCTTTCTAGGACCGTCAAACTCACATAAGAAAAGCGATTGAAACATACCGAGCTCCATCCTGCCGTTATTCAGGATAATGGTCACACTGTTGCCAAAGAGACTCGCTTTGATATGCGCGTCTGAATTGCCTTCGATATGCTGGTAATCACCATGCTTTGGTACTAATTCGCTCATCTTGTTCAAAATGTCGGTTGGCACGACCGGGTCATAGTTCTTATTGATGGTCACACCTGCCGTAGTATGCGGAATGTAGACGACGACAATGCCATTCAGGAGACCACTTTTCGCAACAAACGCTTTAACTGGTTCTAAAATTTCCAACATTTGATTCTTTTCTGTGGTTTTAAATTCCATGGATTCAAACATACCTGCACCTCCATTCCTTCTATTTCATATATACATCTTTTTGAAACTTTCTAATCATAAAGGTTTACACACGGCACCGCTTTCTATAGAAATTGCCGCTTACTCTATTTTCATCGTTATCCTGAGCATTCTATTCTGCATTCAAACAGCCAACACCATTCATTGCATAAAAACTTGCTCTATCAATCGGGTAGGAGAGAAAGTTAAATAACTTTCCCGACCTCCCACAGCACCGTACGTACGGGTCTCGTATACGGCGCTTCCCAAGTTTATGCATTAACAGTTTTGTATTTGTCAGAAAAG
>NZ_JAHBCL010000004.1 GCF_018390735.1 Fusibacter paucivorans
TGTATCATGCGATACTAATGGGTTATAGGGTATTAATCACCGTTTCCAGTGGCTATCCCTTTGTATGGGGCAGGTTACCCACGCGTTACTCACCCGTCCGCCGCTTTCCTTTACTTCACTCACCCGAAGGTTCATTCCATAAATTCTCGCTCGACTTGCATGTGTTAGGCACGCCGCCAGCGTTCATCCTGAGCCAGGATCAAACTCTTAATTAAAAGTTGTTCCATTTAACTCGTTCAGAGCTAACTTTTCGCTTGAATTACTTCAAACGTTTCCGTTGGTTTCTCTCGAAACCTTATCACTTTTTTCTGTTAAGTCGCTTCCTCTTTCGATTTCACAAACTCAAAGAATTGCGTGTTTTAATTCATTTGCGCTATTCAATTTTCAAGGTCCTTCGGAAGTTTTTCAATACAGTAACTTTTCACAGAAAAGTTATGAGTTTGAAAAACGGTTTTGACATTAGTCAAAATCCTTCCTTATTTCTCATTGTATTTCTTCACCGTCTCAAAGTCTTTTCACGAACGTTTTTCGGTATTCGCCGATCATCATTCCGATTGTCCTTTACACATCCTTAACACCCTTCAAACTCAGTGTTTACAATGTGCGACAGCTTCTAAATTATATCAAACCTCTCAACCCTTGTCAATAACTTTTAACTAGAATTTTATGTTTGATTATCGCTCGCTCACTTCGCATTCAGTGCCCCGCTCACAAGCGACTTGATTATAATAACATTATCGTTATGCTACGTCAACACGTTTTTCAAAAGAAATATTATTCAGATAATTCATGCATTAACTTAACCTCTCTTTAACATTGGATGTGAACGCTTCAACCATTCTATTCACCGTTGTGATCCAGCACATTTGTATATCTAATCGCCTGCTTTTATGTTTATTGCAACTTAAAAGGTGCCATTTTAACCCGGCACCTTTTCATTTCTATTATTAAAAACCACTGTCTTGATCGTTTTTACAGCAACGGTCTATTTCCAACTTTAATCATTAAATAGCATTCATTGCATTATTATTATGCGCCAATCGTTATACCGTTACCGCATCCATCCCTATTTTGAGTGCTTTTAAATTAATAGCGACCAAGTTGGGTTTCACACATGCTTCGATTGCTTCTTCCCAGTTTGTAATCATTTCTAATCCCAAAGTCTTAATCAATGCACCCACAATGATGACATTCATCGTTTTGATATTACCGACAGATGTTGCAAGTGTCTCAGCATTTATCGCAATCGTATTGACTTTTGCCTTAATATCTTCTACAACGCCAGTTGGATATGGCACTTTACCAGTCAAAATAGGTGCCGATGGTATAGCATACGTATTGATAATCGCTTTACCATTTGATGACAGATACGGAAGCCATCGTTCGGTTTCCATTGTCTCATACGAAACAAGCACATCAGCTTTCCCCAAACCAATAATTGGTGAAAAGACTTTCTCGCCAAATCGAACTTGTGTTGTTACACTGCCACCTCTTTGCGCCATACCGTGAACTTCACTCATTTTTACGTCATAGCCACCCTTAATTAATCCGTAGGAAAGTATTTTAGATGCCAGAATAATCCCTTGCCCCCCAACACCGCACATTAGTACATTATAGTTTTTCATGCTTTGCCTCCTACTTTTTCGATTGCTTCGAATGGGCACGACTGCATGCAAACGGTACAGCCGATGCACATATATTTATTAATAGATGCCTTTTTAGCCGTCTGGTCAAAACTAATGGCAGGACACCCCGTCTTGACACAAATTTGACATCCGCGGCATTTGTCTTCATTCACTTTGCACATTCGTTTTGATAAATCAAATTCTTTTAAATCTTCTTTTGAATATTGTTTTAGCGCACATGGCCATCTCGTAATAATAACGGATGGACCTTCGTAAGTAAATGCCTCTTCAAGTGCACTATCCACTTCATTTAAATGCAGTGGATTAATGGTTTGAACATGTTCAATACCAATGGCCTTCACCAGATTCGGTATATCGATCATCGGTGTATCGTCACCTTCTAGTGTATAGCCTGAACCAGGATTTTGTTGGTGCCCCGTCATGCCTGTAATGCGATTGTCTAAAATGACACTTACTGTATTACCCTTGTTGTATGCAACATTTATCAGCGAATTAATGCCCGTGTGAAAAAATGTCGAATCACCGATAACCGACACGACACGCTTCGATACCTGATTGCGTTCAAATGCTTTTGAAGCGCCATGCGCCATTGAAATAGAAGCGCCCATGCAGATACATGTATCAAGTGCATTTAACGGTTCTGCTGCACCAAGTGTATAACAGCCAATATCACCTGTAACCATAACATTCTTTTTCTTTGACAAAGCAAAATAGAAACCGCGATGAGGGCAGCCGGCACACAAAGTTGGCGGACGATCTGCTAAAAGTTCATCATTGCTTTCAAGTAATTTTTCGGTTGTTCCCAGCAGCTTATTCGCGATGATATCTGGATTAAGTTCTCCAATATTCGGGATTTTATCCTTGCCAATACAAGCAATGCCACGCGCTTTAATCTGCTCTTCAATAAACGGTTCTAACTCTTCAATAACATACAAGGTTTCAACCGAATCTGCAAACATCTTAATCTTTTCAAAAGGTAACGGATACGAAAAACCAATTTTCAAGTAAGATGCATCATTGCCAAAAACTTCTTTTGCATACTGATAAGCAATGCCGGACGTAATAATACCAATCTTTTTATTACCCCATTCAATTTTATTTAGCGGCGTTTCGTTCGCGTAGACTTCCAGAGCTTTCAAACGATCTTCAACAACAGGATGACGTTTACGTGCATTGGAAGGTGCTGCAATAAACTGTGCCGGCTTTTTCTCATACGGAACGATCGCAACTTCTTTTCGATCTTCTACAGATACCAGACTCTTCGAATGACAGACGCGTGTCGTCATGCGGAATAACACCGGTGTCTGAAAAGTTTCAGAAATATTATAGGCAACTTTGATAAAATCTTTTGCCTCCTGAGAATCACTTGGCTCAACACAGGCAATTTTTGCAAATTTTGCATAATAGCGATTGTCTTGTTCATTTTGAGAACTATGGCAGCCCGGATCATCTGCTGATACAATGACGAATCCGCCTGTAACACCTGTATAACCCAATGTGAACAATGGATCTGCTGCAACATTGACACCAACGTGTTTCATTGCAGCAAGTGTTCTTGCCCCAGCAATTGATGCACCAATCGCCACCTCCATTGCAACTTTTTCATTTGGCGCCCATTCTGCATGCAGCGCCGCCTTATATTGAACCATCGACTCTAGAATTTCTGTACTTGGTGTTCCCGGATATGCACTAGCCACTGTTACGCCAGCTTCATATGCTCCTCTGGCAACCGCCTCGTTACCCGTCATCAATGCTTTCATCGTTAACATCTCCTTACATTTACATTTTTTGTTGAACTCTTAAAATATTTTTGTAACCACCCATAGTTTACATCTTTTCGCACAATTTTTCAACATATTTTGTAAGTGTTCAACAAATTTTGTAACCGCAATTTTTATTGAATTAATGATTCCTTAAAGACGCTGTTTTCTACAAATTATTTAGATTGATCATCCCCCATAAAAAAAATCGAACGCCGACACGGTCATCCCATTATGACCGTGTGCATTCGATTTTAACAAACTGATTAGCATTGTCGCTTTTAGTCAATGTACTGTTGAATATGATGAAACCACATTTGAATTACCTCATCATCCGGTGCAAGCGCATGCGCTTCGTCTATGGCAATAAAAGCATCGTCATAGGCCTTCATATGATAATAAACCACACCTTTATTGCAAAGATATTCTGGATTTTTCGGTGAAAGCCTTAATGCTTCACGATAATGCGCAAGCGCCTGCTCATAATCGCCAATCGCAATTAGACAAATGCCCGCTTCATTCATAGCTTGAATAAAACCGCTGTTTAATACTAAAACCTTCAAAAAATATGAAAGTGCATCTTCATAGCGCTCCTGCATTTTCAGCGCTAATCCGATAAAGAAATTGAGCTGCCACCAGTCATCGTGAATAGCTTCGATACTTTTTAACAATTCAAGTCCTTCTTCAAATCTTCCGTTCAGGATGTATTCACGACCGCGTTCAAACGTTGTACGATCTTCGACTCGACCAAGCGCACTGACAATTTCTTCGCGCATATCATACGAAAGATCAGTCTTTAATGCTTCAAGCCACGCAGCTTCTGCCTGAGCATATTTTTCTTCATTATAATAGAAGAAACCCAACGCAAAATGAACCGGCCCAAAATCCGGCGCCAGTTCGACCGTGCGATCGTAACAATGTTTAATAAACGCTAAATATTGTCGATCTTGATTTTCTCGATACAAATCATCAAAGGCACGCCCCATATTGTAAAGTGCGTTGACATTATTTTCATCTGCTACCAGCACGGCGTTGAAATGTAAAATCGCTTCGAGATATGCGCCTTTAGATGCTAAAGAAAGCCCTGTTTCTACAACTTTCTGCCAAATTGACGCATCTAACGTTTCAAGCTGTCGGATGTACGCTGAAGCGTGTTTAAAAGTTGGATCTGCACCAATTACCGTGACAACCCCTCTAATAATAGCTTCTGCCGAAATAGTATCAATTTGATCTTCCCTAATTTGAGCAGCCATTTTATGAAGGTAGACAGGCATTGGCAAAGACGTTGGCCATTTTCCAATTTCATTTTTTAATTCAATAAATATGACTTCTTCTAAAAAGCGCTTCAAAAGCGCTGCGTTTTTTAAATTAACATTTCCTTGTTTCATATAACTCCTATTTCCTAAATTTTCTGTCACTCATCCAAGCAGTTATAAATTGCTTGAATATCAATTTGAATATGTTGCCTCTCAATTTTAATGCATCAACTGGTATGGTTTTGGTCTATTCAATGAAGCGCAATATATTTTTGTCAATAATCTTTCTTTTAAACAGATCAAAATAGTTAAACTCATCTGAGCGAATAACGCGTATTTCATCGCCTTTATCAATGCGTACTTCAATGGATTCGATATATTCATCTGAAAGCCGATTGCCGTCACAAGCAACAATCACTTTGCGCCTGTTCGCCTTTTCAATGGTTATTTGAAGTTTTGTATTTTCCGGTACAATCATTGTTGATTTAAGCGGTCGGTTAACACTATTGTCATTCGGCGTCATCGGTGTAATCTGATAAACGGGAATATCTGAATGCACAACAGCACCACCCGCCCATATTGCATAGCCGGTTGCCCCCATCGGCGTCGAGACAATTAAACCATCTCCGGTGAAATAATTAAAAGGTGATGAATCCAAGTATATTTTAGCTTCCATCAGTTTTGGTTCTTCATGCTTAATCAAAATCTCATTAAATGCCAAATCATTAAAATAGTCACCATGAATGGTCTTCACGCGCACTGATAATAATGGATAATGGTTCACACGATAATTTTTACTGTCAAGGACTTCGTAGATTTTTTCAAGATGATCCGGCATAATCGTCGTTAAAAAGCCTAGTGTTCCAGTATCAATGCCGACAAAGGGCTTCTTTAAATGTCTATATTTACGTATGGCGCTAAGCATGGTACCATCGCCACCAATCACGACAACAACGTCAGGATTATTATTTACAATTTCTTTATCATCATTTTTCAACAATTCGATCAGTCGATCGCGCACCTCTATTGAAAACGGTTTTACATTATGATGTATCAATATTCGCTTCATCGCTATTCACACTCCAGAATTTCGTTTACGGCATGGACTTTTGAATGCACCACGCTGCCCGTTGGAACAGCGTAGTCAAACAGTACAAGTGATAATTGCTCTAAAACTTTCGTGTAATTGGTATTGATTAGCGCTATTATATCATATTTGAAGGCGACAATATTCACCGTTTTTAGAATTTCTTTCCCTGAAAGTGCACGGTATTTCGGATTAATGCCGGCAATTGCTTCATTATGATGCAAATAAGCCAGTCGTTTCGCATTAAACCTCGGTAAATTCGGCTCATCAAAGAAAGGGCGCCGTCCCTTCATATTCGCACTGTTGTAGTCAAATTTCAAGAGATCCGCGATAAGCGCGCATGGCGCCTTATTCTCAATTGCAAAAGCATATAGCGCATCATATGATGCGGTCATCCCCAACGGTTGATCAAATAAACCTTTACGACGAAAATCATCTGCCAGTTTCAAATAGAACTGATGAGGTGAAATACCAAACCATTTCGTTAAATAGGTCATTGTTGTATTAAATCGGCCGGAATTGTGATAACGCTCTACGAGCATCTCTATCTCTTTTAACCGACACATCGTCTCAAATGACATCCACTGATTGGAAAGCACTTCGAAAGGGGCTTGTCGTCTTACTTTGTAGCCAAACATTTCCAGCTGTGTAGCAATATGTGTCCCCTTCAATACTTTTAAGAAGCCAAGTTGAAGCTGGTGGGCTCTTAGATTGTAAACGGTATCGAACGATTCATAAAAACTCGTTTCTGTTTCATAGGGCAAACCTGCGATCAAATCAACATGGATATGTGCCTTCTGAAGTGCAATGAGCGCCTTGACATTTTTAAGCAGTTTCTCTTGATTCATATTGCGTCTAATCGCCTTTAGTGTTTCTGGATTCGTCGTCTGAATCCCTACTTCAAATTGAACCAAGCCCTCTCGCATCTTTTCAATACATTCAAAATAATCTTCATCCAACAATTCTGCTGTTATTTCAAAATGGAAATTGGTAATCCCATTGTCATTCTCGCGTATATAATTTAAAATGCCAAGCGCATGTTTTTTATTGACATTGAACGTCCGATCAATAAATTTAACTTGCGGCACATTGGCTTTTAAAAAAATAGCCAAATCTTTATAGACCGATGTCAGTGATCGGAAGCGTACAGCGCCGCAAGCCGAAGACAGACAATAACTGCACTGGTATGGGCAGCCACGCGTACTTTCATAGTAGAGTATGCGATTTTCAAACGCTTTGAAGTCATCATAGGGAAATGGTATTTCATCAAGCGGATTGATGGGCGCCATCATTGCATTAATCTGAATTGCACCATCAGGCCCTCTGTATGCTAAGCCGTCAATATTTTTCAAGCATGCAATGGTCTTTGCTTTCCCAGTCGTATCCACAGCATGCGGCAGCGCTTCGTAGATACGCTGAAAAACACGTTCGCCTTCTCCCATTAATATGCCATCGACAAAAGCATATTCTCTTAAGTAGAATGATGGTGCATAACCGGGTTCTGGCCCACCTAAAAATATTGCCGTTTCAGGGTGCAATAAGTGATAATTTTCTAATAAGGTCAATGTCTGCTCAATATTCCAGATATAACAGGATACGAAAACAGCATCATAGCAACCTCTTTCAAGATGTACCAACACATCATCCAAATTATGATTAATGGTAAATTCCTTGAGAATCAACACTGCATCACTTCTGGTACCATGGTCCTTTACATAATGGTACATGCTGTGGATCGCAAGATTTGAATGGATAAATTTTGCATTTAATGTCATTAACAGTATTTTCATTTGCACTCCAATTTTATGATTTATTCAATTAAACTATGGTATACTCTAATTAGACAGGAGGGATGTTTATGGCAATGATGTCTTCAAGGTTAATTCGCCACGATATTTGTAAAGAAGAATTTCAACAGATGGGTGCCCAAGTCATCGATATACAGGGCATCATGTTTTTGGTCAAATTTAACGTCAACGGTTATAAAATATCATACGCATATCATTTAAACGAAGATAACACTTACATTTTAGAACGCATTAAACCCTATTTCCTGACTATCGGCTTTTACGAATACGAAGAAGATATTGTCGACGTAATCCGCACCGATATTGATCAGTTCAAAAACGCAATGAAATCTTCAAATTTCGATCAATTTATTGATATTGACAATCACTTAAGTAAATTGGTCCGGCTCTTTGAAGATCTGTATCTCTATTATAATATCAATAAAGAGGATTTAGCAACCTTAGATGATTCCGTCGACTGCATCCTCACCAATATTAAAGATATTATGTCAAAATCAACACGTGTCTATACGAAAAAGGATCCGGACGTTCTCAACAGTCACATTGAATTTTAAATTTATATGTTTTCTCCATATTTCCTCCATATTTCTTAGGTATGATGATATCAAATTAAAGGAGGTATTCAAACATGAAACTTAAAATCTTTTTAACCTTTTCATTACTCGTGGTTTTAACAATGGGCATTCTCTACGCGGCAACACCATATGAAATCGTAACTGATCTCACAGACCTTACGGCTGATCAATGTTATGAGCTCCGTACATCAGGCCTTACCTACGGCGAGATCGCCGAACAATATGGCGTCTATGATGAATTTTACGATGCCATGCAAACAGAACGCGAAGAACGTCTGGATGCACTTGTAGAAGCAGGCCGCATCACAGAAGAGGAAGCAGACACGATGCTCGAAAACTGTGATCCAAGTAACCCGCAATACTTAATGCAAGGCTACGGCATGGGACTTGGGCGCTCTGCAGATGCAAACGGCAATGGTTTCGGCGGTAGAGGCAACGGATTTGGCGCTGCAAACGGCGGTGCAGGTTTAGGCGGAGGCGGCTACTGCGGCGGCTTAGGCAGCTTCAACAAGTAATCACATTAATCGCCCTGTAGCTATAAAGCTATAGGGCTTTTTTTGAAAGTATGATGTTTCAAATGTAAAGTATTTTGCAGATAATTCTACTAAAAAATACGATGAGCTCAATTTATTGAAGGAGGACATTTTGAAAATTCTCGTCATTGAAGATGAACAAAATCTACTTGAAGTTATTCGCGATTACCTGCTTCGTGAATCGTATGAAGTCATAACTGCGTTAAATGGTGTTGATGCACTCAAGGCATTTGAGCAGGAAGCACCAGACTTCATCATCACTGATTTGATGCTCCCCGATATTTCAGGTGAAGAAATTACTGCTATTGTACGAAAAACGAAAACAATCCCCATTATTATGCTGACTGCCAAATCACAAACCGAAGATCGAATCAACGGTTTAACAGTCGGCGCAGATGATTACATAACCAAACCTTTTAGTCTTAGAGAGCTCATTCTCCGCGTTAAAAATCTCGAACAGCGTGTCTATGGCGCCGCTGCTGCTGCTGTATTGTCGTTCCCCGCATATCAGTTAAAAATAGATAAAGAAGCCAGAACCGTTTTCATTGGCGCAGAAGAAGTTTTACTTACAAAGTTCGAATTCGATTTACTCTTGCTGATGGCCAGCAGCCCCAATCGCACCTTTACACGTGAACAGCTCATTGAAGCAACTGCCGGTTATGATTATTTCGGCTATGACCGAACCATTGACACACACATAAAGAATCTTCGAAAAAAATTAGATCAAAACGAAGCAGGACATAAACCAATCAAAACCGTCTATGGCGTCGGCTATAAATTTAATGATCTTAAATGAGGTAACTATGAGCTTTTCTCAGTATCTAAAAAAAAATATGACACGGGTCATTATCGTTGTGCTGCTACTCGTTTTAGTGATTGTCAATATTGGCATTAAACTTTTTTTTAATCAATATCTGAATCAAAAAATTGAAGCAAACGATTCCATTGTTATTGAAACAATCCGAAGTCTTGCCGAAGCGAATGATTTGAATTATTCGAATTTTGAAGCACTGTCCATCACCAACAATGCATACATCATCGCATACAATAACGGCAATATTATTTTAGAAACCAACAATCCCAATAGCAATGCCAACAGCAGCGCTAACGGCAGAGGCATGATGGGACGATTTAAAGTCCTGTCCTCTTTAGACAAATCACAACTGACTTTTCGAGAATATCCCATAAGCGGTTCCGATCGCCTAACAACAGTTTCTATTGGAAGGTCTATGGAAATTCTTTCAGACAGTGATGAAGGCAATTTTTTATTTGCTATCAACGCTGTCGTCATTGTCGTTTTTCTATTAGCATTCCTGCTGCTCAGGATGCTGATGACACGTCTTTCAAAAGCCTTTTCCGAACCTGTTGATGCACTCGTTGACCAAGTTGACCAAATTGCAAATCATCATGCACTATCGCCATTGCCGGAAGGTCATTTTATAGAATTCAATAAATTATCGGAAACGCTGTTTGATCTCAATGAAAAATTAAGCTACCAGGAACAGCTCCGCAAACGCTTAACCTCTGATTTGGCGCATGAATTAAAAAACCCTCTCGCCATTCTCAGCTCTCATATTGAAGCATTTTTGGATGGTGTTTGGCAGCCTACGAATGAACGCCTTGAGAAATGTGGTGATGAAATCAAGCGACTGACCAATCTCATCAATGAGCTTTCTGAACTCACGGCACTTGAGGGTACGATGAACATCGAAAGGGCACCAACCAACTTATCAGAACTGCTTAAAAACGTTCTTGCCCAATATGATGCCGTCGTATTAGAAAAACAGTTAACGCTTTCTGATGAGATTCAATCATCTGTTACCGTCGCACTTGATCCCCGACGTATGGTTCAAGTCCTGATTAATTTAATGACAAATGCCGTAAAATACGCGCGTGAATCCGGAGGCGTCACTGTTAGACTCTTCACTGAAAACAACGTTGCAGTACTCGAAATCATTGATGACGGCATTGGCATCTCAGAAGCGGATTTACCGCACATCTTTGAACGCTTTTACCGAGCAGACACGCTTCGCGGCAAAACAACGGGCGGATTAGGCATCGGCCTCTCCATTGTTAAAGCAATCTGCGATGCACACGGCTTTACCATTCATGTCGACAGCGTACTAGACGTCGGTACAAAATTTACGATTGTTATGCCATTGTAGATACAAATTACTCGCTTGACTTTGTGAAGAATAAATGATAATATTCTTTTTAAATAATCAAATGCATCGATGGAGTTTTGTTAATATTTGCAACACATCCCAGAGAGTCGGGTTCGCTGAAAACCGATATGAGTCAATATTAACGCATCCCTCCTGAGCAGTGTACCTGAAATTTTATTAGGGTACAACGGTTAGTCTCGTTATTCGACTTAGGTTTGATGGAACCGAATAAGTGGTGTATACAATTAAGGTGGTACCGCGGGTTAATCTCGTCCTTACAATTAAGGACGGGATTTTTTTGTTCCATCTCCAATATCAAATGTGGAGGAAAAGTATAATGAATCAAGAAATCTTTGGCAAAATCGAAAAGGCACAGGATCGCCTAAAAGGCATCATTGCGCCCACACCACTTGTTTACAGCGACGTCTTTAGCCGCGAATGCAAAAACGAAGTCTTTATTAAGCCGGAAAATTTTCAGAAAACAGGTGCTTTCAAAATAAGAGGCGCTTATAACAAGATTGCATCTTTAACAGAAGAACAGCGACAAAAAGGCGTGATCTGCTCCTCAGCCGGGAATCATGCACAGGGTGTTGCCTTTGCTGCAAAAGAGCTGGGATGTAAAGCAACCATCGTCATGCCAATTACAACGCCACTCATTAAGGTCAATGCGACTCGCAATCTTGGTGCTGCGATTGTTCTCCATGGCGACTGCTATGACGACGCCTATGCAAAGGCCTGCGAACTGCAATCAGAATATGACTATACGTTTGTTCATCCTTTTAATGATGATGATGTCATTGCCGGTCAAGGCACCATCGGCATGGAGATTATGGCCGAACTGCCAGATGCAGAATACGTTCTCGTTCCCGTCGGTGGCGGCGGTCTCATCAGTGGTATTGCCGCTGCCATTAAACACATCAATCCAAATGTTAAAATAATCGGCGTTGAACCCGACGGCGCAATGGCCATGAAACAATCACTCGAATCTCGTGAACGCATCAAACTTTCGTCAGTACACACGATCGCAGATGGCGTCGCCGTAAAAGAAGTCGGCGATAAGTGTTTTGATTACAGCAAAGCATATGTCGACGGCGTCATTTCAGTCTCCGATTATGATATTATGGAAGCATTTTTATTACTTATTGAAAAACATAAAATGGTATCTGAAAATGCGGGTGCTCTAGCGCTTGCAGGCCTAAAAAAAATCCCGGCGGTCGGCAGAAAAGTTGTCTGCCTCGTATCTGGCGGCAATATTGACGTGGTCACTGTTTCATCAATGATCAACAAGGGCCTTAGCAGCCGTGGTAGAATATTCTGTTTTTCTGTCGAGCTACCAGACATACCGGGGCAACTCCTTGCTATTTCCAAAGTCCTTACTGAACTGAACGCCAATGTTATCAAACTCGATCACAATCAATTCATGAATCTCGATCGCTTTATGCACGTTCAGTTACAGGTTACTGTTGAAACCAACGGACATGACCATATCAATCAGATTACCAGTAAATTGGAATCTATCGGTTATACTGTGACACGCGTTTATTAAACCTTTTTCTATCGCTAGCGTTTACCAAATCATTAACTTTGTTGCTTTTTCTCGCTTAACCCCCCCTGAAATTATAACAAGCATTGTCTTATACTTGTTTTAGCTCAGAGGGGGTTACTATTTAAGCATGAATATGATAAAGAGTCATCATGGGCAATAAACATTTTTCGCATCAATCACTACAATAACATCAGCCCTGTTGCACCTCTTCAATACTCTCTAATAAATCTGTTAATGCATCAATATTAAAGTCATGGGCAAGTTTTATGATATGATCTTTTATTTCAGGATCGATGCCTTCACTTGGTTTCACCAATTGTACCAGCGCTTCCAAATCACCAAGTAAAATTTGCTCCTTCAATTGCGAAAGAAGTTCTGTTGACAAATTGACAGAAGATATGTTCAAAACTTGTTCTTTTACCATCGGCACATCGCTTGCTTCATAGTCAATGTGCACGTACGGCAAAGTCTCTGCCATCACTTTAAAGAGCGCATCATTTTTAAACGGTTTTCGAATAATGTCATCAAAACCATACAGCATGACATCTTGTGTATCTTGATCAAAAATACTTGCAGTCACCGCGCAGACCGGAATCTTCAAGTACATTTCATTCCGCAAAATCGTCATTAATTCAAAGCCATCCATTTCAGGCATCATTAAATCTAAAAATATAAAATCGACATCGTGCTGCTTTATTTGCGCTAACGCCTCAATACCATTACCTGCCGTAAGTATTTCAATATTTTCACGCGCTAAAATATCGCTAATCAATTTGATATTACTCGGTTTATCATCAACAATCAGTACATTAAACTGATGATCAATGGTCACCGTATATTCCCCCTCTATTGCAATGGTCGAAACGTTACTCAAAACATCATACTGCACAGGCAGCTCAAAATAAAATTCTGACCCTTCGCCAACAACGCTTTTAACCTGAATCGTCCCTCCCATTGCCTCAATAAACCGTTTAGTGATAGATAAGCCCAATCCCGTTCCTTCTTCTTTGTGTTTAATCTGTGTTGCTTGTTCAAACGGATCAAAAATCTTGCTAATATCTTCTTCTCGAATACCATGTGCCGTGTCCTTTACCGTAAATCTCAGCATACCGCTGTCGGCATCCGTTTTCGTTAATTCAGTGCTCACTAAGACACCGCCTTTCTTCGTGAATTTCACGGCGTTGCCAACGAGATTGAGAATAATTTGCCTTATTTTTTTCTTATCCATAATAATGGCTTTATCAAAACTACCTAGCTTTTCAACTTCAAAAGAAATATGCTTTTGTGCCACACGCAATTCAAACATGCGTTCTATTTCATCAACGATATAACCATAATCAATCGGCTCCATTTCAAATGACATCCGTCCTGATTCTATCTTAGATAATTCCAAAATGTCATTGATGAGCAGCAATAAATGTTCACCGCTCTGATAAATTGTTTTTATCTGATCACGCTGCTTATCATCTAAGCTTTTATCCTGTCCGAGGATTTGAGAAAAACCGATAATGGCATTTAACGGCGTTCTAATTTCATGAGACATATGTGCTAAAAATGCACTTTTCGCACGATTGGCACTCTCTGCTTCGACCTTTGCATCTTTATAGCGCCTTGTGCGCTCTTCAATTTCAACTTCCATTGAAGCCATGTGTTCACGTAATTTTTGCTGGACTTCCATTTCAAGTGTAATATCCCGGCCCGTAAAGACATAGGAGATAATATCGCCCTGTTCTGATTTAATTGCGATAATGGATAGATCGAGGTAAAAATAAGTACCGTCCTTGCGCATATTGCGCGTCGTTTCACGAAGCTGTCCCTGTTCCTTCGCTTCCTCAATCATCTGACCAAAGCTCTTATTGTTATAATCACCTACGCGAATTTCCGTAATCGCACCTGACATAAGCTCAGGTTTGCTGTATCCAGACAATTCAATAAAGGCACTGTTAACAAATATAATCATGCCTTTCTCGTCAATAATAATGATCGTATCCGCTGCATTTTCAACTGCCCACGAGAGTCTTTGCAATTCCATAAGGCGTTCTTTCTGCTTCGTAATATCTCGAATGACGCCAACCGCCCACCATTCATCGTTAACCATGACGGCATTAATGCGCAAATCTGCGACGAAAGTGCCACCATCTCTCTTTCTCGCGATCACTTCACGGTTATTACCCACAAAAGGCCCTGAACCGGATGTTTTAAAATGCGCCATTCCGCGATGTGCAGATTGAATATAATCATTGCCTGCAATGAGATCGTGAATATTGCTGCCAATGACTTCATCTTCTGAATACCCAAACATCTTAATCGCTGCATTGTTCCAAAACTGTATCTTGCCTACATTGTTAATCATTATAATTGAATCCGATACGGATTCCGTAACCGTCCTAAACTTGCCTTCAATATCACGTTTGGCCGCTTCTTCATTTCCTCGCTCTCTATGACGTTTATCTCCTAAATAAACCATTATTGATGTCAGCGTCAAAAAAACCATACCAAAAAAGCCAATGGTTTTAATACCTGTACTAAACATCGCACCAAATGACGATGCTACAATTAAATACCAAGATTCGTCCGATAAAACATCGATTTTTTCCGTCATAGTTTTATAAGATCCCTGAAACCACTTAAAGGTGTATAGACCTTTTTCCCCGACAATAGTCCCTTTATCCATCTGATGTATTTCGTCATTCAGCTTTTTGTCATATGTCTCAAGCATCGTATTTCGAGCGCTTTCAAACATAAATCCCCAGGCATTTGTTCCCTCCGGTCCAACAATCCAATAGTGTTCGTCATTAATTAAATAGATTTGATTGTCCGGACGGTTCAGTGTATTTTCATAGCGTGACAGAATACTAAACATATCGTAATTCAAAATAATATAACCCCTGAGTTCATCCTCTCGAAATATCGGTTTCACTATTCTGAGCACAGGCTGATAGGGCTTTTCAACAACACTGTTTTCAACATTTAAATCAACTTTCGAGAAATAGACTTGATCGTTATTCTCAAAATCAGCAGAAAGATAATAACGTTTGCTTTTGTTTGCGAGCTTGTCTTCTGACAGCACATGAAACAGCTCACCATCCTTTTGAATTTTAATGCGCTCCATGCCCGTTTCATCAAGAAATTTTACTTGATAATAAACATTCTTTGTCTTTGCGAACTTTAAAAAAACCGCTTCAAGCAACTGTTCATCTGCTGTCAGATCATCAATATAGAGTTCTGTATAGGCGGCGAGAAATAAGGCATCTGAAATTTGCCGTTCAAACACTTCTTGAATAAGCGACATTTCTTCATCAACCCACAAGGCTTGCTCTGAGGTTTGGCTTTGTATGGTTAAAATGATATAGAAACCCATGACAACGACGATCAAGGATAGATTAATCAGAATGGTTATGAGCATTTTCCTTTTTAAGTTTTGTTTTTCATCAGCAGTCAGTTTTTTTTCCATTAGCTTTTCCCACTTAATCTATTGTATTGTAAATCAAACCAATCGGCATGCTTAAAAAACAAATCCAGAAGCGTCGGATCAAAGTGCTTTGAACGGCCTTCCCGCATTATTTGAAGCGCTTCATCATGGATGTAAGCATGTTTGTAAATCCTTTTTGACCTCAATGCATCGTATACGTCGGCAATCGCCATAATTCTCGCTTCAATGGGAATAGCTGTTTCACTCAAACCGGCCATATAGCCGCTGCCATCCCATTTTTCATGATGATACCTTGCGATGCGGGCGCCCATTTGGAGAAATTTATTATCTGGCGAAACGGATGAAACGGCTTCTAGTTTTTCTGCACCGATCACCACATGTGTCTTAATGATTTCGAATTCATCAGCGGTTAACTTTCCCGGCTTCAACAAGATCGCATCACTGATCCCAATCTTTCCAATATCGTGCAGCGGACTGGCTATGTAAATATTGTGGACAAACGAATCATCAACCGTTAAATCATAACCGCTTTCCCTAAGCAGTTCACTTAATTTACGGCAATACTCACCAATGCGCTTGACGTGTTTTCCCGTATCGTCATCTCGTGATTCTGCAAGCTCTACCATTGCAAAAACAGTCGTTAGATGTGCGCTGGTAATTTCAAGCACTTTTTCATTCACCATTTTTTCAAGATTCTGATTTTCCATCTTCAAAAGCCGCCTTGCTTCTTTAAGCTTTAAGTGTGTATCAACTCTTGCCAGTACTTCCTCAAGCATAAACGGTTTTGTAATGTAATCGACGGCACCCGTTTTAAACCCCTTTAATTTATCCTCAATTGAAGATAATGCTGTTATCAATATAACGGGAATTTCATTTAATGCGTCATCTGCCTTCAGCCTTTCTGCAACTTCATAGCCGCTTAGCTCCGGCATATTAATATCAAGCAGTATAAGATCTACCGGTTTCATCGCCAATGACTTTAATGCGAGCTTGCCGCTGGTTGTCGTCCGTACGCGGTAAGATTCTCTTTTTAAGATCTCAGAGAGGACTTTTAAGTTTTGAGGATTGTCATCAACAATCAAAACTTCAAAATTTTCATTTTTACGTGATTGAATTATTCTAGAATTATACATGAGGCTCCTTTCGCCATACATATATCGGCTCATTGATTGCAATGTGTTTTTGATAACCACGGATGAGCAATCTTAAATTTTCTGTAATTTCTGTATTCGTCTTCAGAAGTTTTATACCCTCATCGGTCAGAACATCACGACTTAATATCATACCTGGTTTTAAGTCATTTATAGCTACTGCAATTTCTTTTTCATCTATTTTGCGTATTTCCACTTTTATCAATACGCGAATGAGCTCTTTGTGGTATCGTTCTGTCAATGTCATGATATGTTCAAAAACATTTGACTGCACTTTATTTTGAGAAGATAATACTAAATAATAAACGATAAGATCCAGCATATTCATCCCGATCATCTCTTGCGTCCAATTCTCTAACGGTTCTGCTAGCCGCTCACTGGCAATAGTGACATCATATTGATTGAAGATCGCAACGACGGGTTCCAATCGCGGTATTTTCGCGATTAAACTGACACTAAAAGCCAACGCATCCTTTTTCTCTTTTGGCGTGATGGCATGTTGATTGCCATTTAAATATTGCGACAGCCTTTCATCGGGGAAAATCACATAGCCGATCATTGATAAAAGTCCTGCAATTTCATAAACCCATCTGCTCGATAAGTTCAGTGCCTCTGTCATTTTTTTTATAATCCCTTGCAGTCTTGTGGCAAAATGAAAGACATCAGGTTTTGTCGTCGCTAAAATATCCGCCATAATTTGCACACTGCCAACAAAAGTCTTTGTCAACACCAGCTCTGTTTCACGTTTTGCTCTGAGTATCTCAATTTGTGTATTCACACGGGCTATGACTTCCTGCCACTGGAAAGGCTTTGTAATATAGTCAACGCCTCCGACATTAAAGCCTGTAACAATATTCTGCATTTGCGAAAAAGCTGAAATGAAAATGATCGGAATATCCCTCAATTTTTCATTTTCTTTAAAATGCTGACAAACTTCATAGCCGTTCATATCCGGCATATCTATATCCAGCAAAACCAGATCGGGCTTTTTGAGGACAGCTGACTTTAGCGCCATTTTGCCGCTTGTAAACGTGCGAATGCTATAGCCTTTGACATTCAGCATACTTACGAGCACCTTAAGATTCCCCATGTTATCATCAATAATCATTATATTATACATCGCTTCACCTTGCGAACAGCCACTTTGCGATTAGCCGCTTCATCTCCATTATTTACTCATTATATGCCCACATCATAAGGCCATTAAACAGAATCGCTCTTTCATACGGTCGCATAGCAGCTGCTTCAGT
Source organism: Fusibacter paucivorans (assembly GCF_018390735.1). Taxonomy (GTDB): domain Bacteria; phylum Bacillota; class Clostridia; order Peptostreptococcales; family Acidaminobacteraceae; genus Fusibacter; species Fusibacter paucivorans. The sequence continues at coordinate 18,211 of NZ_JAHBCL010000004.1, forward strand.
GACCATTTGATTATTGAATCGAATTGGTTTTATGCATCAAAAAAACCAAAACGCAAAAGCGTTTTGGCTTAATAATGATTTTATGATTTAAAGCTTCAAATTGAATACAATATATTCAATTTGAGCATAACATATATTTTGGAAGATGCCCTTACTGATCGTCTTATAATCCGTCGTTTTCCTCTAAAAACGCTTCAACCCAAAAATGACGCTGCATATTGATTTTACCGCTTACAGATACCTCGACCCCCTCTGCTGTCAACAATACAATTTGTTCCAGTCCACCGGCTTCATTTGGCAGCGCAATACTACCATCTTTTCGAATGACGCGATGCCACGGCAAATCATATTTGGCCGTCATGCTGTGTAGGATTCTAGAAACTTGCCTTGACGCTCTAGGATTACCGGCACATTCTGCAATGCTGCCGTATGTCATCACATACCCCGGTGGTATGCGTTTGATAATGTCGATTACCCGTTTGGTAAAATCATTCATATTGCATCACAAATGCGATTGCCCATTTCACTTGTCGTAATCAGGCGATCGCCCTCCTTACAAATGTCTTTAGTCCGATAACCTTCGCCCAGCACAACGTCAACAGCATTTTCAACTGCATCTGCAACGTCACTGCGATTAAAAGTAAAGCGCATCATCATCGCAATCGAGAGAATGGACGCAATTGGATTTGCAATACCCATACCGGCTATATCAGGTGCAGAGCCGTGAATAGGTTCATAAAGCCCTTTTTGGTCTGCATCCAGTGACGCACTGGCAAGGACACCGATAGACCCCGTAATCACGCTCATCTCATCTGATAATATATCGCCAAACATATTGGATGTCAAGATTACATCAAACTGCCTTGGATTAATCACGAGCTGCATTGCAGCATTGTCAACGTATAAATGGTCTAACTTAACTTCCGGATATTGTTTTGCAACCATTTCAACAGTTTTTCGCCATAATCTTGATGATGCCAAGACATTTGCTTTATCAACACTGGTCAGACGCTTATCGCGCTGCATTGCAATTTTAAATGCCGTATGGGCAATACGTTCAATTTCCGCTTCTGAGTACATCATTTTATCATAGGCAGATTTCTCATCTTCAGCCATACGATGTTCCCCAAAATAGATACCGCCCGTAAGTTCTCTAACGATGCATACATCTAGTTTTTCACCTATAATTTCTGATTTAAGCGGTGAATACGACTTGAGTGGTGTTAAAATCATACCGGGGCGTATATTGGCAAAGACCCCCAGCGCTTTTCTAATCTGTAAAAGTCCCGTCTCAGGTCTGATGCTTAGCGGAAGATCATTGTATTTATGATGACCGACAGCACCTAAAAAAATGGCGTCGCTTTTTTGGCAGAGGGCGATGGTTTCCTCTTCAAGCGGGATACCAACCGCATCAATAGCCGCACCGCCAATTCTACCGTAATTGAGTTCAATGCCAAATGCAAACTTTTCTGATGTTCTCTTTAGGATTTTGACAACTTCATCTGTAATTTCTGGTCCGATCCCGTCTCCGGGCAATACTGCGATTTTATATGTGTTCATTTCAAACTCCTTTTTCTTTTAGCTTTTCAATGAGACCATTATGATTGACGATCTCCAGCAGGAAATCTGGAAAAGGTTCAAACTGATAAGTTTTTTGCAGTGTTTTATTTTCGATGATCCCAGCTTTCAGGTCAACGCTGAGTTCATGTCCTGTTTGACATTCTTCAGCACATTCAGTCTGTTCAATAATCGGCAGACCAATATTAATCGCATTTCGAAAGAATATTCTCGCAAAGCTTTTGGCAATGACCGCTTCAATGCCAGCCGCCTTAATGGCAATTGGCGCATGTTCACGTGAAGAGCCACATCCAAAGTTTTCACCTGCCACCATAAAGTCGCCGCTTTTCACAGTCTCGGCAAAGGCTTCATCAATATCTTCCATACAATGCGATGCCAAATACGCCGGTTCTGAATGATTAAGGTATCGTGCCGGAATAATAACATCCGTATCTACGTTGTCAAAATATTTATATGCTTTCATGGTTGCCTCCTATTCTGCTTCCGGTGATGCGATATAACCTTTGATTGCCGTCATTGCGGCAACAGCTGGGCTTGCCAGGTATACTTCTGATGTCTTGTGGCCCATACGACCGACGAAATTTCTGTTTGTCGTCGCAACAGCGCGTTCGCCTTCTGCTAAAATACCCATGTAGCCGCCAAGGCATGGCCCGCACGTCGGCGTACTGACGACCGCCCCCGCCTCAATAAACGTTTCAATAAATCCAGCTTTCATCGCATCCATATATATTTTCTGTGTTGCCGGAATGATAATCATGCGAATATCCTGATGCACTTTATGTCCTTTTAGTATTTCCGCCGTTATTTTTAAATCGTCGAAGCGGCCGTTGGTACAAGAGCCGACGACGACCTGATCCACTTTTATCTCACCAAATTCACCAAAAGTCTTCGTATTTTCTGGCAAGTGCGGGAATGCCACTGTTGGCTTCAACGCAGAGAGATCAATGGTGATTTCTTCGTCATAAACCGCATCAGCGTCAGCTGCATAAACTTTCGGTGTACGTTTTGAATGCTGTGCAATGTATGCAATCGTTTTCGCATCAACTTCAAATATGCCATTTTTAGCACCTGCTTCTATGGCCATATTCGCCATGGTAAAACGATCGTCCATTGTTAAACTCTCAAGCCCCTCACCTGTAAACTCAAGCGATTTGTATCTTGCACCGTCAACACCAATCTGTCCAATTAAATGCAAGATAACATCTTTCCCTGAAACCCATTGATTTAATTGACCCGTCATATTAATTTTAATCGCTGACGGCACTCTGAACCAGCATTTGCCGGTGGCCATGCCAACACCCATATCTGTACTGCCAATACCTGTTGAAAAAGCACCAAGTGCGCCATAGGTACACGTGTGCGAATCGGCACCAATAACAACATCGCCTGCAACCACCAAGCCTTTTTCAGGCAAAAGTGCATGCTCAATGCCCATTTCGCCAATTTCAAAATAATTAGTGATCTCATTTTCTCTAGCGAAAAGACGCATGGTTTTACATTGCTGCGCCGCTTCAATATCTTTGTTTGGCGCAAAGTGATCCGGCACTAATGCAATTTTATTTTTGTCAAAGACCTTCTGTGCTTTAAGCGCTTCATAAGATTTAATCGCAACGGGCGCCGTAATATCATTGCCGAGGACGAGATCTAAATCTGCTTCAATAAAGTTGCCTACTTTCAGTTCAGCCGCCCCACAGTGTGCTGCTAAAATTTTTTGAGTCATTGTCATACCCATTAGGGCACCTCCTAACTTAATTCTGTCAACGCTTTGTTGACTGCTTCAACATAAGCGTGAATGCTGGATTCTATTACATCTGTACTAAGACCCTTACCGCGATATTTTTTGCCTTCTATTCCTAGGATCACAATGGTTTCACCTTGTGCATCCTTTCCTTCTGTCACTGCGTTGATGCGATATTCAACGAGTTTAATACTTTTTTCAACAGCTTTCTCAATGACTTTGAAAGAAGCGTCAACAGGACCGTCGCCAACTGCCGCATCCATAATTTCCTTGTCGCCGACAACCAATGAAAGCGTCGAAGTCGCTGGAATATGATTGCCACTTTGGATCATAAATGATTTCACTTTGACAATTTCCTGAATTTGCACACTCTCTTTTGCAATGATCGCTTCGATATCGCGATCGAAAATTTCTTTCTTCTTATCACAGAGTTCAATAAAAGCATGGAATGCGTGCTCCATTTCTTCTTTTGTCAAAACAAAACCAAGCGCTTGAACACGTTCGATAAAAGCGTGTCTACCGGAATGCTTCCCGAGAACGATCTTGCTCATATTAAGGCCGATCGACTCCGGTGTCATAATTTCATAAGTGGTTCGATCTTGAAGCATGCCATGCTGATGAATACCCGCTTCATGTGCAAAGGCATTATCACCGACAATTGCCTTGTTAGGCTGCACGCGAACACCCGTAATCGTTTGAAGCATTTTACTGGACTTTAAGATTTGCTTCGTGTGTATGCCTGTTTCACAGTTAAAGAAGTCTTTTCTGGTATCAATCGCCATCGCTATTTCTTCAAGCGCTGCATTCCCAGCACGTTCACCAATACCGTTAATGGTACATTCGATTTGTGTTGCACCACCGTTTATTGCAGCAAGTGAGTTGGCCACGGCAAATCCCAAATCATTATGACAGTGGACCGATATATCTACATCCTTAATATTTGGAACCTGTGACTTGATCGTTGAAATGAGCGCATAGTATTCATCCGGTGTCGTATAGCCGACTGTATCGGGTATATTAATTGTTCTAGCACCCTCTGCTATAACGGCAGTGAATATTTGAATAAGGAAATTTACATCACTGCGAACGGCATCTTCTGCTGAAAATTCAATATCATCAAAGAAGCGCTTTGCATAGCGAACCGCTTCAACGGCTTGTTTTAAAGCTTCTTCCCTCGTCAGTTTCAACTTATATTTTAAATGAATATCCGACGTCGCAATAAAGATATGAATTCTAGGTTTCTTGGCAAACTGCAACGCTTCCCAAGCCTTGTCAATATCCAATTTTGTCGTCCGTGCCAAAGACGCAACCGTTACATCGCCGACATTTCGAGATATTTCTTTTATGGCATTAAAATCACCTGGTGAAGCAATGGCAAACCCTGCCTCAATAATATCAACACCCAATTCTTCAAGCTGCTTTGCCAATCGCACCTTTTCTGTCAAATTCATCGTAAAACCAGGCGCCTGCTCGCCATCCCTCAATGTTGTATCAAAAATCTTAATTCTCTTCATCTCTGCCTCCGTCAAAATACCTTACTTCCCAATAAAATCATTTTTTTAACCAATCTAAATCATCACTGTTCTGTATCCTCAATGAGATACTTTATAAAAATTTAACCCCTGACGAAGCAGCGGTTAGAAAATGGATGCGTATTTCTTTAAGGCAAACACCGCGAGTTTATTGCAATAAAAAAACCGCATCCCAAAACAATGGGACGCAGTTATCATTGACTACGCGGTACCACCCAAATTACATGTCACATAAAACATGTCTCTTTGAAACTCGTAACGTGAGCAAACGTCAAACCCTACATTTTCGAATTTGAAGCTCAGGAGTGAGAGTCTAAAAATTTCTGTACTGGCTTCCACCACAATGCCAGCTCTCTAGGACATACGTCTTTAAACAGTCTCCGTCAAAGCGATTTAACAATATATTGATGTTGGAAATTACTATAACAACAAAATGACAAACTGTCAACAGCTTTTTTAAATTTTCTTCATTTCCTCATGAATATCTGCCTACAATTTGCCGTATTTAAATTTACCAACGCATAATTCGTGGTTTTTCGGGTAATTTATAATAAATTATGTTATATTTAAATAAGGAAATGTGAGACGCAAAGGGATATGGGGAGTTAATTATGAATATCTTACACTTTGAATACAGCGATTTTTTTAAACGTTTTGTTAAAGATCTCGTTGAAAATGCAGGTCATTCGTATTTACATACCAACCGTGGCGATATGCTTTTCAATTTGCTGGCACATCACGATATTGATCTGATCATTACCGGCATGGAGCTTTCTGATATGACGGGCGAACAATTGATTCAGTCATTGAGAACCTCCAAGTTTAAGCACATCCCCATTGTCATCATTACGTCAGCAACTGTTGAAAATATCAACAAGCGCTTGCGCGGCGTTAAATTTGACGATGTTATTCTCAAGGAGAATTTAACGTTTGACAGTTTTACAAAATGCATAGACCGCATTGAAGATGATTTAGCACGATAATTGAATAGCCAGACAGATATGTACAAACCAAAATGAAAAGAACCCCGCTTCCTGACGTATTTAAAATACAGTTTCAGACAGCTGGGTTCTATTTTTTAGAGCTTCTTGAAAGAGCGCTTACACTTACCATACGATGATTTATTGATCTTTACGAGATATTTCGATGTATAATGCTCAATAATATTCATATACTGATTGTCTTTATGCATCATTCTAATTATTTTATGCATCCTAGTGAAGTTTAGTGTTCACTCACTGTGGATTACATTTTTTCAGGTGCTTCAAGACAGACGAGCTCAAGTGCTGATTTTAAAACAGTCTGTGTACTTTTTACAAGTGCAAGTCTTGCCATTTTTAAAGCAGCATCTTCTACCAAAATAGCGTTGTCATGATAGAAGCGATTAAAGTTCTGTGCAATTTCAACAGCATATCGTGCGATGTGATGCGGCTCATAATTTTTATGCGCTAAAACAATGACTTCATTAAATTTTCCAAGTGATAGAATGAGCGTTTTCGAAGCATCATCCCCGAGCAAACTAAAATCAATGTCCTCAAACGCTTCGATATTGGCCTTTCTCAATACGCTGCAAGATCGTGCATGGGTATATTGGACATAAGGGCCGGTCTCGCCTTCAAACGATAATGTCTTATCCCATGAAAAGGAATAGTCTTTTTGTCTCGATGTAAACAGTTCCTGAAAGACGACAGCGCCAATGCCAACCTGTCTCGCTACTGTATCTTTGTCTGCAATATCCGGATTTTTTTCGTTGATAATTTCTAAGGTTTTTTCTGTGGCTTTATCCAGCACATCTTCTAAGAAAATAACATTTCCCCTTCTCGTTGAAAGAGCGCCTTCTTCCAGAGAAACCATTCCAAAATCTACATGTACACAATCTTTTGCCCAATTGTAGCCCATCAGTTCTACAATTTTAATCCATTGTTGGAAATGAAGCTTCTGGGCACTGCCGACAACATAGATGTTTTTATCAAAGTGATACGTATCCTGTCGGTACTTTGCAGCCGCCAAGTCACGCGTCATATACAGCGTCGAACCGTCTTTTTTAGTAATCAGTGCAGGCGGCATACCATAAGCTTCTAAATTGACAATTTCTGCCCCTTCGGATTTTTCGACAATATTTTTTGACCTCAGTTCATCGAGAATGGCCGGCATCTTATCAGAATAGAAACTTTCACCGGCATACGAGTCAAACGTAACGCCTAACTTGCCATAAACTCTATTAAAGGAAACCAAAGACATCTCTCTAAAGAGATTCCAAAGTGCCAATGCCTCTTCATCACCGTTTTCAAGCTTTGTAAACCAGCTGCGCGCCTCATCATTCAGCGATAAATCTGCTTCTGCTTCCTCGTGAAAACGAACGTAAAGTTTTAAAAGCTCTGGAATAGGTGCCGCTTCAATCGCTTCACGCGATCCCCACTTTTTATAGGCAACGATGAGCTTGCCAAATTGTGTTCCGTAATCGCCTAAGTGATTCACCGCTACAGTATCATAGCCAAGTGCTTTGTATATACGATGCAGCGATTCACCAATCATCGTACTTCGAATATGCCCCATATGAAACGGTTTTGCAATATTGACGGATGAATACTCAACGACGACTTTCTTGCCGGCTCCCAATGTCGACTTGCCGTATTGCGCACCTTCCTTTAAGATGTCAGTCATTACGGATTTTGCCAAATGCGCCGTTGACACTTTAAAATTGACAAATCCTGAAATTGCAGAAACGGATTCAATTTCATCTGCTTTTGGTAGGGCTGCTGCAATATCCTCTGCTATTTTCACAGGCGCTTTTCTCAGCGTCTTCGCCAGTTTAAAACACGGAAATGCATAGTCGCCCATTGCGGGATTTTTAGGGTATTCAACCAATCCCAATATTTCATCAAATGTCAATGTATCAACCTGTTTTGCAAGCAGATCGGCAATTAGTACCTTATAATCAATCATAATACCTCCTCAAAAAAATATAAAAGTCCCTTGGTATCCCAAGAGACGAATTGATCGCGGTGCCACTCTTATTAAGCAAAAAACATTTTGCTTCACTCAACGCCTTTAACGGAGCTACCCGTTCAACCTACTCATTTCTGCCGAAACCTCATGGGTACGTTTCAATCATATGTCATGCCAAGCTTCCACCCTCCCCGGCTCTCTATCAATCCATTATTGATCTACTTTCCCATTCATCGGTCGCACTGCTTAACACCCCGTCAACCAGTACATGCAATTATTTGTTGAGCATAGTTTAACACAAACGCTTCGCTCCTTGCAAGCTAAAATCTTGAGAACTGTTTTTAACAAATTTGTTAATTATCTTGTGATAAGATTTTTTTTGGATCATTTTACGCTATAATGAGCATAATACACGAAGGAGTTTACTATGGCAAATCTTAATTATTATAAAAATCGGGCAAAACAGCTTACATTAACAGAATGGCTCATCGGCATCAATGTCGTCATGTACGCCGTCACATTTTTAGTTGACGCAACCGTCGGCAATGCACTTTTGCACCTTGGCGCTAAAGTTAACTTTTTAGTTGCGGGCGGTCAATACTATCGTCTGATTACCTCAATGTTTTTGCATGCCGGCATCACACATCTCATTTTCAATATGATGGCACTCTATATTTTAGGCCGTGATATTGAACGTTTTTTTGGCAAGGGCAAATTTTTAGCCATTTACTTCGGTGCCGGTCTACTCGGCTCTGCGCTCAGTTATTTAACAGTGGACGCGATTTCCGTAGGCGCTTCCGGTGCCATCTTTGGCCTAATGGGGGCCAATCTCTATTTATACAAACGCAATCCTATGGTCTATAAACGCATTTATGGCACAGATTTACTGATTCTCATTGGAATCAATTTGCTCATCGGCTTTGTAAGGCCCAATATTGACATCGCTGGGCACATCGGCGGTTTAATAGGCGGATTCCTAATGGCAGAATCCTTGGGGCTTAAAAACGAAATTTGGCGACATGCAAAGGGAATACTCTTTCTGACGCTCTATGCCGTGATCACCTTTGGCATTATTGGCTTTGCAACTTTCCTCAACTTTCAGAGCGAAGTCTTCTATATGAATATGACTTATTACACCTATTTGCAGTCACATATGGATCGTGCACTAAGCTGGGCTGATAAAGGCCTTTCGAAGTTTCCGAACAGCAGCGAGCTGTTGCAGTTCAAGTCGACATACGGCCAATAAAAACACCTATCACATACAACTGATGCATCCTTTACTGCATTTGACAGGCGTTTATGCTTTCATGCCTTAAAAATCATATGACCATTTTCATCCATAATGATGTACTTTTCAAAGTGCATCATTATTTTTTTGACAGTACAGCCGGAACCGCTAATTTTTCGTCCTGAAAATGTCCCATCGTATACATTGACACTGCCGCATGACGGACTGCTCTGTTTCAACATGAAAAAATGTGTCTCAAGCTGTTCTGCCATTTTGATGACCATTTGTGCACCGCGTTCAAAGGCATCACTAACATCTTCCCCCGCTTGATTGATATAGCGACTCACTGCCGGCAAAAACTCTACCGGAGATCGCGGTGTAGATAATCCGCCTAGCTGTTCCGGACAGCATGGTACTTTCACCGCGTCAGCCATTAAGTCAGTCGTAGATGCCAGCACAGCGTTTGGAAGCGGTTCTGCACTGTATCGAACAGTATAGTCCAGCAGACAGGCGCTGGCAAGTACAATACCATTCGGCGACATCTGTCGATACCATCTTTCAAAATCATGTTTATCAAACCTGTAAGTTTTAAGATGCCCCTCACATGCTGTTTCTTTATATCCGGCAGCTGTAATACAGTGATGGGAAGCTTCATTTACCTTTTCAACATTTGCCCGAATGCCATGCAGTGTCGGATGATTGATGTACTGATAAAAAGTTAGAGCACGAATTGCTTCACTGGCATAGTGCTTTCGTCGATATGGTTTGGATACGCCATAGCCGATTTCTAGAATTGCTTCTTCCGCAGTCGTCAGAAAACCAATATCCCCGATAACTTCATTGCTATTTTTTAAGACAATCATCCACGGCAATACCTCATCTTTGCCTCCCAAAGCCATTAATGATAAGAAACCATTCGCTCTCGTTCGAATATCAGAAGCAAACCATTTTGTATTAGGCTTTAGTCCGGATTCTTCAAAAACCTTTTCATCACTCAGCACGGCTGCTTCCAGCAACGCCTGATTAAAAGGCATGAGTTTAAGACGTTCTGTTATAATCATTGTTTTCTCCAATACATCGCAAATCATCTATATCAACTGGGAAACAGTTCGACCGCCTTTGGCCTAAGCAAATTTCCCATCCCTGAAAGTATCCTTGATCTTATCGAAACTCTAAAACGGTTGCGCCATTACCGCCTTCATTGTAAGCAGCGTATTCAAAGTGTTTAATTTGGCGATGGCGTTTAAAGTGATCATGCAGCCCCTTGCGAAGCGCACCGGTTCCCTTTCCGTGAATAATACGCACTTGATGCAAATTAGCAAGAACCGCTTGATCAATGTATTGATCAATCAAGACGATTGCATCTTCAATGTTTTCGCCACGAACGTCAATTTCTGTTTTTATCGTTGCAGATGCCGCAGCAGCCTTTCGGACATTTTGATAGACTTTTTGATCCTGACGCTTTTTGCTCAGCGAAAGCAATCCCTTTAAATTGACATTCATCTTCATTAAGCCCACTTGAACAGACAACTCGCCTTTCTCATTCGGCAGCGTCAGTACGGTGCCATCTTGATTGATGGAAAGCACACGCACGGAATCACCGATCTGAACCGTCGTAGGCGCCATATCCGTTTCAATGTCTGGATCAATTGTCTGCTCGACCATATCGTCAAGTCTTTCGTTTAATTGTTTTCTCGCCGCTTCAAGTCCGCGTTTATCAACAGCCCGTTCAGCCTCTCGCAGCATCCGCATCGTCTTGTCCACTTCTTCTTTGGCATTCTTTAACAGTTGGCGTGCTTCATCCTTCGCACTGCTTAAAAGTTTGTCTCGCTGTGCGATCATCTTTGTCTCTTTATCTTCGAGATGCTTTTTAATTTTTTCAACATCAAGCCTTAGACGAATGGCTTCATCCTGCTCTGTTTCTGCAATCTTCCGGCTTTCTTCAATTTTTGCAATAATATCTTCAAATTCAATATTGTCTTGGTGAACATAGGTTCTGGCATTGTCAATCAACATCTGACTCAATCCAAGTTTTTTTGAAATTTCAAAAGCATTTGATTTGCCCGGAATACCGATTAGAAGTCTATAAGTCGGGCTTAATGAAGCAACATCGAATTCGACACTGGCATTTTCAATGCCGGGTGTATTAATCGCATAGGCTTTAAGCTCTGCGTAGTGCGTTGTCGCCATCGTTCTTACCTGCCACTTTTTCAGCTGATCTAAAATCGCCATCGCCAATGCAGCCCCCTCTGTTGGATCGGTTCCTGCACCGAGCTCATCAAAGAGCACGAGACTTTTAGGACTGACGTCAGCAAGAATACTGACAATATTCGTCATGTGTGATGAAAAGGTACTAAGACTTTGTTCAATGCTCTGCTCATCGCCAATATCGGCAAAAACTTGATCAAACACGGCAACTTTAGACCCGTAATCTACAGGAATATGGAGACCAGCTTGCGCCATAAGCGTCAGTAAGCCAACTGTTTTAAGTGTGACCGTCTTCCCGCCTGTATTCGGACCGGTAATCAGAAGTGTCGTAAAGTGTTCTCCGAGCCAGATGGTATTCGCAACGACTGTATCACTGGCTATTAGCGGATGTCTCGCGCGTTTTAATTTAAAAATACCGTCATCTGCAATTTCAGGTGCAACGGCATGTAATCGCTCTGCCAGTTTTGCTTTTGCAAAGATAAAATCCAGTTGCACCAGTATTTCAACATTCTGCACAATTGAAACGCCGTTTTCTGCGACCATCCCCGTTAAAATGCGCAAAATGCGTTCTATTTCCTTTTGCTCATCTATTTTCAGTGTCCGAAGTTGATTATTCAGTTCAACAACGGCGAGCGGTTCGATGTAAAATGTACTGCCCTTAGCCGATTGATCATGTACAATCCCCTTGATTTGCTGCTTATATTCGCTTTTTACGGGAATGACGAAACGATCCTGACGTATGGTGATTAGAGCTTCTTGTAAATACTTTTGATTTTGCTGTGATGTAATCAACGATTCAAGCTTTTGTCTAATGGCCGCATTTTTTTGTTCAATTTGCCGTCTGATTTTATGAAGCTCCGGTGATGCATGGTCTGATATTTCATTTTCATTGATAATGCAGTCACCAATTGCCTTTTCAAGTGATTGGGCGCTTATCAGCTGATTGGCAAGTCCAAACAGCTTCGGATAACGTTTCTCAGTCTCAGGTTGCTGCAACAGATACCTTTTCATCATTCTTGCTGTCCGCAGCCCATCCCCAATTTCAATAAGCTGCTTAGGTGTTAAGCAGCCGCCAATCTGCGATAGCTTAACGGCATCTCCGATTTCATAGATGGGACCAAACGGTGCATTGCCCTCATGCAGCAGCATCGCTGCCGCTTCTGAAGTTTCAAGCAATGCCAGTCGAACCGCTTCGACTTCTGCAACAGGTCGCAGCGCCATACAATGCGCTTTTCCCGGCTTGCTAGTAGCATGCTCTGTCAGCATTGCCAGCACTTTATCAAATTCCAACACGCGACGTGCTCTATCATTCATTGTTATTTCTCCTATTTTAATGCTAATCAATCCTTTAATTGTTATAACTTTTGCCGCCAGTAACCTTCACGCTCTGTATCTAAACTTGCATATGCGCTTTCGACAGTGCTGTTCGTATGTCGCCCAGTCTATTCATTCATAAATCATCGCCTTCATGTAATCCAATTGTTCAAGACAAAGCAAAAGATGCCATTGTCATATTACTCGACGAAGGCACCTCCTATTCTTACTTCGTTTCTTCTTCAAAATCAATCATGCGCATTGGTCCTTCTTTATGCGTAAACTCTCGCTCAAGCTGTTCTACTTCGTCGCGTGATTTTCTTAAATCATCTTCCTTTTTCTTTAGATCGTGATCCAGCTTCTCCATACGCTTTCTGAGCTGCGAAACACCGGTTTCATAAATATTGGAAGAATCGATCAATCTGGAAAATTCTTGTACCATTTTTTCATAAGCACTGCTTCGGCGCTCGAACTCTGTAACAACGGCGTCCAACTCATCTCGAGCACTTTTTAACTCATACTGAGGTGAATTAATGCGACGTTCCAGTTCTTCTTTTTCAATGAGTACCTTATGATATTCGTCTGCGATATTGAGTGCCGTCAAAACGCCAATCATCGACAGGCTCAGTTTGCGATTGCTATCAAACGTTTCGCGCATTTTGTCGTCGACGTAATTAGCGACGCGCTGCATATGCTCTCTAGAGTCTTCACTGACCAATGTGTATTCCCGATCCATGATCTTTACAATGACTTTATTTTTATCAGGCATCCTCTCACTCCTCAATTATTGTTCATTTCAATTAATTCCATTATACTAAAAATCGAAATAATTTACACTTTTTTTATCGTGCAGTATAAAAGAAAGTCTTTTCTACAGACGCTGTTCCATTATCGCAGCTTAATAGAAGCTTCATTCAATTCAATTTTTCCTTCTTTGTATAATTTTCCAATCGCACGTTTAAAAGCGCGTTTACTCATGTTAAGTTGAACTTTGATCACTTCTGGATCGCTATGATCACTAAGGTTTAATAGACCATTATTTTTTTCAAGCTCAGACAAGATCACAGCCTCATCATCATGGATTTGTTCAGATGCCTTTTGGCGAATACTGAGGTTAACTTTTCCATCCTCACGAATTTTGGTAATTCGCGCCTGGATGACCGCACCTTCTACGATTTCACGATAGCGTTCATGTTTCGGAACAAAACCATGGTACTGGTTCGATACAGCGATAAATGCCCCCATATCCGATTTGATATCATAGACGACCCCTTCGACGGTATCGCCCACTTTTGCATCCGGCATTGACGTCAATACGTCATAAATGCGCATCGTGGCCGACAGCGATTTTCGATCATCCAATAGGACTTTAACCAGTACGCGATCACCAATTTTCACCCCGCGTTTTGCCGCATCATTTGGCATGAAAGCATCTCTTTCAGACTGATTGTCAAGAAAAAAGCCTGACTTTACTTTACCGACGACTTTTAACCAACCAATTTCATCAACACATAATATGGGGCGTTTTAGCGATGCAACCATTTGATCCGACTTATTTTGATAGACGAATACCTCGATCGCCGTATCGACCGTCAGCGTTGTCTTTTTATCGCCTTCCAGCAGAATTTCTTTTTCACCGTTTGGCTCCTCGCTGATATAGGCGCCATATGCCGTCAGACGGTTAACATATGCCGTCTGCATATATCCCAATTTAAACATTTCTCTATACTCCGTTCGATTATGATAAAAGCGTATGTGCACCCACTGATTCATCCGCAGCAATCACTGCGCAATTCCTCTATGATATACCCCACACGCTACATTTGTCTTCATTTTTTTGGAGGAACCCCTCAATAGGGACAAAAAAAAGCCTCGGTTCAACCGAGGCCTCAGTGTTTATCTTACTGTTGTAACATTTTCCGCTTGAGGACCTTTCGGACCTTGAGCGATTTCAAAAGTAACAACTTCACCTTCTTCGAGTGATTTAAAACCCTCTTTGTTGATTTGTGAAAAGTGTACGAAAACATCTTTTCCGTCTTCACCAGTGATAAAACCAAAACCTTTTTCTGAGTTGAACCATTTTACTGTTCCGTTTAACATTTTTGTTCCTCCAAAACTTTAATTTCCTTAACCCCTAACGTAAAACTTATTAAACTTTTGGAAGTTTAAATTGCAAACTATTAGTCAAGCGATTCAAATTCCGAACGTTTTAACAAATTTTTCTCACAGGTACAATCAAGGTACGTTATCATTATACACGTTTATACACTTAAGTGCAAGCGTTTGTAACCATTTCAGAATGTATACATGACGCGGCTATTCACCCTTATAAAGCTTTGAAATGTTCGCTTGAATCGTTTCATTCTCAAGAAAATCATCAAAATCAATTTCTTTATCAAAGTTGCCGTTTGGCGTTAACTCAATGACGCGATTGGCAATTGTTTCAATAAACTTATGGTCATGCGATGAAAAGAGCAGCGTACCCTTAAAGGCAATCAAGCCATTATTAACCGCTTGGATCGACTCGAGATCCAAGTGATTTGTCGGATCGTCCAGTAAAATAACATTTGCCATCGAAAGCATGAGCTTTGAAAACATACAGCGCATTTTCTCTCCACCTGAAAGCACGTGGCACATTTTAAGCGGTTCATCACCAGAGAAAAGCATTTTCCCTAAGAACCCCCTGACAAAGGTATCATCTTTTTCAGTTGAATACTGGCGAAGCCAATCGACCAAATTCATCTCTACGCCTTCAAAATAATCAGTATTATCCTTTGGCATGTAGGATTGCGATGTGGTCACACCCCACTTGAATGTTCCAGAATCCGGTTCTATTTCACCCATTAGAATTCTAAAGAGCGTCGTCATCGCCAAATCATTTCGGCTCATGAAAACAATTTTATCACCTTTGTTGACAATAAATGAGACGTCATTAAGAATTTTGACACCATCAATCGTCTTGGTAATTCCCTCCACAGTGAGAATCTCTTTGCCCGCTTCACGTTCAGGTGTAAAGCCGACAAATGGATAACGCCTAGAAGACGGCTGAATATCGTCAACTGTGATCTTATCAAGCATTTTTTTTCTTGAAGTCGCCTGCTTCGCCTTTGAAGCATTTGAACTAAAACGCGCAATAAAGTCTTGCAGTTCTTTGATTTTTTCTTCTTTTTTCTTATTCTGCTCTTTCATCAGTCTGAGCATCAATTGACTGGATTCATACCAGAAATCATAGTTTCCGACGAATAGCTTTGCTTTGCCAAAGTCGATGTCCACCATATGGGTACAGACCTTATTCAAAAAGTGTCGGTCATGGGATACGACAATAACAGTGTTGTCATACGTGATTAAAAATTCCTCCAGCCAGCTAATCGCATGGAAATCCAAATGGTTCGTCGGTTCGTCCAAAAGCAGAATATCCGGTGTGCCGAAAAGTGATTGTGCCAAAAGCACTTTCACCTTATCACCTGATTGGACATCACCCATAAGCTTATGAAAGTTCTCCTGATCAACACCAAGGCCATTTAAAAGTTTTTCAACATTCGATTCTGCATCCCAACCATCAAGTTCTGCAAATTCACCTTCCAGTTCGGCAGCTCTCATGCCGTCTTCTTCTGTAAAATCTTCCTTAAGGTAAATGGCATCTTTTTCTTTCATAATGTCATATAGGCGTTTATGTCCCATAATAACAGTATCCATAACGGTGAACTCATCAAACTCAAAGTGATTTTGTTTTAATACGGCAACACGCTCTCCTGGCGTAATTGAAACTTCACCGTCTGTTGGTTCAATCTCCCCCGACAATATTTTTAAAAAAGTCGATTTACCGGCACCATTGGCACCAATAACACCGTAGCAGTTCCCCGGTGTGAATTTCAAATTTACTTCATCAAATAGTTTCCGATCACTGAATCTCAGTCCTAAATTAACAACTTGTATCAATCTGTTGCCACCTTTCGCTTTCTTTCCGATATTTGTACACTCAAACATAAATTATATCATGTTTTCATCTGTTTTCAACCTTCTTTTCCGGCAGCCTTCCACAGCTTTCGCAGTGATACACGCCAGATTATCAATTCTACTGATGTAATTGTCCTCAATCATTTGTTATCAACAAAAATAAAGGGTGTTTTACAATCATTTTACAGATTGCCTCACCCTTTATAATAACATTAATCTTTCAATTTTTCGACGATCTCTGACAGCAATGCCGCCGCTCGGTCATTTGGCACTTGGCAAGTCCCCGCGTTCATATGACCACCGCCCCCGTATGCGAGCATTGTCTCGCCAATATTGACTTTACTGCTTCGATTAAAGATAGATTTTCCCACTGTGAATACCGTATTTTGTTTCTTCAATCCCCAGATCACCTGTACGGATATATTCGTATCTGGGTACATTGCATACTTGACAAAACGATTTCCAGGATGGATTGTATCCTGATCTCTTAGGTCGACGACGAGTACATTGTCATACACCTTAGCATTATCTTCAATTTGTTTTTTAAACGGATCGACATGAGCCATATAGAGCTCAACACGTTCTTTTACATCAGGCAGTTCCAGAATTTCATCAATTGTATGATCTTTGCAATAAGCAATGAGATCCATCATAAGCTGATAGTTTGACACCCTAAAATTACGAAATCTACCGAGACCGGTTCTCGCATCCATGATGAAACTAAGGAGTTCCCATCCTTTTGGCGCGATGACATCTTCCATGTTAAACTGCGCAGAATCAGCTTTGTCGACAGCGAGGATCATTTCTTCTGAAATTGTTTTGAAACGATCCTTGCCGCCGTAGTAATCATATACAACACGCGCAGCGGAAGGCGCATTTGGATCAATGATGTGATTTTGCTTGCGTTCAGCATTTCTGACAGTCTCACTAAGATGATGGTCAAATGCTAAATAAACGCCGTCGACATAGGGCAGGTTTGTCGTAATATCCGTATTGGTAACTTCGATCAGACCATCCTGCATGTCCTTAGGATGAACAAATTTGATGTCATCAATCATATTCATCTCTTTTAATAATACCGCACAGACAAGCCCATCAAAGTCGCTTCTCGTAATTAATCTGTATTGACCTTCCATATTAACCTCCCAAAGTGTATAATCTAATTATATTATACGACTTTTTCATGAAAACCTAACACTTTTGCGCGAATTTATCATGAATTTATACATAGAAATGGCATTGATTACATTGTCGTTTTAATCTTATAAGATTTAGATCACCGTTTTGCGATGTTGTGAGGCGGTATTTCTCTGAATAACAAGAGGTATTATGAATTCACTAACTTCCTTCGAATCGCGTTTCGTCATTGATGAAATTAATCTGTATATCACCGTTATTGCCGGTGACCATACAATATCTTTTGCCAATAAACAACTCCTTAATTTTTCTGGCGTCCATTTTGAAAATATCAATCATTTGCCATATTGGGAATTGCCTTGGTGGCAAAACGGCATGGCGAATCAAAACCAGTTAATGTTTGCCGTCGAGCGCGCTTTTTTTGGCGAAACCGTTCGATTTGATGCCACCTACACGAAATATGATAACACACTGCATGAAATAGATTTTCTTTTAAAACCGCTTTATAAACGGGATGAAATCGTTAGCGTTATCGCAATGGGCTATAATATCTCCGATTTGGTAAAGACGCAAAAAGCACTGACAAGGCGCGAACGTCAACTTGATGCATTCTTTGAGTTTTCATCTGACGGCTACTTTTTCTTTCTTTTAGATCAGCCTATTGAAATAACTCGAACAGATGACGCCTTCATTCATGAGCTGATGTCGCACCAAAAACTGACATTTTTTAATCAACAGTTTGAAAAGATACTCAATCAGGAACTGTCCCATCAAACGGTCATTGAGACACTCTTTCCAAACGTTAAAGATCTTTCTGTATTTTGGCGCGATATGATTCTTAACGGCAAGGCACAGTTTGATACCACAATCCAGCTGGAAGAAACCTATTATGATGAAGAAGCATTAAATACCTTCATTTTAGATGAGCCTTATGACTGCCTTTATATTCGCGTGACGCTCGTCGCGATCTTTGATGATCAAGGTGCCTTTGAAGGCAACTATGCCGTCGTCAGAGAACGCACACAGGAAGTGCGCAATATTAAACGTTTAGAATTTCTTGCCAACAAAGATCCGCTTACCAAAATCAATAATCGCCGTAGTTTTTACGAGAAGGCCGTTGAAAAAATTGAAGTTTGTCAAAACGATCAAATGGATACGAGTGTCGTAATGATTGACATAGATTTTTTTAAACGCATCAACGATACTTTTGGTCATGACGCCGGCGATACCGTTCTCTATCACTTTGCTACCCTCATCGAATCCTTTGTTGGCGAACGCGGTATTGTCGCACGTTATGGCGGCGAAGAATTCGTGCTGTTGCTCATGTGTCCATTTGATGAAGCCAAAACGTTTATGGAAGCACTCCGAATAAAAATTTCCGAAATGATCGTTAGGCACGATGATGATCAGATTACACTTACAGCCAGTATTGGAATCAGAGGCAATACAAGACAGACCGATAATATTGACACCCTCACCGCAGAGGCAGATAAGGCGCTTTATTATGCAAAGAACCACGGTCGAAACCGCGTTGCCGTTTATGCGGACTTGCCTGAAGAAGCTAAGCACGAAAGATAGTTGCCCCAACAGAGAAAGGCCTCTTTTCGTCGATATCGAGCACCATAGGCCATCATACCTTTAAACAAATAAAACCCCCAGCCATTCAATCTCAATTGAAAGCCGGGGGTTTATTATTTGTATTTGTATGAATCATTAACGCAACTGTGCGTCCAGTTCAGAAGAAAGCACTTTTAGAACATTTTCAAAAATAACATTGACTTCATCATCGACAAGCGTACGATCTTCAGCTCTGAAAATCAGCGCATAGGCAACAGATTTGTAGCCGTCAGGAATTTGTTTCCCCTTATAGACATCAAACATCTTGACCGATTCTAAGAGACCACCTGCTGTCTCTTTGACAATTTTTTCAACTTCATAAGAAGTGATTTCATCTTTGACGAGAATTGCAATATCGCGTTCGACGGCAGGATGTTTTGGAATCGCTTTAAATTTGCGTTCTTCATTTGTAATCTGCAGTAAAATGTTAAAATCTAAATCTGCTAGATAAGCACGTGTATTGATATCGTAATTTTCACAGACAATTGGATGAACTTCACCGAGTGTTCCTAAAATATGATTGTCCCAAATAATATTAGCACATCTGCCACTGTGAAACGATGGATGATTGGTCTCTTTTTCAAAGAGGTAACCCGATACGCCAAGTCCTTCAAGAACATTTTCGACGATGCCTTTTAGTGTAAAGAAATCTTCATGTTCGCCATAACACCCAATGGTCAGCATCTTTTTCTCAATCGGCAGCTGTTTAACCGGCAGCTCTTTTGGCAGGAATATGGAACCCATTTCATAGATTCGCGCCTGTTCAATTTTACGATTACTGTTTCGTGCCAGCACTTCCAAGACATTTGGCATCAAAGTCGAACGCATACAGCTGTATTCTTCACCAAGTGGATTGATTAAGGTTACCTGGTTGCGTAGAATGCTGTCTTCAGACAAATTAATTTTATCCAAATCCTTCTTAGATACAAATGAATACGTTAAAATCTCATCGACACCACTGGCAATCAGTTCAAGCTTTGTAATGTCTTCAATGCGCTGGGCATTGGTTTTAGCTCCCCATGCATCAAAAGCCGGAAGCGTCTTCCCGATATTGTCATAACCGTAAATTCTGGCAACTTCCTCAACGAGATCAATTTCTTTTTCAAGGTCCAGTCGATAATACGGTATTGTTGCCGTCGGTAAGCCATCTTTCATGACCGTTTGGATTTCAAGCTTTTGAAGGATTTCAATCATTTCATCCAATGTTAAGTTGGTTCCATTGACGTTGTTAACCACTTCAGGTCTAAAAGCGATTTCAGTCGCTTCTCGTTTTTCAGGATAAACATCAATGATGCCGCCGACTACTTCACCCGCACCAAGCTGCTCAATCAGTTCGCAGACGCGATTGACGACAATTGGCGGCAGTGAAACGCTAACGCCTTTTTCATAACGTGATGAAGCTTCTGTTCTAAGCCCCAGTTCTTTTGACGACTTTCGAATATTTGACTTATCAAAAGTTGCGACTTCAATGAGAATATTTTTGGTCGCTGGAGATATCTCCGTATTCCCACCACCCATAATGCCGGCTATACCGACCGATTTATTGGGATCTGCAATCACGAGTACATCTTCATCCAGTTCTCGCGCTTTGTCATCCAATGTCGTAAGCACTTCTTTCGGCTCTGCTCTGCGAACGATTATTGTATGATCACTCACCGTATCGAGGTCAAATGCGTGTATTGGCTGACCATATTCCAGCATGACATAGTTGGTAATGTCAACAATATTATTGATCGGCCTCATGCCGGCATGCATCAATCGAAACTGCATCCAAATGGGCGATGGTTTAATTTCGATATTGCGTACAATCCTCGCCACATATCTAGGACAGAGATCAGGTGCCGTTACTTTAACGGTTGCATAATCATTGGCATCACCTGTTTCACCTTTGACGATACCTTTTGGATATTGTGTTTTTCGATCAAAACTCGCCGCCACTTCACGTGCCATCCCAATGACGCTTAAGCAATCCGGTCTGTTCGGTGTGATTTCAAATTCAATAACCGTTTCATCAATATTCAGCGCTTCCAGAATATTCATGCCAAGTGGGTACGGTTTATCCAATATAAAGATACCGTCATCAAATGCTTTTGGAATACAGGATTTTTCGTAGCCCATTTCTTCGAGCGAGCATAGCATCCCATTTGAAACCTCACCGCGAAGTTTTCCTTTTTTAATTTTAATACCATCTGCTATCACAGCACCGTGCTTTGCAACCGGCACATAGTCATTGACGCGAATATTCGTCGCACCAGTGACGATTTGCAGCACTTCATCGCCGGTATCCACCTGACAAATGGAAAGTTTGTCGGCATTGGCATGCTGCTTAATTTCTGTAATATGTCCAACGACAACATTTTCAAGTGCCGCAGCGCCCTTATGTGTGCCCTCATTATTCGACCCCGTCAAAATGAGCTTTTCTATTAGTGTCTTTTCATCAATATCATTTATATCAACATAGTCTTTCATCCAAAGAACAGGTACTTTCATCATTGCCTCCTACAGATTAAAATTGTTTGATGAAGCGAATATCGTTTTCAAAGAGTATTCGAATATCGTCAATTTCATATTTCATCATGACGATGCGATCAAGCCCCATACCAAAGGCAAATCCGCTGTAAACTTCAGGATCAATGCCGCATTCAGCCAGTACATTGGGATGTACCATGCCGCAGCCGAGTATTTCAATCCAACCGCTGCCGCTGCAGAAACGACACCCTTCGCCGCCGCATTTAAAGCATGAAACATCAACTTCTGCACTTGGCTCTGTAAACGGAAAATAATGCGGTCTAAACTTCGTTCGCGTTTGGGAGCCGAACAATCGCTTTGCAAACATATCCAGCGTTCCGTTCAAATCAGCCATCGTAATATTTTTATCGACGACAAGGCCTTCAATCTGGTGGAACATCGGCGAGTGCGTCGCATCGATTTCATCATTTCTAAAACATCTACCGGGTGCAATAATTTTAATCGGCGGTTTTTGCTGTTTCATCGTTCTCACTTGGATCGGAGAGGTCTGTGTCCTGAGCAAAATATCCTCTGTGATATAAAATGTATCTGACAAACTTCTGGAAGGGTGATCAATTGGTGCATTGAGTGCGTCAAAGTTATGATAGACTGTATCGACTTCCGGTCCCTCTGCTATTTTATAACCCATACCAATAAAAATGTCTTTAACTTCATCCAAAGCAACATTAAGCGGATGCTTATGTCCTCTCACGAGTTGTTTGGAAGGCATCGTCACATCAATCGATTCAGCTGCAAGCTTTTCTTTGATTTCTAATGCTTTTTTCTCTTCTTTATAATTCTCAAGCATGACTTCGATGGTTTCACGGACATCATTCACCATTTTCCCCATTGCCGGCCTGTCTTCCGGCGCAACGTCTTTCATGCCTTTTAAAATATTGGTTACCTCACCTTTCTTGCCGAGGTACTTGATGCGCATATCATCCAAAGCCTTCAAATTTCTAGCGACCTCGATATCCGATTTTGCGCGTTTTAATAATTGCTCTAATTCCGCTTTCACACGATCCCTCCTTAATTTATGTTTATTCGGATAAGCCTGCTGCGTATCTTTTCATCCGAATGTTTTTAATGATGTCATCATGCCAAATCCACAAAACAATTTCTGCAAAATATTTTTCATTAAAAAAACCTTCATCCCAAAAGGGACGAAGGTTATCCGCGGTACCACCCAAATTAATCACAACTGTGATTCACTCAAAACCTTAACGCGGTAAACGTCACTTCCTACTTCATTCAGAAATGCATCTCAGGAGTGAACTTCAAACATCTGTCAATGGCAATCTTCCAGCAACAATCGCCTCTCTTGGATTGACAAAATATTTTACTCTTTCCATCAAAGAATTTTTCAACTTTATTTTACAGTAGTAATATCATACCATAAAGCCATTATCAGGACAAGCCCCGGCAGACTATAAAATTGATTTGATTTTATAGATTAAGATGCCGGCTGCAATTGAGGCATTCAGCGACTCCGCTTTACCATAGATTGGAATTGAAATTCTGACATCTGCTTCTGCTTTGATCTTCTCTGAAACCCCACTGCCCTCATTGCCAATGACCAAGCAATTCTTTTCACGATAGGCGCGATTGTCATTGTAATCAAAATCCGATTGTAAGTCCGTTACAATCATTTTAAACTGTTTTTGCCGTAATGCGCTTATTGCCGCATCATCTGAATCCGCGTGAATAAGGCGTACATTTAAAATAGACCCTGCCGTACTTCGAAGCACTTTGCTGTTAAAGACATCCACACAGCCTCGATTTAAAACAATGGCATCAACGCCTGCCGCATCAGCAGTACGGATAATGGTCCCAAGATTGCCAGGATCCTGAATGCGATCTAGATAAACAACAAAGCGATCCGTCTCTTTCAATACATCAAGCGAAGCGTGATGCATTTGGAAGACGCCAACAATCCCTTGACTGTTTAATGTTTCCGCAATTACTTCAAAGAGTGATGCACCGAGTACTGTAATCTCTGCTGAAGCCAAAAGCTTCTCACGCATTGAGCCTTCCATCGATTCCCATATGTGTTCATGTACAAAGACACCATCACATTGCCAGCCGTTGGTGATCGCGTCTAAAACATACCGAAAACCTTCCAAAAGAAAGCGCTGATACCTTATCCGATACTTTTTCTGCTGAAGCGATTTTAAATATTTAAATTGCGTATTTTGTGCTGATGTAATACTGTTCACAACGACCTCTCATGCGGCGATTACGACATTTGCCGTTCAATTTTCTTTAAGTCTTCATTATTGCCAATGACAATCAGGATATCATCTTTTAACAGGATCTTATCGGGACCTGCATTGATATCAATTTCATCGCCGCGTCTCACTGCGATAACGGAAATTTGATACCTTCGCCGCATATCGATCTGTACTAAACTCTTGCCGATCCATTCACTGTTCATACTAATCTCCAAGATACTGTAATCAGGCGCCAAGTCAATAAAATCCAAGACATTGCCAGACACGAGGTTCTTCGCTATTTTAATCCCCATCTCTTTTTCTGGAAAGACAACACGATTCGCTCCGATTTTATAGAGGACTTTTGCATGTGATGAATTCTGTGCTTTTGCAACAATATGCTTAACACCAAGTTCTTTCACGAGCAAAGTCACTAAAATTGAAGACTGAATATCTGAGCCAATCGTAACGATGGCGACATCAAAATTACGTATGCCCAACGCTTTGATAGAATTCTCATCTGTTGCATCTGCCTGCACGGCATAAGTCACCTTTTCCGAAATGTTTTGGATAATTTCTTCATTACGGTCTACAACCATTACCTCACAACCAAGTTCTGCGAGTTTAATCGCGACGCTTTGGCCAAAGCGGCCACATCCTACGACGACAAATTGTTTTTTCATAAGGCCTCCAATGAACTTTATTGCACATTTTATCCGACGATAATCTTGCCTTCCGGATAACGAATGAGTTTCTTATAGTTATTGCGACGATTACTGATTGCGAGGACAATCGTCAATGGGCCAAGCCGCCCAAAGAACATCGCGCATGAAATGATAATTTTTCCTGCCAGCGTCAATTTTGATGTAATGCCAAGTGATAATCCAACGGTACCAAAAGCGCTTACGGCCTCGAATATAATTTCTTGAAATGTCATATGCACTTCTGTAATTGAAAGCAGCAGCACCACCATACTCACGAGAAAAACCGCAATAAAGACAATAGCAAGTGCCCGATTGATAATTTCTCGCGCAATTCTTCGATGTGCAAATTCTACATCGTCATCGCCTCTGACAACTGATAATACCTTTAGAATAATCATTCCAAAGGTCGTTGTTTTGATACCGCCTGCTGTTGATCCCGGCGAACCGCCAATAAACATAAAAATAATCGTGACCAAAAGCGTTGGCAATCGCAGACTTGCCATATCGAGCGTATTAAAGCCTGCCGTCCTCGGTGTTACCGCATGAAAGAGCGCCGCTAAAATTTTACCTTTAAACGAAAGACCGCCCAGTGTTGCAGGGTTATTAAATTCCAGGAACAGCACCATGAAAAATCCCAAGCCGATAAGGCTGACTGTCATAAAAAAGACTAGTTTTGAATGCAGCGAAAATTTTCGAAGGCGCTGCATTCTAAGGATATCAGTAATAACGGCAAATCCCAGGCCGCCGATAATAACAAGGGATACAATGACGAGATTGACCAGCGGATCTTCAACATATTGTGTCAGGCTGACACCATTTCCCATAATATCAAAACCGGCATTGCAAAATGCTGACACCGAATGAAAAATAGCATAAAAAAGCCCCTTTGCAGGTCCAAATTTCGGTATAAATCGTATACTGAGCAGCAATGCGCCAACACCTTCTATAAACAGCGTCGTCAAAATGACATACTTGGTTAACCGAATAACACCCGCAATCGAAAATTGATTAAGCGCTTCCTGCATAATCAACCGGTTCTTTAAGCCAATCTTTTTCCCAAGCAAGATCGCAACCGAAGTCGCCATGGTCATAAATCCGAGCCCACCGACCTGTATGAGCAGCAAAATAAAAAGCTGCCCCCAAAACGTCCAGTAAGTCCCCGTATCCACGACAACGAGCCCCGTTACACAAACAGCAGATGTCGATGTAAACAAAGCATCAATGAAACGAACGGAATGACTGCTATGAGAAGCAAACGGCAGCATCAGCAAAAAAGTACCAATGAGTATAATACCAGCAAAGCCCAAAACTAGCACTTGTACCGGCTTTAATTTTTTGCTTAAGCGCTTTTCCATATGTCCCCCTATAAAATGAATGATTCTTGACCACTGCCAAAAACCGTTTCATACGCCTATAATTTCTTTATGAGAATACCTGCCTATGAAACTTTTTGTGTCTTTATAAAACATACAAAACCATTATATTCGATTTATGCGCTCATGTCATTAATATCACATAAAAAAACGCGTTTTCCCGCAATGAGAAAACACGTCTTTTTATTGTAGTTCTACCATGGTTACAGCGCGCATTGGGCAATACCGCAAGCATTTGCCGCAACCGATGCATTCACTTTGATTTACTTCGGGTACACCATACATATTTGCTTTGACTGCATTCACCGGACAAACGCGTTTTACAGGACAAAACGGCGATCTGTCACAGCGATTGGCATCTATGACTGCAACTTTTTTAGCCATATTATCACCTCACTGTATACATTATACCCCCTCCCAGATGGGGCGTCAAATTCTTTTTTATTGCCTTTTAAACTTTTTGATAATAGGCTTTGATAAATCCGCCAAAAACATCATGGCTGTACGCAAAACCATATTGCTTGTAAAAATCAATGACTTCATCATTGCCATTCGAAATATAGACATACAGGTAAGCAACAGCTTCTAATTGTGTCAGCCAGCGCATTGCCTGATCACAGAGCGCAGCAGCAATATGCCGACCGCGATACGCCGGCATAACATATAGGTTATTCAGACAGCCTATTTTATTGGGCAGTATGAGCCAGTCAGGGTACATCCCTATTTTGTCAGCACCAGATAGCGCTGTTGCCCACGAGGGGATCATTGTTCTTGCTTCTTCCGTTTCGTTTTCAGCAGAAGAAAAGACATACCCAACGGGGATCTCACCATCATAGGCGACAATTAACTGTTTCTCATTCGAATGTTCAAAACTTGGTTTTAACCGATTTTCAAAATTCATGGCCTGTAAAACCTCAGCATGTATAATACCATTGTCTGCCTGATGTTTCATGAGGGCATTGCAAAGGTCACGACAACTTGATACATTCCCGTCTGTTATTTCCTTAAATACGATTTCACTGTTCATTTTAGCCATTCTCAATTCCTCCCTTTGCAGGCAGTATATCGAAAGACACCCTCCAAAATCAATAGGTTTATCAATTTATGAGTTACTAACAATTTTCATAGCGCCATTAAAATCACAGTTTTCACAGAGCGCCGGCAAGTTGTTTTCTGCTTTAACATAACCATTGGACCAATTGGCAATCGCTTGCAGCAGCGGCACGGCTGTCATACCGCGTTCTGTCAGTGCATATTCAACACGCGGCGGTATTTCATCATACTGCTGCCGTTTGACCATGCCGTTTCGCATCAAGTCCTTTAATGTGTTAGAAAGCACTGCATCCGATATATTCGCCATCTCTGTCCTAAGTTCACTGTAACGTAAAACTTCTTTTGAGGCGAGGACGCAGATCACCCGACTCCGCCATTTGCCGCCAAGGATTTCAAGACCGTTCTCAATAGGGCATCGAATTTCTTTTTTAATTTTTCGTTGATACATAGCTTCCTCTCATTCCAAAAAAATTATGCCGCAGCAGCTGTATTCTACTCGGGACATTTTCATTAAGCGGTACACCTTAATCGTCATTATACCGACCGCTGCACACAACTGCTCTTTTCGTTTATTGATCGTTCTGTTTGTCACTAGTTTATCATAACTTTTGTTAAAAATCATGATCAGACTCATCGAATAGAAATGGCAATATTATTGTGATATTCGTTAATACAAATTAAAAAGCGGCATGACCTTGGCCATACCGCTTTATTCCTTCATACGTTTTATGCAGCTGCTATTGCATTCAATAACACTTACTATTTTTGCATCTGCGCTTGAAGTGCTGTTAAGGCAACAGTTCCAACGATATCGTCTGCAAAACATCCTCTAGACAAATCATTGACAGGCATTGCCAATCCTTGGCAAAGCGGTCCATAAGCATTTGCTTTTGCGAGGCGCTGTACCAATTTGTAACCAATATTGCCTGCATCGAGATCAGGGAAGATAATGACGTTTGCTTTACCGGCAACTGCTGAATCCGGTGCTTTTTTCTGTGCAACAGAAGGAATGATAGAAGCATCAAATTGAAGTTCACCATCAAGACTCAGTTCAGGTGCCAATTCTTTCGCAATTTTAGTTGCTTCAACAACTTTA
This sequence comes from Fusibacter paucivorans, assembly GCF_018390735.1. GTDB lineage: Bacteria > Bacillota > Clostridia > Peptostreptococcales > Acidaminobacteraceae > Fusibacter > Fusibacter paucivorans. The sequence continues at coordinate 46,413 of NZ_JAHBCL010000004.1, forward strand.
TCAACATCAGCATGATTAGCCGAGCCTTTTGTTGAGAATGACAAGATCGATACTTTAGGCTCAGCTTTTACGATAGATTTAAAGGTTGCCGCCGAACTAATCGCGATATGTGCCAATTCTTCTGAGTTTGGATTCGGATTAAGCGCACAGTCGCCAAAAATAAAAATACCGTCTTCGCCGTATTCGCAATTTGGCACTTCCATAAAGAAAGCTGCTGAAACGAGTTTGGTACCCGGCGCTGTTTTTAAAATTTGAAGTGCCGGTCTTAGGACATTCGCTGTTGAATTCGCTGCACCTGCAACCATGCCGTTAGCGTAACCCATCTTTACGAGCATGACGCCAAAGAAAAGCTCACTTTTAAGTAAAATGCCCTTTGCTTCTTCAGGCGTCATACCTTTGCTCTTTCTTAAATCAGCTAGGGCCGCTGCCATTTGATTCATGTCTTCAAATGTTTCAGGATCAATAAATGATGCCCCACTGATGTCAAACGAACCGGCATTTGCCATAATTTCTTCTTTGTTTCCGACTAAAATGATTTTCGCAATCCCTTGTTTAAGGACTTTGTGTGTTGCTTCAATGGTTCTTGGATCGTAAGATTCCGGTAAAACGATTGTTTGCAGATCTTTTTTCGCTACTTCGATAACCTTATCTAAAAATGCCATCGTAATGCTCCTTTCACTTCTTGCAGTATTTATACGTTGAATCCTTTTGATCGTATGCCTGTAAAAATTTCATCTTTTATAATGCGTAGAAAATCCGAATAAAATGCAATCGTCACTTTTTACAATATGGCCGTCAAATGCCCCAACGTCTATATTATATGTTAATATTTTTTTGTATACAAGGCGCCAAATCAAAAATATTATGTTTTTTTGTCATTTTCATTAAAAAAATACCCGTAAAAAAAGAACCCATTGGGTTCTTTTCAAGATCCTTATAAATTCGATTTTGCAAGTGCAACGAGTTTTGCAAAGTCTTCTGGATTATGAATTGCCATTTCAGAAAGCACTTTTCTGTTGATATCAACATCTGCTTTTTTAAGGCCATTCATGAATTTAGAATAACTTAAACCGTTGATTCTCGATGCAGCGTTAATACGTGCAATCCAAAGTTTTCTAAAATCTCTTTTTCTTCTTTTTCTGCCAATGTATGATGATCGTAATGCTCTCATAACTGCCGGATTAGCAGCCTTGAAAACCAAGCTCTTTTGACCGTAGAAGCCTTTCGCTAACTTTAATACTTTTTTATGCTTTTTCTTAGCGTTCATCGCTCTTTTTACTCTAGCCATGGGTTTAAACCTCCTCTTAACATTTTTCTATAAATAAGGCAATAACGTTTTGACACGTTTCATATCTGATTCACTGACCAACGTCGCCTGTCTCAAACCTCTTCTTCTCTTAGAAGATTTCTTTGTTAAGATATGGCTTGTAAATGCTTTGCTTCTTTTTAACTTTCCGCTGCCTGTCTTTTTTACTCTTTTGGCAGCGCCGCGATGTGTTTTCATTTTAGGCATTGCGATGTCCTCCTTCCAAAATTATAAGCATTTATTTTTTAGGTGCATAAGTTGCAACTAAGCTTCGGCCTTCCATTTTTGCCGTACCTTCCATAACACCGTATTCCTCGATTTCTGCGGAGAAACGTTTTAAGACTTCGTATCCAAGCTGAGTGTATCCCATTTCACGACCTCGAAATCTAAGAGATACCTTCACTTTATCGCCTTTTTCAAGGAACTTGGCAGCACTTTTCGCTTTTGTCTCCAAATCGTGCTTTTCGATATTAAGGCCTAAACGGACTTCTTTCACAGTAGCACTCTTTTGTTTTTTGCGCGCTTCCTTATCCCGCTTTTGCTGTTCATAACGATGTTTTCCAAAGTCCATGATCTTACAAACAGGCGGTTTAGCATTAGGTGCTATCTTAACGAGGTCGAGCTTTCGCTCTAACGCCAGCATGTAGGCGTCTTTTGCAGTCATGATGCCCAACTGTTCACCATCGTCGCCGATAACTCTTACTTCACGGTCACGAATTTCTTCATTCATTTCAGCTGTTTTGATAAGATACACCCCCTAGGTTAATATAAAAATAAAACGGCAGATAGAATATCTGCCGTTAGTACACAATGTTTTTCAAAAAAACGTCATGAGCACTATGAACCATATGAACAGAAGTTATATGGTGAGAAGCAGACTTCTACTTAATATTTATGACCTTGAACATAATATCACGTATGTCATGTCCTTGTCAAGCGCTATTCCGCTTTTTCAAATAAAGTTTTTAATGAACGTTCTTTGACTTCTTTTAAAAGGACTTCCATGAAGGCATCAACTTCCAAGCTGCCGAGTTCGCCAATATCTCTTGATCTAACCGATACTGTTTTGCTCTCTGCTTCCTTGTCGCCAATGACGAGCATGTAAGGATTTTTTTCGAGCTGTGCTTCTCGAATTTTATAGCCGATTTTTTCGGCACGCGAATCAATTTCATAGCGCAGTCCAGCCGCTTGAAGCTTTGCTGCAACTTCTTCTGCAAACGGAAGATGGCGGTCGGCAATCGGCAAGAGTTTTACTTGTACCGGTGCAAGCCAAGCCGGGAATTTACCGGCGAATTCTTCAATGAGAATACCAAGGAAGCGTTCGATACTGCCAAAGGCCACGCGGTGAATAACGATTGGCTGATGTTTTTCACCGTCTTTGCCGATATAGGAAAGCTCAAAACGCTGCGGCAGCTGCATATCGAGCTGAATCGTACCGCACTGCCACGTTCTGCCAATGCTGTCGCGTAAATGGAAGTCGATTTTCGGTCCATAGAATGCACCATCGCCTTCATTGAGCTTGTAATCGAGTTCAAGCGCTTCAAGTGCACCTTGCAATGAACTTTCAGCCAGTGCCCACTCTTCATCCGTTCCCATTGAGTTTTCAGGTCTCGTCGAAAGCTCTACGTGGTAACTAAAACCAAATGTTTTATAAACGCCGTCAATGAGTTTAACAACATTCATGATTTCATCTTTAATCTGTTCCGGCAGCATGAAAATATGCGCATCATCCTGTGTAAAGGCTCTTACACGCATCAGACCATGCAGCGCACCTGAGAGTTCATGTCTGTGCACGCGGCCGATTTCGCCGACGCGCATTGGAAAATCTTTATAAGAGCGAAGATCCGTCTTGTAGACGAGCATCCCTCCTGGACAGTTCATTGGTTTGATGGCATAATCTTCATCATCAATTTTCAGTGTATACATATTCTCTTGATAGTGGAACCAGTGTCCTGATGTTTCCCATAGTTTTCGATTCAGGATGATCGGCGTTTCCACTTCGACGTAATCCGCCTTTTCATGAACTTCACGCCAGTATTCTAAAAGTTTGTTTTTAACCACCATGCCCTTTGGCAGGAAAAATGGAAAGCCAGGGCCTTCTTCCAACAGTGCAAAGAGTTTCAGTTCTTTGCCAAGTTTTCTGTGGTCACGTTTTTTCGCTTCTTCCAGCATATTGAGATAAGCTTCTAATTGCGACGCCTTCGGGAACGATGTTCCATATATACGCTGCAGCATCTTATTCTTTTCATCACCGCGCCAGTAGGCACCTGCGAGATTGAGCAACTTAAACGCTTTTATTTCCTTCGTCGACATGACGTGGCATCCGGCGCAAAGATCGACAAATTCACCCTGCTGATAGAATGAAATAATCGAATCTTCCGGCAGGTCATTGATAAGCTCTACTTTATAGTCTTCATGCTTTTCAGCCATGAATTTTAGTGCTTCTGCTCTAGGCAGTTCAAAGCGTTCCAGTTTCAAATCCTCTTTAACGATTTTTTTCATTTCCGCTTCGATTTTTTCAAGATCCTCCGGTACCAATTTGTGATCCATGTCGATGTCGTAATAGAAACCGTTGTCAATCGCCGGACCAATGGCAAGTTTTGCATCCTTGTAAAGGCGTTTAATGGCCTGCGCCATGATATGCGAGCTCGTATGTCTAAAGGCGTGTGCACCTGCTTCATCTTCAAATTTCAATATATTTAAGGCACAATCTTCATTTAAAACGTAGCTCAAGTCCACGGTATTACCATTGACCTCACCGACAACTGCTTCTTTTGCCAATCTTCCTGAAATTTGCTTCGCGACATCATAAACGGTTGTACCGCGCTCAACCTCCTTGATTGAACCATCTTTAAGCGTAATCTTAATCATGTTTTTACCTCCTTTTTCATTTTATCTGAATAATCAGCACACGTGTCCTTCATTATCTGTGCTCATCAACAGCGATCATTGTTTGTCATTGCACTCTTTCGATAGGATTTCTACCGTTTTGCACGAGACAGCCTGCAACACCATACGCGCGCTGTCAATCTCACGTCTAAAAACAAAAAAACCCATCTCTAGCTTATGCTAGGGACGAGTTTAAACGCGGTTCCACCCTAATTATCAAACATCACTTTGATTAAGATCGAAGCGACATCATTTGATATCTTTAAAACCTTAACGCGGTTAACGCCTGCATTTCGAGAAACTACTGAGCAGGAGCTAGAAGTTAGTTTTCGTCAGTCAGTGTTTTAAAGTGTTTTTCAGCCAATGAACACTTCTCTCTAAAAAGCTTAACGGACTACTCTTCTTCATTATCGCCAAATATGCATTTCGTTCTAAATTTGAAATTAGCATACCGCGATTCAGCCTATTTGTCAAGCAGGGATGGACAATCTTAAACTAATTTTCACAATTAAGAAAATTACTTCAATCACTTAAAGAACAGGATGACAATCGTCCCCTGCAAGAGCCCAATGAGAAAGCCAATAAGTCCACCGAGTACTTCAATATGCTTTAATTCATTTTGTGCGATCTTAATGGTCATTTCCTCTATCTTTTCAAAGTCATAGGCATTGATGCGGTCTTCCACGATTTCCTTGATATCAATTGCCTCCAAGGCCTTATGCGCAAGTTTTTCAGTAAGTTCTATCATGATGGCTTCGCCATTTTCGTCTATCATCGTTTCAACATTTGAAATAATCATGCCTTTAAACATTGACGGTATCATCGCAGGCATTTTTTCATTAGCCACCGTTACGATTTTTACTTTAATCATTTTAATCACTTCAGCACGATCAATGCCCTCAATGAGTTTATCAATGATCTCCTCCATTGAAACGAGTTCGTCCGCAACAACCTCGCCGATTGATCGTGCAATTTCAGTCTTTCGCTTTGGAATAAGCCCCTGAAATTTAAATGGCAAACCAGGAATGCTTATTGGATTAATAGGTCTAAACAATAATTTAATGGCGATGACATTCGTCATCCAACCAATGACGGCACCAATAGCCGCTAAAAAAAGCAACATGCTCCACATAGCCTTTACCTCTTATCAATCTTTCTTCTATACGCTGTCATTTGTACTGTCCCCGAATGGGATCGGGCAAATAGACAATGCCGCCACAGTCCTCTAGCGGTGTTGGGTTCAGCGAATACCAAGTATAACCATATGTTTTTAAAAAACAATGTATGGCGCTAAAATCAGGATGTTTTTCAATGCAGCCGTTAAAGAGAAGCTGACGGTTAAAAGCCCCTGCACAACCGCCGATAAAGCCGTAGTCATAGCCGCTGAGTCCAACATATCCCTTTCGGATCAGCAGCACATCGAGTCCCTGCGCAGTCATTACCCGTTTTAGATTTTCATCTTCTGTTATAACAGCAGACTGCCCAAGCACAATGGTGCTGCACTGAACATAGCCTTGTTTAACCGCAACATGCTGCAAGTGCTGATCAACTATATGGGCTGCAACTGCTTCATCTGGATTTTTACAGTATACTTTGCCATCAACTTCAACGATATGATAGCCAATATCTGCCGGGTAAGGCGAACAGGGATTTTTAGCGCCAATCTTCATGTTTCCAGCATAAATACCTTCTGCAACATCCGCTATTTGTGTCCATAACATCGGTGAACAAAAAAGCGTTTCGCCAATCCGGCACAAGTGCATATCAGGATGTGATCCCAAATGCATATGCCCTTCAAAAGTCATCGGCATTTTTAAATAGACATGCGTATCACCAAAGAGCCTTTTTAATTGATCAACAACTTCCCCTTGCGCAATCCACAGTCCCATTAGTTTAACGATGCAATCATTGATGTCAGTTCATCGCGCGAAAACATGTATTTTCGATTGCAAAAGTGACAGACGAGTTCGGCTTGACCGTCTTCATCCAAAATGGTCTGCAATTCTGACTGTCCAATACTTAAAAGTGCACCATGCATTTTATCAACACTGCAGTCGCATTGGTACTGAATCGGATAGGTTTCCAGCGCTTCCATGCCGAGCCCCGCTAAAATCTGACTGGCGATCGCTTGAATGGACATGCCCATTTCAAATAAATCTGTCACCGATTTCACGCCTGCCAAATTGGCTTCAAGCTGTGAAACAGTCTCTTCTGATGCACCTGGAAGCAACTGAACAATAAAACCGCCGGCCTGCTGCACAAAGCCTTTGGAATTTAGCAGCACGCCAAGTCCTACCGCAGAGGGCATCTGTTCAGATGCGTAGAAATAGTTGGCAATATCTTCAGCAATTTCACCGGAGATAAGTTCGGTACGGCCAATGAATGGTTCTTTCATCCCGATGTCTCTAATGACGACAACTTCGCCGCTTCTACCAAGCGCCCCGCCGACGTCGAGTTTGCCAACGTCATTGATATGCGTTTCGGCAAGCGGATTAGAAATATAACCCTTTACATTACCATGACTATCCGCAACGGCGACAATAAGTTTCACTTCACCAGTTCCCTTAATTTGCAGGGTTATTTTCTCGTCATCAATTTTACTCATCATGCCCATCATGACGGCACCTGTCAGCGTTCGCCCTAATGCCGCACACGAAATCGGCGAGAGGTCATGTGTCGCACGTGCCTCTTCAACGAGTGTTGTGGTATTGGCAATATAAATCCTAACTTCTCTCGCACTTGATACCGCTGTCATTAATTGACTCATACAATCTCCTCTTTTCTCTTGCATATAAAACAGATGCGTTCAGATGCCGCATGAATTGGCTGGAACGTATCGCCGTCGACGATCTCTTGAACATCAAAATAGGGCATTAACTGTGTTTGAACGACCTCGTTTTCATAAGCGTATTGTTCATGATATTCTTCAATTCTTCGATAATTTCCGGAATCTTCTACAAATAGGGTTAATATAAACACTAGCCGTCTCTGCTCTTCGTCATAACTGTTTTCCCAAATATAGGCGCTGTTTTCAAAAGTCTCTGCAAAGGTCGCATCGCCAATCACTTTCGAAAATTTATAATGTGTACTGAGATCAAAAATAAAGACGCCGCCGCTTTTAAGATGCGCATGCACCTTCTGAAACACTTGCGTCAACTCCCCTTCATCCTTTAAATAATTTAAACCGTCACAGGGTGCAATGACGGCATCGTATCGTTTATTCAGCTGCATTTCGAGCATATTCTGCTGAAAGAATTTCATTCTCACATTGGCTTCATTTGTTTTTTCACGTGCCATTGTCAGCATTTCATCAGAGAGATCAAGGCCATCCATTACAAGCCCCTTTTTAGAGAGCAATATGCTGATTGCCGCAGTGCCGCACCCAATTTCAAGGCCCGTGCGAACTTGGGTGCCATAATGTTTCATAAAAGCGTAGAATTTTTCTGCCCAGAGCTCATATGCGACATCATACTGCATGATGTCATAGACCGCTGCAAAACCAGCGTATGCTTTCATAGACTGTACTCCATTTCAAAGTATTTTAATATCAGATGCCAAAGGCTTTGCCAATCGCATTATAACACGATACATTGGGCTTACCATTTACAAACTGAATTAGCCGTAAGCATAATAGATAATATATCCATAAAGGGTCAATGTCAATACCAGCGGTATCCATTCAAGGTGCGACATATGGAATCCCTTGCTGCGCCAGATCGGCGACGGCACAACCGCACCTAGTCGTTTTAATTGCGCCGCATCACTGACTCTCAGGTCATCAACTTCATGCCCCACTTCTAATAAGTAAAGTTTTTCTGCTTCACTTTTTACAATACGATAGTGTCGACCATTTAAAACAACTTCGTTGTCAACTTCGAATTTTGGAAAATCCCGCTTTAAACTTTTTAGTAGGTAGTAAAGGCCAACACTTGTCAAAAGTGCCAGCACCGTATAAAAAAAGATAACGCCAACCAGCATCGCCGTCGAATCAAAAAGCACTTCCTGTGATGCCGCGACATCCGTTTCGGGCAAGAACGTATTAACCAGATATCCCATTGTCACGGCAATGCCGTTATTCATTGTATGTGCCAACACGCCTGCAAAAATACTGTCCGTAATCTGCACCATATATGCAAAGACAATCCCTAAAATAATGGGACCCAGCAAGTTTTGGGGATTAAAGTGAAAAATACCGAACAAAAGACCACTAAAGATGGCGCCCCACTTGGTACCATAGGCCGTTTCGTATGCATTTAGCACCACACCGCGAAAAAGGCTTTCTTCGCAGATTCCTGCTGTAACGGCAATAATAAACATGAGCATGACGTATTCGTTGCTGCTGCTCGCTGTCGGCAGCCCCAATTCAAAAGCTTCGCTTAGATTTTCAATGATCCAAATAACGAGTAAATTCGCCACTGCAATTATCGGCAAAAGCATCACGGCAACGCCGACGATCTTTACGACAGCTTTAATCGGCAGCCGTTTGATACGAAAAACTTTTTTAACTGATTTGCCCGAAAAAACACTGTAGAGCAGCACTGGCGCAAGTATAATGCCGTATTCTGTTATGAGCAGCCCCGACAAGACACTTCTCGTCTGAACATATGCGCCAAGCGTCAAGAAGACGCCAGCCAAGATAATAAAGAGTGTATTGGCTTCAAGTACGGTATAATCTGAAGGTTTTCTGATCGGTTCTGTCGGTTCAATCATCATTAGTCGAGACTCCCTCTATACTTTAACACTTCGATGTAGGTTCGGAGACCATGCTGCAATGCTTCATGATTAAAATTAAATCGCGCATTGTGAAGCGGATAAATATGGCCGGACGCCTCATTATAGGTCCCGATAAAAAAGAAAAGTCCCGGTACCGCTTCCTGATAAAAAGAAAAATCTTCGCTGATCATCTGCGGTTCCAGAAAGACAAACGCCTCTGCACCAAAATGTGCGACAAAAGCATCATACAGATTCTGGTCATTGATCACCGGCGGGTACATATCTCTAAACATCGTTTCAATTTTAATATCATAAGCCTTTTCAATGCCGTCGAGATAGGCCCTAATACGAGACTTAATGTGACCGTGTACCCCTTTGTCAAATGCCCTTATCGTTCCCTCCAGCCTTGCATGTCCCGCAATAACATTGCGCCTTTCACCAGCAGAAAGCTTACCAACAGTGAGTACAGCAGGCTGAATAGGGCTAATATTACGGGCAATGATTGCTTGAAACGCACTGATGCATTCCCCGGCGACGACAATCGCATCAATGCCATCCTGCGGCATAGCACCATGTGCGCTCTTTGCATGGATATCCACATCAAACTCACCCGTCATGGCCATCATCGGTCCACAGGCAATGCCGATTTTTCCTTCGGGCACTGCGGGATACAGGTGAATGCCATAAATCTCATCTACATGGTATTGTTTTAAATAGCCTGCTTTAACAATTTCCTCGGCGCCTCCCGGCCCCTCTTCAGCAGGCTGAAAGATAAGGACGATATCATCTTTCAAATGAGACCGATGATCGCTCAGATAGCTCGCCAGTCCCAACAGCATTGCCATATGACCATCGTGGCCACAGGCGTGCATATACCCCTCATGCTGTGAATGAACCGAGTGAGAGCTCTTTTCGGTTACAGAAAGGCCATCAATATCCGCACGAAAGGCAATTGTCTTTTTCGCGTTTGTGCCTTTGACAAATCCAATGACACCTGTTCCGAGAACACTTTCATATGGAATATTTAGAGCTTCAAGTGTTTCCTTTATGTAGGCAGATGTTTTGTATTCCTCAAACCCCGCTTCCGGCATTTGATGCAGTGAATTGCGATAAGCTGTCAACCGGTCAGCATATTTTTCATTTAATGTCATATAACGCTCCTCTGTAACACAGTCGTTGTTTTTAGGGACTTAACCGAATAATACCGTTAAAGCAAAAGCCTTAATGGTCATACAGTCTGTCAGCCCCATATAAAATTATTTATGAGCCAAGATTTATATTTATACGATTTTAAATTCATCATAATTATTGACGGAAACTATTGGTAGTGTTAGTATATAAATAATTATTTGGCAGGTCGGAAAAAATATACGAATATGCTGAATTTTCAAGCATTTGATCGTCTTTTACCATTGTCATTATATTTTATAATATATACTGTCAGTATTCAAGTAGGGGGTAAACTATGAAAAAAATTAATTTAGCCGTCGTCGGCGCATCGGGGATGGTTGGCAGAACTTTTTTAAAAGTTCTAGAAGACCGCGATTTCCCGTTTGACAATCTCTATTGTTTTGCATCTAAACGTTCTGCTGGCCAAAAAGTAACTTGCAAGGGCAAAGAGTATACGATAGAAGAATTAACACCAGAATCGTTTGATCGCGATATTGATATCGCCCTATTTTCTGCCGGTGGCGACACCAGTAAAACTTTTGCACCGATTGCTGCTTCCAAAGGTGTTATCGTCGTTGACAACTCCAGTGCATGGCGTATGGACACAACGGTGCCGCTCGTCGTACCAGAAGTTAATCCGGAAGCACTTGCAGACCACAACAACATCATTGCCAATCCAAACTGTTCGACCATTCAGGCAGTGGTTGCACTGAAGCCGCTATACGATGCTTATGGCATCAAGCGAATCGTCTATTCTACTTATCAAGCCGTTTCCGGTTCAGGTGTTAAAGGCTACAAAGATCTTGAGGAGGGTCTCAAGGGCAACGATCTCATGGCATGCTATCCGCATCCAATCGCAGGCAACTGCCTGCCGCATATAGACGTATTCCTAGAAAACGGCTATACCAAAGAAGAAATGAAAATGGTTAATGAAACACGCAAGATCTTAAACGATCAAAGTCTTAAAATAACGGCAACAACCGTTCGCGTTCCAGTCTTCTACAGCCACAGCGAATCCGTCAATGTCGAATTCGAAAAAGACTTTAAAGATATTGCAGAGATAAAAACATTGCTCGCCAATGCAAATGGTGTTATTTTGCAGGATGATCCGGAAAACAATGTCTACCCGCTTGCCAAAGAGGCAACTGGTACAGATCCGGTTTATGTCGGTCGCATTCGCAGAGATGAAAGTTTGGATTCTGGGATCAATCTATGGGTCGTCGCCGATAACATTCGAAAAGGCGCTGCTACCAATGCCGTACAAATTGCGGAAACCCTTATTCAAAATATGTAACCAGCTGCATTCAAAATATTGAATGACACATTCGCTGTCACCGAGATATGAATGAGACAATTTGAATCTTCGTTCACAGTTTAGCACATAGCAATAGCAAGGGCAGAGCACGCAACTCTGCCTTTTTTCACATAATTAATCCGTCCATTATACACACCCGCTCTTTTCGTGTATAATAGGCGTAAATAATAACATAGAGAAAGAAAGAAGGAACGAAATTATGAAGATTATACTCGCCGGTGCCAACGGTACAATGGGGAAACACGTTGCAACGCTCATCGATGCTTCAAATGAACATGAAATCGTCGCCGGTATTGATCAAAAGGAAAATCTCTACCATACTTTTCCCTACTATCAGCATATTGAAGAATTTAAAGGAGAAGCTGACTGCATCATCGACTTCTCGCATTATACGGTTGTCCCTTCTCTGGTTGCATACGCCTTGGCCCATACACTGCCGATTGTCGTCTGTACCACAGGGCTTTCTGATGAGACAGAAGCTTCCATTCTCGAAGCTTCAAAGCGTATTCCCGTTTTCAAATCAGGCAATATGTCACTTGGCATCAATCTGCTCTTAGCGCTCGTGAAAACATCTGCTAAAATGCTGGAAGACCAATTTGATATTGAAATAATCGAAAAACATCATCATCGTAAAATTGATGCACCAAGTGGTACGGCAAAGATGATTGCCAATGGCATCAACAGTGCCCTAGAAAATCCTAAACGTTTGGTATACGGGCGTGAAGGCAATCACTCCAAACGTCAAGATGATGAAATGACCATCCATGCCATTCGCGGCGGTACTATTGTCGGTGAACACGAAGTCATTTTTGCCGGTCTCGATGAAGTCATCGAAATTAAACATACGGCATCATCGCGTACTGTCTTTGCCAAAGGTGCTATTACCGCTGCGGATTATATATTTGGCAAGCCACACGGCCTCTATGATATGGATCATCTTATCTATAATCTGTAATTTCTGCTGTATCAGCTAAACAGAGGCACTGACAATCAAAAGTATTTAAATTGAAAGGGAGATAATATGTCACAGAACTACGATTTAACAAATCCTTATGAAATTGCAAAATTCATTAAGGAATCCACCAAATCGACACCGGTAAAAGCATACGTTAAAGGGACACTGCCAAACAGCGATCAAATTAAAATTTTTGGGGAAGCGCCCTTTTATGTTTTATTCGGCGAAAACGATGCGGTCGAAGCTTTCTTAGACGCGAATAAAGCAACTGTTGAAATGTATGAAATTGAAAATGATCGCCGCAATTCAGCGATCCCGATGCTCGATATCAAAAAGATCAACGCACGCATTGAACCGGGTGCGATTATTCGCGACCGCGTCAAAATTGGCGATTCTGCCGTCATTATGATGGGTGCTGTTATTAATATCGGTTCTGAGATCGGCCCCGGCACGATGATTGATATGAATGCCGTCCTCGGTGCACGAGCAACCATTGGTGCAAACTGCCACATCGGTGCCGGCACAGTTGTTGCAGGCGTCCTCGAACCACCAAGTGCAACGCCGGTTATCGTTGAGGACGAAGTGCTCGTCGGCGCAAACTGCGTTCTGCTTGAAGGTGTTCGCATTGGCAAAGGCGCCGTTGTCGCCGCTGGTGCCGTTGTCACAAAAGATGTGCCCGAAGGCGCTGTCGTCGCCGGCAGCCCAGCGAAAATCATCAAGATGAAGGATGAGGGCACCGCTGAAAAAACACAGCTGTTGGATGATCTTCGGAAATAATCTACAATGATGCTTCAAAATCCCGAGTACTGCCATATGGCGCTACTCGGGATTTTTCTATTCAATCACGTCAAGCATGGGCTCAATGACCTTTTTGATCAATGCGATTCGATCTTGCGCATTTGGCATGAAACTGGCCGTAATGGCTATAACCGATTTAGACTTGACATTCACATAAATCACATTGCCGCCGTCGCCCATTGCTGCAAAACTGTTTTCATCAATGAGCCACCAAAGATATCCATAACCGATATCCCCCCACTGAGTACAACGGCTCTGTTCCCGCGTACTTTCGTCAATCCACGATGCTGAAACCAGTTGATCCCCTTGCCACAAGCCGCCGTCAAGGTAAAGCTGCCCAATTTTCATCATATCCGACGGTGTTAGAAAGAGCCCCCAACTCGCCGTATTGATCCCTTGTGGATCTGCGACCCACCCCCTTGTCAGCTTGTCGTTCATTACGGCAATATGTTCTGCTTGGCTTCTCAGCGTAATATCCTTCGGGACATTGATGCCTAACGGCAAAAAGAGATGCTGATTGGCAAAATCCAAGATATGCTGCTTGGTCACATTTGTCAAAATACCCGATAATATCTGCGGACCACCAATCGCTGCATAATGAAATACGCCGATTGGCTTATGACCGCCCAGCAAATCAAGTGCTGCGTCGACGGGATTTTCGCAGGTAAAAAACTTTTCATAAGGCTCCGTTTCATATTTATAGGGCGCCGTCATCGTCAGCAAATGCCTTATCGTTATCTTTTGGATAGTTTCCTCGCCCGGCAAAACTTTGTAGTCTGGGAAGAAATCCAAAACGCGCTGGTCTATGCTTTGCAAATAACCTTTATCAATAGCAATGCCGATTAATATTGAAAAGACACTTTTGGTTACCGATGCGACGTGGACTGCACTGTTAGCTTGATAACCGTCAGCATAGCCTTCGTATACCATTTGGCCGTCCTGTTGTATGATCATACCGGTTATATTTTCGTGGTCACGTTTTATCACTGATTCCAGTGCTTTTATGTGTTCTCGTTTTATCATGCTTATTGCCTCCTTTAAAAAACATACTGGTAATTGCCGCCTCGAATCGATTCTCACGCACTTTTGCGCGATCTGTCTTTGCGATTTTACCACCGCAGAAACAGCAAGACTTTCGTCTGTATTTCATCTTAAAGGATATCCTGTAACAAAGCATATAATGATTAAAAATGATTTACAAGCACCATTTTAAAATAATTCTTTTCAAACGCAAAAAGCCGATCTTTAACAAATGTTAAACATCAGCTTTATACGCTTAATTGATCCTATTAGATTTTTAACCAATACTTTGCATACGATTCATCAGTGATTGCAGTACAGATGGATCAGTCTACAAAGGCAAAAATATGATCGATATTTCTAAAGTAATCACCATAGTTCAAACCATAGCCTACAATAAATTTGTCTGGTATCTCAAAGCCCACATAATCTGGAATATAAGGTACTTTACGTCTTGAAGGCTTATCGAGCAATACACATGAACGAATGCTTTTAGGATTGCGCTTGCCTAAAATTTCAATGACACCAGCCATCGTAATTGCAGAATCTGTAATATCATCGACGACCAGAACATCATACGCCGACAAGTCAACGTTAATATCTTGAACGATTTCGAGCCTGCCCGTTGACTCTTCACTGTGTCCATAGCTCGACGTCGTCATAAATTCAATCCTAAGCGGCAATTTGATTTGCCTGATTAAGTCAGCCGTGAATATAAAACTCCCCTTTAACAGGGAAATCACCAGTAGATTCTTGCCTTCATAGACACGTGTCAATTGCTGACCGAGCCCTCTCACCCGATGATCGATTTCCTCTTTTGAAAGCAAGACTTCTCTGCGCTTGTTTTCTATACTCATGTTAACCTCCTACACATTTGCAATGTTGAATACTCCTATTTTATCCCAAGTGGCCTCATTTTTCAACGATGAACACAGCCAGGTTACGATTTAAACTTAATTTGTTTTAAAGTTGCCATAATTTCTTTTAAAATAACGAGTATTTTGTTTAATGTGTATTGTATCGATACTAAGATGATAAAGAAAAATATAATCCCGATGATATAAAAATTCAAACTCAACCTCCCATATGAAACGGTTTTATGATCTCTAATACGTCCATGTCGCCATAATAAGAATCAGCGGATGCCGCCGGAACGGAAATGATATCGGGATCTCCGTCGCTGATAAACCGCTCATCCGGATGATCGACAAAGTAATCAAGCCAGTAGCCTAACTGATATTGATTATCACCGCTTTGAACGCGATTGACGAATTGCAGTGTTGTTTCAAAAGCATACAGCGGTTTTTCAGGTCGCCAGCCCACGAGCAGCGCAATGCGGTTATCATAGGGCTTGTCTTCATAAGTGCCGCTAAAAACATAACTGTAAAGCTGATCATTCTGTGGCCGATCGCCAAACGGCAGTGCTATCGTCCTGAAATGAACCGCTGGCAAAAGCGACTCAAAATAATTTGCATTGCCGCCGATAGCTGTTTTGATTTCATTGGAGGTCAATGCTTTTAGCGATGTATGGTGCATCGTATGGTTTCCAAATTCGTAACCGTTTTCCAGTATATAGCCAGCCTTTTTTGAAAATTCACTTGGCTGTCCAAACGGGTTGTCCTTATTTAAATAAAATACGGCATGTCGCCCAAACGCTGGATGTGCCTCACTAAAGGCATTGATAATTCCAACCGCACAGTTGGGGTCAATGCTGCCGTCATCCAAATATCTGAAATTACTGATGTCGCCATCATCAAAAGTTAAGATCACCGGCGTTCTGCCAAACGGCACTTCAATGCGCCCTGATAAATAGGACTGCATCGACGCAAGTGAATAGCCTTCATCGTAAAGTCTTTGCAAATCAGCTTTAAACGCTTCAACGCTGCGCGTGTAATAAGAATTGTCATCGCCTATGCGATGATACATGATGATCATCGTCTTTCCAAGCTCATTAACGCCTGCGCGCTCTGTGCGCCATGCTTTTAAATTTTTCCGATGTTTCTCAGCTTCCACAGAAGTCTTCATCTGACTTTCAACACGAAATAATCTTTTAGCTGCTGTCAGTTCAAACTGCGGCAAGATTGTTTCAGATGATGCAAAGGTGCTCAAACTGCCTGCGGCTACAATCAGCCCCAGTGTCATTGACAATATTAATTTTCTCATGCCTACCTCCCTGTTGTCTTTTTCATTATAAGCCCTAAGCACTGTTTTGAAAATGTATACGCGCATTTTTATTTCCGATAATTTCAATTTATGCTATACTATTTTTTGTACACAGTAAGGGGGTTTCTATTTGTTACAACAAAATTCTGATCGACAGTTAAAGGCAAAAATTATATTGCTTTATTTAATCAATCAATTTTCTGTGCCGTTAACCAATCAGCAGCTGACAGATTTCGTCATGGAACATGAACTCATGAACTATTTTGATCTTCAGCAATATTTAACTGATTTAGTCGAAACCTCAATGCTTGAGTACAGTGCCAGCGAAGGGGAAGATTATTATATCATTACCGAAACAGGCCGCGTCAGCTTGGATCTTTTCTCTGACCGCGTATCTCAGTCACTCAGGCGAACCATTAACGACAGCATTGATTCGAAAAAAAAATCGTTTGTCATTAAGACAAATGTCACCGCTGATTATACAAAAGAAGATGATAATGACTACGAAGTACATCTCACCGTCAAAGAAGGTATTTATACGTTGATGGATATTAAAGTCAATGTCGTCTCCAATAAACACGCAAAGGCCATCTGCGATAACTGGGAGAAAAAAGCACAGTATTTATATGCCGATATTCTCAACAAACTCGTCGATGATACAGAACATTAATGACATACTTCACTTGTTAAGATACAGCGTCAACTGTATCTTTTTTACTTCAAAGCCACTGCTTCACATATTGTAGAATTCAAACGATTTAATATAGGAGGTTAACATGCAAAAAAAAGCAGTTATACTATTGCTAACCTGTGTGCTCTCTTTTTTAGCGCTTCCGAGCTTCGCCATAAGCAGTCAGGATGTGCAGATTGCAAAAGGTGACGTTACACTCAATGGTGTAGCCGTCGATAATCAGCTGATGCCCTATCCGCTTGTAATCTACAAGGATATTACGTACCTCCCAATGACATGGGATTTTTCAAGACTCTTAGGGCTAACACTCGATTTCAGTCCTGATGACGGCCTCCGCATTAACCCCAGTCCTGCAAGCAATCGTCAGAAACTGACCACTGTGGACACGCCTGAAACTGATTTCAATGTTTCACTCGTCAGTTATCCCCTGATCGTCAATGGCGTTCCCATTGATAATACCGTTTCAACATATCCATTGCTCAATATTAACGGCATCACATACTTTCCATTGACATGGGCTTATGCGGTTGATCTCTTTGGGTGGCATTACCATTATTCTGAAGCATCCGGATTGCAGATCGATCCCAAAAGTGATCCCGATGATGCTTTGGATTATATTCCTATTGAAACAACTTTTGACACCATTCAAAACATATATCCCCTTTTAAAAGTAGGACAGCTGCCATCACGTTATCGGACTTTTGACAGCAATGAAACTTTAAAAAAATACTTTTTACGCAATCAGGGAACTGTTAACACTTGCTGGGCTTTTGCCGCCAATTCACTTTTTGAACTCGCCGTTTACAAAAGCACTGGCGAAGTTGTCGATTTCAGCGAAGATCATTTGATTCATCACGCGCCAATTCCGGTTACTTATGATTCCGGCGGTTACTTTAAAATTGCTGCTGCCTATTATTCTAATGGCACAGGGCCCGTACGTGAAGCAGATGATCCGTACAGCGATGATCGCACCAATGATGCCGCAGCGCCTCAATATTTACTAACCGGCTATGCAGAAATTGTAAATGATCTCGATGAAACTAAATCGGCGATCTACAATTTCGGCGGTGCCGTTGCATCAATTTCTCTAAACGAAACGGGATTGACTTATTTCAACAATGCCAACAGCAGTTATTACAACAATGACCCCGAATCATTTGCAACACATGAGCTCGTTCTCATTGGTTGGGATGACAACTTTGCACCGTATCATTTCGATCAAAAACCAAGCAGCCCGGGTGCTTTTATCGCTATGAACAGCTGGGGGGATGATTGGGGGGATGATGGTCTGTTTTATATTTCATATGAAGATGTCAACGTACTCAAAGATGTCTATGCCATTACAGACTTTTCCGCAGCGGATGAGACGACAACGCTCTACAATTATAACCCAACGGGCATCACACGCTATGAAGGCTACGTCGATTACAACTATGCAACTGGGATGAATGCTTTCACCGCTCAAGATGATGAACGGCTTACAGCTGTCAGCTTCTATATCCCGGAACACGATACGCAATATACGGTAAAACTCGATCTTGTAGACGATGGTGAAATCGATCTAATAGATGCCGTTTCAGGCTTTATCGGCACAAAAGGCTATTACACCGTTCATTTGCCAAAACCACTTTTGCTTCGATCCGGTCAAACTTTTTACGTTGCCATCACGCTGGCGAGTGACTACTCCGACTTTCTTCTGCCAATTGAAGGACCATATCCCGGTATTGATTTCGAACTCACAGGGCATCCCAGCGAGAGTTTTATTACCTTAGATCCCGATCGCTTTGACTTCAAAGACTTATCGGAGCTCTATGAAAATGCCAACGTCGGTATTCGAGCTTTTACAAAGCCAGTCAGCAATTAATTTTAGCTTTTCGCCCACTTTAATTGATTGCCAATTAACGATCACTAAAATAAAGGACTGTTTTCATGATCTCATATGAAAACAGTCCTTTTTAGATTGAAAGTGTTGTGTTAAATAGACCTTTTGAATACACTTTTCTAAATGCACTTTTTATAGATAAGCTCTTCGCACCTCTCCTAGAAAATAAAGCGAACCGAAATATACAACGATCACATCTGAGTTAAAGTGCGATTTAACATAGGCAATTGCGTCGGAAACGCGTTCAAATTCACCCAATACCGGCGTCTCAAAATCACATTCAATACGCATTCGCAGCGCCGCCGCATTCAATGCACGTTCACTGGTCGGCCGCGTTGTCACGATACCATCCAAAACAGGCAAGATCGTTCCCAACATCTCTTCTACAGCCTTATCCGCCAAGACGCCCATTACCCCAATGATACGCCGATTCGAATACATGGCGGTCAGGCTTTGAGCCAGCGCTTTGATCCCATGCGGATTGTGAGCGCCGTCAATTAACGTCAGCGGTCTTTCTGCAATACGCTCCATACGCGCCGGCCATTTCACTTCGGATAGGCCACGCCTGTAAGCGTCAGCAGGTATTTGATAACCATAATGTGATTCTAGTTTTTCCAAAACGTTGACAGCTAAATTCGCATTATTTGCCTGATAAGCCGCGGAGAGTCCCAAGGCGATTTTCGAGCCACGATAATTGACAACAACCTTTTCATCCGTGATGTGATCAGTGATTAGGACATCTGGTGATGCCAAGTAAAGTGTATTGTCTTCCGTCTCAGCGGTACATTTCAGTACGCGCATTACCGGCTCTTCCTGCTGACAGGTCACTGTAATGCCACCCGGTTTCATAATGCCGGCTTTAATGGACGCAATGGCTTCCAGAGAATCGCCGAGTATCTGCGTATGGTCCAAAGCAATTGGCGTCATCACAGCAACGAGTGGCGTTGGTATCACATTGGTCGCATCTGCCAAACCGCCGAGTCCAACTTCCAGTATAACGAGATCGCATGCTTTTGCAGCAAAATGATAAAGTGCCATTGCCGTTACCAATTCGAATTCGGTTGGTTTTACAGTCCCCATTTTGTCAACGGCTGCTTTCAACGGCATTACCGTTTCAACGATTTCACGATCCGTAATAGAGTTGCCGTCAATTTGAATGCGTTCATGAAAACCGTTAACAGCCGGTGATATATATACACCAACACGATAACCAGCCGCCTTTAAGACAGAAGCCATCATCATGCAGGTGGACCCTTTGCCGTTTGTTCCTGCTACGTGAATAACCTTTAGACAGCGTTCGGGATTTCCCAGTCTCTTTAAAAGTTCTGTAATGCTTTGAAGTCCCAATCGACTCCCATACTGCTCTGCATCTTTAATAAACTGCCACGCTTCTTCAATACGCATATGTCATCAGCCTTTCAACTTAGCTTCTACCGCAGTAAGACGAACCCGTACTTGTTCAAGCATTTCCGTAAACTTCACTTCTTTTTCACGCTCTGCTTCGATTAATGCCGCCGGTGCCTTTGCAACAAAGCCTTGATTTGCAAGTTTTGCTTTGACGCGCTTTACTTCATCTTCGAGTTTTTTGCATTCCTTTTCTAAACGTTCTTTTTCTTTTTCAAAATCGATAAGATCTTCCAAAGGTAAGAATAGTTCTGCACCATAAACGATGGCAGAAACAGCATCTTCGGGGATTTCCGCTTTTGTCGCCGCCATAACCACCTCTGAACAAGAAGCCAACGTAACGAGGTATTCGCTTTGCGTCATCATGATTTCGCCAATCCCCTCATCCGTTGCGAGCACGAGACACTTTGCTTTTTTTGATGGCACGACATTCATTTCAGCTCTGACATTTCGAATATTTCGAATCGCTTCCATCATAACATCCATTGCCTTTTCTGCTTTTTCTGAAATCATGGCTGTATCCGCTACAGGCCACTGATCACGAATAAGCATACTGCCAGTTCCTGGAATCGACTGCCAGATTTCCTCAGTAATAAAAGGCATAAAAGGATGCAGCAAACGTAAAATATCTTTTAAAACTTTGAGCAGTACGCGTTTAACCGTTTGCTTCGCTGCTTCATCATTTCCATAAAGGCGCTTCTTAGCAAGCTCAATATACCAGTCACAGTATTCATTCCATGTAAATTCGTAAATGCGGTTCGCCGCAAGACCGAGGTCAAATTTTTCGAGTTGTGTTGTAATTTCAGCGACCGCACCATTAAGACGAGAAAGGATCCATTCATCCGCCAAAGTCAATTGATCTTCTGCCGTCAAATCACCGACTTCACCATCAAGGCTCATCAGTACAAATCTAGAAGCGTTCCAAAGCTTGTTGGCAAAGTTCCGCGATGCTTCAACGCGATCGACTTGGAACTTCAGATCATTGCCTGGGCTATTACCTGTCGCAAGCATAAATCGCAGAGCATCGGCACCATATTGATCAATGATCTCCAGCGGGTCAACGCCATTGCCAAGTGACTTACTCATTTTTCGACCTTGACTGTCACGAACGAGTCCATGCAGAAATACGTGTTCAAACGGTGATTCTCCCGTTATCTCAAGCGCTGAAAACACCATTCTGATAACCCAGAAAAAGATAATGTCATACCCTGTAACCAGTACGGATGTCGGATAAAAATATTCGAGCTCCGGTGTTTTCTCAGGCCACCCCAGCGTTGAAAACGGCCACAGCCCTGAACTGAACCAAGTATCGAGTACATCCTCATCCTGTTTAAAATGCGTTCCACCGCAATCAGGACACACATCGGGCATTTCCTTTGCGACGACAATTTTCGAGCAGCTTTGGCAATAATAAGCCGGAATCCGATGTCCCCACCACAATTGTCTGGAAATACACCAGTCTCTGATATTTTCAAGCCAGTTTAAATAAACTTTATTAAAACGATCCGGTACGATTTTAAGATCCTCTTTATCTAGAACATCTATTGCCGGTTTTGCTAATGCATCCATTTTTACAAACCATTGATCGGAAATTCTTGGCTCAATGACAGTATGGCAGCGATAGCATGTACCGACGTTGTGTGCATGGTCTTTCACTTTGACGAGATACCCGCCTGTTTCAAGATCCTTTACCAGCACCTTTCTACATTCATAGCGATCCATGCCGGCGTATTTGCCCATGTCATCACTCATCGTCGCATCGTCATTCATACAGCTAATTTGTTCCAAACCGTGACGCAAACCGATTTCAAAGTCATTTGGATCATGTGCCGGCGTTACCTTCAGCGCACCTGTACCGAATTCAAGGTCAACGTAAGTATCGCCTATGATCGGCAATTCACGCCCAACGAGCGGCAGAATACAGGTTTTGCCAATGAGATGTTGATAGCGCTCATCATTCGGATTGACGGCGACACCAGTATCCGCCAACATGGTTTCAGGACGTGTCGTCGCAATTTCCAGATAGTCATCGCTGTCTTTAATGGGATATTTAACATGCCAAAAGTGGCCTGGTTTTTCCTCATGTTCTACCTCGGCATCCGATAGTGTCGTCTTGCAGTCAGGACACCAGTTAATCAGGCGATTGCCTTTATAGATAAGCCCTTTATCATAGAGCTTGATAAAGAACTCCGTAACGGCTTGATTGCAGCCCTCATCCATGGTAAAGCGTTCACGGTCCCAATCACAAGATGATCCCAGCTTCTTCATTTGATTGACAATAATACGACCGTATTCATCGCGCCACGACCACGCGCGTTTTAAGAATTCCTCGCGTCCCAAATCCTCTTTTGTAAGCCCTTCTTTTTCCTCAATGCTTTTCAGGACACGCACTTCTGTGGCAATACTGGCATGATCCGTACCCGGCAGCCACAGTGCTTCATACCCCTGAAGTCTGCGCCATCGAATAAGCACATCTTGCAGTGTTTGATCCAGCGCATGCCCCATATGCAGCTGCCCCGTGATATTTGGCGGCGGCAATACAATTGTAAACGGCTTTTTATCCGGATTAACCGCGGCCTTAAAACTGCCGGTTTCTGACCACTGTTCATAAATTCGGTCTTCAAACGCCTTTGGATTATACTTGCTATCCATTTGTTCCTCCCTATCTCTTTTAATCAAATAAATTTGCACTAATGATATCCATTTTATAATCTTGTTAATGCTTTTAGGATGCTCTCTTGGATGTTTTACGCTTATTAGGATCGTCTCTTTTCAAAAAATAAAAAGACCCATCCATCCCGTTAGGGACGAATGGACCGCGTTACCACCCTATTTTTACGGCAATTGCCGTAACACTCAAGCCCATTAACGGCGGGAACCGAGTTTTCCTAATTGCTCTCAGAAAACTGTCTCAGAAGCGACCTTCCGCATTAACAGCCAAACGGCATTTTCAGCACTCGTTCCATTGAAAGCATTCAACAGCTCCAGATCCCGTCTCTCTTATGGTGTATTTGCGTACTCCTCTTCGTCTCAGACACATATCAAATTAGCCTCATTATAAATGAGATTCAAACGCTTGTCAACTCTAGGCTTTGGACAATTTTTACAAGCACTTGTCAACAGGTGGACACCGTACAAAATCAAACGGCGTTCAACGGCTTTTCTCACCTTTTCTAATGCCGTTCTAACGACGTTTTAACTTTTTTCTGCGATAATGGTAGCAGAAAAGTACATAGGAGGCATTTATGGACAAACATCGACACAGTGCGCTGGGGATTTTAGTAGTGCTGTTGGGGATTGTTTTAATCATGGATTATTACGGCATTATTCACTTTGATATTGGCAATTTATGGCCGCTTATTCTCATTTTCGTTGGTTATCGTGCTGAACGGGATTATTTCAATGGATATGCCGGCGCCAGACACCTGTTGCTGGGAACCACGCTTATCACTTACGGCATTTATTTTCAGCTCTCAGAACTGCCACTGATGCCATATCAGTTTGAAAACAAATTTTGGCCGATATTCATTATTGGGCCCGGGCTTGGTTTTTTGCAAATGTATTATATGGGACATCGGCCTAAAAAGAATTTGCGCACGGGCACCCTACTCGTTGGCCTAGGCAGCATCTTTTTAATCCAAGAGTTTATGACACTCCATATCCAGCTCTTTTTATATGTCGCCGTCGTTCTCTTTGGCATCTTCTTGATTTCAAAGGATCAGGCACAGCGTGACGACATGGATATTGATACCAAGCACTCTGAGAAAGAAACATCACCTGACAACGAACGTGAGCGCTACTAGCTCAATCCACGCAATGCATTGACGAGAAAACGGTTTAGGATCTAAAAAAAAAGTTAAATTAAGCATTTGCACCTTTTGCAGGATGCGAATCAAAGAACCCCGAAGTTTCATGTTTTATCATGAGAAGCTTCGGGGTTTTTCGCTAGTTTTTTTATGATGATTTGCGCCGTTGTTCACGCAAATTCACACCTTATAGCCCTTCGTACGTCGTTAGTTGACACCTGCTGCAATACGGATTTGTTTTTGATGCCTTTCATCAATCTTATTGGTCGCATGTGTGCGGCTGTTTTTATAGTGAAGGTCGAGCACACCCGCCATACCGTTATCGCCAATGCGATCTAATGTTGAAGCGGCATGCGGCATGCCGGCTAATGAACCCGCGACAATATGATCCAAATAATAGACTAACACAGGACGCATGGTCCATGCGTAATTATAATCCCACAGCTTTTTAATCTTTTCAGTATCCTCTTTGGTCAACGGTTCGATGTCCATATGATTGTGACCATAAGAGAACAGTGCATTAATTTTGACACCTGTGTAATAATCTTCAATCACAATTTTTATCTTACCGCGATAATCTGCGCCGTAAATCGCTTCAGCCATCGGTAAAACTTCTTTAAACCAGTCGAGGTATTCCCCTGTACGCGTCGCGCCACGTGAAACGATTTCCGTCGATTTAACCGTTAGCATGCCAAGCTGTCTAAAGACGCTAAAAGTCCCCGATCCAATAACACCGTCTACTTCAAGACCATAATGAGCTTGCAGCGATTTAACCGCATTAGCAGTCTCTTCTCCATAATACGTCGTGTACGTATCCGCATTCAAATAGCCCAAACATGCCAGCGCTTCCTGAATGACGGCAATATCGTCACTTGTATCACCCTGTGCATAACTGGTCCGGGTGACTTCGCCGATATATCTCAAATTCTCTTCTGTACCGTCAGCATAAGCAATATCATCACTTAAGTTTTCTTCATCAATCGCCGTTTGGGTTGATGTCTTAACATAGCCCATCGAAACGAGCTTGCCAATTGTGTCATTGCCGACGATCCCGTCGGCATCTAAACCATTAGCTCTTTGGAAAGCCTTGACGGCCGCTTCAGTCTTTGGACCAAAATTAACGGTCGGACGGTCAATTGCTAAGTAGCCTTCTTCAATAAGTGCTGATTGAATAAACTGTATTTCTTCACTCTCATCATCATTTCGATAACTGGTTTTGGTCAGAAGTGGTAAGATATCCAAATTTGCCATTTTCGACATGGTGCCGTCACCGACGACGCCATCCGCAGTCAAACCGTATTTTTCCTGAAATGCCTTGACGGCCGCTTCAGTCTTTGGACCAAATGTCGTTGCAAATTCTGATCCCGAGTAAGAACCGTCTATATAGAGCGCAAGCTGTATCAGCTTCACATCTCTGCTTTCATCACCCTTCTTGTATGCAGATGCATCAAAATAGCTTGAATCGGCAAAAGACATACCTAGAAGGCTCGTCAAAGCCAATATGGATGTCAAAAGCAGTGTAATCCTTTTCCTCATAAATTTCCTCCGTTAGTTGCTTTTTTCAGTCATACGCCCCATTGATACTGACTTTCATTCTGTTATCATTTGTGCATCTATGATTGCTAATTTTGCCTGTTATCTTTTTATCATATACCTAACAGCATTCTAACACATTATGTTAACTAATTCAACCGCCTTCTGCCTTCATTTTACTGGGTTTTTGCCGTTAATCCCCTGACAACTGCCGATGCTAAAATCAGCCCCGCCGTCGAGGGGACGAATCCCGTGCTTCCCGGCGGCTTTTTGCGTTTGTTTTCCAAAGCTTTCAGTGTCTCTTCCGGATAAGATGGCGTTATAGGACATTCCGGCGAATAAACCACCTGCAAAGCCTTGATATCACGCTTTTTTAGTTCGTGGCGCATCACGCGCGCCAACGGACAGACAGACGTTTTATAAATATCGGTCAGCGTCAGCATTGTGGGATCAAGTTTATTGCCGGTGCCCATTGAGGAAATAATCGGAATACCTTCACGTGTACATTTTTCGATAATGGCAAGCTTAGCACTTACCATGTCAATGGCATCTACAACAAAATCGTAATCTGATTGAAAGAAATCTGAAAGCCGTTCCGGCGTTACCATTTCTGAAACAACTTCGACGGAAGCGTCGGGATTGATCGCATCAATGCGCTCTGCCATCACTTCTGTTTTTAGACGCCCTATTGTCGAATGCAACGCATGAATTTGACGGTTAAGATTCGTGATATCCACTGTATCAAAGTCAATAAGCGTTAATTTACCAACACCTGACCGCGCCAGCGCCTCAACGGTGAATGATCCAACGCCCCCGATGCCAAAGACTGCAACATGTGCTTTTTGCAGTTTATCAAAACCGTCTTCGCCAATGAGATAACCCAATCGCTGAAACTGTTCCTGCATCTATGCCTCCGACGGCATCGCCGCATAGCGCTTTGCGATTTCAATAAGAATAGAGACGGTTTTCGTCATAGACTGAACGGGAATGTATTCAAACTTTCCGTGAAAATTATGCCCGCCCGTACAAAGGTTAGGACATGGCAATCCCATAAAAGACAGCCTTGAGCCGTCGGTCCCGCCGCGAATCGGCACGACGATCGGCGTAACGCCCTGTGTATGCATTGCTTCTGCTGCCACATCGATCATGTGCATATGCGGTGCCACTTTTTCACGCATGTTATAGTAAGAATCTTTCAAATCAAGCACGATTGTCCCTTCGCCATATTCAGCGTTGAGATAGGCGGCAATCCGTTCAAAACGCGCTTTTTTAATTTCAAATTTTGCCATATCATGATCTCTGATAATATAACGCATCACAGCTTTTTCAACATTACCCTCAAAATCATTGAGATGACTAAAACCTTCATAGCCCTCTGTGTAAGCAGGATTTTCAAATACCGGCAGCATTTCATGGAAAGCCATGCCGATAAGCAGTGCATTTTTCATTTTCAGCTTGGCGTAGCCCGGATGAATATTGCTGCCGTTAATGGTGACAATGGCAGACGCCGCATTGAAATTTTCAAATTCAATTTCTCCAATTTCACCGCCGTCAACGGTATAGCCAAAATCAGCCTTCAACTGTCCCAGATCGAATAAATCTGCACCGCGTCCAATTTCTTCATCAGGTGTAAAGGCGATTTTTATCGGACCGTGAACCGCATCCGGATCATTTAATAAACACTCCGCCATGGTCATAATTTCCGCAACACCGGCTTTGTCATCTGCACCGAGTAATGTCGTCCCATCCGTTACAATCAAATCTTGTCCAATATATTTTTCAAGTGATTCGAACTTCTTCGGCGACATAACAATGCCTTCTGCTTCATTGAGCACAATGTCGCTGCCATCATAGGCTTCAACAACGCGCGCCTTCACATCTTTTCCCGAAAAATCCGGTGACGTATCCATATGTGCAAGGAAAGCTACTTTAGGGCCCAAGCCGTCACAGTTTTTTGCTGGCAGCTCGCCGTAGATATAACCGTTTTTATCCATGGTCACATTCGAAATGCCAATCGCCTGCATTTCCGCTACCAGTGCATCACCTAAAACGCGCTGTTTTGCAGAAGACGGACAGGTTTCCGATGTCGGATCTGATGTGGTTTCAATGGCAACATATTTTAAAAAACGTTCTTTAACTTTCATTGTATTCATATAGCCTCCTCATTGTGTTCATATAGCCGCCTTGTTTCTTCAATGCTTTGATGGACTGTTTCACCAAACTTTTCAATTAATGCTTTAATCGTCGGGTGAGCTGCTGATTCAAATACAGCATTATCTATTTGGGCAATCGGCAGAATGTGTATGGATGTTCCTGAGATAAAACATGCTTCAAAAGCTGCAATATCCTCTAAATACAAATCACTTTCAATCACATTAAGCCCCATTTTCGCTGCAAGCGTCAGCAGCCTTCGCCTTGTGATTCCCATCAGAATATCTTCTGATTTTGCAGAATAAAGCGTGTTGCCCTTTACAAAAAATAGATTTGATTTACTGCCCTCCGCTATTTTATGCGCTTTATTCATAATAATGACTTCAAACGCACCGGTTGCCGACTTCACTTGGTTAATATGTTCAACATAAGCCGTATTCACAATCTTTGCATGCGGCATCGAACGTACAATTTCCGTCGTCACCGTTTTAATTCCCATTTGGTATTGCAGCACTTCAGGATAATACGACGGCACTAAATACAAGCGCTCCTGCCATGCAGACTTCCCTGCAATTTTACCAATTTCAAGGCGTATATTCTGTGCCGTGATGCCATTGACTTGCGCAAGATGTCGTATGCGCCGATACAGTTTTTCGGAAGATACATCGTAATCAGCTGAAACCAAGTCTAAAGAATGTTCAAGACGTGTCAGATGATCGTCAAAAAAGAGCGGCGTGCCTTCCATGAGCCGAATGACTTCATAGACTGGCGGGCATTCCCATATATCATCGGGAAATTTCGTTGTCAACTCACCATCTACATAAAGCCATAATGCTTCTGCCATAATTATGCCTCCAATCCTAAAGCTTCTCTCCTTTAAGTATACGCTGTTTCACCGCATTAAAAAAGTAACAAAATATTAATGAACGCAAAAAAACAGCATGTGCAGCGCCCATTACATACGCACACATACTGTTTTTAAACTTTTTTCAATATTACTCAGTTCGAATTGCTTCAAGTGCGCTAAGGCGCGTCGCCCTAACTGCTGGATAGTATCCGGCAGCCAAGCCGATAAAGGTAGAGAATGCAATGCCGAGCAATGCCAGCCAATACGGAATATCCGACAAGAAACCTACACCGTAATAGCCGCCGCCCTCACTCATGCCGGAGAGGACGGAATTAATGAGAAATGAAATCCCATAACTGATGACAACGCCAAAGACACCGCCAAAGAAACCAATCATCGCTGCTTCAAACAAGAAGAGTCTTTTGATGTCTTTGAGTTCAGCGCCAATAACTTTCATGACGCCAATTTCTTTTGTCCGCTCGTAAATTGACATGACCATGGTATTGGTAATGCCAATCGCAGCAACAAATAGTGAAACGGCACCGATCCCACCGAGAACTGCCTGAATGAGACCGGAAGTCTGCTTCATGTTCTCCAGTGCATCTGTCAGACTGTAGGCTTCATAGCCCATTTCCTTGACCTGCTCCTGTACTTCTTGGACATACTTGACATCATCAACACTTATTTTCATTTGATCGTATTTGTCTTGGTCTTCATTGCTGCGCGAGCGCTTGCGCCCGCCGTTGTCATCATCGTTGTTTTTATTGCGCCTGTCAAAATCAGCTTTAAGCTTGGTGAAGACATCATAATCAATGAAGATGTCCCAAGCATAATCCCAGTCTTCCTCAGAAGTTAACCCCGTTGGTGTAATGACAAAGCCGCGCGGGCGCTTGCCGTCGTAATAGGACGATGACGGCACAACTTCCAGTTTTGTATTCATAACGTCTACAGACGACTGGTTGCTGTATGGATTTCTGGAATTCGGATCGTAGAAATCCTCAGAAACGCGAAAACCCATCAGGACTTCATTGACACCGTCTGCCGACGGCATCGTTCCTTCACTGAGATCAATGTCGAGCTTTTTAAATTTCTCGAGATCTACCGCCATAATGCCCGCCCAGCTTTGGAGTTTTCCGGCGTAAAGCGTACCGTCAAAACGCTTCATCCCCAAGGCGAACTCGACGTGTTCAATATTCTCAAAAGTACTGATTGTCTCGTCATTAAATGCCACTTCACCCTCAGGTACACTGCTGCTTTCGCCTGAATCAGACATGACCATATAACCGCCGCGATTGTTGTATACTTCAATCATGGTGAGGCTGCCGTACTCCTCAAGCTGTTGCTCAAAGGCCTTGTTCATGCCCAGACCCAGTGAAACCATGACGACAATGGAAGCCGTCCCAATAATGACGCCAAGTACCGTCAAAATAGTTCGCGCTTTTCGCCGCAATAGATTCTTAATGCCCATTAGGGCTAATTCTAGACTATTCATCCAAATCCTCCATCGCCTTTAAAAGCTTAGCTTTTCTACGCTTTCTGACGACGATTACGATGGCGACGACGGCGATCACCAAAATACCGCCGATAATAATTTTATTGAGACCTGTATCTGCCGGCTGTTCTTCCGGGAACATTTCATCTTCCATCGGATATTTGTCAAAATCCATTTCCATTGCCGGCATAACCGTATACGTAAACGGCTCTTCGTGGGTTGATACATTGCCAAGTGCATCTTCGAAGGAATAGATGAGCTTGCCGTCAAATGATCCTTCTTCATATGCGTAAGACTGTGCACTGTAGTAATCGCTGTTGCCCGCTTCAAAATTGCCGACAAAATAGCTTGATTCACTGGTTTCTACACCTTCTACTTTTACCATCATGTTATACATCGTGGACTTGCCCATATTGTAGAATTCCTGTTCGATATAGAAAGGCTGTCCCGCATAAATTTCATAAGGAATGATGAGGTCTGCTGTTTCAAGTCTTACGGGCTGTGCAACCGCTATACTGAGGTTTTCAGTCTCGCTGTAAGGCGTTTCCGTTGCATCGTAGGCATTGCCGTTGCCATCTTCGTATTCCATTTTAACGGTAAGCGAATAGATTTTAACGCTAGCGTCAATTTTTGTCTTCAAGACCACTTCGTGCTCATAAATCGCCCCCGGTGCAATGCTGTTGATAAAGAATGAACTTGAAGAATCAACAGGGGTAAACACACTCTCTTCGCCGGTTAGCGTCACTTTGATATTGCGTGTATATTCCGCTGTACTGGTATTTTCAATGAAGAGTTTAAGGGTGTAGTTTTCGCCCGCCAAGACGTTTTCACCACCGTAATCGTAGTGATCAATAATCAATTTTGGCTTGCTGCCCGATTCTGAATCCTCTACGAAAAAGCCCAAGTAACTGTTGATGGTCTGCATGTTTTCACTGGTATCGCCCTTTGCGTAATAATTCACTTTTGCCCAGCCGTCATAATTTTGTTCTGACATGCTTGATTTCGACATAAGGGATACGGTAAACTGCTGCGCTTCGCCGGCTTTCATGCCCCTAACAACCTTTTTCGCAGGTGTCTTTGCGACGAAATCACTTGGATATTCAACGACGAATTCAGCATAGTCAAGATCAACACTGCTGTTGTTTTCTATCGTATAGGTAACGTCAAAGCTTTGATTCGGCTTTAGTGATGTCGGATATTCAACATTGGTGATTTCAACGTTAACGCCAGTTGTATCAACACCGTCAACTTGGAAGTAAAGCGGTACTTCTTTGGTATATTCATTGCCGTAACTATCAATGTAAACGACGTTTGCCGTCAGCGTCTTCACACCTGTTGTAGCATTTTCTCCGGCTTTGATGCGATAACTTGCCAGTTCTGATTTATTGGCTTCAATGGATTGAATTGATTTTGTATCCACATCTTCATCTAGTAAGATCCCGGTATTGGAAAAACCGCTCAGTGTCACGCGGACATCCTTCGCTGCAATGGTCCCTGTATTTTTTAGGTACATGACAATGCCGTCTTCAACGCCTGCTTGAATTGAATCATAGCCGCTTCGATATTCAACAATACCGACAATTGGTTCTACATTGCTGTTGATGACTTCAACATATGCTTTTGATGTCGTTGAATACGATGCGCCATAACGGTTCTCATAATCAAACTGAACGTCAAATTCATAATAGCGCTGTTCAGCAACGGGACTTACGTATAAATTAAAGGTGATGGTTTCTTTTTCTTTTGGGTTTAAGCGGTCAACTTTTTGCGACATGCTGCTGATATCTGATTTAAACGGATGATCACCTTTAATAGTCACACTAACGCTGTTTGCAACATTGGTTGAGTTATTGTAAACGGTCATTTCGTAGGTCGTCGCCTCACCAGCCGTAACGATCTGCGTTTCACCAGCTGTTACGATGCCTACCAATGGTTCAAGTGAATCCGCAAAGACTACGGTTTGGCTCATCACCATCAGCAAGGCCATAATTAATAGGATATATCGCTTTCTCATCTCTTTCCTCCATCGTGTTTTCGTTTTTCTACAGCGCCGCACTGGCGGCTTCAGTAATATCGTCTGCTGTAATAAAGGATTCTTCATAAGGTTTTATAAATTTCTCGTAAACATCATCTTCCGGTCGCTCTTCGACGGATTGAATGTCACCATCCCGTATGTTTACTACTTTATCAGCATAAAGCGCAACTTCCGGGTCATGGGTAACAATGACAATGGTCTGATCTTTTTCACGCGCCATGCGCCACATAATATGCATGACTTCAATAGATGTCTTTGTATCGAGATTGCCCGTCGGCTCATCTGCAAAGACGATCTCAGGCGTTCCCACAAACGCACGCGCAATGCCGACACGCTGCTGCTGTCCGCCGCTCATCTGCGTAGGCTTATGATGATACCGGTCGCCCAGTCCCACCATTTTCAAATATTTCTTAGCGCGTTTCTCACGCAGTGCCTTTGGCATGCCTCTAAAAATCAACGGCATTGCTACATTTTCGATTGCCGTCAATGCCGACAGCAAGTTGTAAGACTGAAAAATAAAGCCAATATTGCGCTGTCTAAACTTTGCCAGCTGCTTTTCACTCATTTTCTCAATGGCTTCACTCTTTATTAAAATCGTGCCCTTAGATGGCTTTTCCAGTCCTGCCATCATATTGAGCAGCGTTGATTTCCCAGAACCTGATGTTCCCAGAATACAGCATATCTCACCTCTGTGTATATCGAGGTCAATCTGTCTGAGTGCAACAACCTTTTCATTGCCAATACGATACACCTTTCTAAGGCCTTTGACACTGATCACAACTTCACTGTGTTTGGTCATAACCTCCTCCTTTCTCAAATCTCAAAAATATGCCCCTTATTATCAATCGTCATGATGGGATCACCATTCTCTCTGTATGGTACTGCTGTGATCACATTCAATCCTTCTCATAAATACCCTTCAATGTTTTCTTTTCAGTGTGTTCATTACTTGCCGCATTGCCCAGTG
This sequence comes from Fusibacter paucivorans, assembly GCF_018390735.1. Taxonomy (GTDB): domain Bacteria; phylum Bacillota; class Clostridia; order Peptostreptococcales; family Acidaminobacteraceae; genus Fusibacter; species Fusibacter paucivorans. The sequence goes on from NZ_JAHBCL010000004.1 coordinate 79,550, forward strand.
CTTATGCCGCCTGTTCTCGCTGCATTTCGAGAAATAACAGCTTTCACACCATATGTCGTATTTTGCACAGCTTTTATTTGTCCCAAATACGACATATGATGTGAAACACACTTAGTAAACGCTTTAAGGTCTCTGTCCTAGGTTACCGAATCGTTTTGTCCTTCCTGTGAACTTTCACAGAAATGTTATAAATACTTTATATCGACAACCGAACACATGTTCTGTATAATGAAATTAACCCATCTGAAATAAAGAAAGAGGTACGCAACATGAAAACCATATTCCATATTGATGTCAACTCCGCCTATTTATCCTGGGAAGCCGTTTACAGACTGCAGCACGGCTTTCCTTATGATTTAAGAGATGTTCCCTCCGTTGTAACGGGAAATCCCAAAGCACGCCGCGGCATTATTCTCGCTAAATCTATACCGGCTAAAAGATTTAACATTCAGACAGGCGAGTCGCTTTATGCGGCATTAAAAAAATGTCCAGCGCTCGAACTCGTCGGCCCCTCTTACGGCCTTTATATGAAAGCAAGTCAATCACTTGTCGACTTGCTTAAGACCTACTCACCAGATTTACAACGTTTTTCCATTGATGAATGCTTTCTAGAGATCACCGATGTTGAACATCTGTATTCATCACCAGTTGATTTGGCAAACGCCATCCGAGACCGCATCAAAAGAGAACTTGGCTTTACCGTTAACATCGGCATTTCCAGCAATAAACTCCTCGCTAAAGTCGCTTCAGATTTTAAAAAGCCGGATCGCGTCCACACACTTTATCCTGATGAAGTTCCCACTAAACTCTGGCCGCTTCCCGTAGGGGATCTCTTTATGGTTGGACGCGCCACAACGCCCAAGCTAAATCAAATGGGCATTTATACAGTCGGTGATTTGGCAAAAGCCGATTTAACACTTCTCAGACATCATTTTAAAAGCCATGCAGACGTCATCTGGCAATATGCCAACGGCATCGAAACTTCCGAAATTCGCATTGGTCGTTATCCAGCTATTAAGGGCATCGGCAATTCTACCACAATCCCTTTTGACGTTACTGACCGCCGCACAGCGCATATGTATCTTTTATCGCTGACGGAGATGGTTGGCGCCCGACTTCGAGCCGAGAACTTTCTCTGTGGTCTTATTGCTGTCAGTATTAAGTCAGATCACTTTAAGTACATTTCACACCAGAAAAAACTGCATTATTTTACAGATGTCACCTCTGAAATTTTTCACGAAGTCTGCCAGCTCTTTGACGTTCTCTGGGACGGCACCCCAATACGTCACCTCGGTGTCCGCGTCTCAATGTTTATCCCCATCGACATGCGCCAGATTTCCATCTGGGAATCACCTAATCATGAATCCTTGAGGACATTGGACCGTACAATTGATCATTTGCGAACACGTTACGGTCCCTCCATTATCAGCCGCGGCACTTTTGCCAATACCGCCATCAAAGGTATTGCCGGCGGCGTTCCCGATCACGACGACTACCCAATGATGGCCAGCATGCTGTAAATGTTTTATTGGATGAGATCAAAAGACTGCCGCTATGATTAGACGATTCCACCATTGAAAAAGTTCCGCATCTTTTCAAGATTTTCCGCATAAAAGGAGAGCTCCCTTGTCATGAGCTCTCTTTTGCCGTTTTTAGTGCCTTTCTGCGCCACAGTGGTCATTTCAAATTTTAAAGAGAATCCAACGGCAGGTATCAACCTCATATTTGAGTTCAAACCGCTTCATCTCACCTTCTATTTCACTTTGACACTGAAAAAGATACATGACATTGCCGGCAAATTTTTCTTTTTCAACAGCAATAATCTGATCGACTTTAACGACAGTCACCTCCGATTGTGCATCAGTCATTCTAAATTTTATCGGTCGGATATCGCCGTTTTCTTTAAACCATGCAATGACTTCAATGACTTTGGCGACAATTTTCATAACAACCTCCACCCAGCATTCAATTTGCGCTATAAGAACATTATAATCGAACATACGTTCTGTGTAAAGGTTGTTTTCTTTTCAGTGTCCGAAAAGTATTAGCGAAACCATTGAAGGATCGCAGGCAAATGAAACCAAATCGTTAAAAAAAGTGAAATAAAACCACAAATAGCACCTGCAATGCAAAAACGATCTTTAAGACGGTCTTTTCGATAACGCTCCAACTCATATTCCCATGCATACTTTTGATCGGCTTCAAGCATTTTCTGCGGCCGATCTGCATCTTGCCGTTCAGATCGCATGGTTTCCTGTTTTTCTTTTGCCGCTTTAATGAGGTCACGTTTGCTGCGTTCAAGTTCAAGTTGTTCTAAAATAGATTTATTCATATCCTCACCTTATCGTTGTTAATTGATCGTCATCATCGTATGATCGTCATAAAATCATTTTTACGGTTTTGGCATCACTTCCATACCTTGCTGCATTTAAATCCATCACACCGTCGCCTATTTTCAACCGCTTGTGGACACGATCTAGTGCACTGCCTCAGCAGATTGAGTCTCCGGCAGCTGTACAAGATGGTAAGTCCGTTTCGGTTCATGGCATGTCATAATCAATATCTGATGCCGTTTCGCAAAATCCTCCAGAACCTTGTAAGTTGCAGTCAGACGTTGATCATCCCAATTGACAAAAGCTTCATCTAAGACAATCGGAAGCGGTGGTTTATCCCGATTAATCATTTCGATAACGGCCAGCCGAAATGCTAGAAACAGTTGGTTAAGCGTTCCCTTGCTAAATGCCTTAGAAATCGGCAGCACTTCATCCCCTACGAGAAACTGCAGTTCAAACGATTCGCTAATGAGCACTTTCTGATATTTGCCAAGTGTCATTTCGGCCATTAGCTCACTGACGCGATTGAGGATGTCAGGCTGATTTTCACGTCTGAATTTATCGTCGGCATATTGCAGCACTTCCATCATTACCATGAGCTGATCACGCCGAGCTACCAACGCCTCTCGCTCCGCCATCAGCATTTGATATTCACTGTCGAGTTCATCAAGTCGTACCGCCGCTTTAATGGATTCAATTTCCGCTTCGCAGGATGACTTTTCAGAAACAGCCTTCTGCCGTGTCTCTTCCAACTCTTCTCGAAGCTCTTCAAGCTCTTCAATATAGCGCTCGTTGATTAATTCCGGATTTTCATAATGTTTAAGGGCGTCGTAGAGCGCAATGTCCGAGAGCAGCTCTTCTTCAAAGATGCTGATACGCTTCCCAATTCCTTGATCGCGCTCGAAGATTGCAATACCCTCGTCCAAATTTCCCATACCCAAATTCAAGAATTTCAATTCAATTTCAGATAAATTTTCATTTAGTGCCGCCATCTTGATATCAAATTCATTGCAACGCGCTTTAAGCGTCATAATCTTGTCCTGCAACCGCTCATTCTCAATTTGAACTCTTGAAAGCGCTTTCAACTTTTGAAGGGTCAGCTGAAGGGTCAGCAAAACGGGTGTATCACTTGCATTTATATCAGCCAGTGCATGTCTCATGACCGCTTCAAGTGCTTCACATTTTTCTTTTTCTGCTTCGATTCGCGCTGAAAGTTTATCCGCTTCAAAAATCAGCCCCGCAGTCTGTTCAATGCGACCGGCAAAAATAAGCGAGGTATCCGTCCACAGATAAGCAGGTAGATTCAAAGGTGTAAACATTGCCTCAATATTGGCCGCCACCGTTTCCAAATCGTCATCTTTAGCTTCGCTTTTGATTTGCCGCTGTAACAGGCCGCCAAGTGCAATGCCGAACAATGCCACGCTGAGCCATGCCAGCGGCCTGAAATCAGGCAAGAGCCACCCCGAGGCAATCCCCATGAGACTCGCCGCCATCAATATGCCATAGCGACGTTTTTTGCCAAGTGCCAAAGACCATGCTTCCACACGTGCCTTTTCACCTTTCTGTTTCAAGTCGAAATATCGGTACAGCGCTGTTTTTAGGGCAACGGGATTAATTGACTTCACCGCATCATATGCTGCCTGATAAGGTGCTTCAAATAAATGATTCAATTCTCGCTCAAGCTGTTCTGTTTTCATTGAAAGCGCAGCAGACAGTTCGTGCAGCTGCTGGTCAGCGAGTTCGTAATGCCGCAATGCTTCAGATGCCTTTTCAAGTTCGGCGGCATTTGTCAAAATCAACTTTTCTTCCGCATTGAAAACTTTCTTTTCCCTTTCAAGCGTTTCATATTCCCCACGAAGTGCTTCACGTTCAGCAGTCATCTCCTGCATTCTTTCTATTAGTTGATGGTATTTTACTAAAGAATCTTCTGGGATTTTCTCATAGAGTGCCAAATGCTGCTGTTCGCGTTTAAGCATCTCGATTTTTTCATGTTTCTGCTTGACCGGGAGCAGTTTGTTTAATTCCTGTGCCGTTGCAATACACCATTTTCGCTGTTGATCAATGCGTTGGATTTGATGCATCAACGCTTCGGCATTTTCAATGAGCCCTTTAAGATTGTCATATTGCTGTTCACCTTCTATCCGGGATCGCGTCAGCTCACGCAGTCTCCGTTCAATTTGAGCCAGCCTTGGCGTTCCGCGCCTATCCGGACGCCATATGCCGTTAAGGTCCTGCACCATTGCTTGTATAACGTCAGATGATTTATTTAAATAATCCATGCCGTAATTAAAAATGAGCCGCTCCTGAATGCGTTCCCATGAACTCGCCTCTAGGTCAATCAGCATTTCTGCCGTCAGATGATAGATGGATTCATACAGCGAATCTGTAATATCGGAAACCCACGGCAAGGCATCATTGCGCTTGCTTTCCGTCGTCCCGTTCACTTCATCCAAGATCATAAGTTTCGGCGAAGACTTTAACTGGCGTATCACGCGAATCGGCATCCCGTCAACCGTTAGTCTGCCTTCAAAATCAATTTCTCCACGCGTCCAGTTTACATAGGGGTGCCGCTCTCGGCTCGCGGGTGAAAAGCCATACAGCAAACTTCGAATACTGTTAAAAATAGTAGATTTTCCCGATTCGTTGCCACCGTAAATCGTATTAATACCTTCATCCAGCGTAAGCGTATAGTCATTTAATTTTCCATAAGTTCGATAGTGTATGGCATTAATCTTCATTTGGCACCTTCAACATTCTGTCAACGAGTTCATCGCGAACAGAATCCATGTATTCCCGCAGCAAAGTCTCACGAGACTGAACGGTTGTCGTGGTCTTAAACATTGGGAGTCGATACAGCCGCGTCAAGAGTTCAGGATGCCGCTCAGGCGCATCCATTATTTCAAGTGCCATTGCTAAAACCGTCTGTTCTCTGGCAAGCGCTTTTAAGTCATAATCATTTGCCAGTCCAATGTCCTTAAGATCGACATTTAAAAGTTTGAGCCTCTGACTGATTGCCGTTTCGAGATCAGCAAGCGCCTCTGCATCGCGAAGCGAATGGTAGCACTTGCTCCTGCCATAAAGGTGTACGCGCACAATCAAGCGTTCCGGCGGATAACCCAAATCTGAAATATGCTCTGCAATCGTATCCGTCAGCGCCGTCTCCAGTTCATAAAGGGTACCGACCTCTTCCGTCACCTCAAAGTCGATGGCTTCCCATTGAATCTCGTTAAAGTCAACCGACTCAACAGAAGTACCTCTTTCTGAGAGCGTAACCAGCAGCCCGCCCTTTCCGCCAATTTCCTTGTAGTTGAGTCCCTGTAAATTCCCAGCGTATGCGACGCGTTCCGAAAGCTGCTGGCGAATGTGAATATGGCCAAGGGCAAAATAGTCGTAGCCCAGCGATTCGATCTGCGGCAGGGTCGTTCCCATATAAGCAGTTTTTTCACCTGTTGACTGTGCATTCACAACACTGGCATGTGCCATCCCCACCCAATAACAGGCATTTGATTTCACTGGGTAATGCTTTACCAAATCACGCTGTTCTCCTCTATAAGCATGGCCACTCGCAATGAATTCGCCTGTCTCGCCGCTTTCAAACGTCACGGTTTGCCTTTTGAAGGTGTCGCTGTCGAACGCATGAAAATAGCGATGATCTGCAAATGCGTTTAAAAGGGTCATTGCATCAGCCGGATCGTGGTTGCCGTTGACGTAAAAAATATGAATGTCATGATCTAGCAGTTTCGTCAATTGCTGCTTAACAAATCGCTCAAGTGCATAATCCACTTGCGGACGGTCAAAAAAATCGCCAACAATCATCACGCCGTCAATTTTATGCGTGACAGCATAAGTAACGGCGCACTCAAAACTCTTGTTCAGATAGAGTTTTAACTGTTCTCTAATATAGGCGCTCTTATTTGCAAATCCAGCATTTATATGTAAATCAGATAAGTGAAGCAATCGAATCATGCAGCAAAACTCCATTCGTTATTTGACATTCCATTACAATTATAGTGGATTATATACCAAATCGCCATAGGCATTCCGTACTAACACGGCATTTTTACAAAAAAATACTATATCTTGTTGTTTTTTTTCTATTTTCACTACTTAAATCCCCATATCTATTATATAATGAAAAGTAGTTAAGTTTTGATTAAAACCTATTCAAAACAGGGGGAATTTTATGATACTCAATGATCTCATCGTCAACAGAGTAATGATGGACGATGCTTTCCAGTGCATCTCAGAGGGGACCATCAAGGCAACTGATGAAGAAATCATTCTCATAACGGTCAGAAGACCTGAAAAAATCAGCAGTGCCACTAAACATGTACTGCGAAATCGTCTTCATAATCTCAAAGATATATTCGAATTCAACCAGCAGCTTTTCGTCGTTCTTAACAATCTACAAGGCTATGAACTTGATCAATATCTCGATAATCAACAGCTTTCCTATGATCGCCGAATCTATTTGTGTTATGAAATGCTGAAAGTCATTTACAGATACGATGCTTTTTCTGATAATATCAAGTATCAGCTCATCGCCCTGCCGCAATGGCGCGTCGCTGACGACGTTCTAATGCTTCGGGAAATTATCCATTTGGGTGAAGAGGGGAACTATACGCCTAGACATTTCTACGCTCAAATTGGGCTGTTGATGGAAAAAATATTAGCCTCCAAGAATGAGCATCACCGTCAGTTCATGGATAATCTCATATTGGGAAATGTTTCATATCCATCTCTCGACGTGCTCATCCGGCATTTCAAGGATATTTTTATCTATGAGAAACCTGAGGCAATAGAGTCCATTCCATTTGAATATCATCTCACCTTTTCCGTCTCCAACGACAGTGTCATCGCTGAAAGCGCTTCGCTAAATGACAGGTCAGACACTATCAATACAGCAATCACGGGGATAGATGAATCCAGCGATAATACCGTGATGCAAGATGGCTCGGAGGCAGAGGCAGTTAACGATGACAGCGTGGAGCAAGATGTTTTGGAGGCAGAGGCAGCTGACGATGACAGCGTGGAGCAAGATGTTTTGGAGGCAGAGGCAGCTGACGATGACAGCGTGATGCAAGACGTTTTGGAGACAGAGGCAGCTGACGATGATACCATGTTGCAAGATGTTTTGGAGGCAGAGGCTGCTGACGATGATACCATGCTGCAAGATGTTTTGGAGGCAGAGGCTGCTGACGATGATACCGTGAGGCAAGATATTTCGGAGACAGATAAAAACGATGAAGGTGCCGCAGTTTCTGACACGGATGAGATCACCACCAACACCGTCTTCTCAACGGGCAGTACAATGGCTAAAGCTGAAACAGCGACGGCATCGCTTTCATGTGATAGCATAGAAGAATCTGAACCTGTTCTAGACTTCCTAAGTACCGAACTTCCCGATTTCTGCGAGCTCTCACCTGCCGAAGATCCTTTTGAAGCATCTGCTAAACCATCCTATGATGCGCCACTCAAGCAGAAAAACAGGCCGGAGGAAATGCAAACATCTGAACCCGAAATGTCAAAATCTTGGCAAGCCTTTATTTTTCCAGTTGCAATGACGCTGATTTTTATCGCAGTAATCGGTTTTGGCATTAAAAGTTTCTTTTTTAAGCCTGAAATTTTTGAAGCCTCTTATCGTATCGAAACACTTTCTGATGATCGTGTCGCCTTTATTAATACCAGTGCGTGCAGCAAGCCAATCGAATCGTGTGAATGGTCTGTCTATTACAACGATCAGCTTATTCAAAGCTTTATCACTGATAATCTTTATCCAATATTTGATACTGTCGGTGAATATACGATTTCACTTCGCATCATGGATTCCGATGGCAACTGGAGTGACACCTACACCGAAGTTTATCCATATGACCGCTCGCAGTAAACAAAGCGATGCCATCTCCTGACCTCAAAAGTGAGACTTGATTTTTGCATGGAAATGCGTTTTAATAGAAGTCAACTGGCATTCACCACTTTGTCCGTGCACTGTTTCATATAATGTTTATACAATGAAGGACCTATGCGTTTACATAGGTCCTATTTTATGATGTCCCTATAGAAAATAAAGCAATTGACAGATGACATGCCGTTTTAATGTTGTACAATTTAAATAATATGAGAGGTATTTTATGACTAGCCTTTTAGGCATTATGCGAAAAACAATTCAAGACTATGCGCTTATTCAGGAAGGAGACCGCGTCGCCGTCGGCCTTTCAGGCGGCAAAGACAGTATGGCGCTGCTTTATTTACTGGCGCGCTTCCAGACCTTTAGCCCCTTTAAATTTCATCTTGAAGCGATTACAGTAGACATGGGTTTCAACAACTTTGACCTGTCAGGCGCTAAATCATTCTGCGAGAAGCTCGGCATACCCTATACGGTTGTCGAGACAGAGATTGCCAAGGTCGTCTTCGAGATTCGCGATGAAAAAAATCCCTGTGCACTTTGTGCCAATATGCGCCGAGGTGTACTCGCCGACACGATGAACCAACGTGGACTCAATATTTTGGCGTTAGGACATCATGCCGATGATGCACTGACCACACTTTTTCTAAATATGCTCTATGCGGGAAAACTCAATACGCTGGAATACAAATCATATCTCTCACGTACAGATGTTCACGTCATTAGACCCTTCTTAGATGCTTCTGAAGCCCAAGTCATTAGTACGGTCCAGAAAGAGCATATTCCCGTTTTTAAAAGTCCCTGTCCAGTGGACAAACATACAAAGCGTGAAGAAATCGGTGATTTTCTTAAAACAATTTACAAGGATCTCCCGCACAGCCGAAAAAATATTTTAACAGCAATGCGCAATGAAAACCAATGCAACCTTTTTAAAAACAAAAAAATACCTTCACCTAAAAAGACATCAAAACCAACAGCATAACTTAACTGAAAGAGCCTCCCTAGTAATATCCTGACTAGAGAGGCTCTTTACGCCGTTGATTCAATTTGCATTTCTGGTGGAATCACCCTTTCTGTTTAATCATTTGTAAAAGTTCCGAAAACAATGTTCCCAACATAATCTATATCAATAGATCATCTAAGTGCTAAATCTAAACTTTAGCAATAAGTCTTAAGCGATTTCACCTACCTTCCCTCCTGCCCGCAAGATTTCAGTATTTTATTCGGTCCTTGTGACCGTATACATCAGGCATTGATAAGGGTTAACATAACTCACGAAACCCTCAAAACTCTTTTTTCCATTTCAATGTTAAAAAAATCATTTTCCTCGATAACACTTAATTTCTTGGTGGACTCACCCTTTCCTTGAAAATCAATACGTTTCTCAGTTTCTCTTCATTTTTCAACCTGTTGTAGAACTTGTTTTCTTACTCTTATTATACCACAGAATCTATTTTTTAAAAGTTGTTTTTTACGTTTTAGTCATATTTTTGTACATATTTCCATGCATTATGTCGACATAACTTTCTATACGCTGTGACAAATCATCGTATTTTGCCAAGTCATTCGGGTGATTGGCCAACAGTGTAAATGCAAACTGCGGCCAAAGCCTAAATCCCTTATTAACGTTGAGCGCACCGATTAATTGTCCCGCAACAGCATCATTGCCGGAATTGGCAGAGACAATCACGGCTGCAAGATATTTATCATAAAACGACATGTTACGGTATAGCGCCGTCATTCGATTAATAACCGCCATCAGCTTTGCAGAGATCGAATCATTGTAATTTGGGCATACCCAAAGGACAACATCAGCTGCTTCAAGCGCCGGAAATAGGTCTTCTACAACAATTCCGCCATAAAAACATCGTTTCTCTTTCGCAAAATACAGACAGGTTTCATAGGGACAGCCATAACAGTCATAGATTTTGCCCTCATCTACATGAAGCTCATCAATGATGAGTCGATCGCCCATTTGTGCTGTTAACTGCTGTCGAATCGCATGCCAAAGCCTCAGTGTCGTAGACATATCAACCTGTCCGGCGTGAAGCGCCAACAATTTAAGCGTTTTCTTCTGAAGCATCTGATAATCACCCAGTCTCTGTGTTAAACGCCTCAACTGTCCTTCACAAGCCGCCTCAAGTGTACAATTTTCCGCTGTGCTTCGCGTTTTAAAGTTTACTAGACCAGGCAGAATCTCCACTGCAGGATGGCCAATAAAACTGCCCCCCATGCGGTTAACCGTATAAATAAACTTTTTAATAAAAGTTTTCGTATAGTCAATGCTTTGAGCATAAACAACCAAAGCACAGACACTGCTTTCAAAGGCCCGTTCACCATTGCGCTGAAATGCCTCGCATAAGCGTTCATGAACCGCTGTATTCTCACCAAGCGCATCCAGTTCAACAAAAAACAGTCGTTTAACCATGCCGCTGTCGTCAACAGTGTTAGCCATTGCTGCATAATTTGCCAGCAATTCATGATACGGTATTGTTTGATCGTTTATAAATCGCTCATACTGTATTGTTCCCATAAATGTCCCAGCCTTTCATAAGCCGTTTCCAAACGCGTCATCAAAGCTGCGGGTACTTTTTGCATTTCAATTTCCGTCCCCGCTGCCGTCAGTCTATTGCGACAACCCCAGTATTGACCGCCTAAAAAGACCGCACTCTCATGCCATTCTCCCGCCAGTGTTTTGACAATACTGTAAGCTCCTGAAGAAATAGCTGGTGCCATAAACGGCTTATAACCTAATTCTCGAACAGCGAGATTGGCCTCGACAACTTCACGTGTCAGCGTTCGCGAATAAGTATCATTATAAGCATTAATGTTATCTGCTATAACCAAATCCTGTCCATGCGGGCCAAAAGCTCTGCCCTCTTCAAACGCTGCACCGCCATAATGACGAGCACGCGCATACATGACGCCCAATCCATAACCACGAATCTGCTCCGGCAATAAACGAAAGCCGTATTGATCGTTCATATTGGCTTCAAAGGCAGCTTTGCATAGCAAATCAACGGGATCAGAAACAATACAGAAAAGGCCTTGATAGGCTTTCTCGCGCGCCTTATTCAGGTACATTTGAACCAGCGGTGCATTCTGCGAAAGCTGTATCATACGCACGTCCTGAACCTTCTCGCCTACTGGCGGCACATACTTCGATGCACAAAAGACAAAGACATCACTGTCAAAGAGTGCGTCAGCTTCAATGGCATTGACTTTGATCGACGGATTTGGCAGCATTTGATTCAGCTCTGTTTCATAACGTTTTGCCTGTTTGGGATTTAAATCCCATATATTAAGGGTATGGATAACATCGCCGCCAAGCAATTTGAGGCCGATTGCCAATGTCCCCCCGACATCTCCAAGTCCGAGCAGTGCGACGCTATATTTTTTTTTCGGAGAAAAAACGGCACGTTCTAATGCCGCATGCGATAAAACAGCATCAGTCCCCATTGCCGTCAACCAGTTCAAGTTGACCGCACTCTGCCACTTTAGACACTTTAATGCAAGCCAATCGGATTCATTGACGTCGGGGAAGTAAGCGCTATCGATTATAAAGTCATCCACCGCTCCCACATGATAGCGCGCAATGCGCTCGTGGTTGAGTGCATTGGCAAAAACGGCATCAACTGCCACTTGACATTTGCTGCGGCAAATGTCGTCACGATAGAGCAAAATACTTGGCTTTTCTAAATCAACCGTTTGGGCACGCCTATCTGCCAGTCCGGCAATTGCCTCACTCGAAACCCACTGCAAGTCCATTAATTCATAAACGAACATAGCGCCTCCTATTTTCCGATATAAAAGTTTTTGAGCTTTCGAAGCTGCTCCAAGTCGTCCTTGAGGTATTCCGATGGCTTGACATTATTGGCATAGATAATATGATTCCCCTTATCCGGATAACGCGGCGTATTGAGCACCTCACCCAATCGGTCGATGGTCAGCAGTCTGTCATTTTCATACTCGTAGCCAACTTCTACTGCCGTCATAATTTCAATGGCATTCATCAGCGCCACTTCCGAGAGATTATAAATCGCCTCCTTTGTCGTGCCGGCAATATAAGAAGCTGACGCGTACGGCAAAATCAAATTCACTGAATTGATCAGGTTGCTTTCGAGCATCTTTCCACGCCAGATGGCATCGCCATCAATGAACGGATAAAGTTTGCTCTCATAAAACCAAACTCTGATTTTAGGAATAAAGTATGCAGCATCGCAGTTCAATGACATTTCTTCGGCAATCTGCTTGCCGCTGCCCGACATGATGCCCACAATAAACTTTTGAATGTTCACGTCATTTGATCTAAAATGCGGCTCCAGTGCCTTAATGCGATAGCCTTTGTTTAAAAGGTCATCCACTAAAATAACCGGACGGTTAAACGATTTAATCATCTTAATCTGATTTTCAATGTCCAAGTAAAACGGATACTCCATGATATGGTGTTCTGAAAGGTCCGGCAGAAAGTATTTTTCCGCATGCAGTGCCTTGGTTACAGTATTCGGTAAAATCGACTGTCTAAAGACGGCCCCAAACGGCACGCACATGGCTTCTCCCAATCGCCTTGGCTCTTGTGGAATCGGTGAGACAGCATTTTCATCACACACTTTCTTAATCAGCGTTTCATAAATCATCGCCCGGTCAAAATTTAGCACCAGATTGCCGGGATAGAGTTCAGTAAACGCTTTTTGAAGCCGTGCACGCGTCCGGCTCATCGCTTGCTGCACCTCTGGAATATTGCGATAGGGTTCTTTAAACATTGAATGAATATCGAGGTTTACCGTACAAGGTGATGACATATTCACGGCAAAGACGCTTTCCCCCGTCTTTTGTGATGAAATATTAACGAATCCCTGGATCTGCAAAACATCTACAATTTCTTTTGCTACCTGCGGCTTTAATGATTCCTTGTAAATGCAATAGGTGTAGTCTTGAGCCAGTGCATGCGCCAGCGTTTCTGTTAGAACAATTTGTTCCAAATTGCGCACATCCGCCCCTTTTTTCTTAACGATACCATCAATCACCAGAATACGACCGACAGCATCATCACGGATATACTTGATAATGTGATTATCCTTGAACTCATTGTGAATGCCCGAAGCTCTCAGCCAGTGGCTAATCGCATAGGCAATGACTTCCTGACCCTTTTCGGCTCGTCTCAGCACAATGGCCCGAAAACCTTCCCGTTCGCTTAAATGCTGATATTTTATCAGTTGCTCACTTCCATTGTCGTTTGTCGTCTCACCAATTAAATCTTTTAGGAACGCCGGTGACATCTCATCATAAACTGCCAGATTAATCGCCTTGCTGGACATGACGCGCTTGTACATGGGTTCGCGCTGGTAAAGGCTTTTTTCATAAATGTAATTCTGCGCCAACGGTTCGATCAGTGATGAAATATCCCTTTTTTCATCAATGTAATCGCGAATGAGCGTTGAGCTGATACTTTCGTAAACCTTTGGCAGCGTAACAATTTGAGAACTTGGATGCAGTCGCTCTAAACGTTCTTTTAAGCGCTTTTTCGCCTCTTTCGCGTAGTGAATACCCCCGCGTTCGTAAATGAGATGCGGGATATCATTAATCGTTGTATGTTCTTCGTAGCCATAGGCAGACGCATAAATAATGACATCGCTTCCCACGACGAGAAAGACTTCCGATTCCGGGAAAAGCTCTTTCAACAGTGCAAGATCATGCGGATTGGCAATGTTGATTGAAATATCCCTTGGGAACGGAAAAACATCTATTTCACTGGCGACAGATTTCTTAATAATATTGCGTCGAATAAGATTTGGCTGTGTGTGCTTTGACCAAGAAAATTCGTCAACATAGAGCAGTACTTCAAAACCCTTGTCGCGAATATCTGTTGCTATTTGCTTGTGACTCAGTGTAAACGGATCAAATGCACCAGGGAAAAAAGCAATTTTATTGTGCGGCTTCAACGTCATTTTACCGTAAACATGCTGGTATTCATTGACAAAACGGTAAATATACTTGAGGCTCGCCGCGTTATTATAAAAAATAATATCTTGTTCTTCGTCGGTATTGACCATCAGTGACATAATTTTTTTAATCGTAACACGGTAGAGGTACTCTTTTTTACGGAGTGCCAGTACGGGATCGTTAAAAATAGATTTTGCAATGACGTTAAACGCCACTTGGTTCACAAATCCCGAAGGATGGACAAAACCCGTAAAGAGAATGCCGAACATCCTGAGCACACGATGATCATGCCCTTCTTCCGTCTCTTCAAAGGCGTATTTATAATCTGCATAGCGACTAATGGCATGGCCAATCGTCCGTTCTATCAGCGATATAAGTTTTTCATTGTTGGTGCTCATTTTCTTCTCAAAACTTTCGAGAATTTCATCCAGCTCTTTTGGTTTAATATGTAAAATGATCTTACCAAGATAGGGCGGGATGTATTTTGTAAATTCGTAGCTCTCCATTTCCAGTGCTCTCAGCAACTCAATGGTAATATCGTTTTTCTGTTCAAATGTCAAATGCGGTATCAATTCCAACAGCATCTTCCCCGCCGTATTGCGAACCGATTCGAGCGCACTGACCTTTAAGAGATTGCAGAGGTGCATCGCCATATAAAAATTGTTTTCATAATCGTATAACAGCGTATTGCGAATCAGCAGTTCAATCTGAAATCGTTTGGCAATATCTAAAGTTGCCGTTTTGAGATTGCTCAGAAAGATATTAGACGTCAGCTGTAAATCACTCATGCAGATTCCCTTGAGCACTTCAACAGTCTGTTCATCTGTCCTAAGCTGTTCAGCAAGTTTCAGCCTCGCATAATTATCAGCTGGATTATCGTAAATTGCCGGAATATTTTCAAAGACGCGCGTAATATGGCACTGGGCAATCAGCGTTTCCGAAGCATAAGGCAAAATCGTATAAATCAAATTATAAGCCCGTAAGCGCAACTTCATATCAGGATGATCCAAAAGACCGGATACAAAATTGAGTATTAGGAAGCGCTGTGCTTCATCAAATTCTTTAAACGGTAGAACGCGCGCTGCTTTGACGAGGTAAAACCGAATTTGTTCATCCTCGTTGTATGCCTCAAAATATGAGATAACAGTGGCGATGGCATCTTTGCGCTTTTCCAGTCCCTCAAGGGATTCAAAAAAGGTAAAGAGCATATCACGCAAACTGTAGCTGATGTATTTTTTGTGACGGTCAATAATTTTATTTTCTGGAAACAGAAAGCGTCTGACATAGGTATCAAACAATTTTAAGGCATCAAAATCCGTAGGCTTAATCATAACGCTTGGCGGCGTCTCCTTGCGAATTTCTTCATCGTAATGCGCAATAATGACACCGATGAGTTCCGCACACTGTTTGCGAATATCTTCTTCCGGCGAAACCAGTTTTTCATATAAAAAATTAATGACAATCTGCTTTTGTTTTTGCGTCATGTAATTAAAGTACTCTTCTAAAATACCAATATATGCCCTGAGATTAGTCATATCACGGCTATTGCGCACCGGTTCCAGCATTTTGTTGAGTGACGTTTCATCTCTCAGTCGATGCAGCAGATTGATATTGTGTTCAATAGAGCTGTAGATAACGCTCTTCGTCACGGCAGCGCCCTGCAGCAATGCGAAATATTTTCGGTTTGGCCTGATTTGAGGATTGAGCGCCATAAACATCTCGCGTGAAATATCGACGCCTAGATCAATTAAATAATCTTCAAAATCCTTTAAGTAACGGTAAACACGCCTGTAGCGATCTTCTTTCGCTGCGTCGACGTTGTCGAGCTTCTCTAGAATAACATCGAAGGAAGCCTGTAAATCGTAGATTTTCATAACGCTCTTATTATCAACCTTCGCCGCTTTCACGCGAAAATCACTGTAAATGAGAATAAGCGATTCAATCGGCAGCGCCTCAAGCTCCAAATCCCATGTGGAGTGGTTGATCGCCACATTCCGAATATAGACAATATCGTGTTTTTCAAACCACTCACCTGTATAGAAATAATGATAGTAGGCAACGCGCTTCATTTCGTCTGCTTTACAGCCGAATTTACCGATATCATGACCTGCTGCAGCGCCGGCAACCCTGCCAAGGTCAATGGGAAGTCCCGCATTTTTAAGCTGTCTCGCTACTTTCAGCGCCATAAAATGTACACCACAGATGTGGTCCAGCGTCGAATAGCCAATCACTTCTTGATTGAGCTTCATCATTTCATAAACAAACTCTTGATAAAACGCTTTTTTAAACTGCAGATACTCACGCGGATCTTCCAGCGCTTGCGTTTCCTCTTCCGTCAATAATGTCAGCGGATATTTGCTTTGCCATGTTGAATCTGTCCCGCGCTGCTGATACTGCGATGCAACGCGCAGAATACGCAGGTATATCTCAGCCACGGGCGTAAACGCCGGATCAAGTGTTATCGAAACGGCTTCAGGAAATGAATAACTTAAACTATGATAATAGAAATATTGCAGCCACGGCACTTTCGGCAATGATTTACAAAGCATTGGCACGAGCGGTTCCATCAACGCAAAAACATCTTTTGCGTGATAACGCTTCTCCCTGAGCATGTTATCGAGTCCCTTTTTAAAATGATTGCCCATGACATAGGCTTCGAGAACATCTTGATTAAGTGCCATTTTCTTGATGAAACTGCGGTTTAATATCTCATGTGTAATATCTTCAAAGAATTGCTGTCTTAATGTCTGCATACCTCACCTCTTGTCGCATGTCTTAATGTTATTATCACATATCCAAAAGTCGAATGCAATGCGGCGGCACTTAACTCAAAGTGCAATTGTGCCGATATAAATACAAAGGAGGTGTTACCATGAGCCCAAGCATCGAGCGCTATCAGCGAAAAAGCGCCGGTATTCAGCCGACGATACGCGTTAAGAAACCCATTTACGTTTCTGCCACAGCCCAAAAATCCGAATCGCATTTTTCACCGGACGAACATGCCGGCAATGAGCAGCGCGCCATGGATCATTTTTATGAACAAGTGCACAATCTCATGGCCTCCTACCTGCGTCTGGACGAAGCCGGCGAACGAAACACCTACTATAAGAACCATAAAGCAGAGGCACTGGCAGGCGGCAATGAACTCGTAAATGCCATCAATGACCTTTTAACCCGCGCTTCAGAATATGACCGACAGCACGACACGTATTATAATTTTCTCATCATGAGCCTCCTGCACGATAATACAGGCAGTCTCACTGCCATTGGTATTGAAATTAATCGTTATGAACGCGTTTACTTGCTCAAACACACTTTTTATAACGCCTTGACGACTCAACCTGATCTCTTTGAATTCCTGTTTAAACCCCATGACGGTCTCATTGATCGCTTAGATCAATTAAATCTTAAACTGCTTAAGACAAACGATTCATCAATGCGTTCCGGGCAAATCATTGATCTAAAAGGTTAATAGGCAATCAGTAAAAGTGCTGAACGGCCTTCCTTAAAAAACGAAAAACGCCGCAGGCATGTGCAGTGCAAGCGTCCATTCATTGGTGCTTGCCATATCACGTGCTTGTGGCGTTAATTGTTTCTCAGAATTTGTTAGTCGACGCGCTTACCATTCTCTAAACCTGCGATTTTATAATTCTTTATAATTTCATCGCCATCTGTGAGACCGCTAGTGACAACCATTTTTGAATCCGTTTCCATGCCGGTTTCTATCTTCGTCAGCACAGCTTTGCCCTCTACTTTTTTAAACACAAACGCATCATCACCTTCATAAAAGATAGAAGTCTTCGGGATCGCAATGGCATCCAGCTGAAATTCTGAAATAAATTTCACCTTGACGTCATAGCCAACTTTGACATCTTCAGCCAGTGTATCCGGGGAAATCAGCACTTTAACCCGTTTTTCTGCGAGTCCAAGCGCTGAAACTGTTTCTACGGCATTCGGTGCAACACTGTATATTTCACCTTTGTAATCAAAGTTTTCACCGTTGCGCTTGATGACGAGATCCACCGCATCGCCTTCTTTTAAGTTATAGGCATCTTCTGTCAATACATACGTTTCAATTTTATAGGCATCGGGATTGACAATTGATGCAAGCGGATAGGATGCAGTGACATAATCGCCAACGTGAATGTCAAAATTCGTCAGAAGCCCCTCGGCATTTGCCTGTACAGCCGTATAGCTCTTTTCCAGTTCCAGCGATGTCAATTGTGCCTCCAGCGTCGCAATGCCGCTGTTTGCGTTTAATATCTCTGAATACTGTGCCTGCAGTGATGCCAGCGCCGTGCTGTTTTGTTTTGTCGTCAGCTGCAAGCTGTCATAACGCTGTTTCGCATCTGTCAATGCCGTTTCGCTGATCGCACCCGCTGTGTACAGCGCCTGAGCCTGATCATACTGTGAACCCACATAAGCAGCTTCCTCTTTTAATTGATCGACAGCGATTTTTTGCTGGCTGATCTGATACTTTAGAGAAACCAAATTGAAGTCTTTATCTTCAGACATCGCTGAAATTTGGTGCGTCACTTGATCAATTCGGGACTGAATAGCGGTATCGTCAAGGATTAGAACTGTGTCACCCTCACGTACCAAATCCCCATTTTCAAAATTCGCGGCGGAGACCTGCGCCGTCGTCTTTGCAGAAAGCGTCACGGATTGATCAGAGACAATGGCGCCGTCTTCCTCAACATAATCGTAAATGTCCGCCTGCGTCGCCTTCAAAATATCAACTGTCAGAGGCTTCATCGCATAAGCGATTGCCACTGCGATGCAGATGACACCAAATACTGCAATAAGCCCTATTCTTACCTTTTTTTTCATACAACCCACTCCTTATTCCCGTTCTTTTAAGACTTCGACAATATCCAACCGCTTTATTTTCCGTTTGACATTCAATTGGGACAGCCATATAAAAAGTGCTGTTCCTAAGACCGATAAGACAAATGCAAAATTGCCAATTGACGACGGCATTGCGTAAATATCCGTCTGATATGCAGACGACATGCCCTGCATCATTAAAATCGCCGTTGGAATACCCAAGATAATCGCAACGAAACCCAAAATCCATTGCTCGAATGAAACGATTTGAAGCACTTCATCAATACTCATGCCCAGCACGCGAAGCGAGGCAAGTTCTCTTTGCCGCTCTGACAAGGAGATCACGCTGGAATTATAGACGATAGCAAAACCCACGACAATGGAAATCATCGCCATAATGTAGCTCATGTAACCGTAAGAATCCAACAAATCCCGGTATTTTTTCAGTGTTTGCGCTTCAACTTCTATAGTGCCGACATTTTCAGCATCTTCAAGCTCATGGCGGATGGCATCGGATTTTTCAGGGGAAACTTTGAGGTAAGCCGTCGTCGCCACATTCTCATATCCGGTTTTGGCTTCGAGATACTGCATATTGGCGTAACCGTTTGAGCCAATGTACTGCGGTATAATGCCAATGACTTCCATGGTAATGTAATCATCGACAAATGGCGTTTCAACCCTTAATATATCCCCAACGTCAACATCCATCTGAACCGCGAGGTTTTCTGAGAGATATAGACCGTCTTCCGAGAGATCTACCGTGCGCTGATCAGCATCCAGCACGCGATAGAGTTCAATATCATCGGAAAGTCCCATGATGATGGTGTTTTTTTCGTAGATGCCCTTTTTAATCTGAACAGGTACTTCAACCATGGTTTCCACATAGGAAACACCCTCCAAATTATACAAAAGCGACTGCGCTTCTTTTGCCGGGATCAATCCTTTAAAGGTCACTTTCATATCGTAGAGCTGTACTTTATCAAACTGGTCAAAAATCATCGTATCAATTAGCGTATCATAAGACCAGGCGACAACCATAATGCTAAAGGCAAATAGGAGTCCTAAGACAGTAAAAATGCTTCTTCCCTTACTTCGCACCAAATTGCGGACTGCCATTTTCCCCTGCATCGTAAGACTATTCCAAAATGGCTTAATCCCTTCGAGGACACTCCTTTTTGCAATTTTGGGTGCTTTGGGACTCATGGCCATGGATGGCGTCAGCCGCAATATTTTTTTCGTTCCTTGATACCCTGCAAATAAGCTAAAGACCACTGAGATCATCAGGCCATAAAACGTAAACTTATAGGTAAATGCGTTTTCAATATCCGGAAACGAGAAGAATTCTTTATAGGTTTCCGTATAAAATACCGAAAGCTGTGTGCCTAAAATACCTCCGGTGATGCCGCCGATGATGCCGATCACCAGCGCATAGGACAAATAATGCGCCTGAACTTCATAATTATGATATCCCAGTGCCTTTAGAATGCCAATTTGCCCGCGCTGTGTCTCCGTAAGACGTTTCAGCATAATATAGAGGATAAAGCTCGATATGCCGAGAAAGAGAAACGGCATACTTTTTGCCATGCTCTCAAGGCCTTTCAGTTCTTCTTTCAGAAAGGCATTACTGGACTGATGTTCCAAATCCGTCAGACTGATCAGCCCGTAGGATTTCAAATTGCTCTTGAGCTGTTCCCTAACATCATCGTAAACAGTGCCATCCTCAAATGTTAAATTAATATAATTGACTTCATTGGAGCGGCCAACGAGTTTTTCCATGACGGGTTTTGAAATATAGGCAATATCAAACGTCTTTGGGGAAGGCATAAAATCATAGCTGTTCCGTGTTACATAGACGTATTCTGGACTTAACACCCTGCCTGCAATGGTAAAAGTCGTCACTTTGCCATTGACGACTAAATCAATGGTATCGTCTATTTGGAGTCCATTTTCATCAAAAAATTTATCGCCAATCCAGATGAGCAAGCTGTTTTCATCCAATTCATAGCCTTCGCTAAGGTAGACGTCATTTATTCGCGCCGAATCATCAATGGCATAGGTATTCAGTCTCAAATACACATTTTCGTCACCTTCGAAATCAACCCGGACATCTTGTTTTAAAATACCCCTTGCCGATTTAATGCCCGGTATACTCTCTAGATCGTCTATGCGATTTAGCGGCATCGACTGCACATTGGCAAAGGCGTCGGCAATATTGTAATCCTCATAAAAGGTATCTCTTGCGTTGTTGAGATTCACCATGACGATAGACATTGCCGAGTACGTCATGAGCCCCATGCTCATCACGATGATACAGGCGAGATAAGCCAGTTTGTTTTCCAGCATATCCCGAAGCATTTTTCGCAGCAGTATCACCAGCTCACCTCCTCCGGTTCCAGAGGTTTTTCATTTTCCTGTATGCGTTCAATCCGACCGTCTTTTATATAAAAGACCCTGTCGCCAATCTTACCGATCCCAGCATTATGTGTAATGATAATCACCGTTTTTCGGTAAGTCTTATTAAATTTTTTAAGAAGATTCAGCACTGAAAGTCCCGTTGTAAAATCCAGCGCACCCGTTGGTTCATCACAGAGCAGTATATCAGGATTCTTGGCAATCGCTCGCGCAATGGCCACACGTTGCTGCTGCCCTCCGGAGAGTTGAGATGGAAAGTGATCAGCCCTATCCAAAAGGTCCACTTCTGCCAGTACTGTTTTGGCATCTAATGGATGGTCACTGAGCTCCGTCGAAAGCATAACATTTTCAAGCGTATTAAGATTCGGAATTAAATTGTAAAACTGAAAGACAAAACCGATAGCATTGCGTCGATACCATGTTAAGCGTCGTTCAGTTGCTTCATGGAGCGGTTCATCGCGATAGTAAATTTCACCTTCAGATGCCTTGTCCATGCCGCCGATCATATTGAGCATGGTACTCTTGCCGCTGCCGCTTGGTCCAAGTACGACGACAAATTCACCTTCGTAAATTTCAAAGGACACGTCGTTAAGCGCCTTGACCGTAATTTCACCCATTTGGTAATGCTTAGACAATTTGTTTGCTGTCAATACCGTTTGCATAATGCCCCCTATTGTTTTCAGGTGTTTTGTTCAACGCTTCTCTTTCTTCACCGCACTTTTGAAATACACGGGCGGTAACGATTGATATGCCCAAATCATCGCGTTAATTTCTGCACCTATCATTATAATAATACCCAAAACATACAACCATATCATAAAAACAATCACAACGGACAGCGACCCGTAGAGAACCGCATAACTTGTCAACCTTGTAACAATGGTTGAAAAAGCGATATTTTCCAATACCGTTCCCACGAGCGCGAAAATCGCACCGTAATAGGCATCCCTAAATCTTATTCGCTTATTCGGCAAGAAACTGTAAATCGAACCAAAGAGTAAAATATAGAGTGCCGCCAAAACGATCATACGCACCAATGACCACAATCCAATCAGTTCGATGTCTAATTTTATCGGTAAAATAGCCTGCAGCCATTCGACCACATGGTAACCGACATTTGGGATCAGGAGTGTTATAATAATCATCAGTGTCAATAAGAAGGTATAAAGCATGCCGGTAAGCCGCGTTACAATAAAACTGCGCGTCTCTTCAATTTCATAAACGGCATTCATTGCACGCTGTAATGCTGTAACGGCTCTAGACGCCGCATAAAGCGTACCAATTCCCGCAACGGAAAGTACGGCATTGCCATTGGCGTACTTCATTTGATTTACAAATCCCGTGAGAAATTCTTGAATTTCTTTGGGAATATTTAAAAAAATTTCATTTTGCTGTAATGAGATGACCACATCCAATCGCGCACCGACCATCAAGACAAAGATTAGCATCGGAAAAATAGAGAGCATGAAGAAATAGGCCATCTGTGCGCTAAATGCTGTAATGTGGTGGCGCTGATAACGCAACCTTAAATCTTGTATCCACAATAACCACTGTCTGGTCTTCATACTGCCTCCTATGATAATTGTACGCCGAAGGCGATGGCTCCGCAACGGCATCCGCCTTGATTTAATGCTTTCATAATACTTTTTTAAGCACTGATACAGCATTTGAAACTTTGATTTAATCTTTTGTTAAGTTGAAATTTACGTCTGAAACGCTTATGATAAAAGCATAGACAAGATCAATTTAGGAGGCAATTCTATGAAATTTGCAAAATTATTTGTCCTAGTCCCCATCGTTCTCGTTGTGGTGATTGGACTTTACAGCAGTTATTTCATGCTCGATAACGCCGAAGAAGCTGTTATTGAGCGGTTTGGCAAGCTGAATCAAGTTGAATCAGAAGCTGGACTGCACTTCAAAGTACCATTTATTGACCACGTCACTATCTTCAATACCAATGAAGTCATTTCACTACAATACGGTTACAGACCTGCGTCTGATCCGACTACAACTTCATATGCTACATATGACAATGTCGAAAGTGAAGCAATCGTCTTGACGAAGGGGTCTTATCTCGTCAATATCGGCGCCGTCATTCAATACCGCATCACGGACCCAGCGGCTTATTACTATAATGTCGATGACCAAGACGGCACCATTCGACTTGCATTTGAAAGTGTGCTGAGACGCAACATCCAAAATCAGGATCTCGACAGTGCCTTGATCAACAAAGACAGCATCGCACGAGAAATTTTACCGGACTTAACGCAAAAGCTCAATTCATACGATCTCGGTATTACCATTACAGAAGTAAAGCTTACCGATGTGCTCCTGCCGGACGATGTTCAGTATGCTTATGACGATGTCAATATCGCCAACAACGAAAAAGAATCGTATAAGAGCCAAGCAGAAAAATATTCAAATGAAATGCTCCCGAAAGCGCGTGCAGATGCTTACCAGCTCATTCAGGAAGCAGAAGCCTACAAAGCCGAAAAAGTCGCTCAGGCAAAAGGTGATGTCGAAAACTTCAATCAAGTATACGAAAAGTATAAAGTCTCTAAAGATATCACAAAGACAAGACTCTATATTGAAACCATGGAAAAAATCCTTGGCAAAGTTTCTGACAAATATATCGTCGACATTGACAGCGACAATATTCTGAAGTTTTTACCGCTTGAAACCAACGGAGGTCAATAGATGAATATCAATCAAGGTGAACCAAAACAAGATGCATCACAAGAATCATCCACAAACAGAACACGCCAAAGAAGCCGCAGAACAACGCGAAACTTCTCGCCCGGCGATTATCAAAAGAGTATCAAAAATGGACTCCGCGGCAGTATCGGTCTCATCATCGTTATTGCAATTCTCGTTGTCATCAGCAATTCAATTTTTATTGTCCGCGAGGATGAAGTCGCAACCGTACGTGAGTTTGGCGAAATTAAATCCATTATCGTGGATGCCACCAACTCGCAAGCACAAATTCAAAATGACTTAGACCCTCGCTTCAAAAATGTCAAAGTCATTACCCAGAAGGGGCTTCACTTTAAAACACCATTTATCACAACAGTGGATAAAGACACCAGCAAGCTCCTCACCTATATTTCAAATCCTGCAAAGATCAATACACAAGATAAAATCAAATACGAAATCAACATGTTTGCTCAGTGGGAAATTATTCATCCGGGTATATTCAGAACATCACTCGGCAGTATTACCAAAGCAAACTCAAAAATCGACGAAGTCGCCTATGCCGCTGTTATTGAAAAAATCAATAGTGTTTCCAGCACGCAGTTCTTAACCGATAAAGAAGTGCTCGCCGGCGTTTTAGATGACGCCATTGTTGAACTCAATGCAAATCTGGCAACCCAAGGGATCATGCTTCGCGATATTGAAATCTACCGTACGATTTTACCGGTATCCAATATTGAATCAACATATAAAAAGATGATTGCCGAACGTGAGGCGATTGCCCAACAAGCACGTTCCGAAGGGATGGAAATCTATCAGAACACGGTTGCTGATACAGACCGTCAAGTCGCTGAGATTAAAGCTTCTGCCATTGAAGAATCTGAAACGGTCAAAGGTGAAGCCGACGCAACCGCACTGGAAATTTATGCAAACGGTTTCAGTAAAGATCCGGAATTCTACGAATTCTGGCGTACACTCAAATCTTATGAATCGACCATTGATGAAGATACGACACTCTATCTAGATCGCAACAACGACTACCTGAAATATTTTTCTCATTAATCGTATTAATGTAATACAAATAAATACAAATTATGAAAAGGTCAACGGCACATGTGCCGTTGATCTTTTTTTAATTGCAAAACAGCGCTTGCCTACCCCTCTGCAATAAAAACCTATTGACAATATTGTTCATCAAGTGTATAGTGTGTATGCTGACACATCACACTAATAGGAGATGTTATCATGAAAATTATTATCACCAATCATTCTGATGTTCCTTTATATCAGCAGATTAAAGATCAGGTAAAAGAAGCAATCTTTAGAGGCGAGCTCGTCGAAGGCGATGCACTGCCATCTATAAGAGCATTTGCAAACGATTTAAAAGTGAGCGTCCTTACCATACGCCGTGTCTACGAAGACATGGAACAAGAAGGCTTTATCATCAGTCAAGTCGGCATCGGCACCTTCGTCTCAACCGGCAACCTAGATCTTTTAAGAGATTCGAAGCGCAGGCTGGTCGAAGAGCAAATGCAAACGATGATAAAAACGGCAAAATCACTGGATATATCAATAGATGAATTAAATGCCATGATGGCAATTTTATACGAGGAGGCATAGCAATGAACAATATACTGGAAGTTCATGCCCTAAATAAAACTTATAAAAACTTTGCACTGCAAGATGTAACCTTTTCATTGCAGGAAGACTGTATTACCGGTTTCATCGGCATCAACGGCGCCGGTAAAACGACGACCATCCGCTCCATACTCGGTCTTGCACTTAAAAATTCAGGCAAAATTAAGGTTTTGGGAATGGATGTAGACACACATGAACGGGAAATAAAAGATGCTTTGGGCGTGGTAATGGATGAAGGCTGTTTTTACAATCAATTAACGCTCAATGAAATGAAAAGCATTATTGCACCCGCCTACACAAAATGGAGCGATAATGACTATCGACACTATTTACAAGCGTTTGATCTTGATCCCAAGCAAAAAATTGCGACACTCTCAAAAGGGATGAGAATGAAATATTCTTTAGTACTGGCATTATCCCATCAAGCACAGCTGCTCATCATGGATGAACCCACCAGCGGCCTTGACCCATTGGTGAGAAGCCAGCTTTTAGAGATCATGGCTGATTATATGAAACAAGGCGGAAAAGGCGTTTTTTTCTCGACGCATATTACGTCAGATCTAGATAAAATTGCAGACATGCTGATTTTAATTGATCACGGCAAAATCGTCTTTGAAAAGAGTAAAGACGAACTCCTTGATCAATACCGTTTAGTCAAAGGCGATCCATCATTATTAAGCAATGAACATAAAAAACACCTCATGAACCTCGAACTAACAAGCTATGGTTTTAGCGGCATTACAGCTGACTGGTCAAAAATTCAAAAAAGCATCCCGGACATCGTATTGGAAAAGGTAGATGTTGAAGCCATCATGCTCGCCTACCTGAAAAGGAGGAATTCAAATGCTTAGCCTTATTCGAAAAGATTTTCTAATCGTCAAAAAACTCACGTTTATTACAATGGCACTCATCGTCCTCGTTCCAATATTCATCAGTTTTATCGCCCCAGAGATCCCAGGTATTTTCACTTTTTTGTACATGCTTATCTTTGGCACTTTAATGCTGTCTCAAGCGATATCCCAAGAAGAGGCAAGGTATCCCAAAGCCATCTCGCTGCTTTGCGCTGCACCTTATTCTCGCAGCGCATGTGTCGCCTCAAAATACTTTGTATTTATTGCAACTTTTGCATACTGCTATCTTGTCGATACACTTGTAAAACTACTTATCAATCCAAGTGCAGTCTTAGGTATGACATCGGTTCTCTTTGTCCTTTTAATTGGCGTCATCATATTTGGCATCTACATGCCAATTGAATATCAATTCGGTGCTGTTAAAGCGCGCTTTATGTTTTCTACTGTGATTATACTGTTTTCAATGGGCCCTTCAATGATTTCAAATTTTGATCCCAATTTTTTGTCGGCATTTTCTGTTTTCAACCAGTATCCTTCAATGATGTTAAACAGTATTTTAGCCGCGATGAGCATTACATTATTTGCAGCATCTTTAATCATTTCTACTAAAATTTTCTTAAGCAAAGAGCTATAAAAGCAATCCTAAATCGGCATCTTAGCGACCGTACTTTTATGGTCGAAGGTTATTTACTTCTTTTTGCATAAAAAAATCGCTACACAGCCATCGTGTAACGATTTTTATTTACCATAACGAGAAATGCCCCTTATTTGCGAATCATGCCAAATCCACCGTAAATCGGCTTCTTATCGGATACGGTGATGACTGCATTTTCCTGCGTCTCTTTAATCAGTTCGACACAGCCCTTCACTTTTTTTCGCGGTACATACATCATCAGCACAAATCTCGGATGACTTTTCCCCTCTCCATGAATCAGCGTCACAGCATAACCTTTTTCACGCAACTGTGTCGCCAGAGGCAAACCATGTTCTTCCCTGACGATAACCGTCATTTCTGACATGCCGATGCCGATACGCTCTTCCAGCACACTGCCTAAAAAATTGCCAATGGCAAAGCCCAGTGCATACGCAATAATTTTCAACGGATTTTCTGCAATGTTATTTAGAACCGTACTAACGAGTATCACCCAAAGCGATACTTCAAAGAAAGCGATAAACGCCCCTATTTTGCGCTCGCCCTTGGTAATTAAAACGATGCGCACTGTCGATATTGACACCTCGACAATCTTGAACATTACAATGAATAAATAAATCATGCTGCCTCCTGTTTAACTCAATTCATTATAGCTTGTTCCCGAAAATCTGTTGATGTCAATTTCATGACATCTTTATTACCATTTTGAGAGCATTTTAGTGCCGCATTCCACAACACTGCCATACTGTTTTACCACGGCTGATCTACGCCAGTACGTCAGGTATATACCCTCGAAATTGCGCTTTATAGAGTTTTGCATAGAGGCCGTCGGCATTAAGCAGCTTATCGTGACTACCGCGTTCGGCAATGCCCTGATCTGTTAATACGACGATTTCATCTGCACTGATAACGGTTGAGAGTCTGTGAGCAATTACCAGCGTCGTTCGGTCTTTTGAAAGAACTTCAATTGACTTTTGAATGGCAAATTCATTTTCACTGTCAAGTGCTGACGTGGCTTCATCCAGTATTAAAATCGCAGGATTCTTTAAGAACACACGTGCAATGGCAATACGCTGTTTTTGACCGCCGGATAATTTAACCCCGCGTTCACCGACAAATGAATCATACCCCTCATCAAGACTCATAATAAATTCGTGAATATAGGCAGCTTTCGCAGCTTCAACAACTTCCTCTATTGAGGCGTCCGGTCTGCCGTAGAGAATATTATCCTTAATCGTACCGTAGAATAGAAACACATCCTGTTGGACAACGCCGATATTTTCTCGGAGTGATGAGAGTTTTAATTGCTTGATTGGCTGATTATCAATGTAGATCTCACCACCTGTCACATCGTAATACCGCGGTATCAATTGTGATATTGTCGTTTTGCCTACTCCCGACGGTCCTACCATGGCAACGGTCTTGCCTGCCGGCACTTCAAAATTAAATTTGTTCAGCACAGGATCGTCGTCGGAGGTATAAGCAAACGTCACATCCTCAAAACGGATGATTCCTTTGACATCATCAAGCGACTGTGCGTCGAAGACATCTTTGATCGTCGGCTCAACAGCCATCGTTTCTGCAAAGCGTTCGAAACCAGCCATCCCCGATTGGAGTTGCTGCGTCAACTGAATCAGTGATCGTATCGGCTTTGTAAAATAGGCAATGTAAAGCAGAAAAGCCACCAGATCACCGTAATCTATTTGTCCGTTGAAGACGAAGACACCGCCTGCGATCATTGATGCCAAACTCATCATATCCAGAAAGAAACTGTTTCCGGAAGTATAGACGGCAATCGCGCGAAAAGCATCTTTCCGCGATTCAAGATGTGCACGGTTAGTTCTTAAAAATTTCTCGTTCTCATAATTTTCATTGGCAAAACTCCTCGCGAGACGAATACCGGATATACTGCTCTCAAGCTGTGCATTGATATCCGCTTGACGTTGTCTAAGCTTTCGAAAACTCGTCATCATCTGCTTGCGCATCACAATGGAAAAATAAATGGTCAAGAGCACAAAGACAAAGACGATTACGGTGAGCTGCCAGTTAATGGTCATCAGAATAAAAAAACTGCCAATCAGCATTATCACAGAAATAAAGAGATCTTCAGGTCCGTGATGCGCCAATTCTGCAACTTCATTGAGGTCACCTGTCAGTCTGTTCATTAATTGCCCCGTTTTATGGTTGTCAAAAAAAGAAAATTCAAGTTTTTGCAAGTGTCGGAACAGATCGTTTCGCATATCGTGCTCAATCCGCGAGCCAACGACGTGTCCATAATAACCCACAAAATAATTGCAGCCAATTTTAATCACATAGAGTATGACAATCACCGTCGAAAAAACAATCATGGCATGAATACTCCGATTGGGTATAAAATCATTAATAAATTGCCTTGAAAACATGGGAAAAATCAAATCGATTACCGCCATGATAAAAGCAATGAACAAATCCATGAAGAACAGAAAACGATGCGGCTTATAATAACTAAAAAATTGTTTGATCATGCGTGCTCCTTTAGTGTCGTTCGCTTGAATGACATCATTTTTTAAGGTATGATAATTGAGAAAATGGCATCATTTAAATTTTAACCCTTCCACGAGGACATGTAATCTTTTCATAATTCGAAAATTCAACTTATTGACGTGAAAGATCAACAAAAGGTAATGATGCAATTTCTTAATTAAATATTCTAACATATTTTTTCAAAGATAAATATTTCATTTTTATAATGAATAGCGGAGGCCGTATGAATTCTAAAATCATTGAAACACTCAAACAACACAAAGCAAATATAACCGGTGTCAAGCGCGAATCGGCAGTACTCATTCCGCTCGTCCTAAAAAACGGCGTCTGGCATCTAATGTACGAAGTTCGCGCAGCAACACTAAAATCTCAGCCCGGAGAAATCTGTTTTCCCGGCGGCAAACTTGAATGCCATGAAGATTCGGAAAGTGCCGCCATCAGAGAAACATGTGAAGAGCTGAATTTAGAACCGTCAGATATTGAAGTCATCGGGCGCGTCGATTCCATTCTTACGAGTTTCAATATGTTGATTCACTGTTTCGTCGGCATTATTGACAAACCTTTTGAATCCATTCACTTTTCAAAAGACGAAGTGGATCACGTTTTTTTAGTGCCCGTGCCGCATCTTTGTGAGAATGCGCCGGATACTTACGAAATTCAAACGCAAATGAATATCCCTGAATCGTTTCCGTTTGAAAAGATACCAGACGGCAAAGATTATGACTTCAGAACGTCGAAGTACCCGGTTATTTTTTATCATTACAAAGACAAGCACATATGGGGGCTTACTGCACGCATGACGCGCAATTTCGTAGAGCTTCTCAGTCCGCACTGTGATCATTTTGATCAAAGAAGAAAACAAATGCATCAAAAGCCGCTTTGAAATAGATAAACCGACCTTTGCTTTTCATGCATAAAAATTTTCATCACCACCAATATCGATTTTAGACATTAAAATGGACCCGCCTTTTCATTAAAAGCGAGTCCATTTAGTCAGTTTCAGCACATTGATTCAATTCATATTCAGTTTTGATAAACGTAAAGTCGTCTATAAGCATGCCTCCTAACGAAAGTAAAAAAAAAGCATTTTTAAAAACAACAGTGTTAAGAGTTTGTTTCTTTTTAGGGTCTATACCCTATATAAATGTCCTGAACTGACCTCTATAAAAAAACCAATTTGGTTTTATTATATTATTATGTTACCCAATTGTACGGGTTTTGAAACATTTTTTCAATAAAATTTATTGCTTTAATCATTATCAAACATTTACGATAATAGCGGGATTGCATCGCCGTCTATCACAGCGCGCTACTTTGAGCAGCAAGCGTCCTATGCTATAATAAAAGTAAGATGAAGCAGGAGGTAATCATATGGATTTATCGGAATACTTATTGCCCTCGTATTCAGTGGATCTATCTGTTTCCACTTTAGATGAAGCGCAAAATCCAACAATCCTAAAACTTAAAACCGTCATTGAAACAGGATACGATAATGGCTTTTTTAAAATTGTATCACCGATGCATCGCGGCAGAATGTATGTCCTGCATGACGACGAGTTAATTACCGTTACTTTCTATGCTGGCGAAGAACAGCAACGTTCTGCTTATGAACTCACCTGTAAGGTCATTGAAAAAACACATAAAGGCGGCAATTACACCGTTACCTTAAGGGCGACATCACAGCCAAAAAAAGTACAACGACGGCAAGCCTTTCGCGTCAACGTCTTTAATGATTATAAAATTCCGTTTAAAGGCAAGCAAATTACAATTACAACAAAAGATATCAGCTCTACGGGCATGCGTGCACTGAGTCCCGTCCAAATGGCAAAAGATGATGTTTTTGAAATTATGTTTGATGCAAACGTTATCGACCCCGAAGCTTATGAAAATAAACCTGATCCAAAACGCAGGTTTAAAATCAACTGTCGGGTTATTGATGCTATGCCGCAGACTGAAATCAGACGTTATATGCTGCGCATTCAATTTCTCGATCTCAGCAATGAACAGAGTAAAATGCTAATCCAATACCTTTATGCCAAACAAGCTGAGGTCATCGCCTATGATACATCGTTAAGCGCTCAGCGCGATCAGCTGGAACGTCTCATAGAAGGCAGTGATGATCGACGCCGTGGCGATGATAAGATTATCAAACGTTATCAAATGATTGGTTTGCTCAATGTCGTCGTGCTCTTTTTCGCATTGATGTTCATTCTGTTTGCACAGCCAAAACCGCTTTATTCGCTGGATAAGTTCTTTAACATCAGGCGTGCTAAATACTGGAATCCTCATTATTTTACCCTATCAATGGTATTGACGCTCGTCGCCATTAGCTTTGGCAGCTATGGCCTTATTCTCAATGGTACGCGCATGAAACGCCGTACAGACCACTTCAGCACGACGCTGATCGTCACCATAGGCATCGCCGTTATCATGCTCTTTGTCAGTATTTATCTTCTCTCGACGCAAAACATTTACAACGTCGTTGCTTAGCACATTGCATCCATCTAATCCATCTACTGAAGCATTTCTTACACAGCATATACTAAGGCAGTGGATGCACCTTATAAGTACAAAATTAAACCCCAGCCATCCCGGTGTATTGTTAAACAGGGTGCTGGGGTTTCTCTATTACAATGCATGCCATAGGCAGCCTTGTACAATTGACCGTTCCCGCAGTTGTTTCTCAATGCCATTGAGCACCACGCGTTTATCACGTATCCACGTCGGTCCAATCAGCAATTCTCTAGGCCCGTCCCCCGTCAGCCTATGAATGGTAATATCCGGGCGTAGATGTGCAAGCGCTTCAACGATAAAATCAATATAGGCGTCGCGTGAAAGCAATTCAAAAGGTGCGGTTTCATAGGCGCGTGCCAATGCTGTTCCCTTTAAAACATTTAACATATGCATTTTAATACCAAAGGGCGCCAACCGATTAATAAAGGTGATTGTCGCCATAAAATCCGCTTTTGTTTCACCGGGCAGTCCGGCAATCACATGAAGGACAACGGGAATCTCAGCTTCTTTAAGTGCCTTAACACGAGATTCGATTACTGAAAGCGATTGGTGAAGATTCAGCCGCTCTCGCGATTCGTATTTCGTCGTCTGGACGCCAATTTCCACCCAAAACACCGGCAAACGCCGATATGTTTTAAGCATTTCGATCGTGTTGTCGTCAAGACAATCTGCACGCGTTGCAATTGCAAGGCCCTGCACTTCCGGTTCTGCCAGTGCACTGTCATAACGCGACTTTAAACGTATCGGCGAATCATACGTATTCGTAAAACTTTGAAAATATGCAATATAATGACGCGCAGCCCACTTTTGACGCATAAGTTCTTTCTGAGCTTCAATCTGGGCACGAATAGATGCTTGCACTTTTTCAGAGTTAGGAGAGATAACACCTGCATAATCTCCGGAGCCGCGTTCACTGCAAAAAAGACAGCCCTCACTGTCAAGGGTGCCATCGCGATTCGGACAGGTAAATCCCCCATCGATAGAGAGCTTAATAAATTTTTTGCCATACTTCTGTTTTAAAAATGAATTGATTGATAAATAACGTTCGGACATGCTGCCATCCTTTCAACAAAATGGTGACACAGTCGTTGCGCCTTGTCAAGTGAGAAAATTATATCAAACGAGATTCAATTTTTTCAGTACATCGACAAATTTATCGACATCAATTGGCTTTACAGCAAATCCTTGTGCGCCAATTTCAAAAGTCGACTGTACTTTATCAGTGGAATTTAGTGCTGTTGTCATAATAATCTTGCACTTCTTCTCTTCCGGTACTTTTCTTTCTTGTTCTAAAATTCGGATGGTTTTAAGCACATTGATCCCATCCACTTCCGGCATCATAATGTCAAGACATACGAGATCGTAGTATATGCCTTCATCAAGTGCCATCATAAAGACCTCTAATGCTTCAATGCCGTCTACGGTGACGTCACATTCACCGTATTTGTTCAAAAATTTGTACAAAAAAGTACGACTGACGTAATCGTCTTCGGCGATAAGAATCCGCATAACTACCTCCCCAGGTTCTCTTTAAAATTTTGAAAATATGTTTCAAATGCTTCAATATTTTCTTTGCGTATGGCAAGTTCCATCTTTAGAACAATGCGCCGAAGCGCAGTATGATTTTTGACTAAGTGCTTTAACTGTCCAGAAATCATTTCAATAGCAGCAAAGTTGCTCGCTGTAATGGCGTCGTCAATGGCTTCAATTTTTTCCTGAATTGCCGTTAATGCCAATTCACCAAGCGCCTCCTCTTGTTGAATACGAACCATTATTTCGTCGACATTAAAACGCTGTTCTTCAAGCATGCCCGTGTTCTTCATAATCACACGAAAGAAGTTTTTGAGCGATACAGGTTTCGCAATATAATCGTCAAAACCTGCCACTTTCAGCTTTGCTTCATCTTCAGAGAGTGCATGTGCCGTAAAAGCAACTATCGGAACACTGACGCCTTGTTCTTTACTAATGCGCCGCATCGCTTTCATTGCTTCGATGCCATTCATCGTCTTCATTTGAATATCCATGATGACAAGATCGTAATGCTGATCTCTAAACAAGTTGACAGCATCCCGTCCATTGCTGGTAATGTCCGCTTTGTGTCCTTGCAAATTGAGAAGCTTGCTGACGACGATTTGATTGACTTCATCGTCTTCCGCCACAAGCACACTTAGTTTTTTCGATACTTCCGGTATCTCAATTTTCTGATTATCGCCAATTGGCCCAAAGGCATTCCCGATAACCATTGGCAGATCAATCACCATAGTCGTTCCCTTACCGAGTTCACTCGACATCGTCAATCGACCACCGAGCAGTTCAATCAATCCCTTTGA
The DNA here is from genome assembly GCF_018390735.1 of Fusibacter paucivorans. Taxonomy (GTDB): domain Bacteria; phylum Bacillota; class Clostridia; order Peptostreptococcales; family Acidaminobacteraceae; genus Fusibacter; species Fusibacter paucivorans. Next base: position 114,169 of record NZ_JAHBCL010000004.1, read on the forward strand.
TATGGAAAGCCCCAGACCCGTGCCGCCATATTTTCGGGTTGCACTTGGATCTGCCTGGTTAAAGCTTTCGAAGATTTTTGCCTGATTTTCCTCAGAAATACCAATGCCTGTGTCTTCGACACATATCTTGAGTTTAAAAACCATCCCTTCCGTGTTGACACCGCTAATTTTAACGGCAACATGTCCCTCGTCAGTAAATTTAATGGCATTGTAGATAATATTATTCAAAATTTGTCTGATCTTAGCGGCATCGCCAATCAGAAAATCTGGAATTTGCGTCAACCTCTCGAATTCAAATTTAATGTGTTTAGCCATTGCCTGAATTCTAAGCGGCATTAATGTTTCATTGATAAAGGATGCAAAATTGAAAATATGTTCATCCGCTTCCATTTTGCCAGCTTCAATTTTGGAAAAATCCAGAATGCTGTTGATAATATTGAGCAGTGACGTGGCACTGGTCTTAACCATCTCAAGGTATTGTTTTTGAACTGGTGATAATTCAGTCATCAGCGTTAATTCCGTCATGCCGATAATACCGTTCATCGGCGTGCGTATTTCATGACTCATATTTGCGAGGAACAAGCTCTTCGCTGCATTTGCTTCATCCGCAACGTTTTTAGATGCTTGGAGCTTTTTCCGATATTCAACTTGCTCCGTAATATCTCTGATAACAAAGACATAGCTGACATCTTCTTCATATTTTAAGATACTGCCGACAGACTGCGACCATCGCTCCTCGCCGAATTTCGTCTCAATCTGAAATTCCGCGGTGGTATTCGCTTGAAACTCTTTCGTGATTCCCTCTCGAACCTCATGGGATTCGAGATCTTTTTCAATAACGAATTTTCTAAAATCTCGTCCAATGATTTCGCCGACATCATAGCCTGTCAGTTGTTTAACCGATGGCGAAGCGTACGTAATAATATTATCGCTGTTAATCTGTACAATCGTATCCAACATACTGTTTGTTATCATGCGCAAATGCCGTTCACTGTGAATAAGCTCCCGAGACATGCGCTTCATGTCGGTAATATCCTGAAGTGCAACCAAAATGTGCTTCTGCTGATTGATCACAGCCGGCGATGCATTCATCCGCAAATAACGCACAGTCTTTTCATCGTTTTTGCTATCCTTATGCCCCGCAGCATAAATGACTTCTTGACCGCGTATGGTCATATCTTTTTCCATGACGCGCTCAAGCGTTTTGGCAATAATGCAGTTTTCACAATGATTGCATTTATAATGAACTGTATCTGAATTTTGTGTGCAAATAAATAAATTGTAAAAAGAGGCATTGACAATCTTTTGTATTTCCGCATTAAAAATTCTAAGTGCTTCCATATTCGTCTTTAAGATAATGCCGCGTTCATCAATGATCAAAAGTCCTACGGTCGTATTTTCAAAAATGGCTTCAAAGGTCTGCTTTTCCTGTTCTATGTAAAGCTCTGTATGTTTGCGATTTGTGATATCCTTCATCATAATTGTGTAGTGCATCATATTACCGTATGAATCTCGAACCGCTTGAATTTGAATTTCTTCCCACGCATATTCATTATTTGCCAAATCAAAACGCTCCTCGGAAGTCCAACTTCCGAGCTGTTCAACGTAGAAGACGATCATTTCTCTAAAATCTTCATTGGCATTTGGAAAGAGACGCTCTAAAATATCATCCCCGTTAATTTGGTTGCGCTCTCCTAAGTATTTATACTGATAATAAGGATTGCAATACTGGACGCGCCATCTCAAATCTGTAATAATCATGGAGATATGACTTTGTTCGACTAAGTTTGAATACATATCGGCATTTGCACGCGCTTGATGGAGCTTCTCGATATTTTTTATAATGACGATTGCATAAGTATATGCCGAACAGTCCTCATCTGACACAGAAGCCGTCACGGTTACATGCGTACGTTCACCGCTGCTGCTTTCAAGCTCTATACCTTCTAAGAGCTGAATATTTTGGCGTCCTTCAATGGATTCGCACAACTTAATGCGCCCTGTCCCTCTATAGAGGCGCGTCATATCATCCAATTTGCTGCCAACGGCGATTTCCCGCTCAACACCTACAAGTTTTGAAAATTCATTATTGCAATATGCGATACGCGCTTCTGAGTCACAAATGGTAACCGCATCACCTGCATTATCCATCAAACTGATAAAATTGGCTATTTCAATCTTTTTCATAGGCGCTCCCTCATACTAGTCCTACAATATTTTTAACCAATTTGCAAATTCCTAAACAAAAACCATGGCATAAAGCGACTTTGCGCCAATTTTCGCCATCGGTTTCGACAATGTCAGTCGATAGTCCTATAGTCCTGCCCCAACGCTCTGTACCGCTGTTTGAACGCTGAACCTTTTGATATATCATTGCTTCATCATGCGACTTACGGTATTCATACCTATTTTAAGGTTTCATTTTCTTTAAACAGTCTATGCCGTATCACCCTATTACTGTCTCGAAATGATTTTCACAATTGTCTTATTCAATAAAAAATCGGTATGTACATGCACGCATGTTCTCATACCGATTAATGATTTGATCGATTTCATTGTTTTGATTGCATTACTCTTATTGCATTACTCTTATTGTACTCTTATTACCCTCTTTTGATTATAGAAAAATATCACGTTTCCCGTTTGAAAGATCTTCCAGCCCCTTTATGATAATGTTGCGTGTCTTATCCGTTTTAACGTGCGTGAGCTGCGATGCGATAAATGCGTCTGCCATGGTTTGAAGCTCTTCATCGCCGTAATCAATGGCATATTCTTTAAGCGTCATCATGGCATTGGGCTGACAGACATGCTGAATTTCACCTGTCTTCGCCAATTTCATAAATCGATCACCCGTTCTGCCCATACGATAGCAAGAAGTGCAAAAGCTTGGAATGAAGCCGTCGCGAATAAGTCCTTTGATGACATCAATTGTCGGTCGATCATCAGAAATGGCAAACTGTTGAACGTCATTGCCGAGCTCATTGGCTTTATAACCGCCAACACCGGTACATGAACCAGCACTGAGCTGCGTAACACCGTGATGAATCAGTTCATTGCGCGTCGCTTCACTTTCTCGCGTTGAGAGTATAATACCGGTAAATGGCACGGCAAGTCTTAAAATTGCGACTATTTTTTTGAAAGTTTCATCATCCAGAATGTGCGCATAATCTGATAAGTCCACGCCTTCTGCCGGTTTAATCCTCGGCACTGAAATCGTGTGAAAACCAACGCCGAAAGTATCTTCAAGATGTTTGTTGTGCATCATCAGCGCCAACACTTCAAAGCGATGATCGGAAAAGCCGAACAGCACGCCAGCGCCTACATCATCAATACCACCTTGCATCGCTCTGTCAAATGCCGTCAAGTGATACAAATAGTCGCCTTTTGGACAATGCGGATGCAATTTTTCATAATTACTTTTTTCATATGTTTCTTGAAAGAGAATATAAGTACCGATTTCTGACGCCTTTAGTTTTTGATAGTTTTCTACAGTCGTCGCAGCAATATTGACATTAATGCGCCTGATATTGCTTTTTTCGCTGACGGTTTCATAAATCGTTTTGATCGTATCTGTTATATAATCAATATCACAGTTGACAGGATCTTCCCCCGCTTCTAATGCAATGCGCTTATGACCCATTTTTTCAAGAATTCTAACTTCTTCTTGAATCTCTGCCTTTGTCAATTTTTTTCGTGTAAATTGATTGTTGCGCTTGTAGCCGCAGTAGGAACAATTGTTAATACAAAAGTTGCTGACATATAGCGGTGCAAACATAACCACGCGATTACCGTAAATTTCACTTTTAATTTCAGATGCGCGCTTGTAAATGCGTTCGATATGCGCCGGCTTTTTAGCCTGCAATAAAACAGCGACATCTCTATAAGACAGTGTTTCTCGGTTAAATGTCTTTGACAGCACCGCTTCAATTGCCTCGTCTGTCACCGCTTTTGTTTCCTCTAAAATTTGATAAATAAGTGCATGATCAATAAAACCTTCCATTTTTTGTGCCATAAGCGCCCTCCAGTAGACTGTTACCCCGAAATCGTCTTTTTCGATATTGAGGTCTTCACAGATACATTTTTAATATTGCCGAGTTTCCCGGTTAAGCTGTTAATATCATCAACCGTGCCTATGACGATAATTGTCACAACCGACATGCCATACTGGTCAAAGGGGATACCCGTTCGACCTTTGACAATGTGTTTAAAGGCTGCAACGATCTCGTTAAACTTTCCCTGTACGTCTTGAGCATCTTCTAAAATTGCACTGATTACGCCTACTTTCATCTCCATGAGAAGGCCTCCTTTGTTTACTGCATCAAAAAACCTTCTCCAATAAGATCTAGACCGCCATTTCGCGATGTTCTAAATCGATTCTCACAATCGTATTTTTTACAGTAAAAGCAACTGCAAAATACCCAAAAGTTCAAATCTTCTTATTTTAATAAGAGAAGGCAAACTGCAACAAATATTCTTTTGCCCTTTCAGATCAGATCCCTTTTCCGTTAGGTATTAACAATAAGACACGCACATGAAGCAAATCGCTCAACGTGCATGAAACTCTTTGTGAATATTTTATCAACATGTTAATTATTTGTCAATGTTTTTCTTTTGGTACATCATACACGATATGGGCAATGCCGTTACGACCATTTCCCTTGGCTTCATAAACAGCATTGTCCGCTCCTTTTAAAAGCACGTCTTCGCCTGCTTCTAGGTATGCATTTCCATAAGAAGCAATGCCGATACTCAGGGTAACAATACCATTAATGTTTGAATCATCATGTCTGATTGATAGCATTCTAATATCCCTTAAAATCATCTCACAAACGATTTCAATAATTTCAAGGGGCACTGCTCTGGCAAGAATGAGAAATTCATCACCGCCATAGCGATATGCCCTTGCGTCAAGGTCGTCTATATGCCGATGTATAATTTCTGCCGTCTTTCGTATGACCATGTCACCTTCGAGATGACCATAGCGGTCATTAAATTCCTTAAAAAAATCAATATCGATCATAATAACACTAATGTGATTCTGTCGCATCGAAGGCGCAAAATACGTTTTGAGATCTTCATTGAGGGCATGGCGATTGGCAAGGCCGCTAAGACTGTCACGTCGGGACAGCGCTTCCAGTGCACCGTTTAACCGCTTGAGCTCTTGGGTTTTAAGGGCATTGGTAATCGCGATGGCAATGTAGGCACCAATGGTGCGAATCATTTCCAGTTCATAGTGGTTAAAGCCATCCCGTTCAAACTTTTGTAGGGAAAAAACGCCAATAATTGTTCCTTCATCGTATAGCGGCAAGTAAAAGACAGATTCGTACGGCACTTCAAGATCTGGAAAATTTAATTGAAGCGGTTCAAAATCGTCCAGTTTTAAATGGCTATTAAAACCCGTGTAAATTTCCTGACTATGTCTGATGCACCACGTCGCCAGACTGCTCTTATTGTGAACACTAACGTCGTACGATCTCGTTATCGTCTGACGATGATACATCATGCGATTATAAACAACTTGGTTTTCAGCATTGTAAAGCCCAATGACCAATGCATCAAAGTCCATGAAACTGACTAGTTTTTGGATAATCAGTCTAAAAATTTTATCGTAATCCTGTTCTTTTGTAATTTCCTGTGATATTTCGTAAATCATTTGCATATTCTTGAGGAGTTTAACCGCATTTTCATTTAATCTATTTTCGATTTTAACAGCTGACTTCTCTCGAATTTGAAAAATCGTCATTTCATTCATTCGCGCAATAAATGTCTCGTCTAGTGTAATGAGCTGTTTCTGATAGGCTGCCGTTATTGCCGTATTCCCCATGGCAGTTGCAATATCACAGAGCATTTGCAGCACTTCACGTTCGAATTCAAATTCTTCCGCTTCGACAACCTGCGTCAGCGCGATCTTTGCTTCATGCAATGCGATCTCATACTGTTTATCGGCATAGGCACAAAGTGCCTTCTCAATATAGCACTCCAAACGCGTCACGGGATCTTCTTCGACTGCCAACAATGTCAGAACACTTGCCAGCAGTGCCTGTGCAATATAGATATCGCCATTGATTCTCGCATGTTTCGCCGCCAGCAGCTTATATAAACCGAGGTAGAAAGTTCCCTGACAGGTTGATTGTGTCATCTGCATCAGCATCTGCTCGGTTTCTGCCAACTGTTCAGCCTGTCGCTGACGCGCATATATATCGCCTAAATTATAATAAATCAGAAACTGCGCTTCATAATTGCCTTCTTGTGCGGCGAGCGGCAAAGCATCAAGATAATACTTGACGGCTGAATCATACAATTTAAGCGATGCGTAAAGCGATGCGATATTATTAATGAGCATACTTCGATAATGCGTTCTAAGCGCATGCGTTTCAATCACTTGAAGACTTTGATGATAATAATCGAGCGCCATGGCATAAAAGCCCTTTCGCGCAGAAATGTTGCCGAGCAAATTACAGCAGAGCATATGCAGCTCATCAAATGATTCTTTTGAAGAAACTTGATACATCTCCGATGCAATTTCACGAGCTGCCTCATTTTTCCCAACTGCATAAAGTTCTTTACCGTAATTAATCAGCGTCCGCACTTTCAAATAAACATCATCAAGTTCGCGAATAGTATTAATGCGATTCTCAACGGCTTCAATCTTCTCAGCATGGGAAATCTGCTGGTTCGCTTCCATTAAATCATTCAATTTTTCAAGGTCAATATCGACACTGATCATATCTACTCCAGCCGTCCCGAAGACTCAGTTACACGCATAACACCGCTGTTTAAAAGTATATCAGATATGACCTGTTTGTCTACAGGTTTGCTGTAATAATAGCCTTGAATAAGTTCAACATTCAGATTTTTCAGATAGATGACTTGCTCGTGCTCTTCAACACCTTCCACCACGACTTCCAACGACATGTGATGCGCCATAGAGATAATAGAATCAATCAAGTTGTGTTTGCCTACCTCAATAACCATCTCAGATAAAAAATCTTTGTCAATTTTTAGTTTATCAATATTCAGCTTTCTTAAGTAATTCAAAGACGAATAGCCCTTGCCAAAATCGTCCAGTGCAATGGTCAGACCCATGGCTTTCATCTGTTTCAGCAAGTCATTAGCACCGTCAATATCTTCAATTAGGCAGGTTTCAATTATTTCGATGCATACTTTTGAAGGGTCTACCGGATAACGCGCCAGCATCGTTCGAATAAAATTTAAAAATTCCGGATTCGTAAACCACTTTGGCGAACTGTTAATGGAGACGAAAAAATCATAAGGGTAAATATCTGACCAAAGCTGAAGCATGCTGATCGCTTTTTCAAATACAAATTGATCCAATTCATGAATAATGCCAAGCTGCTCGGCGACTGGTATAAACGTATCGGGAAATACTTTTCGCCCGCTCCCGGGCTGCCATCTAATCAGCGTTTCAACACCCTTGATAATGTTTGTATTTGGACAGACCACCGGCTGAAAAACCACTTTGATCTCATGGTTGACCAACGCCTGCTTTAATTCATTCTCGAGCGCAATACGATCCAAATACTCATCTTTAATGCGCTGAGAATAGAAGACAATCTCCTGATCTTGCAGCATTTGCTGAGCCAAGTCAATATTTTGAAGCAGTATTTTGGGTGTTTCGCCATCTTCCGGATATTTCGCAACAATAAATCTCGGCTCAATGGGCACCTCGAGCTTAAGCGTTTTTAATTCGTTTCGAACCGTTTCAATTTGTCCACTTACAGCAGTACGATCCTCATCTGAATAAAGAACGGCAAAGGCATAGTCCGACTTTCTATAAACGGCTTCACGGCCAAAGACACTTTGCAGCAGCGCAATAATGTTGGCGTAGACAAGATTCATCTTCCCAGCGCCATAGGCTTCAAACTGCGCTTGAATATTACGAATTTCAAAGACAATGAGAAAATGACCATTGCGTTCAGAAGGATTCTGATAAGAGGTTTTGAGTTTCTCCTCCAATAAATAGATATTGCCAACGCCGGTAACCGTGTCGAAATACGACATTTCGTCAATAAAGCGAACGCGTTCGAGCATTTCTTTTCGAATATGTTCGAAGTCATTTGCAATATCGCCCAAACGACCAACTGCTTTTATGCCTACTGGCAGCAGATAGTTTTGTTTAACGGATTCTGTCACATTATCATGCAGTGCTTCTATCCTGTCAAAGATTTCATTTTTAATCACTTTGTAACTGATCGTGCTAAATGCTATAAATAAAACGACAAACATCAACGTCAGTCCAATGACATACTGCATAAAAAAGCGAACGATTTCATTGTTCCGATATGTATTTGAAATCAGTACACTTGCCGGCAGTATCCAGTTTTCACGGTTGATCTCCAGAACTGCGTATACCGTTTGTCCCGTTGCCTCCTTTTGCACGATAAAGTCGCCGCTCTCCAGCGTCTCGAGTTGTCGCTCGGTAGCATTCGGCAGATATGCGGCTAATGTATCTGTCATAAACGTCTTTTGTCTTAAAATGAGAATATTATCCATTGCAACTTTTTTATTAAAGAGCGATATATATAGATTCTGATAGAGATCCGATGGAATACTCGTTAAGATTTTATTGGTCAAATTGAATTGATAAAAATAGCCTTTTTGTGTTTCTGGATTTATGAGCAGCACATTTAGGTACAATTTCCCATTGGATTCATTTAAACACATACCTAAGTTCTCAATAGTAACTTTAGTGAGCTCATCCGGCCAATTTGTCGTCACCAGCGATGTCAGCGCATCACGCATTGAATCCTCAAGGTCAACACTGGCATAGGCCAAGTTCGCTGCTGAATCAAATACAAAATAATTTTCCAGCTGATGCTGTCCTTTTAGCACCATATTAACAGAACCCGTATTAAACGTGCGCTCTGACAAATAACGATTCAATGTTGTCTCAATTTCATCAAATGCTTGGAATTCAAGTAAATCAAGTAAATTGAGATAATAATTCACATCATTTTTGGCACTCTTCATTTCATGAACAATCAGCTGTTCCATAAATTGCTGATAAAGCCAGATCTGACTGTAAAGAAAAAGCGATGTAAAGAGAATTGCAAACGCAACCGTTGTTTTTATTAATTTCATTTTCACCTGTCGCATTGTCAGTCCCCTTTCTATAAGATCGTACGCTAATATGTTACCCATTTCACCATGTAAATCACACATTTTGGGGGATCACGCCATGTAAAAAGCCGTTAATAATCCATTAACGGCTTAGTGCAATCACTTATGACCTATCTTTTACTGCGGCAACGCATCCTACAACAAATGGCGCGCCTCTCAACATGCGAAGAAAAACATTTTCAACAATTCAAAAAAATCCTCGGTTTTGAATTTGACCGCATGAGCATCAATGCTTTCAACGCCTGTGTAATAACCCGCACGATAAGCATCTACATGACTGGTAAAACACACTTCCAATACAAAGCACTCTGGCAGATTAAGCTTAAACTGTTCTGGATCTTCTTTTAACAGTTGCATTGCCTCTTTCACTTCTGCTTGAATAACTTCCACTGCCCGATCTGGATGCATGGTTGTACACCCACCGCCTTCACCCTGTTTGACAGCGATCGCCTTTACATTTGGCATCAATTGGCTCGCACGACTGCAAATTGCAGCGTCGCCGGTCACGGCAATCACCGGAACCCCCTCATAGGCTGCAATATAGGCATTCATCATCATTTCACTCATCAAAACACCATTCAGCTTGATCCATTGGTATTTAGAAGCATTCATGGTGTGTGCCAACGGATTGCCATTGCCGTAAGTCGCATCGTGATAGCCTGTTAAAATACAAGCATCAAACGTGCGGTCCAATCCCATCATCATCACATAAGGATGTTTTGACCACGCTCTATGAATGTCGACATCATGCGGCAATTCACTGATAATGAGATTGCGCCCTGAATCGTGCGCATCTTTCACAAGCACTTCTGTGGCACCAGCCGCTTGAACAGCTTCACAAATTGCAGCCACTTCTCTGGTCATTTGCCGTTGTGCCTCTGTATAGCTGTTGCTGCCAAGTTCAACTTCCGGCCATGAAACGACGCCGGCAACACCCTCCATATCGGCACTGATATATATTTTCATGCTATATGCCCCCTTGCAATAAGTTTAGTATAATATTCATTTGCAGCCCCACGCCGACAATAAGCGCACGCTCATCAAGGTCAAAGCATTCTGAATGAAGCGGGTGTACAATTTCTTCGGCAACGTTGCCGCAGCCAAGATGATAAAAAGCACCTCTCGCATCATCCAAAAAAAACGAATAATCCTCGACGCCTAATGACGGTGATTCCTTTTCAAAAATAGCACCAGCGCCCAGAACTTTACGTGCGACAGCTCTGACCACTTCATTAACGCCCTTGTCATTAATAAGGGCATTATAACCGGGCTCAAACTTGATAACGCCCTTGGCGCCATGTGCCGAAGCTACTGCTTCCACATAATTCATCATCGCGTCCTTCAAGTGTGCTCTAAGATTCTCATCGGTGGTACGCATGATTCCTGTCGCTTTTAAATGATCGCATACAATATTGTCCTTTGATCCGCCGTTAATTCGACCAAACGTTACCACCGCCTGATCAAGCGGCGACTTTTGACGCGTCAGAATAGTTTGAATGCCCTGTAGAATTTCAGCGGCCACAAGTCCTGCATCAACGCCCTTTTCCGGATAGGCGCCATGCGCCGCTTTACCATAAATATCAACCGACACCATATCAGATGCAGCATTGAGTTTCCCGTCGCGAACTTCAATCGTCCCGACGGGAAGATACGGCATCACATGTAAACCGAGCATATAATCGACATCAGGATTTTTCATACAGCCCTGTAATACCATGCGCTTTGCGCCGCCTATAGTTTCTTCTGCAGGTTGGAAAAACAGTTTTACAACACCGCGAAACGTGTTTGAAAGTGCTTTCAACTTTGCCGCACAGCCAATGAGAATTGTCGTGTGCGCATCATGTCCGCAGGCGTGCATAACACCTTTTGTCTTTGATGCATATGGTCGCCCGCTGTCCTCGACGAGCGGCAATGCATCAATATCCGCACGCAACCCAACGCAAGTCCCATCGCCTTCGCCGCGGATGATCCCCATTACACCCGTGTCCGCAATGCGAACGTGTTCAATCTCAAGTTCATCCAAAACGCCTTCAATGATCAGCTGAGTCTCAAATTCTCGTTCGCTGAGCTCGGCATGCTGGTGCAATTTTCGTCGTATGTCGACAAGCCATCTTTCAAAACCATTATCATCACTGTAATCTACATATTTAACAATTTCCATAATCTCCCTCGCCTAACAAATAATCCACAGTCGCAATCACTTCACCGTCTTGGACAATGCGTCTTGGTACACGCATTGCCACTCGACTCAGCAGTTCATTACGATTAGTGCCTGCCATCACCGCCACATCGCTAAGCGAAGCCGCCTCTCCAAACAGCTCCACTGAATCGCCGATTTGAATATTCGCTGCTCCTGTAACATCCACCATACATTGATCCATGCAAATCAAACCCACAATAGGATAAATCTTTTCCTGAATCAAAACGACACCGCCCTTCGATAAATTTCTCGGTAATCCATCCGCATATCCGATTGGCAATGTTGCAATAAGCGCCCGAGAATCCGCGGTAAAAAGCCCATCATAGCTAACCGATTCACCCGGTTCAATCCATTTCAAATGACTGACAGATGTTTTTAGCGACATCACTGGCCGCAGCTTAAATGGCACCGGGCGGCTACAGTAACCATACAGCGCCGCGCCGAGCCTAACCATCTGATAAGGCGCATCAGGGTAAATCATCGCACCAATCGAATCGCAGGCATGTGCAATGGGAATATGAATCCCCTCCAGTTTAAGTTGTTTAATCAGCGCATCGAACTTTTTCATCTGTTGCGTATCGCTGTCAGCATCCTTAAGTGCGAGATGTGTAAAAATACCTTCTATACTCAGCCATTCCAGTTGAAGGACTTGTTTTAAATCTGAAATAACAGTGGCCTCATCCTTATAACCCAATCGGTTAAAACCGGTATCATACTTGATATGTACTTTCATCACCGCATTATCGTAAGATGCATTTAAATTAAGTGCCCTCAAGTCTTCAAGTCTGAACATCGTCAGTGTAATCGTATTTTTTACAGCTTTGTCATAATCTTCCGGCGCCGTATAACCCATAACCAATATCGGCATTTCATTCAATACGCGCCGTACGGCAACTGCCTCCCGAATGTTGGCAACCGCAATATAATCGACACCGTAAGATGCCAGTGCTTTCGCAATGGTTTTCAAATCGTGCCCATAGGCATTTGCCTTAATCACACCGGCAATTTTGACGCGTTCAGGCAAAAAGTTTCTTATATTGATAAAATTCTCCTTCAGAGCATCTAAATTGATCTCTGCTGCTGTACCGAACATAAATAATGCCTCCTCGTGTTCCCACTTACTATTGTAGTGCGTCTGTCGGTATTTCGCAATTTAAAATCCGTTAATATGATAAGTCAGTGCGACGAGCTTCATCTTTTGGACAAACAATTCCAGCAGTAACTGACCCTGCATCTCATTTCTAAAAGCCAGCGCCAATTGGCGATAGACAGGGGGCGTGAGCGGTTTGACTGAAAAGCCATCGGGCGCAATGCTGCCAAGCGCCAAACTCGGCATCAAGGTAATGCCAATCCCCTCTTTGACCATTTCGACAATGGTATAGAGATTATTGACTTCATGCTGAACACACAGCGACGTCCCTTCCTTTGCCATTACAGATCGAATTAAAGGCTCACAGCCTCCCTTTGACATAATAAAGAAATCGCTTTGCAAATGCTTTATGGCAACATTTTTATCATGTTTGAGTGGGTGGTTTTCCGGTAAAATAGCACACAGTTCATCCTGCAAAATAAAGACGGTGTTAAACTGTTCATTTGGCAGTGTCACAAATCCAACATCCACAATACCGTTTTCAATCCAATTTTCAACCTCATCATCGGTACCCTCAAACAATACAATTGCCACTTGGGGAAATTCATGTGCAAACAGCCGCATCACCTTTGGGACAATTGATGCGGCTGTACTTGGCAGCATGCCAACGCGCAGAACACCTTGCGGCACATGTTTAACAGGCTTTACATCATTGTAAATCATATTGATTTCCTGAAGAATCGTACGCATGCGAACATAAACGACTTCACCTATCTCTGTCAGCGTTACACCATTTCGTGAGCGTTCAAACAATTTAACATTTAAGTCACTTTCTAAATTAGTAATGGCATGGCTCACCGCAGATTGCGTCATTCCCAATGTTTCACCCGCACGTGTAAAATTTTTCATCTTTGCCACACAAACAAAGACCTCAATTTGTGTTGTCGTCATTACTAGCCCCCTGACATTAATCATTTCTATTTAACTGCCTTCAAAGACGCCTTTGCAGTCATTCACATTGACACGCGTATCATGCCATTGATGTTATCAACACATCCATGAGCATTTAATCATATTATATATGTTAAACATTAATTATACAAATGGTTAATTTCAATATATAATGACAACAAAAGGAGGTGCAACATGAATATCAAAATAGCCATTATTGGTGAATACCATGAAAATTTTCTACCGCATACGTCAATTAATCAATGCCTTAAAGATTTGGCCCATTTTATGAACATCACAATTGATTACGATTGGATCGAAACGACTGATCTGGTTTTAAATCCAGAAGCTGTTTTAAAACCATATCAAGGTATTTGGAGTGCACCCGGAAGCCCATTCAAGAGCTTGGACGGTGCACTGAACGCCATTCAATATGCGCGCGAAAACAATGTGCCGCATCTTGGAACCTGTGCCGGATTTCAACACACTGTCATTGAAATCGCCAGAAATATGCTTTCTATCAAAGACGCCAGTCACGAAGAATATCCCGAAGAATCATCTTCGCATCTCTTTATCAGCAAACTCGTCTGCAGTCTTGCCGGCAAGACGATGGCTGTTAGCATTAAAGCACATACGAAAGCTCACGATGCCTATCAGGCAGAAGATGTCAATGAAAACTATTATTGTAATTTTGGGATCAATCCCGGCATTCTCGATCAGCTTCAACACCCCGATCTCATTTTTTCGGGTGTTGATCAAGACGGTGAAATCAGAATTCTGGAACTGAAACACCTCGACTATTTCGTCGCCACACTCTTTGTCCCACAATCCAGATCAACACGTGAAACACCGCATCCGCTCATCCGTAACTTTATTGCGGCAGCCATGACGCAATAAAATGCAATAAAAATAAACCCCGTCAGCCATATTGACAATGTGCTTCTCGCTGGACAATTTTCTTATTAACTGTCAGCTCAAAAGCATATCAATCGATGGCTTTGCCGGGGTTTATTTACTGGTTGCACTCTTTATTTTTTATACTTTTATTCTATTTCGAGAAATGGCATCCTACGCTTTCGCCGATCTTTCACAACAACAGATAGCGTTGCCGTCAGTTAACGATACAGGTACTATTTGCCGGTTTTAATAAGCGATCGAATACTGTCGAGTGCCCCTTCTTCTCTCAGGCGAATAAATTCACTGGCAATGACGATACCGTCCACTATCTGATGAAATGCTTCAATATCTTCAGACGATTTGATGCCAAATCCTGCGACAACCGGTGTTTTAGTTGCTGTCTTAATTGACTTTGCAACCTCGCCAACCGCTTCAATCACAGGCCTTTGCGTTCCGGTAATGCCCTTTACCGCAACGAGATAAACAAAGCCGGTGCTGTTTTCAGCAATTGCCTTAAGGCGCTCTTCGCCGGTATTCAGTGCCACCATGGCAATTTGTTTGACGTCATATTGCTTTAAAAAGGGTTCAATCTCGCCGCGTTCTTCAAATGGTAAGTCGGGAATGATCACCGCTTCGATGCCATGCTTGGCCATTTGGCTGAAAAAGCGGTCATAACCATAGCAGAAGATTGGATTGAGATAACTCATGATCACCAGCGGCACATCATATTCGCTGTTAAGCGCCTTGGCCATTTCAAAGACCATATCAATATCCGCACCGCTTTTCAGCGCGCGCTGCCCTGCTTTTAATATAATTTCGCCATCTGCAACCGGATCAGAAAACGGTACGCCGAGTTCCAGCATATCAACGCCGCTGTCAATCAGAAACTTCGCATACGCTAAACTTTTATCATAACCGCCATCACCCACCATTAAATAAGAAATTAGCGGTTTCTTATGCTTTTCAAATACTTTCTGTATGATCATGACTTAACCTCCTCTGAATACTTTCAACATCCTTGTCACCTCTGCCCGAAAGACAGATCACCAAAGTTTCATCTTTGCCCATTTTCGGTGCCAGCTTCATTGCATAGGCAACCGCATGCGCACTTTCCAATGCTGGAATAATGCCCTCTGTCTTCGCCATAAACTGAAGTGCAGTCACCGCTTCATCATCCGTTGCCGGCACATACGTAACGCGTCCTGTATCGTGCAAGAAACTATGCTCCGGTCCAATCCCTGGGTAATCAAGTCCGGCAGATATTGAGTATGCTTCTTTAACTTGTCCATCATCATCTTGAAGCAAATACGTTTTTGTACCGTGCAAAACGCCAATGCGTCCGCCGCTGATAGATGCAGCATGTTCCGGCGTATTGAGTCCCATGCCGGCCGCTTCGACACCATAGAGTTTAACAGCAGGCAGTTCAACAAATGGGGCATACATGCCAATGGCATTGCTCCCGCCTCCGACACAGGCGATGATCGCATCAGGCAGTCGTCCTTCTTTTGCCATATGTTGTGTCTTTGTCTCTTCTCCAATGACACTTTGGAAGTATTTGACGATTTCAGGATACGGCGCCGGACCAATGGCAGAACCGATAATGTAATGCGTATCATCGATATGTGCCGCCCAATATTTGAGCGCTTCATTGGTAGCATCTTTCAGCACCTTGCTGCCGGATTCCACACAGACGACTTCTGAACCTAAAAGCTCCATTCGAAAGACATTGAGTTTTTGACGCGCCATGTCTTCGGCCCCCATAAAGATTTTGCAGTTGAGCCCTAAGAGTGCGCAGGCAGTTGCCGTTGCTACACCGTGCTGACCTGCTCCCGTTTCCGCAATGACGTTTGGTTTGCCCATGCGCTTTGCGATCAGCGCCTGTCCAAGCGCATTGTTTATTTTATGAGCACCCGTATGGTTTAAATCTTCACGCTTTAAGTAGATCTTCGCCCCACCAAGTGACTGTGTCATGTTTTCAGCATATGTCAGCGGGTTTTCACGGCCGACATAATCTTTTAAATAGCCTTTCAGCGTCTCGTGAAATGCCGGATCCGCTACTGCTGCTTCAAAGGCGCGTTCCAATTCCTGAACTGGTTCCATCAATATTTCAGAGATATACTGTCCGCCGTAATCACCGTATTTCGATCTCATGTTCTCTTCTCCTCACTTCTTCAACAAATCCTCTTATTTTTTGTTCATCCTTAATGCCCTGTGTTTCAACGCCTGAACTGACGTCAACACCATCAATTTGATACTGTGACAACAGTAATGCAATATTTTTTTTAGACAATCCCCCTGCAATCCAAAGCGGTTTCTGTACGCTTTGTCTCGCCTGTTCAATTTTATCCCAGTCAAAGCATTCACCACTTCCCGGAACTGCTGCATCCAGCAATACGATATCTGCACGCTGCAATAAAAGATCATTTCCCTCTATGTTCGGCTGCAATTCCCCTGAAAACGCACGAATGAGTTTAATGGAATCCTCTAATGGCACATCTTCTCTAAAATAGCCGTGTATCTGAATATAATCCGGCTTAACCGACGCATACAGCGCATTCACCTCTGATGCGTTCACATCTTTTAGAACAATGACACTTTTCATTGGCGCATAATCAGAACGAACAGCTTTGCAAAATTCGCCACAAGTGGCAATATCAATTTTTCGCTTACTCTCAGCAAGTACAAAACCAGCATGCGATGCCCCAGCCTGAAAAGCCGCTTCCAAATGCTTTTTTTCACTAATCCCACAGATCTTAACGGACATCTTTGGCTTAATCAGGTCCTTGACCATACCTTCGCCAATGAGCACACCATTAAAACCATGCGCCGTTACTTTAAGGACAGCATCATAATGTTTAAATCCGCTCTCGCTAATGACGGGAAACGGCTTATCAGCTAATTTCAATTGATTATAGACGTTAATACTGTGCATAATATCCGTTTCAAACGTTTCGAGATCACGATTATTTATCCCAAGAATGTCAAAAGAAAGGTGTTCAATCTTAGCAAACTCATTGGCATCATGAATTTCCATAAGCACTTCCATATTCAGTGTATGTGCAAAGTCAATTAACGCTTCCATCGTCGGCGTATCAAGCATACGTGCAATTAATAGTATGACTTTCGCCCCCCCTGCAAATGCCTTGGCGATTTGATCGGGCGAAACGATAAAATCCTTGCAAAGAATTGGTTTTAATGTCAGTTCTGATAATGCATGAAGATCTTCAAATCCGCCATAGAAGAAACGTTTATCTGTCAAAACTGAGTAACCCGTTATCGACGCCGCCTCGTATCGCGACACAGTTGATTCAATATTCAAATCAGGTGCAAAGAGTCCTTTAGAAGGTGAACCCCTTTTTATTTCGCCTATAATATGCGGCCCGTCGTCTGCCAGTAATTTTGCCTTCAGTGACGGCCTCTCAATGGGATAAGCAATTTTTTTATACGCATAAATTTTATTGAGGATATTCATGCGCCACCGCCTGAGATGCTGTGATATAACGATTCATTGTACTAAGTGCTACACCGGTTCGTATGATTTTTGACGCTTTTTCAAAGCCAGCTTCTAATGACGGCACATTCTCAAAGACATAGAGTGCAAAACCGGCATTTAGTGTAATCACCGATTCCAACGCATCATGCTGTCCTTGAAATGCTGCTTTTAGTGCGGTGGCATTATGTTCAGCATCGCCGCCGCGAATAGCCTCATTATCAACGATTGGAAAACCGTAGGCTTTTGGATCCAGCGTCATTGACTGCATTTTCCCGTCTCGATATAACAGGACTTTATTCTCGCCCGCCAATGACAATTCATCCATGCCGCCACAGCCATAAATCGTCGCACATGCGTTGACGCCCAAATCCTTCATCGATTCCAGCATTGGCGCCATGAGATCTTCACGGTATACGCCAATCACTTGATGCGTTAATGGAGCAGGATTTGAGAGCGGTCCAACGATATTAAAGACCGTTGGTCCAGAAATCGCCTTCCTTATCGGCATGATGTCTTTCATTTTAGGATGAAATTTCTGTGCAAACAGAAAGACAATGCCCGCATCTCTCAATACATCGTTAGCTTGATTGGGCGTTAGTGCAATATTGGCTCCCAAAGCTTCAAGAACATCGGCACTGCCGCATAAACTTGAAACCGACCGATTACCGTGTTTGGCGATTGGGATGCCCGCAGCAGCCAGGACAAAAGCACATCCCGTACTGATGTTGTAAGTATGAAGGCCGTCACCGCCAGTGCCGCATGTATCGCCAAGCTGATGATAATGTCCTGACAATTTCAGTGCATTTGCTTTCATTGCCTTTGCAAACCCTGCAATTTCAGCTGTCGTTTCACCTCGATTACTCATCTTTTCCAAATATTCGACAATGGTTGCCTTTGGCATTCTAAAATTGAGTACATCATCTGCCAGCATAGCTGCTTCGGATATCGCTTTTTGACGTGATTCCTGTATTTCAGCCTCGCTAGACTTTTCAATGTTATAGCGTTCCGTAATTTCGATGAAATTCATCATTAATTGTTCCCCCACTTTCGTTTCATAGGATTCCGGATGAAATTGAAACCCATAAACAGGATAATCAACATGGCTAATGGCCATTATTTCGCCATCGCTTGAAGCGTGGGCAATCGGTGTCAGCACATCGCTTGAAGCCTTGTGATCAATAACCAGCGAATGATAGCGAACGGCCTCAAAATCATCTGGAATATCTTTAAAAATCTGATCGTCAATATGCCTGATACGATCTACTTTGCCATGCATAATTTTCGGACAGCGGTTAACTTCCATCGCCATGGCTGCTCCTATGGCCTGATGGCCTAGACAAATCCCCAAAATCGGCATTTTATTGTAAAAGTTTTGGATAATTTTTATAATATTGCCGGCATTCTTCGGATGCGAAGGCCCCGGTGAAATGATAATGGCCTCATAGTTTCCCGCTTGGATCTCCTCGACGTCTATTTGGTCGTTATAACGAATTTCGACTTCGCATTTCAGCCGTCTCAGCATATCCGATAAGTTATAAGTAAATGAATCGTAATTATCAATGAGCAAATACATGTCCGTTTCCCATCCTTTCCATGGTTTCCAAATGACCTCTGATTTTATTTAAGAGCTCTTTTCGCTCTGATTCGACGATTGAGTCATAAACAATGCCGCTTCCGACCTGTATTTGTGCAACACCGTTTTCAAATGTAGCACACCGTATATTGATACAACTGGTAAATCGACCGCTTTCGTCAATAACATAAGTGGCACCTGCATAAGCTTTTCGAGGTTCATTTTCTAATGACTTAATGATCTCCATTGCTCTGATTTTCGGTGCCCCACTGACAGTACCGGCTGGGAAAGTTGCTCTAATGGGATCAAATACTTTATTAAAATCACGTTTACCAACAACTTCTGACACCATATGGTACACTTTATGATATGGTTTTACTTCTTTATAGAAATTGAGCTTGACAGTTCCAGGTGCAGAAACTTTCGCCAAGTCGTTTCGCCCGAGGTCAACCAGCATCAAGTGTTCTGCATTTTCTTTTTCATCTTGAACCAATTCATTACGCCTTATATCATCTTTGCCGTCATTTTTAATTGGTCGCGTTCCGGCTATTGGGCGCGTCCTCACCATTTCATGGTCATAGGCAACGAGCATTTCAGGTGATGTAATTGCAAAAGCCTGCGCCCGTGTCGGCTGAATAAAACAGTTATAAGGCATACCATAGCGCGACATCGCCGTTCTGTAAAAAGTATAAGGCGAATTGTCAAATGAAAAATCATAACGTCTTGATAAAACTGCCTGAAAAATCTCCCCTTCTTCAATCATGTGAATAGTGCTTGTCAGCATGTGCCCATATGCTGCATCATCCTTGTTTTGCGTCACGTGTTCGTGGAGCTGGTATCCAGTAAAATCAGCGCCATCTCTTTCCTGTACCGTCATCGGCGTTGACAGTGCAATTGCTGATCTTACTTTGCCTTCGTACATTTTGATGGTTTCCGCCGACTGTGCTGTTGTCAGTCCTAAAAGATAAGCTTCCGGCAATGACTGGTGCACCGCTAAAAGGATATTAGGAAAAATGCAGACACCTTTTTCCGCTGTACTATCCAGTTCAATCGGCAGGAATTCAGCAGCTTGTTCATAGGCAATCATTCCGACGACATTCGGATGCGGTATGCTGCATTTATTGTCAGATCGCCTTTCTGCAATCATCGCTTCAATTGAATCCAGTGAAGCATCTTGAATAACCGTTGCATTCAGTGAAAAGTAAATATAGGGTGATGTTTCCAGCTCGCTAAATCGATCCATTCTAAAGGCTATATGAACGCCCAATGCTTGCATTGCATTAAAGAATGCATCTGAAAAAATGATCTCATGCTCTTTTTTATCAATGCTCATCTTCATTTCCATAATCAAATCTCCCCGTTAATTCAAAAAAATAAACCCCGTCCTATCTAAAAGGACGAGGTTTCTCGTTTATGCCACCGTTTAGTGTGAAATTAAAAAAATCTCACACCCTAAGGCGTGAGATATTAGCCAATCTCAATTAATACCGAAGTCTATCAACTTCTACGCTCTATAACGGGAGCACCCGTCGCACCTACTAAACTTCAGATTGCACTCATAAGTCCATTCACATCGCACCTGCATACCAATTCACACCGACCATTGGCTCTCTGAAATACTGCTGTTATGCTACTCCTCTTACTCAACGTTTTATATTTTGCTGTTAAAACTATTTTAACGAATTACAGTGAATTGTCAACCCTTTTTTGTCGTTTTTATCTTCATTATTGATAAAAATATTTTTACACCACTATGCCTCTTATAACAACTGACTCTGATGCCATTTTAGACAACGCTTTCTCTTAATTTATCATAATCCAAAATCTTAAAAGTTGCCTTGTGGTAATCTATGAGGCCTTCATCTCTCATTTTACCTAATTCCCGAGAGACAGAAGGCCTTGTAACATTTAGAAAATCAGCAATTTCATCACGATTCATTTGCAGCATAAACATCATAGAACCGCTTCGCTTATATTCTTCAATGAGAAAGGCACATAGCTTTCCCCGAAGTGTCTTAAGGGTAAGATAGTCCACTTTTCGATTGAGCAGCATCGCCTTTGTCGACATAATCCGCAATAAATTGCGAATTAGCCGTTGATGCCCGGCACATAGCTTTTCACATTGGCTAATCACTCGCTCCGGCGATATAAAGAGCACTTCTGCTTCTGTTTGTGATGATATATTTGCCGGCCATTTGGGATTGGGTGAAAAGCAAGCCATTTCACCAAACATATCACCTTGCCTAAGTACACTCATAATCATGCGGTTTCCCGCTAAACTCTCTTTGGCGACAAGGACAATCCCCTCTAGGATAATTCCCAGTCCAAAAAAATCATCCTCAGAAGTTGCAATGGTTTCACCCTTTTCATAGGCGTAAATTCTCGGATTTAGACAGCTGAGCATGTCACTGATTTCTTTCGCGGTGATCCCATCAAAAATGGGCGTCCGCTGAAGCGTTTCCAACGCGTTTGCATCTGTTTTCTGTAAATCCTTTTGAAATATATATTCCATCGTTTCTCCTCAATGTTTTGATCAGTTCACGCTTGATTTTTTTGAATTGTGCTAGTATTTTCAGATGTTGTTGGCGTGATCATCGATGTCGCCAATTCAGGATACGTTTTTAAGAAAACTTCAGCCGCTGCAATGCCGTCAGGCGTTAAATAGTAAATCCCACGTTCAACTCGATGAAACCAGCCATAATGATTAATGCTCAAAATACGATTGATTTGATCCCGTGTTAAACCGTCGACGATAACCGCTTTCGGCGCCATTGCCCCCTGATGCAAGAGCTGAAGTGCGATTTGATAAGCACGTTCCCGATAAAGCGTCATCAATTTTGTCTGATTGCTCCCCGCAACATTGATATTTAGCTGCCTTGCAGCAAATTCCTTGATTAATGCTTTCTTTTTTTTGGCAACCGGCCTTACATGGCGTTTAAAATCACAAGGATAGTCCGGCAAGAGCAGACAGCGAACGCGTCCGTTACCCTCTTTCTTTGGAAAAGTGATACTGAGGAGTCCAATATTTAAGCGCCTCAAAACGCGCATGATTTCTTTAACGCGTTTTGATCGTTTCAACCCTTTGCTTTCAGGAACTGCAATAAACACAATATCAACGCGCGTCTGTCGTTCAGCAGCCTGACAGATTACTTCCAAGTTCAATTGCGTCTTAAGCTCCACGGCCACAGTGAGATCGTCTGCGTACTGTCCAAAGACATCAATATCCTGAAGTTCAGCCTGCGTCTTGCAGCCACTCATCTCTAGCCATCTTTTAACTGGTTCATACAGTTCAGTTTCTTTCAAGTGAATTCCTTTCAATGTAAATTTTATAAATCCCTTTTTATCAGCATTTTGATAGAATATATGCTCTCTCTGTGCAGCCGTTTATAGCTGACTTGCCTTTAATCGTTAAAAAGGATGGAAGTTTTGCGTTGCCCACCAGTCTTCACTGTATCGTTCATACGCCCTGCTGAATTTTTCAAGATGACCTTTTTCCCACTTAAATAAAATTTCAAAAACGCGTTTGGCATTTTCATCTTCACTCTCTTTCATCGCTTCTTGATAAAGTACTATCGATTCCCGTTCAAAGGTCATGGCCATTCCAAAGATAGATACTGCTAAACTAGGGTTTTTGACACTGACGTTATCCCATGTAAAGATGTTCGGGCTCGCGGGCGTTTCCATTAATGACAGTTGAAATTGATCATTATTGTCGCCGCCAAGTTTCTGAAAGACGTCGCGCAGCCATTCCAGATGATCTTTTTCCTCATTTGCCATTTCATTAAAAAGACGCTTAGCCATGTCATCCTCAGCATTATGAGCTGCAATCTTGTAAAATTCATAGCCTTCAACTTCATTTAAAATCGCTTTTTTAAAAATCAAAATATCATTTAATTCCATACTAGCCTCCTCTATCTTCGCACTGTTCGTTTCTAAGTGACATTGCCTATAAAGCACTTAGCATACATAATGCTGCCCAGTATCCCCTTCATTACTTGGATAGTTTTTTTACCATGTGGTAGAGACCCCTTACGCCAACGCCAGTTGCTCCGATTGGATCGGCGCCTCTTGCCTTTGAGAGATAAGCGGTTGCACCAATATCAAAATGTATCCATGGCTTGCCTTGTACAAAAGCTTCTAAAAATGCTGATGATGTTGAGACGCCGGGTTGTCCGCCGGAATTATTCAAATCCGCCTCTGCATGTTTAATCTGTTCATGAAATTCTGGAAAATTCGGCATTTGCCAAACGCGTTCACCTGATTTAGAAAACGCTTTCTCAGCTAGCTTTACCAGTGTTTCGTCATTGGAGACAATTGGCGTCGCCACATCGCCTAAGCAATGGCGCGCTGCCCCAGTAAGCGTTGCAATATCAAACAGCATGGTTACATTTTCTTTTTCAATGGCATAGTGGATCGCGTCAATTAATGTCAATCGGCCTTCGGCATCCGTATTGCCAATATAAATACGTTTGCCGCCCATACTGTCAATGATATCGCCCGGTTTATAAGCTGCACCTGAAATCATGTTTTCACAAGCGGCTACCACACCGACGACGTTCATTTTTAATCCCTGTTTTGCAATAGCACCCATAGCCCCAATAACGGCCGCTGCGCCTCCCATATCATTCTTCATCTGTACCATACTGCTCGTCGGCTTTATACTGAGACCACCCGAATCATATGTCAGTCCTTTACCAATTAAGCCAATGCGTGTATGAGCCTCCTCATCGCCTGTATAACGCATAACAATAAGCTTTGGTTGTTCCTCTGATCCCTTTGCCACTGATAGAAAAGCCGTCATTTGAAGCGCTGCAATCACTTCTCGTTCCATGATTTCTACCTCAAAGCCCGTTTCATCTCCCATGACTTTTGCCGCTTCTGCCAAGGCAGACGGCGTCATGACATTCGCCGGTTCGTTTACCAGCACTCTCGCCCTTAGTGTCATTTCGGCTAGCATGATACTTTCATTAAATAGCAAGTCATCAATACCGTATCCGGCAATTGTCAAATTTTCTAACGCTGTTGGTTCTGCACTTGGCTTCGGATAACTGCTTTCATTGGCAACGAGTACACAAGTCTCAACAATTTGTTTAAAAGTCCGTCTTGCATTGATTGCATGCGTCGCCATTCCTGACAAGTCAATCCCTAAGCAGCTAACCTTTCGCTTCTTCATTTCTCGTACGGCTAATGCAACGGCATCTACCACGGCAGATGTCTCTTTTTCTTCAATATTAATAAATGTCACATGACCATAGGGCGCACGGTAAGTCGTCGTCCACCAGTTCATTTTATATTCAGATTGCTTTGTGACTAGCAAAAGTTCTGTCAATGCCGGATACATCTCAAACGATGTCGAATCATCCACTAAGGCGATCACACCATCACATACTGCTAAATCCAGCACTTTTTCTTTTGTCATTTTCGTCATATCATTTTACCTCCCGATTAGCTTACGAATTATGCTTACCCATTTTTAATACCGTTTCACACTAAACACATTATTATAGCCGCTTCATCAGAAAACGATCTTATAAAAATATGATCGCCTCCACGGCTCCTATATTGTTTTTCAACTTGGAAAGCTTTCATAAGATTGCCATAAAAGATGATCGTGTAATCTCATAAATATCCGAAATTTTGCCGTTTACCGACTCTGTCGTCGTATAGACTTCGCCAATACGTGCCGCAACGCGTTTTGACGCTATATTATCCGGATGAATAACGCTAATAAGTCTGTCAACATTTAGATTGGCAAATCCCCATTCAAGAGACGCCTTTGCCGCTTCCGTTGCATAACCATATCCCCAGAAATCCGGCGATATTCCCCATGCAACTTCAATACCGGGCCAATTTTCCGGTCGCCAACATCCGACGCGTCCAATGAATTGATTCGTTTTACGGTCTTCAACAAGCCAAAAACCAAATTGATTTAAGTGCCAATGCCCAACGAGCATCGCCATAACTTGCCAGCTTTCATAACGTGAAATCGGCTGTCCCGTTCCAAAAAATTTGATAAATCTAGGATTGGCATTTAAAGCCGCAAATGAATCGAGATCCCTCGCTTCAAATCCCCTTAACCTCAATCGCTCCGTTTCAATAACAGGAATCTCCATCAAGTCCTCCATCCTCTTCACTTCATTCTATTTAAGTATATCAGAAGCTTTTCAAAAAAAGTATTTTCTAAAAGAAAATATGAGTTTGAAAAGCGGTTTTTGACGTTAGACAAAAATCTTACCTTAGCCCTTTTCAAAAAAAGTATTTTCTGAAAGAAAATATGGGTTTGAAAAGCGGTTTTTGACGCTAGACAAAAATAAAAATAAAACCCAGCGGGCTTCTACGCATTTTAATCTCGTGAAGTGCTGGGTTTATTTTATAGGCTATTTCAGTGCACGTACTTTTTCAAAGAAAATTTCGCTTGCCAGGTCTGGATCAGCCTTGCCTTTGGTCATTCGCATCATTTGGCCAATAAATGCCTGAACGGCTTTCTCCTTGCCATTTAAATAATCTTCGATGATCTTTGGCTGTTTTTGCAGGATCTCATCAGCGTAGCCAACGAGGACAGTCTTATCTTTGATCGGCGCGAGATCATTGGCTTCAACATAATCTTTTGGCATTGTTTCCGAATTCCAAATGCCTTCGAGTACTTTTTTGCCAATGGAATAATTGATAGCATCCGTTGCAATCATCTGCACGAGCGCTGTCATTTGTGAAGTATCCATAAGGATTTGACCATCATCGCCTTCTTTGCTCATCAACCTCATGACTTCATTCATCACAAGCTTTGAAAGCGTCTCTGCTTCAGCGCCGTCTTCAATACACGTATCAAAGAAGTCAGAAATCTGTTTTGAACTAACCATTTGTTCCGCAACATATGGCGTGAGCTTGAGCGTTTTAACATAATGCTGTTTTCGATCATCCGGCAGCTGCGGCAGCGATTCCGTCAGCGCCTTTAGCATCGCATCGTTCACGACGATCGGCATTAAGTCGGGATCGGGAAAATAGCGATAATCATGTGCATCCTCTTTGGTTCGCATTGAGACGGACTTGCCCTTTGCCTGATCCCATCTTCGCGTTTCCTGAACAACGCTTTCGCCGGATTCAATCAGCTGAATTTGACGATTGGTCTCATGTTCAATGGCTTTTGCAATAAAGGCAAAAGAGTTGAGGTTTTTCATTTCTGTCCGCGTGCCATATTTTAATTCGCCTTTTTTGCGAATGGATAAGTTGACATCACATCTAAACGACCCTTCGTTCATTTTGCAGTCTGAAACATCAGCAAAGAGTAAAATAGCTCTAAGCTTTGTCAAATAAGCTTTAACTTCGTCCGCAGACCTCAGATCGGGTTCTGAAACGATCTCAATCAGCGGCACCCCACAGCGGTTGTAATCAATATAAGTTCCCTTTTCATCATGTATTAACTTCCCGGCATCTTCTTCAATGTGAATGCGCGTAATACCGATCCGCTTTTCATGTTCACCGACGACAATATCTAGATGTCCCTCATAACAGAGCGGTAAATCATATTGTGAAATTTGATATGCTTTTGGAAGGTCGGGATAAAAATAGTTTTTACGGTCCTGCTTGCCGTATTGCGTAATACTGCAATGTGTTGCAACACCGGCCTTAATCGCGTAATCAACGACTTTTTCATTTAAAACGGGCAAAGTTCCCGGAAATCCAAGGCAGACGGGACAGCAGTGCGTATTGGGTTCTCCGCCAAATGCTGTCGTACAGTTACAGAAAATTTTAGTTGCCGTTTTTAATTCGACATGGACTTCCAGCCCTATGACAACTTCATATGCATCTTTCATTATTTCTGCCCTCCTTTGATCGCCTTTTCATAAGCATCCGCCGCTCTTAGCAGTGTCGCTTCCGAGAAAGTCTTGCCAATGAGCTGCATGCCAACGGGCAGTCCCTGTTGATCAAAACCTGCATTCAGTGAAATGGCAGGCAAACCTGCAATGTTGACAGGCACTGTGTAAATATCCCCCATGTACATTTCAAGTGGATCACTTGATTTTTCACCAATCTTATAGGCCGTTGTCGGTGCAACTGGCGTCAAAACGAGGTCATACTGCTCAAAGACCTTATCAAAATCCCGTTTAATCAATGTTCTTGCCTGCAGCGCCTTTTTATAATAGGCATCATAGTAGCCGGAACTTAACGCATAGGTTCCAAGTAGAATACGACGCTTGACTTCTTTGCCGAAGCCATAGCTTCTGGATTTCATGTATAGTTCTTCAAGGGTTTCAAAATCTTCATGGCGATATCCGTATTGAACGCCGTCAAACCGAGCGAGGTTTGACGAAGCTTCTGCTGATGAAATCAGATAGTAAGCCGGCAGCGCATAAGCGACGTTAGTCATGTTTACATGTTCTACTTTTGCGCCCATTGCTTTAAAGGTTTCTGCCGCTTCAAGGACGACTTTTCGTACTTCATCATTAAGACCATCGCCAAAATAAGCCTCAGGAATGGCTATTTTCATGCCTCTAACATCTTGATTAAGATGTTTCATATAATTTTCGACGTCAAATACAGCAGATGTGCTATCCTTTGAATCGTGACCCATCAAGGTTGGCAGCACACAGGCAATATCTTCTGCCGTTCTCGCGATAGGGCCAATCTGGTCAAGCGACGAAGCAAAGGCAATGAGGCCAAACCTTGAAATCGCACCATAGGTTGGCTTAAGTCCCGTCACACCGCAAAAACTAGCGGGCTGGCGAATAGAACCGCCTGTATCTGACCCCAGTGTAAACATCGCCTCACCGGCACTGACTGCTGCTGCTGAGCCGCCGCTGCTGCCGCCGGGAACGCGTTCAAGATCGTAGGGATTATGTGTCTTCTGGTAATATGAGTTCTCCGTGGTAGACCCCATTGCAAATTCATCCATATTGAGTTTACCAAGTATGACGGCATCAGCGCCATAGAGTTTTTCGACTACGGTGGCATTGTAAGGCGAGTAATACCCTTCCAAAATTCTAGACGCACAGGTCGTCGGCATATCAACTGTACACATATTGTCTTTAATTGCCATTGGAATACCGGCTAATGCGCCCAGTGGCTCGTTTGCCGCTCGTTTCGCATCAATGACTTTCGCTTTTTCAATGGCTGCCTCCGCATTGAGGTACAAATATGCCTGCACATCGCCATCGCGTTTTTCAATATTGTCCAAATAGGATTTGACAAGCATTTCACTGGTGAGATCACCTGTTGAAAGCTGCCCCATTGCTTCTTTAATGGTTAATTTTAACATTGATTTCACCTCTATTCTACTGTCTTCGGTACAAAGAAACAGTTGTTAATAGCCTTTGGCGCCGATTTTAACAAGTCTTCAGGCGTATACGACGGCTGAACCTCGTCTTTTCTAAAGACATTCTGTATTGGCAGTATGTGGTCGAGCGGTGGTACGTCCGATGTATCCAGTTCCGAAAGCTGATCGGCAAAGGCAATAATATCCATGAGATTCTGCGTCAGCTCTGCTTTTTCTGAATCCTGCAATTCAAGGCGCGACAGTGATGCAACGTATTCGATGGTCTCCTGACTGATTGCTTCTTTTTGGACTTCCGGCATTGCTTGACCCTCAAGGTATATTGACAATTCGTGAAGCTGTGATTCCTGAACACTTGAAGGCGTTTGAATCATAGCACAGGATGCATCGCGCATTTTAGGAAATGCAATGACATCCCGAATGCTCGACGTACCGAGCATCATCATCAACAGCCTGTCGAGACCGAAGGCGAAGCCGCCATGCGGCGGTACACCGTATTCAAAAGCATTTAGCATAAAGCCGAAACGGTCACGCACTTCTTCATCTGATAGCCCTAACCGTCTAAACATCATCGCTTGCACATCTTCTCTGTGAATCCTAATACTGCCGGAGCCGAGTTCAATGCCGTTGAGGACAAAATCATATGATTTTGCTCTTACAGCTGCCGGATCACTTTCAAGCAGTGGAATATCTTCTTCCTGCGGCATAGTGAACGGGTGATGCATCGCGACAAAGCGTTCTTCCTCTTCAGACCATTCAAATTGTGGGAAATCTGTTACGACGACAAATGCATAGTCTTCTTTGCGCCTTAAGCCCAGCATATCGCCGAGATCAAGACGCAGGCTTCCGAGTATTGTCCTCGCCTTATCGGCCTTATCAGCACTAAAAATCATAAGATCACCTGGTTTAGCACTGAGGCGCGCAATGATTTGAGACATATCATCTTCTGAAAAATATTTGGTTAAAACCGATTTGAGCGTGCCGTCCGGGCCAATCGCAATCCACGCCATGCCCTTGCCGCCGTAGGCAATTGCACGTCTCGTCAATTCTTCTATTTGCGTACGCGTTAACGAATCACCGCCCGGTACGGTAAGCCCTTTGACAATACCGCCGCGATCGACGATATTTCGAAAGACGTCAAAACTGCAAACGCTCATTAAATCCGTCAAATCAACCATTGGCATATCAAAGCGCAAATCAGGCTTATCAAAACCATAGCATTCCATCGCCTCGTGATAAGTCATGCGTCTAAACGGCGTCGGCAGTGTTACACCAATTGTCTCTTTAAATATTTTGACAAAAAGTGTTTCCAAAAGCTGAATAACATCTTCCTGTTCAACAAATGACATTTCGAGGTCAACCTGTGTAAATTCAGGCTGGCGATCAGCTCTTAGATCTTCATCTCTAAAACACTTGGCGATTTGATAATATCGGTCAATACCGCCAACCATAAGCAGTTGTTTGTAGATTTGCGGTGATTGCGGCAGCGCATAAAATTTGCCTTTTTCCATTCGGCTTGGCACCAGATAATCACGCGCGCCCTCCGGCGTACTCTTCGTTAAAATGGGGGTTTCTATTTCTAAAAACTCTTCGGATTTCATAAACCGTCTGACGACTTCCATGACGGATTGGCGCATTTCAAGATTCTTTCTGAGTTCAGGTCGCCTTAAATCCAAATAGCGGTACTTTAAACGCAGCTCTTCACGAACGGATTGCGCCTCTTCAATAATGAACGGCGGATTCTTTGATTCTGATAATAGACTGAGCTGATTAGCGCGAATGTCAATGGTTCCCGTCTCTAAATTAGGATTAATCGTCTCCTCATCGCGTCTCTCAACTCTGCCTTTAACGGCTATAACCGATTCATTTCGAAGGTGCTCTGCAACTTCAAAATCAGCTGCTGAAAGATGGGCGATGTCAAAGACCACTTGAACAATCCCAGTTTTATCCCTTAAATCTATAAAGATAACACCACCGAGGTCGCGTCTTTTTTGCACCCATCCATTTAGAATAACGGTTTCACCAATATGGCTTTCTCTCAATCGACCGCCATAGGTCGTCCTTTTTAATGTAAGCATTTTTGCCTCCTTTACGTCTTTTAAGCACTAAAAAAAGCCCTCATCCCTGAAAGGGACGAAGACTTACTCCGCGGTGCCACCCAAATTGGTCAAAAGACCCTGCTCATGGTACGGATGCAGTGCACCGATACCGTCTGACGTTAACGTGTCATCTTACGTCTAATCCTACTTGCAAAAGCTTTCGGTTAGAAGCTCCGAGATGTTCTTCCGAAATCTATCCGTACAGGACTCTCACCATCACCTGCTCGCTACAACTACCAAGATATCATACTCTTCTCTTCACAGCATTTTTAATGCGCTTACGCTTTTCATTTACCCGATTATAACGCATGTCGCCTGTCACTGTCAACTACTCTATCAAATTTTCTTAATATTTATGTATACAAAATTGGCTAACCAAGATCAATATTAAATTCTTTATCCATCACTTCTTTGTAAACATTATAATGCCCAGACACATCTAGGACTCGATACCCAACTTTTATTTTGATATAATATAACTATTCTCACAGGACGCATTTCAAAAACAATGCCGTCGACGAGAAGTCATTTACTTTCAGTATTTTGTATGAGGAGGCGTATGCCTTGAAATTCAAATCATTATCGCTTAAGAATCATCAAACTGCCTATCGTGAGCACCGTAACAAAGTCAATGCAAAACACATACTGATGCTAACGCGTTATGTTATTTTATTTGAGTTCCTCTTCATTCTGATCGCTTTGTTTTCCTACCATCATCAGCGTGTTGAAAACTTTCCATATATGCGCTATATCCTTATGTACACCATTCTCATATGCATTAGTTTTGCAATGAACCGATCGGCTAAATATATGCGCAGCAGCCCGCATTTTTATCGTCTGACAACACTCTACGCCGCTTTTTTCATCAGTTGGGGGCTCATTGTCAGTCTTTTGGATCAAGCACTCTATGGACATTTAAACGCATTTTACATTAATATCGTTGCCATCATGGCGATTGTCTATATGGAAGACCGCGATATTTTATTGCTCTATCTCGGCGAAACCTTTGTACTCTTTGTCTTTCTGCCAAGTGTTCAGGTTAATCAGGATGTCCTCGTTGGTCATTATGTCAACACGATTGTATTTATACTCTTTATGGTGATTGCCAGCCATTTTCATCACAAGATTTTTAAGCGTCAATTTATTACCAATAACCGTCTAAAAGCTCAGATTAAAGAAAATGACACGATGGCGGAAGAGCTAAAGCGCGCTGTTGAAAAACTCGAAACACTGGTTATTCAAGATGATCTGACTGGTCTTCCAAACCGACGTGGACTCGAAGAATTTATAAGGCGCATTTCTCAAATGGATTTCAGTGATGACGTGCCATATAGCCTAATGATGATTGATATCGACTATTTCAAAGACTATAATGATACTTACGGCCATCCAATGGGCGATGAAGCGCTTCGGGCTATTTCAAAAGTGCTTTCTTCAGAACTAACCTCTCTTAATGACTACGTCATCCGCTATGGCGGCGAAGAGTTTTTACAGGTCTGTATCGACAAAGACAGCACGCAAATGCCTGCACTCGCTGAAAAACTTCGCCTCGCCATCGAAGCCATCGGCATTGAACACCGTACTTCAAAATGTGCCGATGTTATTACAATCAGTATCGGCATCGCATCAAGCACCGTACATTCAATCGATAGACTTTCAGAAGTTTTAACCCAAGCAGACAAAGCGCTGTACGATGCCAAAACCAACGGCCGTAATCAATATGCCGTATTTGACCAATCACAGAATACGCCATCGTCATCGTAAAACCATCTCGCGATACGACACACGATTATTGTTTATCCTATCCTACTAATGCATTTCAATTAAAAAAGCACCTGTCCGTATCTCAATGCACTTTGATGCGTCAAATGACGATTAGAGCAGCATTCTTATACTTGAGGAAATTGCACCAATTCAAACGTTAATTCTTTATCGACAATATAGGCTATTATCACAGCACGAAAATTCAACAGTTTGTCATAAGAGATCAATGAAAGGTCATCATGCAATTTCCTTACTTCACAGGTACTTTTATCAATGGGTTCAATCAATTGAAACCTCTAAGCAAAAATAAGTTCTGTCATCCGTTCAATATGCGCTTCAACATCGAGCATTGAAAAGACGCGCTCAAAGCGCATGGTCTCCTTACCATCCGCAAAGACGATCAGTGTCGGATAGACAAAAACGAGCTGATCACCAATAATCTCAGGTATATCTGCCGTATCCACCATGACGAAATGTGCATTGTGGTAATGCTTTGAAAGCGTTTCAAGCTCTGGGGTAATCGCGAGGCACACATTGCACCCAATATCGCTGACCAGCGCAACAACCAGTGGTTTATTTGCCAAAATCGACTTGAAAGATTCCAACGTTTTAATTTCATTCATATTGTCTGCTCCATTAACTCATTAAAGATTCGATATCGTCAATTGCTTTCGGAATTTCAGACGATAAAACGATATTGCCGTCCTCAGTAATAAGCACATCATCTTCAATTCGAATGCCAATCGCTTCTTCTGCAATATAGAGTCCGGGTTCAACAGTTAAAACCATCCCCGGTGTCAAAGCACTTTCTCTGTTGCCAATGTCGTGAACATCAAGCCCTAGGTGATGACTAACGCCATGATAATAGTATTTGCCGAGTTCTGAGTCTTCTTTGATTAAGTCGATATTTCGCAGTTCTCTTGCCAATACTGACTTACAAACTTCATTGAGCCTTTCAAAAGAAACACCTGGCTTCATTGCATCAATCACGGCCAGCTGCGCTTTCAGCACGATATTGTAAATTTGTGCCTGTCGTTTTGTAAATTTGCCGCTAACAGGATACGTTCGGGTAATATCGCTGTTATAACCCTTGTACTTAGCACCTAAATCCAGCAAAACTAATTCGCCGTTCTTGAGTTCGCAGTCATTTTCTACATAATGTAAAATAACGCCATTGCCGCCCGATGCAGCAATCGTCGGAAAAGCAAGACCATCTGCACCTGCTGTACGAATATGATATTCAAACACATTGTCGAGCTGGCCTTCAAGCATTCCCGGCATTAGGGCTTTTAAGATGGCATTTAAGCCAATATGCGTTTTGTGTATTGCTTCTTTAATCCAATTGACTTCTTCATCGCATTTTATCATGCGCACTTCTGACACTTTGGGATGAAAGGTCTTAACAGTTACAAAAGGATACCGATCTTGGACTTCTTTTGCAAACGTGTGTGCACGACCATCACGCTCTTCCCAGCTCAGCTTTTCAAGATCAAGCCAAAGCGTTTCAATTTTGCCGTCATAAAACAACTTATTGAGCCATGGTAAAAAATCATCGACGTATTTCACTTGTTCAATGCCTGACATTTCTGTTGCTTTCGCTTTAGAAAGTTTCCGCCCAAACCACTTTTCGACATCATAATTGGGCTTTTCTATAAATAATAAGCTCTCGAGCTCATCTTTTAGTTTATAACATACCAGTACAAACGCCTCTCGTCGAATGCCCGTAAAATAGAAAAAATTCTTATTTACACGAAATTCGTGCTGCTCGTCGGCAGTGCTTTTGATGGATTGACCTGCAAAGACAACCATCGCTTCGCCATTTTGCAGCCAGTCTGCTGTTTTCAGTCTGTTTTTTTCAAAAACGGTTTGCATATGATCCCTCCTTTAGTGAATCTATTATACCTTTTCTCACTGTGGAATACTATTGGATTACAAATCCTTAATGTTTCACCGTTCAATTCGTTAATTTGTATCCTACACCCCAAACCGTTTGAATATAATCAGGACTGCTTGGATCGATTTCAATTTTTTCTCTGAGCTTTCTTATATGCACAGTCAGCGTCGAAGTATCCAAATCTACTTCATAGCCCCATACACGAGAAAAAATCTCTTCCTTTGTAAATACTTTGTTCGGTGTTGAGGCGAGTAGAACCAAAATATCATACTCTTTAACAGTCAATTCGACGACGGCACCATTGACATAGACTTGTCTCAGTGCCTGATCGATCTTTAATCCCTTGACCTCAATATCACTTTGCAACTGTTGTGAATCCCTTGATTCTTTCAACATTTCATAGCGGCTGATGTGCGCCTTGACTCTTGCGACGAGTTCATGCGGACTAAAAGGTTTGGTCATGTAATCGTCAATCCCAAGGCTGAGTCCCTTTAATTTGTCCACTTCATTGCCTTTTGCTGAGACAATCATAATCGGAATGTCCTTATAAGCGCGAATTTGACTGACAATCTGATAGCCATCTAACCCAGGCAACATGATATCTAGTACAATCAGATGGTAGGACTGTGTCAATGCGAGCTCTTTGCCGCGAAGTCCGTCTTTTTCTACTGTGACATCAAAGCCGGATATTTCAAGATAAGCCTTCTCAACTTCACCGATTGCCGGATCATCTTCAACAATGAGAATTTTTTTATTCATCTGCTACCTCCAGACTGATTGCAACTGTCAAACCACCTTCATTACTATTATAAGCTTCGACGTCACCGCCATGCTGTTCAACAATTTCTT
Organism: Fusibacter paucivorans; assembly: GCF_018390735.1. Classification (GTDB taxonomy): domain Bacteria; phylum Bacillota; class Clostridia; order Peptostreptococcales; family Acidaminobacteraceae; genus Fusibacter; species Fusibacter paucivorans. The sequence continues at coordinate 149,388 of NZ_JAHBCL010000004.1, forward strand.
TACATATGGCCAAACCCAATCCAGAGCCCGGTATAATCTGCCCCCTCGCATCATCAACACGATAATACTGCCGAAAGAGATTTGGCAGTTTTTCTTCGGCAACCCCTAGTCCATTGTCTGTTATGGATAAAATGATTTTTTGATTTTCAACCACCAGTTTTATATGAATCTGTAAAGGCCTTTGTTGTACGTATTTTAGCGCATTTTCAAAAATGTTGATCAGTACACGCTTAAATTTTAAAGGATCAATGCGAACTTGGGCCTTTGACTGTACATCAAAATAGAGTTCAATCTCTTCTGCCCCTGCATCAAAACGCCATTCCTCAACAACGTCTTTCACATAAGCCGCATAGTGAAGTAATTGCAGTTCATAGAGCTCATCGCCATTTACTAACTGGCTGAATATTTTTAGTTCGTTCAGCATTTGATCAATGTTATCAGCTTTTCGTTCAATGTTGACTAGGTATTGGGCAATCTGATCGGGATCGGTAATGATGCCGTCCTTAATTGCAGCCACCTGCATCTTGATGGCAGTTAGCGGCGTCTTTAGATCGTGTGCCATATTGTCGATAAACTCATTTCGCGCCTGTTCAACGGATTCACGATACTTTTTAGCGGATGCCAGTCTCAGCGCCATGAGCTCGATATGTGTACCCAGTATCTCAAATGGTGAATTGCCGCTATGATAGATTTTAATGTCAAACTGTTCTCGGCTAATGGCATCTGTTGCATAGATAATGTTTTCAAGACGCCTTGAAATTTGAAAAGTCGCAAAAACGGACAACATACTGATCCCAATGATATAGACCACAAAGATCGTCGTAAAATAACTTAAGAGAAACTTACCGAATAAACCCGGTATATTAATTACTTTGACGAAAAACAAGACACTACCAGGCGATCCATCTGAAAAATAGAAGTCAACTTGACGGGCTATGGTATAGCCAGTTTCCTTTAGGAGCACATCATTTTCGCTATAATCTGTACTGCCAAAAGGCGGCAGTACAGAATCATCCACGTTTTTCAATTTTTCAACGATTGCCTGCCCCTCATCTGAATCAAAATCGTTTACAGCATAGTAGGCCTGATCTTTTCGAATGATGACAATATAATCCAGCTGACGGATGTTGTCATATGCTTGTAAAGCTTCGACACCTTCTTCATTTAGCAGTTTTTCAGGCGAATCGAGAATAATACTGTTGATAATGCGGTATACTTTTTCGGCGTGATTCCAATCGTCCAACTGCCATATATGATTATTGATTTTTTCCGGATTAATAAAAAAAGTCGCAGCACCCGGCCCAATGGTAAAGCCAAGGTAAGCCATCAGCACAATAATTGGAATAACAGCTGAAAGTATCCAAAGGCCAAATAATTTAAATCTTAATTTAGACATCGTCTTCTTAATTTGGTCTCTGCTAAATTGCATGCCATTACCCCCTCATTGATCACTTCAATCGCTTGCTCTACCACTGCCCCTTCGAGTTCAAGGCGTCATAATCTTTAACGACTTCGCTACTGTACACTGTCTGTAACGATACTGACAAAATCGCCAGGCTCAATAAAATCCAGTCCTTTTAAAACGATTTGATCCGTTTCGGATAAACCAGCTTCGATTTCAACAGCATCACCAGAAGTGATCCCCGTCTCAACCGTTTTCCTCATTACAGTACCAGCATTATCAACCGTATAAGCATAAGCATTTCCACTTTCTTGGATTAATGCTCTTTTTGGCACTAGCAATACATCTTCATGCGCTGACAAGACGATTTCGAGTTCCGCATAGAGTCCTGCTTTTAGATCGTTGTCACCTTCAATGGCCACTTCAATTGGATATGATCCTCTCGATGCAACGCTTGAAACACTTTGAACCGTTCCCGTGTAATGCTTGTCTAGCGTTTTGACATAAATCGAGACAGGCTGCCCCTTTGCCAAATCATTAATATACTTTGACGTAATACTGCCGGAAACAATATAAGATTCGTCTGGAATAATCGTATAGACAACCTGCGACGAGACAAATTGCCCTGCATCGATGTTCTTTGATACTATTGTACCTGAAACGGGACTTTTCTGCACGTAAGCATCATATTGTTCTTCTAATTGTTTTTGAGTGCTCTTTGCCGATGTCTGCGCATTCTCATATTGAATGACGGCGTTATCAAGCGCTGTTGCAGCACTATCCATCGCAGCCTTTGACACGGCACCCTGTCCAAATAGAATGTCTTGACGATCATATTGATCCTGTGCTTGATCTAGTGCCAATTTTGCTTGTTTTACGGCATTTTGCACTTGATCTAATGTCGATTGCTGCGTCACGCTGAGTGCTGATGTATCAAGTTTAAACAAAATGTCGTTTTTTGTCACAAAATCACCAACATCGTAGTAGACAGTCTCAACGGTTCCTGCCGTTTTTGCCATAACACTATAAGTTGCTGCAGGTTGAACTTCGCCAATGGTAAAGACCGTTTCTTCAATATCATCTCGATACGGTGCCGTAACAGTCACTGCAATCGGGTCGCTTAATACGGTCACTGCCTCTGACACTGTATGCTGTTTCGTATGGATGCCGATGACAACGGCAACAATAGCTGCCGCGCCAACAATGCCAATCATCAGTTTCTTATGCTTCATATGATCGTCTCCTTTTTGCTTTCGGATATATTTTCAATGCTATAGTAGAGTAACGGAATAATTAAGAGCGTCAACACAGTAGACGCCATAAGGCCAAAAATCAAAGCGTAACCCAGCTGGCTAAAACTGTCGTTAAAAAGTGCCAGCGGCAATACACCGCCAATAGTCGTCAGTGATGTTGCCATAACCGGTTGAAAACGCGTTTTTACCGCTTCGGCAACAGCCGCTCGCAGCGACATGCCTTCCAAGCGCAGATAATTCGTAAAATCGATTAGTACGATGGCATCATTGACAGCAATCCCCACCAGTGCGACAATACCGAACATGGCGTAAAAACCAAGATTGTTCCCTGTTACAATAAGCCCGACAACGACGCCAATAATTGCAAAAGGTACTGAGAAGAGTATCATAAGCGGCTGTAAAAAGGAATTGAACTGTATGACTAAAACAATATAAACCATAAGCAGTGCAATAACAAAGTTAAAGGCCATGTTGCCAATCTGCTCATTGAGATCTCTCATTTCACCTCCGACTTGCTGCGAAATACCCTTTGGCAGCTTGATCGTATCAACTTTATCGGAAAATTCGCGATTCACCTCTGCCGAATTGTAGCCGGGTGCAATATCTGCTTCAATGTAAATAATCTTTTCACCATCTTCTTTTTCAATACCACCTAGCCCATCTTGAAATTTTAGGGAAGCAACTTCATTAAAGTTAATACGCTCACCCGTTGGACTCGTAAAGAAAAGTTTGTCAAAATCTTTGGCACTCTGAATGTCGCCGTCATTGTAATACATTGTAATATCATATTCTTCCAGATTCTCTGTATAAGTCCCCACTGTAGATCCCGAAACATGCTGCCTGATTTCACTTGCAACAGATGCCAGATTCAATCCGTAATAGGCAACGCGATTTGGATCAATATCAACGACGAGTTCTCGATTGCCGCCATCTGTTGATAATGCCGGCTCTACAACGCCTTCGATATCCTTTAGGACATCGTAGTATTGTGCTGCATAAGACTTCAGTGTTTCAAGATCATCGCCCTTAAGGCCAAGGCTAATTGCCGCGCCACTGGAAACGCGCGACATCACCGATTGTGCTTTGACTTCTATTTTGGCGCCCGGAATTTTTTGAACGCGCGATCGAATTTCATTTTGAATCGCTTCGCCGGTAATGGTGCGATCCTCTTCATCCATAAGCTCTACCGTAATGGTTGCTTCGTTGGTTTGATCCCCACCTACATTGGATGTAAATGATTGAAGACCCGGAATATCAAAGAGTAATGCCTCCACCGCTTTTGTAATATCCGACGTATCAGAAAGCATCGTACCAATAGGCGCTACAATGTTGATACTCATCGATGTTGGCTCTTCATCCGGGAAGAGTTCTAATTTTAAAATACCTGCCGGAATGGTTGCTACGGAAGCGATAAATACCATAATGGCAATTGTCATTACCGCTAATTTTTTTGGTTTTGAAGCAATGAGCTGATAGATAAATCGTTTGTAGCGTTCAATCAGACCGTGTTCGCCCGTTTCGGCAGTACGTTTTTTGCTAAGTGTTATAACGACGTAAAACAGTGTAAAAACAGCAGCAATAACCATTGTCGTTCCTGTAATCTGCCATTGATTTGAAAAGGCCAATACAGAGAGTGCAAATATAAAAATACCCGACCGAATCATTTGTCCACGCGTCGGCAATGGACGCTTTACTTTATAGGCCGAAAGAAACTTGGAACATAATGCCGGCGTTATAATAATGGAGACAAAAAAAGAAGCTGCTATAATAAAAATAATCGTCTTTGGCATAACGCTCAGAAACTTGCCAATAATCCCCGGTGTCATTGCAACGGGAATGAAAGCACCTACTGTCGTCAGTGTTGCCGCTAAAACAGCTGGCGCCACTTGATTAAGTCCTTTTTTCGCTGCAGTTATTCGGTCAACGCCTTCTTCTCGCAGTCTGTCTATATTCTCCATGACGACAATCGCATTATCCACAAGCAAACCCAAGGCAATGATAAAACCGGTCAGCGAAATCGTGTTAAATGATATGCCGGTGAGCTTCATCAGCAACAGCGCAATAAACAGGGAAATCGGAATAACGGAAGAAACAATCAGCGCTTCATTAAGGCCGATAAAAATATAAAGGACGAGAATAACGCTGATTAAACCGCCCAACGCATTATTGACAACCGTATTGAGGTCTTTTACCACATCTTCACTCTGATCAGCCGTAATGAGCAGCTGTACATCTTCTGGTATCAAATGTGATGGTGATGTGGAAACAATATTTCGAAGTGCTTCTGATGGCGCGACGATATCATAGCCGCTTTCTCTGTAGACGCTTAAGTAAACAGCCGGCGCTGTTTGCGCATCGGCATTTTCATAGAGATATAGCCTAGAGAGTGAGGTTGGCGTCTTATGCGAATCGGTGACAATTGCAACATCATGCAGAAATATTGTTCGATTTGGTGATGAAGCAATCACAAGGTTTTCAATATCTTCAACACTCGTAAATCGCTCATCGACACGTACGTTGACATCCTCACCATCAAGATTCAAATCGCCTGCCGGCAAATTAATATTCGATGCTTGAAGTGCTTGTGTTACTGCCGAAAAGGATAGACCGTATTCCCGCAGCGTCACATCATCGACTTTTACCTGAATCTCGCGATCGTAGCCGCCTGAGAGTGATACTTCGCGAATTCCCGGGACACTTTCCATTTGATCCTGAATACGTTCACCGTATTCTTTTAAGGAGACGAGATCATAATCACCGGTTATCGTCACGTTAAAGATCGGCATTTCGCCGGTTTCAAAAACGCCGATTACAGGTGTCATCGCTCCGCTTGGCATGCTGAGTTGTGCGATTTCATTCCGCACCTTTTGCTCCGCATCATCCATATCTGCTGTTTCTTCAAATTCAGCAATGATTAAAGCATAACCATTTTGTATCGTCGCCGTAACACCCTTTACATCACTGATGCCGGTGAGTTTATCTTCAATCGGTTCAGATACCATGGCGTCAATATCTGTAACTGCCGCCCCTGGATAAGGGACTTGAACATAAATGTAACTTAATGATATATCTGGTACTGTTTCCTTAGGCAATTGCTGATAAGTCATCATGCCAAGCAATAAAACAGCTAGAATAATCAAATAGACAACTTTAAAACGATCAATAAATACAGATGCCATTTTTCCCATCATATTCTGGGGCATCTTCAACTCTGGCAATTCTTTTTCCATGTGTGCCTCCATTTCTTTATCTTTCGCTATCATAACCGATAAACGCTAATTCTTCTCTTAAAAAATATTAAGAAATTCCTAAGTTTCCGCCATTAACGTTTTGACTTGCAGCCATTCGTCATTCACAACCATTTGTCACTGAATACACTGACATTTACAAATGAACATTGTCAAGTTTAAGCAATTGCGATAAAATGTTACTGATTTATAAGAAAGGTGAAGCTATGACACTGATAACTCTCGAAAAGATCACCAAGACTTTTGGCGCTCAAACATTATTTCAAGCAATTGACGTCAGTCTTTCAGAAGGCGAAAAAATAGGCCTAATCGGTGTTAATGGCACCGGCAAAAGCACACTTTTAAAAATTATAAACGGTGATGAAACCGTTGATCAGGGCAAAATAACCAAAATGAGGGATCTACGTGTCAGTCACTTACTGCAAGACCCTATCTTTGATGAAATGCTAACCGCACACGAACAAGTTAAATCCTTTTTGGGAAGAGATGCAGAGTCTTATGCCGACTATGAAATAAGCACGATGCTAAACCATCTGCAAATTGATTCGCATCAGCAAATGATCGCGCATTTCTCTGGCGGTCAGCGCAAGCGTATCGCATTAGCAGCAACGCTCTTAAAGCCTTGTGATCTCTTATTGCTGGACGAACCAACCAATCATATGGATAATGAAACCATTGACTGGTTGGAAGAATATTTAAAGCGCATGAAGTGTGCTATTTTGATGGTGACACATGATCGCTACTTTCTCAATCGAATCGTCACGCACATCTTTGAACTTTCAGATCGTACACTCTATCGGTACGATGGGCGCTATGAAACTTATCTCGAAAATAAAAATACTCGCCTAATCCAACAGGCAAGCGCTTATAAAAAAATGAAAAATCTCTATGTCAGTGAACTCGCTTGGATTCGCGCCGGTGTTCAGGCACGCGGCACGAAATCGAAATCGCGCATTCAGCGTTTTGAGGCATTAAGGGAAAACATGTCTCAGATTTCAGATGAACAAATCACGATTGAAACTGCTTTTACACGACTCGGGAAAAAAATCTTAGAGATTGACGCTCTGGCTATTGGCTATGATAAAGCGCTCCGAAAACCATTGACCTATATGGCAAAACCAGGTGACCGCATTGGCATCATCGGTAATAACGGCTCGGGTAAGTCAACGCTTTTAAATACGTTGGCCGGTGTCTTGCCACCTGTTGAAGGTTATTTTGAATTCGGTCCAACGGTTAAACTCGCCTATTTTACACAAAATCCCGATATTGATACCCATACTTCGATGCGAGCTATAGACTATATCAAAGAAGTTGCTGAATACGTGACGACAAAAGGCGGTTACCGCATCAGCGCCGGGGATATCATGGAACAGTTTTTATTTGACAGCAACCTTCAGTATACCCCCATCGATTCACTTTCGGGTGGCGAACGCCGTCGCCTTCAATTGCTGAAACTGTTAGTCGACGCCCCAAATGTTCTCCTTTTAGATGAACCGACCAATAATCTTGATCTCGATACATTAAAAGCACTTGAAAGTTATCTCGATTCTTTTGAAGGTATTGTCCTTTGCGTTTCTCATGATCGTTATTTCTTAGATCGAACCTGCGATCAGCTCTTTGTCTTTGACGACTTGGGGAACATCGACATCCAACAGGGTAATTATTCTGATTATCTTAATCGGCGCCCAATGGAAACAAGCAGTATTGCCAGCAATGCTGAATCTTCAAAAACAAAGACAGAAAGACCGAAATCATCTAAGAAAAAATTATCTTACAAAGAAACCAAGCAACTTGAAGCTTTACCGCAAACCATCGAAACCCTTGAAGCCAAACTCGATTCCCTTCAAGCCGAGATGACGGCAAATGCTACAGACTTTGCCAAAATTCAAACGCTATTCGAAATGAAAGAAGCAACAGAACTTGCTTATTTAGAAGCGCTTGAAGCCTATGAAACACTATTGGCATTAAAAGAATCCTATGAGCATTAAAATCTGTTTTCACATTGAGACAATTGCATAAGCGCCTTAATGATCAATTGACAATACCGCTTGAAACACAAGATTTGAATAATCAAAAAAACTGTGTCAGCACCATTATAATCGAACTGTCCGCTAAACATTTAGCGTTCGTGGACAGTTTGATATCATGTGCAAGCACAGTTTTTTATTTAGGGCTTGCTGAACGAAGTTAAAACCATTGAGAATACTGACATTGAAACGCTTTTTTGATATAATAAATGCAAGGATTTTAACATTTCTTCCACAAAAACCTTGCAGATGGAGGCGCCTCATGTATATCAGAAAGACCAACCAAATCAAAATAGCCGATGATT
>NZ_JAHBCL010000050.1 GCF_018390735.1 Fusibacter paucivorans
CTCAATACATATATGCTATATGTATTGTAACAAATGACTACGGCAAAACAAGGGAGCTATTTCACCGTGGCATTGACAAAGACAAAGAGCAAGGCAAAGTCAAATCACGTGGACTAAAACAACAATGGCATGAAAGCTTAAATCAGAACAGGTAAAGCATGCAATTGCAAAGGATCGTGAATATTTTTTCGTCTGTTGGATATAATCTGATAGGTAAGGCAATGATACAATTGCCTCAAGTGTTAATTTTTTGTATATTCTTTCAATTACATTTGTTCTCATGCTTTCGTTATGTTAACATAAAGTTGACAAAAATGAAGGATAATCATTGAAAGAAATGACGTTTATAGGTATAATCAATTTTGCAGTTAAACACTGTAGATCATTTAGTTGATGGAGGTAAATGAATTGGGAAAAGCCCTTATTATTGGTGCTGGTGGTGTTGCTAGCGTTGTGGTTCACAAATGCTGCCAAAACCCAGATGTTTTTGAAGAAATCTGTATTGCAAGCCGAACGAAATCGAAATGTGATGCTTTGAAGGCAAAACTCGACGGCGGCAAAACAAAAATTTCAACAGCAAAGGTAGATGCAGACAACACGCAGGAGTTGATTGAATTAATCAATGCGTTTAAGCCGGAAATCGTTATCAATGTCGCTTTGCCTTACCAAGATTTGACCATTATGGATGCTTGTTTGGCAACGGGTGTACACTATTTGGATACGGCGAACTACGAACCGGTGGATACGGCGAAATTCGAGTATAAATGGCAGTGGGCATACAAAGAACGCTTTGAAAAAGCAGGCTTAACAGCGATATTGGGCTGTGGTTTTGATCCGGGTGTTACCGGTGTCTTCAGCGCTTATGCGATGAAGCATTACTTTGATGAAATTCATACCATTGATATCGTTGATGCCAACGCGGGCGATCACGGTTATCCATTTGCAACCAATTTTAACCCTGAAATCAATATTCGTGAAATTACGGCTAACGGTCGATACTGGGAACGCGGTGAGTGGCTGGAAACGGCACCGCTTTCTGTAAAACAAAGTTATAACTTGCCGCAGATTGGGCCGAAGAATATTTATCTGCTCTATCATGAGGAACTGGAATCGCTTGCACAAAACATCAAGGGGATTGAAAAAATCCGCTTTTGGATGACGTTTTCCGACAGTTATCTCACACATCTCAAAGTGCTGGAAAATGTCGGCATGACTTCAATAGAGCCGATTATGTTTGAAGGCAAAGAAATCGTGCCGCTTCAGTTTTTAAAAGCGATACTGCCGGATCCTGCATCACTTGGTCCGAGGACAAAAGGCAAGACCAACATTGGCTGTATCTACCAAGGTGTCAAAGACGGTGAAGCGAAAACTTATTATGTTTACAATGTTTGTGATCACGAAGCGTGCTACGCTGAGGTAGGATCACAGGCTATTTCTTATACAACAGGTGTACCGGCAATGATCGGCGCCATGATGCTGATGAAAGGACTCTGGAAAAAACCGGGGGTCTACAATGTTGAAGAATTTGATCCCGATCCATTTATGGATGCATTAAATCAGTATGGTCTTCCATGGGTTGAGGATTTCAGTCCGACGCTCTTAGAGAAGTAGGTGTCTGCATGGAGTTTGATATTCAAAAACTGCCGACGCCTTGCTATGTTGTCGACGAACGCCTCTTAAAGCGTAATCTTGAAATACTGGATCATGTGCAAAAGCGAACGGGTGCTAAGATACTGCTGGCATTAAAAGGCTTTTCAATGCATGCAACGTTTCCGCTAATTGGTCAATACCTCGCCGGTGTTACCTCGAGCTCGCTCTTTGAGGCAACGCTGGGCCGAGAAAAAATGAATAAAGAAGTGCATGCTTACGTACCGGCGTATATACCCTCAGAATTTCAAGGGTATCTCGAAAAGTGCGATCATCTCGTTTTTAATTCATTTGATCAATGGATGAAGTATAAGCCGCAGGTGATGGCTTTTGAAAAACATGTTAGCTGTGGCCTTCGCGTCAATCCTGAGTATTCAGAAATTGAAGTGCCGCTCTACAATCCCTGCTATGCAAATTCCAGATTGGGCATTACAGTGGACAACTTTAATCCTGCACTTTTGGATGGCATTGAAGGGCTGCATTTTCATACGCTGTGCGAGCAGAATTCCGACGCATTAAAACGCACGATTCCGCATCTTGAGGAAAAGTTTGGCATTTACATGAAACAGATGAAGTGGATTAATTTCGGTGGTGGTCATCATATAACAAGAGATGATTATGATATCGAGACGCTGATTGAGACCATTTTGTATATTAAGGAAAAATATGATGTCGATATCTATTTAGAGCCCGGTGAAGCCGTTGCACTCAACACGGGATTTCTCGTTACAGAAGTGCTGGATATTGTCAAAAACGGCATGTCGATAGCGCTTATTGACGCATCAGCAGCATGTCATATGCCCGATGTCATTGAGATGCCATACAGGCCGCATATTATCGGCTCTGATAAACCCGACATGCTGCCGTATACGTATCGCCTTGGCGGTGTAACCTGTCTATCCGGCGATATCGTTGGCGACTACAGCTTTGCTGAACCGCTCAAGATTGGCGATCGTCTTGTTTTCACAGATATGGCACATTACACGATGGTGAAAAACAATATGTTCAATGGTGTTAACTTGCCTGCAATTGCCCTTTTTTCAGAGGCAAAGGGGATACAGATCATCCGTACCTTTGGCTATGATGATTATAAAAATCGTTTGTCGTAATGTGTGTATCAAAGATTGTTTATCAATATTTGAAAGAAATTATCAATTATTTGAAATGTAAAACCGTATCGCTGTGAAAAAAGTGATACGGTTTTTTTGTAGAGATAAGGAGTTGGCCGTTAAGTAATTTGGTAGATGATCCACACGCGAAAACGGCTTTTTAATGTCGGCTTGGGTGTGTAAAAAAATGGTCGAGAGGGCCTGACCCCTTTCCAAGATTGAGTCCTGCACGCAGTGCGCCATTTAAATAGAACTTTGCATCTGCAATGCTTTGATAAAGCGATTTTTTCTCAGCAAGACCGCAGGCAATGGCACTTGAGAGTGTACAGCCAGTACCGTGTGTATTGGAAGTGTCGATGCGTTTGCTTTCAAACCAATCGTATTGTCCTTTATGGAAGAGCAGATCGTCTGCAGTATCTGTCAAGTGCCCACCTTTGATTAAAATTGCTGTCGGAATAGAAGCGGCAATGGCCTCAGCTGCGGCTGCCATGCTCTTTTTATCGTTTATCCTTAAACCAGTCAATGCTTCAGCTTCTGGAATATTTGGCGTAATGACAGTTGCCATGGGTAATAATAGATGCCGAAGCGCACTGACAGCATCTTCATCTAATAATCGGCTGCCGCTCGTCGAAACCATGACGGGATCAATAACAAGGTTTTTTACAGAATGCTTTGCGAGCGCTGCTGCGATTGTTTCTATGAGTACGGCGCTGGCAACCATGCCGATTTTGACAGCATCGGGTGCAATATCATCGTAAATAAGATCAATTTGCTGTCTAACAAAATCTGGAGGTGTCGGTACAACCCCATAGACGCCTGTCGTGTTCTGGGCCGTTAGTGCTGTTATGGCACTCATACCGTAGTGACCGAATGCGGCGAAGGTTTTCAAATCCGCTTGAATACCTGCACCGCCGCTGCAATCCGAACCTGCAATGGTCAATAGTTTTTTCATTTTAATACCTCCGATAATTGTTGGTAAAAGCGGCGTGTGCCGCCTAGAATGTCGGGTTGGTCAAGCAACGCCGACACAACTGCGACACCAGCCATTGAATGGCCAGCTAAATAATGAAGATTATCAATGTTGATTCCTCCGATGCCTACAATGGGGATTTTCACAGATTGAGCGATTGAATCGAATAGTTCAAATGAAATGCGTTTAGCAGAAGTTTTGGATTTGGATGAAAAAAGCGCTCCAACACCGAGATAATCTGCACCGCATCGCTCAGCTGTAATGGCTTGTTCAACTGATTTGGCGGTAACGCCAATAATGGCGTTCGCACCGAGCAATTTTCTTGCAGCGTCGACATCGCCGTCATCCTGTCCAAGGTGGACGCCCTCGGCGCCAATTGCTTTGGCAACAGTGGGATGGTCATTGATAATCAATGGGATACCCAGTGAATGCGTCACGGCATGAACTGACTTGCCAATTTCAATGTAATCGGCTTCTGAGAGATCTTTTTCTCTGAGCTGTACGCTGGTGACACCGCCTTCAATGGCAGTGCGAACTTGCTGATCCAATGGCATTTCAGGATGGTAGCGTCGATCCGTTACGAGGTAGAGTTTAAGCATGTTTGTGACAAATGTCATTTTATTGATGTTCAATGTGAAGTCCCCTTTTTACCATGTCAAATGACAAGGTGCTGATTGTATCCCAGAAAGTTTGATAAAATGTCCCAAGGCCATCGTTGGGCTGAAGGGATGCCGCGAGTTCGCCTGTATAGCCAAAGATTGCCGTGGCAATTGCCATATCTAGCGGTGATCGAGAAGCAGGATGACTGATGACAGCCGATAAGAATGCTGACAGCATGCACCCCATTCCCGTAATCTTAGACATTTGCCAGCAGCCATTGTTAACGGTAAATGTTCTGTAACCATCTGTGACAATATCGACAGAACCCGAAAGTATAATGATTGTCTGGTATTTAAGTGCAGTTTCTTTCGCCAGTTTAATGGCGTTGGCAGTTATGGGTTTGATAGCAGTACTATCAATACCATCGTGCAGGTCATTGAGTGGTGCATTTGCTGAAAGTGCTGTAATTTCAGCAAAATTGCCACGGATGACAGAAGGTCTAACAGTTGACAGCCAATTGAGAATGAAATGGTGTCTAAAGACAGAAGTACCACAGCCGACTGGGTCTAATACAATAGGCACTTGATAGTGCATGGCGGCTTTGCCGACATTTGATATTGTCTGCATGCGCTGCGCATTCGGCGTTCCTAGGTTAATCATGAGCGATTGACTGTTTTTAGTGATATCGGCAGCCTCTTCAGGTGCGTCAGCCATAATGGGCGATGCGCCTATGGCGAGCAGTAAATTAGCACAAGCATTGGCCGTTACGTAATTTGCAATACAATGAATGCGTGGCGTATGTTCAGAAAAGGCGGCTAATTGCTTATGCAGTATCGTCTGTATTTCAATGGGTTGAATGGACATAACGAAGCCCTCCGCTGATAATGAGTTTTAAAGCGGCAATCGCAATCATAACAGGAATTGTAATGCCAGTGATAAGATCAAACTGCAGCATATGACGATAAAATAAGAAACCAATCAGCCAAATAGCAGCGTTGATAAAATTGAAAGAACGCACGCTGCTGTCTGATTTTAAAATGAAATAATCGGTGATGAGGATGGCAAACATTGGTGCGAAAATGGAACCAATGACGTAAAGAAATCCTTCGAAATGATCGACTGGCGCCATTATGGACAATGCGGTTCCTAAAATAGCGGTCGCAAGTGCATAGTGTTTTTCTGATGCTTTTGGAAAGATGCTGTTAACGCTGACTCCTGATGAATAGACATCAAGATAAGTGGTTGTGACGGTTGAAGCGATAACGATCATGACGGCGGCAATGCCAAGCCCTGCCTCAAGCATAATGGCAACAATATCTGATGCACCGGTAAAGCATACAGCGCCGACACCAATAATATACATCCAGCTGCTGACCGTGAAATAAGTGATGGCACTGACAGCGGAAACGGTTCTTTTTTGCTTGGCAAAACGTGTATAATCTGCAATAAGCGGCAGCCATGAGAGCGGCATGGCGATGGCGAGTTCAACAGCGGCACCAAACTGCATGCCATCGCCAGCTGTACTGAGGAGTGGCCCTCCAAAAATATTTAAGCTGAGCGTAATCGTTAATACAAAGAGCAGTACCATTACAACGGTGTTGATTTTTTCGAGATTTTTAATGCCAATTTTAATCCAGATCAGGATTAGTATACCAATAAGCAATGACCAAGGTACAGTGCTCGTCAATCCTAAGATTGGGTTTAGCACATAGGCGACCGCTTTAGCGCCGTTAATGATCATGATGGCAGTCCAGCCAATCAATTGTAGAATATTTGCCAGTGAAAAAAAACGCGAGCCCTTTTCGCCGAAAGCAATTTTGACAGTATCCATCGCACTTTTACCAGTATTTGCCCCAATATACCCCGCAAGGTAAAATATGATGGCGCCAATAAAATGCCCGAGCAAAATGGCGATAACCGCCTTATGAAATCCTAAGGGCGCTAAAAATGTACCCGTTAAAATTTCGGCGATGGAGACGGCGGCGCCAAACCATATAAGGCCGTGGTATTTCATTTCTTTAAAGTTCATGTTATTCCTCCTATGCAATGATCTACGGATGCATATGCCGGAAGTTCGCATAAAAAAATGAGGTCGCACAAAGGCGTCCTCATTAATTCTCAGCGAATGATTCCCTCCGTTGGCATTATCCAAATCAGGTATAAGGGTCGAAGTTGGATGACTTCCTCTCAGCCTGCACACAAGCTCCCCGTATTCAATTGACCTGAGTTTACCACAACACGTTCCGGCTGTCAATTAATGCAGAACAGCTTACGGCCTTTAAATGGAAAGATAAAACTGCGCAGTAAGATAAAATTGATTCACAGAATGTGTTGTGTGGGCAAATCGTATAGGACAAAAAAGATTGAGATCAAAGACAGAATGCTATAAAGTGTTATACTGGTATAAAGAATATGCTGATGCAGATCATTATGGACATAAACTGAAAAGCCTGTAGTATGTGTTTAAAAGTGAAAGATTATGCGATATTTCTGTTTTCAAGCATGTTTTTTCGGGTATTTTGTAACCATAATATATTGTCAATATACAATAATCAGGAGGTGCACGGTGGGGAGCAAGCGCAAGAAGATGAATAAAGAACTTTATGAGAAAACACTTGAATCGCTTCAATTGGAACTCATAAAAATGCAAGATTGGATCAAGGCAAAGGGGCTCAGAGTCGTCGTTATCTTCGAAGGACGTGATGCAGCGGGGAAAGGCGGTGCGATTAAACGCATTACTGAAAAGCTAAATCCACGTGTTTGCCGCGTAATCGCGTTGGGGGTTCCAACGGAACGCGAAAAATCACAATGGTATTTTCAGCGGTATGTTGCGCATCTGCCGGCTGCTGGTGAAATGGTGCTCTTTGACAGAAGCTGGTACAACAGAGCCGGTGTTGAAACCGTGATGAACTTTTGCACAAAAGATGAAGCAGATTATTTTTTAAAGACGTGTCCGGAATTTGAGAAAATGCTAATTGACGATGGCATTATTCTGATTAAATATTGGTTTTCAGTCAGTGATGAAGAACAGGAAAAAAGATTTCAAGGCAGAATTAACGATCCGACAAAACGCTGGAAAATTAGTCCGATGGATTTAGAATCCAGAACAAGGTGGGTTGCGTACTCCAAAGCAAAAGACAAAATGTTTAAACACACGGATACGAAGCATTCGCCATGGTATGTGGTAGATGCCGACAACAAGAAAAAAGCGCGTATCAACTGTATAGCACATTTATTGACAAAAATTGATTACAAGGAAATTGAGAAGCCAAGTATTGAGTTGCCAGATCGGCAGCCGGACGATGCTTATGAACGTCCGCCAATGGAAGAACAGAACTTTGTTCCCAATTATGCTGAAAAGGTTATAAAAGCAGAAGACGCTTAAGACATCAATGGGGGAGTCTATGTTTAACGTAAATACGTCATCTTTGAAATTTAGAATCGCCGTTATCTTTATTGGTGTTATCACGCTGAGCCTAATCGGGATCAACATTATTCTCATCGGTAACTGGATGCAGGTTTCCGAGGGCGTCATTAACCAAATGGAGCGTGATACAAGTCGCGATATTGGAGAGGTCGTTGATCGCTTTATTGAACGGCCGATGTATATCAATGCAGAAAATCAGTATGTTTTTACAAATGGTATTGTGTCACTGGCAGAGAAGACTGCTCGTGAAAAATATTTTGCAGGAGTTATATCGGCCAATTCCCCTGAAATATACAGCTTTAGCATTGGAACGAATAAAGGGGAGTATTTTGGAGCTCGGCGCAATGTAGAAAACGAGATCGAAATCATGCTTTGTGATGAAACAACGGATTGGCATTCCACTTATTATGCCACAAAAGAGGATATGACAGCCGGTGAAATTACACAGGTGAACAACATCTTTGATCCGAGAACGAGGCCTTGGTATCAGATTGCAGTTGAAACGGGAAGTGCTTCATTTTCACCGATCTATAAACATTTTTTTATGGACGATTTAGCAATATCGGCTGCTATTCCCATTTACGACAAGCATGAAGAAGTCGTCGCAGTCTTGGGGACGCACATGGTTTTATCAGGGCTTAATGTGTATTTATCAAATCACGTTATGGAGGAAAATGCTTCTGCTTATATCGTTGAGGCAGAAACCGGCGATCTTGTCAGCAGTACTGTTGGCATGAACAGTTTTAATAAGAATGCAGACGGGACATTCATCCGAACGAATATTGCTGAGGCTGAAGACGGTCATATTTTAGAGGCATACGATACATACCGTTTAACAGGAGAAGCAAAGTTCGTTGCCCGAGAGAGTGAAGAAAAAGAGCATATTTTAATAACACCTTATGAAAAAGTCGGCATCCAATGGCTAATTATTACAATGATACCTGAGGAACAGTTTATTGGGCCAATGCTTAGGGCGAGCACGCTCTCAGTACTTTTCTCGCTGTTGGCGCTTTTTGTTACCATTGCAATTTTTATTAAAGTGCTGAACATTGCCATTCAGCCAATTGGTACGCTGATTGAGGCGACGAATGAATTTTCAAAAGGCAACTTTACAGTACGAGCCCCCGTTACATCTGAGAGTGAAATCAGTATGCTGGCAGTAACCTTTAACACGATGGCTGATGAAATACATCAGCTCATTGATAACTTGGAGGATAAGGTTAAAAAGCGCACGGTGAGCCTTGAAAAGAGCAATGAAGACCTTGTACAGGCAAAACTGGAAGCAGAAGATGCCAATCGGGCAAAAAGTCAGTTTTTGGCAAATATGAGTCATGAAATCAGAACGCCAATGAATGGGTTTATCGGCATGCTGCAGCTCTTGCAGTTCACAGAGCTTACAGAGGAGCAGGAAGAGTATGTGAGAATATGCAAAACGTCTTCCGAAACGCTGCTGACGATTATCAATGATATTTTAGACTATTCTAAAATCGAAGCAGGCAAGATGACACTGGATTATGTTGACTTTGAACTAGAAGCGCTTTTACAAGACACCATGAGTTTATATAGTGTGCAGGCTTCTCAAAAGGGAACCTCACTATCACTTGAGTATGATAAGCATACGCCAAAGCATTTAGTGGGTGATCCGATGCGGCTGCGTCAGATTATTGCAAACCTACTTGGCAATGCTGTCAAATTTACATCGAACGGTGCGATTAAAATCTTCGTTAACGTTGAGGCATTGCCAAAACAGGGACAGGTAAAATTGAAATTCTGTGTTTCCGATACAGGGATAGGTATTCCAGATGCAAAACAGAAAATGCTCTTTAAGAGCTTTAGCCAAGTTGACAATTCCAATACGCGTAAATTCGGCGGCACGGGACTTGGACTGGTGATCTCTAAAAATCTTGTTGAAATGATGCAGGGTAGTATATGGGTTGAAAGTGAACCGAATCAGGGAAGTCGCTTCTATTTCACGTGTCAGTTTGATTACAATGAAACGCGTGAAATTGAACCTGAAACACCAATGGAAGACATACAGCTCCAGGATTCAATACAATCGGGAAAACGTATCTTACTGGTTGAAGATGATGCGATTAGCCGTGTTGTCATTGAGCAGCTGATTCGCAGAAAAGGCTATGGGCTTGATTTGGCATTAAACGGAAAAGAGGCCGTTGATGTTGTCAATCATTCGAACTATGATTTAATTTTGATGGATATCCAAATGCCTGATATGGACGGTTATACGGCGACGCGTATTATTCGAAGCAGTAAGTTGAAGCGTCAACCGATTATTATTGCAACAACTGCATTTGCCTTAAAAGGTGATCGCGAAAAATGCCTTGAGGCAGGTATGGATGATTATATCAGTAAACCAATTGACGTTGAAGCATTTTATGAAATGCTTGAGCGCTATTTAGAGGATTAGCTTTGTAAGTTTTGCACGACAATCCTGTAATAAACCGACTTTAAGAAGCCCGCAATGGGTGGACGAAAGTCGGTTTTTTCGTGTCTTAGTATTGAATTTTCATTATTCGAGTGGTATATTTATAAAGTTATTGACATTTTGTCATAAATCATTAGTTAATGATAACGATTTTAAGAGATTACCGCTTTGATCCATAAGCTGACTTTTAACAATAAAGGAGTATGTGATGAAAATTTTTATATTCAATTATCGAGAAGATGAGAGACCATTTTTTGAATCATATTGCGCTCGTATTGGCGTATCCTATGATTTCACAGAAGAAGCCCCCTCAATTGCAAATATTGGTACACTATCTGGCTATCAGGCGGTCAGTGTTGTAACGACGCCAATTGATCAGACGTTGATCGATGCATTCTATAATGTTGGTATCCGGTTTATATCAACACGAACGATGGGAATGGATCACATTGATGTCAATTATGCGCGTAAGAAGGGGATTGAAGTTGGCAATGTTGCTTACGAGTCTAATATTGTTGCAGAATATGCCGTCATGCTCATGCTAATGGCCAGCCGAAATGTTCAAACCATTATGAAGCGGTTTGATGGACAGGATTTTTCGCTCGTAGGCGTTCGAGGGAAAACACTGAGCAATTTAACCGTTGGTGTTATTGGTACTGGCAAAATAGGACAAAAAGTGATCTCGTTACTGGCGCCTTTCGGTTGTCAAATACTCGCTTATGATGTTTATGAAAATGATGCTGTAAAACAGCATGCAACTTACAAAACGTTAAATGGCGTTCTGGCAGAAAGCGACCTTATTACAATGCACCTGCCTTCGACGCCCGAGAGCATACACATGATTAACCGCGAATCCATTGCAGAGATGAAAACGGGTGCCGTTATTGTGAACACCGCACGCGGAACGCTTATCGATACGATGGCACTGATTGAAGGCCTTGAAACGAAAAAGCTTGGCGGTGCAGCTTTAGATGTTCTGGAAGAAGAAGCATACTTGTTCTATAAAGACTTAAAATCAGAACCGATTGATCATCGTGCGCTTAATATTCTGCGTTCGATGCCTAATGTGATCCTAACACCGCATACGGCTTTTTATACGCGGGAAGCAGTACAACAGATGGCAGAGAACTCGATTGACAGCTGTGTTGCTTTTTTTAAAAATGAATAATTTAATCACATATTTTACAATCGTACATTTGGAAACGATAAATCACGGGAAAATATGGGTAGAGGGAAAATTACTGGATGACCGTATCGATTCAGTGAATCAAATAAAGCTATCTCATGAAGAAAGTACTGCTATACTGCTTGAGATGGGAATGGTTTTTCAGCGATTTAATCTTTTTCCACATAAGACTGTGCTGGAAAATGTCATGCTTGCGCCGATCCATGTGCGTAAATATCCTGCGGATAAGGCAGAGGCAATCGCAAAGGCACTTATTCAAAAGGTTGGACTGTCTGACAAACTTGATGAATATCCTTCGAGATTATCTGGTGGTCAACAGCAACGGGTAGCCATTGCGAGAGCTTTGGCGATGCAGCCAAAAATCATGCTCTTTGACGAACCGACATCGGCGCTGGATCCAGAACTCGTCGGTGAAGTATTGAATGTCATGAAAGAGCTTGCAGCGGAGGGTATGACCATGGTGTGTGTCACACATGAGATGGGCTTTGCCAAAGAAGTTGCAGATCGCGTAATCTTTATGTATAATGGTGAAATATTAGAAGATGCGACGCCTGCAGAAATTTTTACGGCGCCGAAACACGAAAAGACACAGACGTTTTTAAAATCTATTTTAAATGCATAGCCATTATCGTCTAAAGTGTTTAGATAGATACCATTATATATAGTAGGGAAGTGTAAATTTAGAAAGCACTTGAAATCATTTGATAAAAATAAAAAAATCATTATTGAAGTTAAACGAGCCGAGGCCCTGCCTCGGTTTTTTTGCGTCGTGCAATCAGTGTCCAACATTTTAGACAGTGTCCAAAAAGCTGGACACTTAAAAGTGATGAAAGATACAGAAACAGTCATTTCAACGTATGGCATCAATTTTGCATTACCTATGGGCGGGTGATATAATCAACATAGATGGAGGTACTTATGAATCCGAGTTTTAGAATGCGACTCTTCCGATGGTTTATCATCGTTTCCGTCATACCGTCAATTCTTTTGGGCGGTTTTAGTTATTTAATGATTAATCAGGAAATATCCAAGAATACGGAAGATATGATTAATAATATCAATGATGGTATTTATAACATGATTGATACACAGCAGCGTGTTTTGGATCAGTGGCTGCCAAGTGCGGCAGAGGCCTTCGTCAGTAAAATGGATGCGCTCGGTGAAAGCCGTTTTGATTATAATGAAATGGTTCAGGTCGGTGACTATTTACTGCCGACATGGTATATTGGCGATCAAAAGATTACCCATGACTATACCCTTGTCGATGAATTAATCGAAAAAGAGAAATTGCCGGCGACGATTTTCATGCTCGTCGATAATAAATTCTTGCGCGTTAGTACTAATGTTCGTCAGGAAGACGGCAGCCGCATCATTGATACAGATATAACGTCAGGACCTATTTATGAGAAGATTATCAATGGGCAGGTGTACTTGGGGCGCGCAAGTGTTGAAGGCATTATGCATGCAACGATTTATATGCCGATCTTTGATTCAAATAGAAAACTGATCGGTGCTTTTGTGCTCGGACGGCGAGAGAGCGAGTATGAGATTATCAATGCCATTCAAAAAATCAGTATTGCTAATAATGGTTATGTGATGATTGTCGATTCGGATGCTAACGTTATTATTCATCCTGATCGCACTGGCGAAAATGTCATGAGTTATGACTGGGTTCAAACGATTCTCAAACAGCAGAACGGTTCAATACGCTATACGTTTGAAGGCAGTCAGAAAATTGCTTATTACCGGTATTTTGAGCCTTGGGACTGGTATATCGTCTCTATAGGATTTGTCGATGACATTCAAAATACGCCGCGTACGATGCTTAAACTTCTCATTATTACATTTGTTATGTCGATATTAATATCATTACTCATTGCTTATTTTATTTCGAAGGAATTCTTTAAACCAATTAATAAACTGGTCAACTCTTTAAAACAGATGAAAAATGGTGATTTATCCGTACGCTTTACCTCGTATGAAGATGAAGAATTTAAGTTTTTAAGCAATACTTTTAATTCACTCAGTTATACTTTTTCACTGCTCATTGGACGCCTGATTGCAAGTTCCAATAAATTGAAGGAATCATCGAAGCGCGTACTGATGGATCTTGACCGTTCAAAGACAACGCTTCAGAATTTGGAAACAGATATTGAAGGGCTGATGTCTTATCCGATTAAAGTAACAATGGAGAACAATGTTATCTATTTAAATGTTGATCGCCCAAAAGAAGTATTAACGGCGCTTGAAGCGCTAAGGCAAAAATTACCGAAATATATTAATGGCAGCAACGAAGATGTGATCGAAGTGATGAACATCATTGATGAGATTGAGCGCAAAATAGATTGTAAGCATGATCATGTAATCAATCAAGTGGAAGAAATGGATATTAACAATCGCTTCAACGCGATTTATATTGAAATTCAAAAATTAAAACTGTTAATAGATAATATTGTAAATTCGGCATCCAGTTTGGACGGCATCGCTAATGAAGTTGATAAACAGGTGAACATCTTTAAAACCGAGAACGACCCGTATATTGATTAATGGAGGATAGTTTTGAAGGCGAAAGATATCATGAATTGCTTTTTCGAAGAATGCTGTACGACGGATCATGTCGGGTATGTAAAAAATATGATGATAGAAAAGCAATCAGATTTTGCCATTGTCGTTGATCGTGAAGGACGTTACAAAGGCGTTCTCTATGCACGTTCTATTGTTAACACATCGATTGAGGGCAAAACATGCCATGAGATTATGTCTGAAGTCAGAGCTATTGGCGAAGAACAAGCATTAGAGCATATCAATGATGATTACAAATCATTTATCCCCGTTATCAATCGCATGGGGTATCCTGTTGGCATTATCACACTGGAAGAAATGTTTAATTTATGGCGAACGGAAAAAAAGGAGCCGGTTTTTCAAAGGAAAACACCCAATAATCGAACGGCTAAGTATACCATTGACGACATTATTGGCAACAGCCATATTGTTATGAGCTTAAAGGAGAGCATCCTGTCAGCAGCTCGGGTGAGGTCAACGGTGCTGATTTTGGGCGAAACCGGTGTTGGCAAGGAATTAGTGGCGCAGGCGATTGCCAATCTCAGCGCACGGCGCTTTAAGCCTTTCGTAAGAATTAACTGTGCAGCAATTCCTGAAAATTTGCTGGAATCAGAGCTGTTTGGCTATGAAGCAGGTGCTTACACAGGGGCGTTGAAAGGCGGCAATCAAGGGAAATTCGAAATTGCCGATGGCGGTACGATTTTTTTGGATGAAATTGGTGATATGCAGCTGATGATGCAGGCGAAAATTTTACGTGTTTTGCAGGAGCGCGAAATAGAAAAAATCGGTGGAAGATACCCAATTCCCGTTGATGTAAGGGTGATTGCGGCAACACATGCAGATCTTGAACGCATGATTGAAAATCGTGAATTTCGTCAGGACCTTTATTATCGGTTAAATGTAATCCCGATACACATCCCGCCTTTGCGGGAGCATGTTGAAGATATTGAACCATTGTTTAATCATTATATCAACCTGTACGCTGAGGAAATGGGGTTAACGGCGCCAAATGTTGAACGCGGCGTTTATGAAATGCTAAAAGCATATCATTGGCCGGGGAATGTAAGGGAATTGAAGAATCTCGTCGAGATGTTGATTGCATCCAATAGTGGACGCATTGCCAAGGGGATGCTCTCATCGTATTTTTCTGATAAGTTGGAATATGAGCGACAGGATGAAAATTACCTAAAGCTCAATTCAATTGAAGCAGAACGTGAAATGATACTGAAATATTTAAAGATGCATGACAACAATAAGAACAAAGTTGCAGATGTCTTGGGCATTTCGAGGAGTACGCTTTACAATAAACTAAAACGCTATCAAATCAAGTGATCTCAGCAATTGAAAATGACACAGTACAGCACTTGAGGGCATGACGTTTTGTTTTTGAAAGATATAAAGAAACCGCGTATTATGACAGGAATGACGCATCCTCCACCGTCAAGGTGCGGATAGAACCAACCCCTAACACATCGAAAGATGAACAGAGAAGCCGTCTCAGAAAATGGGATGGTTTCTTTGTTAAGAAAATCAATTTTAGATCATCGAAGTTAGGCCGTAAGCTTGATAAAATAAACGATAAAATTTTGCGTCCAAATGGCATTAATCAATTTGAGTTTTTAATATTTATGTAAATTGCTATCGGCGTTTATGATCAGTTGCAGGTGGTAATATTGAAAAAATATGAAAAATGAATTATGATTAGTGTATTCTAAGAGTTGGAATGCCAACGATTAAGCGTTGTGGGAGGATTGAATAGATGCTGATGGATGCACACCTGGAAGAAATTTTTATTCGAAAAATTATCAATGGAGAGTATGCTGCGGAAACATATTTACCCCCAGAACGTACTTTGGCGACAATGTATGAAGTGAGTCGTCCGGTTGTTCATCGCGCAATGATCCGATTGGAAGGCAAGGGACTGATTACAATTATGCCGAGAAAGGGGATACGCGTCAACGACTTTAAAAGAAATGCGAAACTCAGCACATTGCAGAGTATATTTGATATGGAGAAATTGGATATCAACCCTAGGCTTAATACACATATGCTGTCATTTATCAGAAAAATACTTGCGATGGTATTAGAAGAAGTGACGAAAACGAAATCGGTTTCTCGCGTTAAACGCATTGATTTGGCAGAGATGAGCCCAGGAAAAATATTTGAATGGAGTCAGCAGTATGCGCTTACATTGGATAATCCGATTTATACAATGCTCATTAATGAATTTGAAGTAGGGATTATCAATGCAGGTAAAGTAGTTGCGGCAACTAATACTGTCGACGTGTTTGCAAAGCACATCAATATCATAGATCTAGCAATGCAGTCGGGTGATTTGAAAACAGCAAAAGAAGGCTTGGAAAGGCTTTTTGATATTTTATTTGAAATATACCCGACACAGATTTAGTGACATATTAAGTGTGGTGACAAATGTACTTTTAAGCTCACTGTAAATACTTTGTGCATTTGATGGGCATTTGATATAATTAAACCCTGAATGTCTTTCGAAAAGAAGCGTTGCGTCGGCTGTGTGGCGCATAATTTAGCGCTATAGGGAGTGTTTTATGAAACAAATTCACATATTGGGCAATACGTATTGTATTGACACGGGAATGACCTACATTCCTTATTATAAAATAAATACGCATGAGATTGTCATGCTGGATTCAGGATGGGGTGACGGTGAAAGAGAAGGGATTGTCGAATTGCTAACGCGTGAATCGCTGCGCGTTGTCGGAATCATCAATTCTCATGCACACATCGATCATACGGGCAACAATATGTTCCTAAAGCAGCGTGATGGTGCTGTTATTGCAATGAGCGCGCTTGAAGCTTCAATTTGTCAGTCGCCCATTAGTATGAAAGCCTACTTTGGCGGCCATTCTCTAGCGGCTGTTGAAGCACACTTTGGTGATATGATTTCAGATACGGACATCGTAATCATGCCTGAGGATGATCATGTCACAATATGCAATACTGTTTTCGGTGTGATTCATACGCCGGGACATTCGCCTGCTCACATTGCGATTATTACACCTGATGACATTGCATATCTTGGCGATGCCATTATTAGTTATGAAGTCATGAAAGGGGCAAAAATGCCTTATGCCTTTATTCTGGAAGAAGATTTGAAGAGTATGGCGAAATTATCCGAACTCTCCTGTCGGCACTATATTGTTGCACATAAAGGGCATTATGAAGTGATTGGCAGTTTAATTCAGGATAATATTGAATTCTATAAACATAGAGCTGAACGCGTCAAAGAGGTTATTACGGCACCGATGACACAGGAAATGCTTTTAAAGGCCGTTATTGAAGCCTTTGATATTCGTATTAAAAGCATTCATTACCAGTTGGTCATAGAGCGGATGATGAAATCATTTTTGGATTATTTAGTGACGATTGGTGAAGTTGTCGTCTACATTGACGATGGCTTTATAAAATATGACTGCGTAAAATTGTAACCCCGAAAATGTCTTGCAATTGTTTTATTGGATTATATGTATTTTACAGAAGAAAACCTGAGCTCGTGTGCTCAGGTTTTTTAATAAATTCGATGGATTTGAATCGGTATCAAGAAATTTTTTCGTTTTTTTCCCACGGCATGACATCACCGTCTTCTTTCAGATATTGTAGAATATCTGATACGCCTTGTCCAGTAATAGCGCTTATATGAAAAATTTTTTCACATCCGGTCAAACGCAGCCATGTTTCAGCCTGTTCGGGATCGGCATCTTCGCGATCGATCTGAGTGACAATACCAATCATATCGCGGTTGACGCATGGTGCGATATTTGGTGGATAGATCGAAAAGGGCTCAGCGGCGTTGATTAACAGACCAATGACATCAGCTTCGTAAGAAAAGAGTGCGAGTGCACCTGCTAGATTTTTCGTTTCAGCATATTCGCCCGGTGTATCAATAATGACATCAAAGTGGTTGACGTACTGTGTTTTGTGATAGGTTATTTTTTTGCCTTTAAGCGCTTGTGTAAGTGTTGTTTTGCCGGCACCGCTTCGTCCGACGAGCATAATTTTTTTCATGTCGGGCCTCAGTTGATCAAGTTCTTGTGATATCGCAAACAGCGAATCCCAAGGTGTATTTGCAATAGTTGGTAATTTCCTTAATGGCCATCTCGATTTCAGATATCTTACCGGTAATAATGAGTGTACCGCTAAATCGATCGACAAAGCCCAAATCACAATTGGCGGTCTTGATTGCCAAGTCTCCTGCGATAATCGTTGTTTCGCTTGGGATCATTGTGACGATTCCAATAGCGGCTTTTGAATAGTCTATTGCAGGGTTCAAACCAAGCTTTTTATAGACGATAGCATCCGGGCTGGCAATAATATGAGCTAGTGTAATTTGCTTGCCCGGAACCATTTCTTGGATGATTCTAAGTTTGCCTTCAGGCGATAAAAGGTTTTGAGGATCCATTTTTCACTCCTTCTGTCTAAATGTTTTCGCTTATGTTATTATTATAAAAAAAATCAGCTAATAAGTCGGGATATTTTATTGTCGAAGAAGTATAATAAATCACGCGAAGTATCGCGAATCATGCATTGCATTTTTCTAGAGGATATGCTAAGATAGTTGAGGTGATAAAATTATGCCGAAGTGGCGGAATGGCAGACGCGCTAGTTTCAGGTACTAGTGAGTGAAAGCTCGTACAGGTTCGAGTCCTGCCTTCGGCACCAATGAGACGTCGTCATGAATACGACGAGGCGAGGGTTTTGAATGAAAATTCGAAACCCTCGTTTTTATGGTGTGCGTGCGTCCAGCAAAGCTGGACGTTGCTTGCTGGTGAAAGTCCAGCCATGGTAATCGCCAAGGAGCCATGTAGCCAGTCCCGGTGCGTCGCAGTAATGCGGGGTGCTG
>NZ_JAHBCL010000051.1 GCF_018390735.1 Fusibacter paucivorans
TGCTGGAAGGTCAGTCGTCTAGTGATGCTTTTTCTATCACCTCAATACATATATGCTATATGTATTGTAACAAATGACTACGGCAAAACAAGGGAGCTATTTCATCGTGGCATTGACAAAGCCAAAGAGCAAGGCAAAGTCAAATCACGTGGACTAAAACACCATTTGTTCTCAATTATTTAAAAGAGATTCTGACCACTAATGAAAATCCAGAATTTTTTACTGTATTCTTCACAGATGCTTTTATTATTGCCATTGAAAGATGGCTTAAAGAAACCCCATGTCGCCCACCAGATGATTTTGTCAATTTGTTGAAAACGTCTTTAGGTGACCTTGCCATAAAAATTGTACACGATATGAAGGAAGAAGATTTACCCACTACATAAAACAAAGGGAGACGCTTTATACCAATAAAAGCATCTCCCTTATTCTTTTATTGATCTGTTTTGCTTTAATATTTCCTGCAAGGTCCCTGTGCGCAGATTATTATTTTTCCCTGCGATCACTCCTGCCGCTGTGTAAAGCTGCCCCTCTGAATTAAAACCGATAAAATGACTATCCTCTGAAATAACCTCGTTGATATAACTTATATCAGACGTTATATCAATCAAAAAAAGGGGATAGTGCTGCTTTTCGCGGCCATTTATTACATAGTTTCTAACCTCATTTTTAGTTTTAAGGCTACAGGTGCTTTCGCTAATTAAGAAAGCAAAGGTCGTCGCTGTTCTCAAAGGACTTTTCAGCCATTTTCCCGTTATAATCTCTTCGGCTTTGCAGTCGTTATAAAAAGCATGCATCGCATAGAGAAAGCCACGTTTCCTTAAAAACGCCATTATTTTTATGCATGCTCTAGATTCTGATGCTATTGAAATCATAAAATTGTGATACGTATAAAGCACCTCTAACTCACCTGTTTTTATAGACGCCCCTTCTAAGAAAATGACAAATACACAGTCCTCAAATGCTTCAAGCAAATGGGCAACCTGCTTTATTTGATTTGTCGTACAAAAGATAAAATACGTGTAAATACCAAGTTTTACCCCTTGCGAAATCATCATTTCAACATCGTTTTCTGATACTTTACTGGGGTTCTCCATTGAAAAAATAAGCGTCCAAGGTATTATAAAACAGTATTTTTTTTCATTTTCTCTAATTTGATTCACACCATATGTATAAGCATTATAGCCTAGATTGATACCAAACGTTTTTAGTGTCTCGTGATTCACTTTGTCAACACTATTTTTTACATAAACATAATAGGGGCTCTCTTCATTTTCAAGTATATTTTGTGCCATCTCAAAAAATTTCTTTTGAAACTGACCTTTTGAAAAACTTTTCCCCAAATCAACCAAATTTCTAATAGGGCGTTCTGATTCTGTCGCCATATCAGCTAGTACTTTATCCACTGTTAATTCAATGATTGTCTTGGTGATATCTGCTTTTTTCAAAAATAACCCTCCTTAACCACTTCCCGTTTTCACATAAATATATAGACTTTAATGGTTTTATCATAGGGACAATCTTTAAGCGTTGTCCCAAAAGGTAACATTATTTTTTATTGTTACAAATTTACTCAAATGATGCTTTTTGTCCAATGACAACGACACATCACCTTGTTAAAGTTAAGTCAAACTTAGAAACTTCACGCTTCTTTTACATCAAACTATAAACTTTAGAAAGGATTCAAAAAATGACTCATAAAACAATAAAGGAACATGTTGAATCTTTCGCTGGGAAAAAGGTGTTAGATTATCTCGGGGAAGATCCCGATAAAAATTTGCCAAAATTAATGGACTGGGTAGATCGATTTGATACAAATGATTTATTCGCTTCACAAAGAAAGCAATTCCGCAATATTTTAGATGAACCAGATGGCAATTGGTATCAATTAATAAAAAGTTTATGGACGGATATTGACGAAGATGTCCGCAAGACATTTTTCAATAATTTCATTGTAAACACAGCCTTAATTGGGTGTGACCGTCAGGAAAAAGCAAAAGAAAAATATCAGTGCAACATACCGTGGGCAATTTTGATGGATCCCACCTCTGCCTGTAATCTTTCGTGTATTGGATGCTGGGCCGCTGAATACGGTGATAAATTAAATATGAGCTATGAAACGCTTGATAGCATCATAAAACAAGGCAAGAAATTAGGCACTTATATGTACATTTACTCTGGTGGCGAGCCACTCGTTCGAAAAAAAGATATTATCAAGCTCTGCGAAGCGCATCCAGACTGTGAGTTTCTTTCTTTTACAAATGCCACGCTCATTGATGAGGCCTTTGCCGATGAAATGCTCCGTGTAAAAAATTTTGTACCCGCTATTAGTATTGAAGGATTTGAAGAAGAAACAGACTTTAGAAGGGGTAAAGGCACCTATCAAAAGATTGTTCAGGCAATGGCAATATTGAAAAAGAAAAAACTGCCCTTTGGTATTTCCTGTTGTTATACTAAGAAAAATGCAGAAATTATTGGAAGTGAAGAATACATCGATGATATGATTGAAAAGGGTGCAAAATTCGCTTGGTTCTTTACCTACATGCCCGTAGGTATAGATGCCGTTCCAGAACTGATGGCCTCTCCTGCACAACGTGAATTTATGTATCATCAACTCAGAAAATTCAGAAAGACAAAAAAAATTTTTACCATGGACTTTTGGAATGACGGTGAATATGTAGAAGGCTGCATCGCCGGTGGCAGAAGGTACCTTCATATCAATGCAAATGGTGATATTGAGCCCTGTGCTTTTATTCATTACGCTGATGCCAATATTTATGACAAAACGCTTTTAGAAGCTTATCAATCACCACTTTTTATGCAATATCGTCAACATCAGCCTTTTAACGAAAATCATTTACGCCCTTGCCCACTGCTGGATAATCCCGGTGCTTTAACGCAAATTGTTGCATGTTCAAAAGCAAAATCAACTGATTTTCAAAATCCTGAAGATGTTGTTAAATTATCTTCTAAATGTAAAAAGGCCGCTATGAACTGGGCGCCAGTTGCAGAAAACTTATGGGAAAATGCACATCCCCCAAAATAAGAACATTAAAAACCCCCCTTTTAAAACGGCGTTAATCAAATGTCGTTTTAAAAAGGGGGTTTTGTAAGCCTGCTATCGCTAGATTAGTTCAAATACAGCGGCAGCACCCATGCCGCCACCAATGCACATACTGACAAGTCCGTATTTACCATTTCTTCTCTTTAGCTCAGAGAGGAGTTTTACAGTGAGAAAAGAACCTGTGCACCCTAATGGATGCCCTAGTGCTATAGCACCACCATTTACATTTACGATACCTGGGTTTAAATCTAATGTCTCCATACAGGCTATTGCTTGAGATGCAAAAGCTTCGTTTAATTCGATTAAATCAATGGCATCTTTTTCTATTCCCGCTATTTTAAGCGCTTTTGGTATTGCTTCTATGGGACCAATTCCCATTACTTCCGGTGCTACGCCTGCCACTGCAAAAGATTTAAATACTGCTAAAGGTTTTATACCAAGTGCTTCTGCTTTTTCTCTAGACATTAATAGAACAACTGCTGCACCGTCACTCATTTGGGATGAGTTCCCCGCCGTTACAGTTCCCTTAACCTTGAATACAGTTTTAAGTTTTTCTAAATTTGCTATACTTATATTTTCCCTTATCCCCTCGTCTTTATTAAAAATAAAGGTTTCACTCCTAATGCCTTTGCTTTCTTCAACAGGTCTTATTGCGCTTATAGGGATTATATCGTCATCAAATTTTCCTTCTTTTTGTGCTTTTGCCGCTCTCTTATGACTTTCTTCCGAGAATTTATCTTGCATTTCTCGCGTTACATGATATCTTTCAGCCACATTTTCTGCGGTAATCCCCATAGGCATATAGGTTTCTGGCATATTTTCCATAAGGTATGGATTTGGGTAAAGTGCATTCCCCCCCATAGGAACCATGCTCATAGATTCTGCTCCACCTGCCAATATAACATCTGCTTGTCCGGCCATAATGCTGTTCGCTGCTATTGCAATCGTTTGAAGTCCTGATGAACAAAATCGATTAACGGTTTGTCCTGGGATAGAATCGGGAAGACCTGCTCTTTGAAGCACTACTCTTCCTAGATTAAAGCCTTGCTCAGCTTCTGGGAAGGCACATCCTAATACAAAATCATCGATTTCTTCTGGTTTTAATTGTGGTACTTTTTTTAAAACGCCTTCAACAACTTGAGCCGCCACATCATCTGGACGCGTGTACCTTAACCCACCCTTGGGTGCTTTTCCAATTGCTGAACGTCCATATGCTACAATAACTGCTTCTCTCATATTAATTCCTCCATCCCTTCTCTAGTTTCTTAATGCTCTTCCTGTTTTAAGCATATAATCTATTCTCTTTTGGGTTTTCTCTTCTTTACATAAAGCTACGAAAACATCTTTTTCAAGCTGTAGCATCTGTTCTTCTCGCAACATCGTGCCATCTGGAACATCACCACCTGTTAAAACATAAGCAATTTTATCAGCTAGGTAAGCATCATAATCTGATATGAAATGACCATTTTTCATAAAGTTTATCTCATATTGTATTGCCGCTCTGCCTTTAGTACCAACTACGTAAATCACTTTTTCTTGTAATGGCGTAAAACCATCTTCTGCCATTGCCAGTACCATTTTCTTAGCTTCGTCTATTAAATAGTCATTGTTCATGACTATTTTATCTGACGTTCTAATAAAGCCTTGTTCAGAAGCTTCATAAGCACTGCCCGATACTTTTGCCGTTGCAATATTTTGCCATACTTTTTTAACGACATTAACCCGCTCTACTGATGTTGGTTTATTTAGATTTTCTGTGGCCCTTAACAACAGTTCTTTTGTGCCACCGCCTCCTGGAATCAAGCCAACGCCTACTTCGACCAATCCCATATAGGTTTCCACACTAGGTGTAACTTTATGCGCGTGCATCGCTATTTCTGCGCCACCGCCAAGTGTCATGTTAAAAGGTGCCGCGACGACAGGTTTCTTACAATATTTAAGCGCCATATTAGCTTTTTGAAATTTATCTACCACAGCCTCTAATCCCTTCCAGTTTTCTTCACGTGCTAATTGGCTAATGAGCACTAAATTTGCACCTGCTGAGAAGTTCTTGCTTTCATTCCCAATCACTAAACCTTTATAATTTTTTTCTGTCTCTTCTACAGCTTCGTAGATAATCGTCATGACATCATCTGTTATTGTATTTCCTTTTGACTTAAACTGAAGGCATAATACATCATCCCCTATATCAATTAGAGCAGCATCGCTATTTTCTCTAACCACTTTGTTTTTAGAAGAAGACAAATGTGTATACTGGACGTCTATGTCATTGCCACTATAGAACTTCGTATTGCCTTCTTTTATGCGTTCTAACACCCATTGTGGGATTGTTTCTCCCTCTTTTTCCATTCTTTCTACAGCGTCTTCGACACCAATTGAATCCCACATTTGAAATGGTCCTAATGCCCAATTGTAGCCCCACACCATCGCTTTATCAATTAATCTATAATCAGTGGTTATCTCTGGGACTCTTCTCGCACTGTATAATAATACATTTTTGGTAATTTCCCATACAAATTTATTTTCTTCAGATGAGCCATTTATGATTGCTTTTAAAGGATCTTTACTCTGAAGCGCTTCACCAATAGCATCAACTTTTACATTTTCTAAAGCAACATAATCTTGTGTGCCTTCATCCCAAACTAGCTTTTTCTTACCGGTTTCTGTCTTTTCCGTTTTGTAAAACCCTTGTTTCGCTTTGTCACCCATATAACCTTTGTTAATAAGGTTCTGTACAATTTCTGGCACTTTAAATTCTAGCTTTTCCCTTTCATCATCAATGTTATTGATAACATTATTGGCCACATTGTAATAAATATCTAACCCTACCATATCCATTGTCTTAAAAATAGCACTCTTTGGTCTCTTAACAATCGTTCCTAACAGTAAATCTACCTTTGGTATACTATAGTTGTACTTATCCATCATCTGGATTGCATTTGAAAAGGCATAAGCACCTATTCTATTACCAATAAAATTAGGTGTATCATTGGCACTAACAACCCCTTTGCCTAGTCTTTTTGTTGCAAACGCTGCCATGAAATCAACCAATTCTTGTGAAGTATCTCTGCTTGGTATAAGCTCAAATAACTTCATGTAACGTGGCGGATTAAAAAAATGTGTTCCCATAAAATGTTGTCTAAAGGCTAAAGGCATGTCCTCAACAATCTTATTGATTGATACACCTGAAGTATTAGAGGATACGATTGCGCCCTCTTTGACATATTTCGCTATTTTTTTCATCATTTCTTTTTTAGGCTCGAGTTTTTCAACGATTACCTCTATAACCCAATCACTATCACTAATCATGTCCATATTGTCTTCAAAGTTTCCAATTTCAATGCGTTGACCTACACTCTTATGAAAAACAGACTTGTTTCTAGGATTCGTAACGTTATCTTTGCCTCGCTTCGCTAGTTTATTTCTAACCTCAGCGCTTTCCAGAGTTAGTCCTCTTGCTTTTTCATCATCTGTCAAATTATTAGGGACCATATCCAATAAGCAAACGGGAATGCCGATACCTGCTATATGCGCTGCAATGCCTGACCCCATTACACCTGCACCAAGAACTGTCACTTTATTGATTTGATATTTCATCCTATTATACCTCCTGTTCAATGCAATAAACGTTAACTCATTTTCATTAAATTAAACCCGTTTCAATCGCTTCTTTTGTAAGCTCATCTCTGAAATCTGGATGCGCAATGCTTATCATTAATTTTACTCTTTCACTGATGCTCTTATTGTATAAGTTGACGATGCCATATTCCGTAACAACATACTGGACATCTGACCGCGGTGTCGTTACCACAGAACCTTTTGATAGACTTGTGGTTATTTTTGATATAATCCCATTTTTTGTATTTGCTGTTGACCTTATGGCAATAAATGCTCTGCCCCCTTTAGACATTGTAGCGCCTCTTACAAAGTCAAGTTGCCCACCTGTTGAACTAAATTGCTTAGGACCTATTGATTCAGAACATATTTGTCCTGTTAAATCTGCTGCGATGGCAGAATTAATTGAAACCATATTATCATTTGCCGCTATATTATGGATATTATTCGTATAATCAAACGGCTTTGCTTCACATAGCGCATTTCGATTCACAAATTCATGCAATTCTTTACTTCCCGCTGCAAATCCAAAAACAATTTTTCCTCTGTTAAAATTTTTTTTGCTACAATTTATAACGCCTTTTTTAGCTAAATAAACAAGAGAGTCTACGAGCATTTCACTGTGAACGCCAAGATCTTTTTTACCTTCTAATGAATACGCTACAGCATTGCCAAGACTTCCTATGCCAATTTGTAGTGTATCACCATCATTAATATTTGCTGCTATATGAGAAGCGATTTTTCTGTCGACATCATCTACTTCTGGATTTTGTAACACGGGCATATCATAATCTGCTTCACATATAAAATCAGCTTGGCTAACGTGCATATAATTGCGTTCACCATAAATATAAGGCATATTTTTATTGACCTGAATAATTACTTTTTCAGCATTTTGAAGCACTGTATCATTTCCAAGAGAACCTACAGGACCAAAATTCATATAGCCATTTTCATCAGGTGGTGTACAAGTGACCATAAAAACATTAGGTTTGATATTGTTTTTAAGCGCCCACGAAAGGTTACTAAAATGCATAGAGGTAGCGGAAACATTTCCTTGTGGCACAAACATTCTATCTACAGGACCTAAAAAGATCGAATGGTAATTAATATGTCCTTTATATTCTCCCTTTAGGAAGTCAAAAGGTCTCATCAATATACCTGAATGAAGATGGACGTCTTCAAGCTCAAGATAGCGTTTACTTAAAGCATCTAAAATATGCATTGGTGTATCGCTCATAGCTGAAATCCAAATATTGTCTCCGGATTCTACTGCAGCAGCAGCTCTCTCTACAGATACTAACTTACTTTGATAAATCTCTTTCCAGTTCATAAAAACCCTCCATTTTAATAATTGTCTATCGCTTCTAATGATGCCCCTTCTCCAATGGCCTACTTTTCACTATTGCCTTTTGAATTAAATAGGCATCACTTCTAAATAACCATCTCTAAGTGCTTCCATAATATTTCTTGGTTTTAAAGCATCGCCAATAACTGAATAGGCCATGTTATTTGTCTCAAGATATTGTATAAGTTCACCATTATTTACTTTATAGCCTATTGCCAATATGATATTGTCTACCGTATCAGTAACCTTGCCTTCCTTACCCATTATTGAAATTTCATGATCGGCAACAGATAAGACTTTTGCTTCTGTTACTATTTTTACACCCTGTTGTTTTAAATCGTTTAACAATATCCACCTATTGCCCCCTAGGTCTTTCCCAACTTTACTTTGCATTTCAACAACGGTTATATCCAGTGGACTATAAACATTGCTTTTAAGCGCTTTTGGCACATATTTATTGATATATGCGATAGATGCTGCATTTGTATATATGTTTTCTGCAAGATAATGGGCTGTTTCTAATCCAACAGAGCCACCCCCTATAATATAGGTTTTTCCTCTTCTTATTTTTTGTAAAAGATTGCCATCTCCCTTTAAGATGTCTTCAGCTGTATAAATGTAATCTTCTTCAATACCTTCTATCTTAGGGATTATTGGTGTAGCGCCTGTTGCAATAATGACATAATCCGGCTTTATTGCTTTTATAACACTTTCATCTACTTTCACATTAAGTCTAATCTCTATATTGAAAGTCTTTAGTTCTTCTCTTGTCGTGTCAATAAATTCATCAATGCCACTTTTATGTGGTGGTTTTGAAGCAACCGACAATTGGCCACCCACTCTATCTTCTTTCGTACAGAGTATCGTCTCATGTCCTCTCATAGAAGCTGTTTTGGCCGCTTGTATGCCTGCTGGCCCAGCCCCTATTACAAGTACTTTTTTCTTTGTTTCACTCTTTTCAATGGACAAACTTTCATTACCGACTTCAGGGTTAAAGGCACACTGAACGGCTTTTCCCCGTAGCACTCTCTCAATACAACCTTTGTTACAAGCGACGCATTGTCTTATATTTTTGCCATCTCTAATATTATTTGCAAATGCAGCATCTGTTAAAAAGCCACGTGCTACACCAACAAATTCGGCCAATCCCTTTTGCAAAATTTCTTCTGCAATCTCACCATTATTGATTCTATTACATGAAATGACAGGTACTTTTACAACTCTTTTTATTGCTTCGGCCAACAAAGCATAGCCACCTTCAGGGACATGTGCCGATATTTGGGGAACAGGTGATTCGTGCCATCCACCAGTAACACTTATAGCATCAATTAAGCCAGGTTCTAAAGATGCACAAAATTCTTGCATAAAATCAATCCCATAACCACCTGGCATCATATCACTCGCTGAAATACGAAGAATTACAGGATAGTCTTTTCCTACATAATTTCTGACTTTTTCTATAACTTCTCTAGGAAATCGCATACGGTTTTCTTTTGTACCACCGTATTGGTCATTTCTTAGGTTCGTAAGGGGTGATAAGAATTGTGTCAGGAGATACCCTGCGCTACAACTTATTTCTACGCCATCTGCACCTGCGTTTTTACTTCTCAGCGCTGCCATCCCAAAATCATCGATGGTTGTATTAATATCTTCAATGGTCATTTCGTCTGGCAGTTCTCTGTATATTGGCGAAGCTACTACCGATGGTGCTAAAGGTCTTTTGCCGTCAATATTTGAAGATACTGTGTTTCTACCTGCATGAAATAGTTGTATAAAAATTTTAGCATCATAGACATGCATCTCATTTGATAGCCTATTGATACCAGCACTGTACTTATCATGCCCTACGCTATGCATATCAGCAGGTCCTGCTACATCATTTACTGCAGCAACGACGACAATTGCCCCTGCGCCACCTTTAGCTCTTGCCCTGTAAAATGCAATGTCCTTCTCTGAAACCTCTTTTTTTTCTGCATATCCAAGATGCATTGCCGACATAATGATTCTGTTCTTGATCTCTAACCTATTAATGTTCATAGGGGTAAATAAAATAGAGTCGTTCATTAATGTACCACCTTTCTCCTTGTAATCTCACCGTGATATCTATATACTTTGCAAAGTTCATGCCACTATTGTTTCGCAAAAAAAAAAGAACGTCCAAATCCGTTGTAAAGACCTGAACACATAGCGCTAATTTTTTTTAAAAATATTATTGTAATGATCTTCTTCTAAAATTTCACTAGAATTCCGCCCGATATGTGTCATTATTTTCTAATTATGGCACACTTTTTGACACATAGTGCGACTTGTGCCATTTTGATAAACTTGATATAATCATTTTAAGGTTCTCCCATGTGATAAGTACGCCAAATATAACGCAGAGAGAAAAAGAAGCGATCACATATACTGAGATACTTAAAATGTTAATAATAAGGGGGCGTCAAATGAATAATACATTATACTCACGTTGGATTCAGCTCCACAATGATTCTAATCTCAGAAAGAATTTGCCAGACAAAATTAGTGACTCTTGGTATGAGAGCTTTAAAGCAAATGTAGATCCCACTAAAAGCGTCCCCTTTATGTATTCAAAGAAAGATTTTGAAAAAGTGAAAGAAAAATCAAAGTCTATCTATATACATGCAAACTATGTGCTCGAGCGCATGTATAAGTGCATGCCTCAATCGAATCTAGGGCTCGTCCTCTTTGATAAGAATGCCTGTCTGCTAAAGCTTTACGGTAGTGATTCCTTTATGACTTGGGCTAAAGAAAATTATTTGGCAAAAGGCGTTGTACTATCCGAAAGCGTTGTAGGCACAAATGCTGTATCCTTAGGTTTAAGACATCGACAAGCCATTTCAGTCGTTGGAGAAGAGCACTTTTCTAAATTCGCCATCGAAATTGCCTCATATTTTTCACCTGTTATTTTAGAGTTAGACAAAAATGAAATGATCGTTTATGGTGGTGTAGCCATTATAGGACCTGTCAGCGAAAAAGACAGTAACCTTCTCGTCACCGCTATTGCTATTTCAAGGGAAATCAACCTTCAAATGTTCTGGTTCAATAATTTGACCACTCTTACCAGTGCTATAAATGGTTATGGTATCATTGGAGTTGACCAATCAAGTGGCAAAAATCATGTGCTTTTTTCTAACAAAAATCTATTTGATATCTTAAGTATCCCCCCAGTAAACATATATTACAATACCCTTGAAAAAATAATTGATCCTTCTCCTAAGAACAAAAAGTTCTGGAAAATAATCAATAATTCTGAAATTGTAACCGATATGACGATCAATTTAAGCATCAACAATCATCAAATCTACGTCAGTATGAGCACGACCCCTTTTTTTGAACAAAAATTTCATATCAAGGGATTATCGATTCACCTTAATTCTACTGAAAGATTAAACAATTTGATATCAAATCACACGGGCAATAATGCACGGTTTACATTTGCCACAATCGTTGGTCAAAGTGAGAACTACTTAGAAATCCTAAATCACGCAAAAGCGGCTGCATTTAGTAGCAGTAATATTCTACTGCTTGGAGAAAGTGGCGTTGGAAAAGATGTTATTGCACAAGCAATCCATAACGAAAGTCCGAGAAGGAACAAACCTTTTATCGCGATTAACTGTGCCGCACTTCCCAAGGACCTCATATCCACAGAATTTTTTGGATATGCTGAAGGCGCTTTTACAGGCTCGAAAAAAGGTGGGAATGTAGGAAAATTTGAACTGGCTAATCACGGGACAATATTTTTAGATGAAATAGGAGATATGCCTCTTGACCTTCAAGCGACGCTTTTAAGGGTTATAGAGCAAAAGAGTTTTATGAGAATTGGCAGTAACATTTCAACAAAACTAGATGTAAGAATCATTGCTGCTACCAATAAAAATTTAATGGAAAAAATAAAGCAAAAAGAATTTAGAGAAGATCTATTTTATCGCCTTGCTATTATAAGGATAAATATTCCGCCATTAAGAGAGAGAACAGAAGATATTCTTCTCTTAGCAGATAATTTTATACATCTCATTTGCGAAAGAATAAACAAAGCACCTGTTAAACTTTCACCTGAAGTTAAAGATTTTTTTATAAACTATAACTGGCCAGGAAATGTAAGGGAATTACAAAATCTTTTAGAAGGTACCCTTCAAATTTATAATGATAAAACCATCACCTTACACCGTATACAACATTATTTTGATACCGCCTTTCAACTTTACGACCCGTCTAAAACCTTTGTGCCTCCTGAACGCACAAGTAATACATTGGCTGTAAATAGAGACACAGGTACCTCGGATGAGAAGGAAGCGCTAATAAATGCATTAAATTTAAACAAATATAATAAAACAAGAACCGCTAAATATCTTGGCATATCTCGGAGAACTTTATATAGAAAATTAAATGAACACGATCTTTTATGATTGCATTGCCTCTATGATTGCATCACCTCATAGACATTTCTCACCACAGACCCCACATGTAGACAAGGTTCTGTGGTATGCTTTCCGCTTTCTGTCTTACCACGGTGCGGTCTTGCGCATGTCCACTACAGGCGTGCACATATTGGACTACGCCCTTTTTTCCCCTGCCTTTATGTGAGAAATTCAATGACTTTATCTAAGAAAACCTCTCCCTCTAAATGTTCAATTTCATGGCAAAAGCATTTTGCCATTTCGCCTTCACCAGTTAAAATGATTTCTTTTCCATTTTCATCAAGTGCCTTAACAGTGACTGACTGTGGCCGAATCGTTTTCCCAAATCGCCCTGGATAACTCAGGCACCCTTCAATGCACTCTTGTTCCCCGTCATGCGCAATAATTCTCGGATTCACAAGTTTTAAATACCACCCCTCATAATCAATGACGACAAGTCGCCGTAAAAGCCCCACTTGATTCGCCGCTAATGCAGCGCCATTAGGCGTTCTGTGGAGTGTCTCCATCATATCATCCAAAAGCGAACGAATGTGATCATCTACGACATCAACTTCCTTGCATTTCTTTGTGAGTACTTTGTCACCCTCAACGCGAATCTCTCGAATGGCCATTATGTTCCCTCCTACTGCATTCAGCACGTGATTTTCTAATACTTTCTTCAAATAAAAATATTTCTTCAATTGCGCAGTCAAATACCTTTGCAATATCATACGCAATCCAAATAGATGGTTCAAATTTCTCTGCCTCAATAGCGTTGACTGCTTGCCTAGAGGCGCCGATTAACGTTCCCAGTTGCTCTTGTGTCAAGCCCTTTTGCTCTCGGAGTTCTTTAATACGATTCTTCATAAATTTATTGTCTCCTTCTTCAAAATCGTAAGGTTAACCTTACTCTTATATTAGTGATAGCTTTCTAAAATGTCAAGTTAACATGACATTTACTTTAGGCTACATTCTCCTATTTTTTATATATACGCTTGTAGCAACAAAAAGAGCGACACTTCTATGAAGTGTGGCTCTATAATAAATGTTGGGGTGTGGTAAAACTCACCACAGCATTTTTTTATGTTTTTTGAAAAAAAGAATGCACTTATACTCAAAACTCCAGTAAAATGTTGTTGTCTAGACAAACAAAGAAAGGAGATGTCATATAAGTGCACTCAAATTTTATCAAGAAATTATTAAATTTAAAAGATGTAAAAGTAAAAAATATTAGTCATGGTGATAATTTTATAAAAATCAACCTCGAAACTAGCCCAAAATCGAGTAGTTGTCCTTGTTGTGGTACTGCTACCACACGGGTTCATGACTACAGATATCAAAAGATCAAAGACTTTCCTTACATGGATAAAAGCATCATCTTAATTTTGAAAAAAAGACGATATATATGTTCATGTGGAAAAAAATTCTATGAGCATTATGACTTTTTACCTAAATATCATCGAATGACAAACCGTTTAGTAGCCTATATCGTTTCTGAGCTTTCAAACGCTGTACCTGTTACTTTCGTGGCGAAAAAGTCTGGCGTTTCACCAACAACTGCAAATAGAATCTTCGATCATGTTCATTATTCAAGACCATCTTCGCTTCCTAAAGTCCTTGCGATTGATGAGTTTAAAGGCAATGCCGGTGGCGAAAAGTATCAGTGTATCTTGGTAGATCCTAAGAAAAAACACATTCTTGATATCTTACCCGATCGTAAACAAGGGCATCTTATTGACTATTTCAAAGGCTATTCCAGGCATGAACGACTAAAGGTCCAGTTTTTTATCTGTGATATGTGGAAGCAATATGCAGAACTAGCACGATTATTTTTCCCTAACGCGACTATTATTGTGGACAAATATCATTTCATTAGACAAGTAACTTGGGCTATAGAAAACGTCAGAAAACGTGTACAAAAGAACATGCCTTCTGACTTAAGAAAGTACTTTAAAAGAAGTCGAACCTTGATACTAAAGAGAGCTGAAAATCTAAAAGGCGATGAGATTGAAAGATTAAACGCCATGCTGCTTTACAATGACGAGCTTAGACAAGCTTATAGACTTAAAGAGACTTTCTATGAGATCTGTCAAAATCCAAAATACAGCCAGCAAAGAAAGGATTTTTATGAATGGATAAGCTATGCGGAATCTCAAAATATCAAAGAGTTTAAGGCATGTATTACTACTTATAGGAACTGGAGCAAAGAAATTTTAAATGCTTTTAAATATGGCTATACCAACGGATGTACTGAAGGTTATAACAACAAGATCAAAGTTTTAAAAAGGATTAGCTATGGCGTTCGTAATTTTAAACGCTTTAGAAATAGAATTCTACATATTTGCCAGTAAAAAGATAAAAACAAACGCCAACTCTGATTGGTTTATTACGTATGCAATAAAATCTTATAAAACTACATCAACATCAAAACAACCTCAAGACAACAAAAAGAGCGGGGATCACAAGATTCCCACCCCAACTATTGACTTAGAGCCATAAAAAGAAGTCAAACTACTGGTTCCTTTAAGGAGAAAGACAATCGATCCCCAGAAGAAAACGAACTTATTAAACTTAGAAAAGAAAATCAGCAACTGAAAATGGAAAATGATATTTTAAAGCAAGCGGCGCTGATATTAGGACGAAAGTAAATGTGATTAAAGCTAATGCTCACAAATACAGTGTATCAGCAATGTGTCAAGTCCTACAACTCCATAGAAGTACCTATTACTATGAATCACAGGCCAAAGAAGTCCCTGATGAAATTACACCTAAGGTTATTGAAATTTTTAAATCTAGTCGTAATAACTATGGTACTCGAAAAATAAAGGTTGAATTAAAAAAACAGGGTTTTATAGTATCAAGAAGAAAAATAGGAAAAATAATGAAGGCTCAGGGCCTAGTGTCAAAATATACTGTTGCTCAATATAAACCTCATGTAGATAAATGTAATGAATCTAAAATTGCTAATGAACTAAACAGAGAATTTAATAACCATACTCCGTATGCAGCCGTTGTAAGTGATTTAACATACATAAGGGTTAACAATCAGTGGAATTATGTATGTATATTAGTGGACCTTTTCAATAGAGAGATAATAGGCTATGGTGCAGGTCCAAATAAGGATGCAGACCTTGTTTACAGGGCTTTTGCTAAGGTTAAAACAAGGTTAGATAATATTACTCTTTTTCATACAGATAGAGGAAATGAATTTAAAAACAAACTAATAGATGAAGTCCTAGAAACATTTGAAATCAAACGTTCCTTAAGCATGAAGGGCTGTCCCTATGATAATGCTGTAGCAGAGGCTACTTTTAAAATATTTAAAACTGAGTTTATCAAAGGTAACAGGTTTAAAAGCCTTGAGGAACTAGAATTACAGCTTTTAGATTATATTAACTGGTTTAACAAATTTAGGATACATTCAACACTTGGGTATTTAAGTCCCCTAGAGTACAAAGCCAATATTGTGGCATGTTAAAAGAATGACTTATCTTAAAAATCTAATATACCTACTGAAAACTAACTACCTGAAGGCGTTTATGCCGCGAAAGCCTATTTATACGGGGAGGCACCTTCTGGTAAAATCTTGATGGCGGGAATAACACCCTGAAAGTAGGTTATTTACGCCGTTACAAAGGGAGTCCAGAGGGTGCAGGGACCCCGTGTCAATAGGACCGTGGAATAAATGCCTATATTTGATCGGCCTCTATGAGGCTTAACTAAATCGTTCTTGATAAGAGTATTTTTTATAAAGCATAACCTTATAAAAGTTGTCCAAAAAAATGTTGACAATCCACCTCCTTCACATATTGTAGAACAGTTTAAGAATGCACATCTACCAATTGATATAATCAAACATACTTATTCTAGAATAAGTAAAGAAGTGCTGAAAGAGATTAATGATGAATTTAATTCAATAATTATCGGACAGCATAAAGTTAAAGACAAACTGCTCTCAGCATTGTACCCTTCATGCAAAGACGATGAAGATTCACCAATAGTAATGTTATTCTATGGACCGTCTGGTGTTGGGAAAACAGAAACTGCAAAATATCTTAGCGAAAAGTTGAAAGAGAATTTGTGAATATTTCACGATAGAAGCATCACCAAGTTGCTCATTTGAGCATCACTAATTCGCAATTAGAGCATCAACGATTTTTTGTTAGAGCATCACTTGAATTAAGTTGCGCACTGCCAAAAGG
>NZ_JAHBCL010000052.1 GCF_018390735.1 Fusibacter paucivorans
GGACTCGATCTAATAAAATCTAAACTTGAAGACACTGCGAAAAGTGTTATCATACTGCAGTTTCTGGTAATGAACTTGGATCGGAAGCTAAGGTCCTTTTTGTCTCAATTTTGGATTCGATCAATTTTTGCATTACGAATCAAAAATCTGGCTGCTGTAATTGGATTCTGATCCGTTCAGCAAGCCCTATTTAAAAAAGTTATCGTTCTCATGCCAACCCTCTCACCTCAAATATGCGTATCCCACATAAGGCGGAAAATCAACATATTGTGGTGAAGAATAAAGTTAAAGCTATTTGTAATTTCTATATTTAGGAATTCTTTATTTAAATACCTTAAAAGAGAAACTTTCCTTCAGCTGCATAATCATAGTGCTCACCATTGTATCGAATGCGATAAATGGGATTAAAGGACTTTAATGAGTGAAATTCGCTGACGGGAATCGTCGCTTGATAAATGCACTTGCCATCGGCGTCAAGTGTCTTAGTCGCGACGAGGAAATAGAGTTTGCCAAGCACATTTACGTTGACAACGCTACCTTCCGGCGCTCGGCACGACACGGTTATCATCTCTTTCTCCGGTGTTATCAGCTGATCTAAACGCGGTATCTGCTCATCAATAATATGGTCAAATGCCTTCTGTGCCGTTGCTGAAAGCTTTTGTGCTTTTACGGCATCGATCAGTGCCGGATTCGCTTCAAAAGCACTGTAATTATAGTAAAGGCTGCCCTTAATCTGTTGTAATGATTGGTTAAGGTTTATTTGTTTGGTCAATTCAGTTGTGCCGTACCACGGCTTCGACGAATCCTCATTTTGAATCCGATAAGCACCGTGCCCAATATATAAATCGACATCTGTATCAGCCACAACATCAGTCCACCATTCTGCAAGCACTTGATAATCTGCAATATCATAGCCGATGTACCAATAGAGCTGCGGGGCAATATAGTCTACATACCCTTCTTCTACCCACTTTTTTGTGTCGGCATAGTGGCTAAAATAGGACTGGCTGCCACGTGTTTGACTTCCCTCTTTCAGACTCGTATCATTTGCCCAAATCCCAAATGGGCTGACGCCAAATTGACAAGTTGGGTCAATGGCGTGTACG
This sequence comes from Fusibacter paucivorans, assembly GCF_018390735.1. Lineage (GTDB taxonomy): Bacteria > Bacillota > Clostridia > Peptostreptococcales > Acidaminobacteraceae > Fusibacter > Fusibacter paucivorans. The sequence continues at coordinate 1,107 of NZ_JAHBCL010000052.1, forward strand.
CGTGTGTCAACTTCCTTGATCATATGCGTCACAACGCGTCGTCTGAAATCAGCCAAGGCTTCGCCGCTGTAACAATACTGCGTATAAGCAGCCGAATCTTCAAAATTCTGTCCCGGATAAAAGTAATCGTCAAAATGAATGCCATCGACATCATAATGTTCAACGATTTCGGCAACACCATTGACAATCAGCTTTTCGACTGCCGGCAATCCCGGATTAAAGTATATGTTGCCATCAGTATGCCTTACTGTCCATTCCGGATGCTGTCTTGCTATGTTCTCAGCAGACAGCTTTGCATAGGGATCTACTTCCGATTTCGACATGTCCCGTGTAACGCGGTATGGGTTAATCCACGCGTGCAGTTCAATCCCCATTGCATGCGCCTGCGTTACCCAGTATGCCAGTGGATCAAATGAATCTGACGGCGCGACGCCTTCTGTTCCAGTTAAAAATTTAGACCACGGAAACAGTGCTGACGGATACAGGGCATCACCTGTAGGCCGCACCTGCAAAAAAACGGCATTCATGCCAGCTGCTTTTGCTGTTTTCAAAATTTGGTCTGCATCTGCTTTCAAACGCTCTGAATCTTGAGTTGAACTGCTTGGGTAATCAATTCCATAAACCGTTGCCACCCAAAGCCCTTTCATTGTCGTATCCGCCATAACGACATTTGCACTAAGACAAATCAATAAAGTAATGCCAACCATTATACACTTTCTTAATCTTTTCGCCATGATTACCTCTTTCAGTGTTGGTTTATTCATCTATCGCAATGTTGCACCATGTCAGTACTTCGATTGGTAAATGATTTTAATAAATGTTGTCAATGTAGAATGCAATAACCTCTGTTTACTGCTTACTGTATCAATTCGAAGGACATTCTCACCGGATTGTGATCAGACGCTTCAAAACCAAGATCATCTGTTTTCACATCTACGATCCTTACATTCGGCGAAACCAGAAAACCATCAATAATTCCCACTTGTGTTATATCCGGCTGATAAGATGCATTGAGCAGGCGATATGTTGGCGCCGTATTATCAATAGCCCATTGCCAGCCAACTGGTGTCCAATCCGCTTCAATTTGATACGGCTTATAGTATTTACCATTTTCGAACAATGGGAAATCATTCATATCAACAGATGGAAATGTCTGATTAAAATCACCGCCTAGAATAACATAGTTCCCCTCTTTATACGCTTTTTCCATATATGTTTTCACAACAGCCATTTGCGCAGCGCGAAGTGTTCCGTCATCATATGCAGAAAAATGTGCATTCATAATGATAAGTTGGTGATCGGAATTTTCGATGGCATATCGTGTCACAGCAACACATCGATCCAGCATCACCAGCTTCTGCGGCCATGCGTAGTCGCTCGGAAGTGCCAAGCGTTCCCCGTCCGCCATATCAAAACTGCTAAATGTCGCCTGACCGGCATTGACTTGCCCCATTGGCGGCCAGGGTACAGGAACAAAGAGCACCTTATAATTATAGGCAAAATTGGCTGACATCGCTGCAAAATGCTTCTGAAGCGCCTGATAAGCATCAAAATCATAAGTACGATCCGAGTGAATATCCACCTCTTGAAGAATCATCCAGTCAGCATTTGTCGCATCAAGATATGATTCAATTGACTGATAGTACGCCAGCACCGTATCGAGGTCGTCAGGTTTACTCTTGATGCCGCCATCCATAAAGAAGTCTTCATCAGCACCCAGACCACAGTAACCAATGTTAAACGTTGCAATGTCATATGCTGTATTCTCTTGAACAGCTTGGACACCTTCTGCGTGACGCACTACCGTCGACTCAAAACTCGGCGGTCGATAATCCGTCAGCTGCAAAACCAATATCAAGAGCATTACTGCCATCATAATGATAATGACAATACCGGCAATCACTGTAAGCACTTTATGCATATCCTGCCTCCCCATCTTTGTTTTCAACTCCATTATAGCTTATTTTTACCGCCCTTAATATTATGTTTTAATTAAGGTTTGAATGATGCCAATTCCCTCAAATCAAAATAGCAGTCTCTCTCAGCGTTTAAACAACGCTTGAAAAGACTGCTTTTTGATTCTATTTCGATGCTGTTTCGATATCTGAGACAGGCTGTTTTTTCCACATAATCGTCATATGCCGTACGGATTTGACATCAAAGCGCATGAGCTTAAAGACCAGCTGTATAAAGACACCCATCAGCAGTGCCGAGAGCACTGTGCCAACCCCCACTGCTCCGCCCAGCAGCCATCCCGTTGCCAGAACACTGAGTTCAATCATATTTCTGCAAACACCCACGGGCAAATGCAGGCGTTTAGATAGGCCAACCATCAGACTGTCTCTCGGACCGGCACCAAAACCGGAGCTGATATAAAAATACGATGCAAAGGCAATCACCAATAAGCCAGTGACCAGCAGCATCACTTTTCCTATATAAGCATCTGGGGTCGTAATCCATTGATTTTGCAAAATCACATCGCAAAAGATCCCAATCAGCGTCATGTTGAGCACTGTGCCAATGCCAATCTTTTCACCCAGTATGATGGCAATCAGCATGGCAATACCGCCAACGATAATTGATGTGACACCATAACTCAGGCCAATGTGTTCGCTGATCCCATAGTGAAATGTATCCCAAGGCGCATAGCCAATTTGAGCTTGTACAGTCATAATAATACCGACAGAATAGAGGCAAAGTCCAAATATAAGTCTTAGAGCGTTTTTAACCATAATACACCTTTTCATCCTTCAGATTATAGGTTATGATAATGTATGACAACTTCATCACATTGTATGACATAACCTTTTAATTTTCTTTTTACAGAACTGCTCATTTTTACTTATTATAGTGCTTACACTAAAAAAGTCAACGTTATATTGTTTGTCATACAATTTTGCGAATAAATGGGAGAGACGTTATGTGGCTGCCAAAACAGATTAATACCAACATCGCACTTTATAAAGCAATTGCCGATTCACTCGAACGCGATATACACACCGGGAAATTAAAATCTAATGATCGACTGCCGCCCCAACGACAGCTCGCAGAAACAATTGGGGTCAATCTGACCACTGTTACTCGAGCTTATCGTGAAGCAAACCAGCGTGGTCTCATCGAAACACGCAAGGGAGATGGCACTTATGTCAAAGCACGTGGTATTGCATACAACGCAAATACATCAATTCAAGCGCTGCAAAATTCACTTATCGATTTTGGTTTCGTCAATCCAGGCATTGCTGATTTAACCCCTCTTCTAAAGACAATCCGTCAGGTTGGCAGCGCATCGGAAGTAATGGATATTTATCACTATGTCGACAGTGCAGGATTGCAGCGCCATCGCCAAACGGCGGCCAACTGGCTTTCGCAATTCGGCTTTCGCAATATCAACGTCAATCAGATCATTTTGACCGGCGGTGCTATGAATGCAATTCACTGCACTTTGCTGGGACTGTTTCAACCTGGTGATACCATTGCATCTGACCCGTTGACATTTCCCGGTTTCATAAACGCAGCCAAATTATGCGGTATTCATTTAATGGCTATTCCCAGTGATAATGAAGGCATGCTGCCAACCGCTCTCGCCGATGCTTGCCATACGCAGCAGATTAAAGGCGTTTATCTGATGCCGAATATGCAAAATCCAACTTCCACTTGCATGAGTGACCGTCGAAAGATGCAGCTCGCTGAAGTCATCCGTTCAGCAGATCTGCGCTTAATCGAAGATGACGTCTTTGCATTTACCAATTTAGAGAGCACGACAGCTCTTTCTGCCATGCTGCCTCAACATAGTATTTATATATGCAGTTTTTCAAAAACACTCTATCCTGGCTTGCGTATCGCCTATGTTAAGGTTTCTGGTAGAGACTGCAATGCTTTTCTCAATGCATTGGTTCATACGGTTTGGATGGCGTCTCCATTAAATGCTGAAATCCTGTCGCGTATGATTGAAAGCAATGATATTCATAAAGTCGCCGTCAGTATTCGCGCCGCTATCTCTTCAAGGCAGCAGTTCGCTAGAAAGAATCTGAGTGATTTTGAGCTCTCTGTTAATCAAGAAAGTATGTTTCTGTGGCTGACTTTGCCTGAAGAATGGCATGCAGATGCTTTTGAAAATGCTGCGCTTCGCGTGGGCATTCGCGTTATTGCTTCTAAAAAATTTAGTGTTGACAACAGCCATTGTCCAAATGCCATCCGCATCGCGCTTACCACCGAACCGGATGATAAGCGTTTTCATGAAGGCATTCTCAAGCTCAAGGCACTACTGCATCAAAGTCCGACTGTTGTAGATGCTGTTATGTAAATCATTTGCGACCTCGCATTATCACTGTTAGGTCATCTGTAAAAATCTTAAGTGTTCAAATCATATTCATTGAATCAAAAAAGTGTTCCTTCATACTTTTATGCATGAAAGAACACCTTTATTGGTTTCTTGACACTTCGAACAGTGTAAAGACCCTAGCAGAATCTTATGCACCGTTTCCGCCACAGCCGCCATGTCCCTTGCCATGTCCACCGCAGCAGCCACCGCGACTATGCCCATGTTCATGAGCGCTTTGGTCGCCGTTTTGATGCTTTTTTTCACCCTCTCCACAACAGTTGCCTTTATTTTCAGCCTGCGCACCATGATGACCGTGTCCGTGTCCGCCACAGCATCCGCCAGCCTTATGACGCTCGTGATTCCCGCAGCCGCAGCCGCCTTTACCTTCGCTCATTTGCCATTCTCCTTTTAATCGTGTTATTGGCAAAAGTATAAACGCATCTCAGGCATCTGTCAATTTATTTTTATAAAGTATTGCCCTGATTCGACATCGACAATCGCAGCCATACCTGCTGATAGATCACCTGCAATAATCTCCTTGGAAATTACCGTTTCTACCTGACGTTCGATAAAGCGTTTCAATGGTCTTGCACCAAATTCCGGGTTATAGGCATCCTGAATAATCTGTTCTTTTGCTTTTTGCGTAATCTGTAAGCTGATTTCCTGTTCTTTCAGTCTCTCTTCCAAGTGGATTACCATAATATCGATGATTTGTTTTAAGTCCGTTTTTGTCAGTGGCGAAAAAACGACCGTCTCATCCAATCGGTTGATAAGCTCCGGTTTAAAGTATTGGTACATCTGCGACAGAACCGCGTCTTTGGCTGAATCGCCGATGGTATTGTTGTATTTGAGCTCATCCAGCAAGATATCACTGCCGATGTTAGAGGTCATGATAACCACTGTGTTTTTAAAACTTACGGTTCGCCCCTGACTGTCCGTAAGGCGTCCGTCATCCAATAACTGCAACAGCACGTTAAAGACTTCAGGATGCGCCTTCTCTACCTCGTCAAATAGAATGACTGAATAGGCTTGGCGCCGAACCGCTTCCGTGAGCATCCCGCCCTGATCATAGCCAACATACCCTGGAGGCGCGCCAATTAGACGCGATACGGCATGCTTTTCCATATACTCGCTCATATCAATGCGAATAAGGTTTTGTTCACTATCAAAGAGCGCCTCTGCGAGTGCTTTAGCAAGTTCAGTTTTACCGACACCTGTCGGTCCTAAGAATAAAAATGAGCCAATGGGTTTATTGGGATCTTTTAATCCCGCCCGTGCACGCAGCACCGCATCACTAACCGCTGCAACAGCATCATCTTGTCCGATAACGCGCTGATGAAGGATATTTTCAAGCTGCAATAAACGCTCTTTTTCTGATGCATTCAGTTTGGAAACTGGAATACCCGTCCATTTTGAAATAATTTCTGCTATTTCCTGTTCTGTAACAGCTTCACTAAGCATGTGTTCTTTTTCCTGAGAACGCGCTGCCGCAGATTCAAGTTGCTTTTCAAGTGTGGGAAGTTCTCCATATTTTAAGGATGCAAGCGCTTCTAAATCATAAGCGCGTTCAGCTTCTTCGATTTTCAGCTTAACATTTTCGATTTGCTGTCGAATATCCTTTTCTGCATTGCGTGCACGCTTTTCCAATTCCCATTTGAGTTTCATCTCTGATGTCCGCTCTTTGAGCGATTCGATTTCTTCTGAAATTTTTTCTAACCTGACGGCTGAAGCGTGATCAGATTCTTTTAGCAAAGCTTGTTTTTCGATTTCAAGCTGCATTTGACGCCTTGAAACCTCGTCGAGCTCACTTGGCATACTGTCAATTTCAGTTCGAATTTTTGCCGCAGCCTCATCCATGAGATCTATTGCTTTATCCGGAAGAAAACGATCTGTGATGTAACGATCTGATAATACGGCGCATGCGACTAACGCACCGTCTGTAATACGCACACCATGATGCAATTCAAACTTTTCCTTGAGACCGCGAAGAATGGAAATCGTATCCTCCACAGTAGGCTGATCAATTTGTATAGGTTGAAAACGGCGTTCAAGCGCTGCATCCTTTTCAATATACTTGCGATATTCATCCAAGGTTGTTGCACCAATACATTTTAGAACGCCTCGTGCTAAGAGCGGTTTCAACAAGTTTCCTGCATCCATGGCACCTTCAGTTTTTCCGGCACCGACAATAGTATGCAATTCATCTATAAATAGAACGACTTCACCTTCTGCTGCTTGTACTTCATCTAAAACTGCTTTCAACCGTTCCTCAAACTCACCTCTGAATTTAGCACCTGCAATGAGCGCTCCCATATCCAAGGCAAACAATTGCTTGCCTTTAAGGTTTTCTGGCACATCACCCTTTAGAATGCGCTGCGCTAACCCTTCGACAACCGCAGTCTTCCCGACGCCTGGCTCTCCGACCAAAACAGGATTATTTTTCGTTCTTCTCGATAAGATTCGGACAGTACGACGAATTTCCGCATCTCGCCCGATAACCGGATCCAACTTGCCTTGACGTGCCATCTCAATTAAATCTCGGCTGTATTTGCGAAGTGATTCAAATTGGTCACCATCCCCACCACCATTTACACCGCCGTTTTCCGCAGCATATCGTAAAGCGTCCAAAAATGAATCTTTTGTAATGCCGTAACGTTTAATCAGATCAGCAGAAAGTGTCCTTCGCTCATTAATAAGCATTAGGTAGACGTGTTCAAGTCCCGTTAACCCTGATCCCATGCGCTCTGCTTCTTCTTCTGCGAGAATCAGAAGCTGGTTAAAGCGGCGCGTTCCTGTAATTTGAACATCTTCACCTAGAACTTGCGGCATCTTTTCAAGGGAATCGTAAAGATCATTTTCGTATTTAACAACATCTGCGCCTAAATACTGCAAGATCCGTCTGATTAAACTGCTTTCAACTTTTATAAGGCCATAGTGTAAGTGTTCACCTTCCACCTTTGCGTGATTCAGCTTAATCGCCGTACGATGTGCTATTTCAATGGCTTCGTTTAATTTTGGCGACAATTTATCTAAATTCATAAGCAGTACCTCCTCAATCATTTTATCAATCCACAATATGCGTTGTTAGCACTCTTCGGCGTCGAGTGCTAATCTAATACTATTATATGCTTGTCACTAAGCGGTGTCAATCCATGGAATTGTAAACAAACTGTTATCAATGGTACTGTCATCTGGATACGACAAAACCCTCTATTATTAACAATAGAGGGCTTTCTATTCTAATTGCTTTATTAAAAATCATTCACCGTTTACTTCTTTTTGTCAGCACTTTGTGAACTGCTATAGTTTTCTCACTTTATCGCGTGTAATGTCTGCGAGTGTTTTACAGCCGGTCATAAGCATGGCATTTTCAAGTTCATCTTTAATTTTATCCGTATAGATTTTGACGCCTTCTGCATCGCCGCCATAGATGGCCGTTGCATAAGGTCTGGCGATAATGACGCCATGCGCACCCATTGCGATTGCTTTAAACACGTCGATACCGCTTCTAAAACCGCCATCAATCAGTATCTTTGCCTTCCCATCAACCGCTTCAATTATTTCTTCAAGTACAGAAATTGTGGACGGTGTTTCGTCTAGCACTCTGCCGCCATGATTTGAAACGAGCACAGCGTAGACGCCTGCATCGACGGCTTTTTTGGCAGCAGCTGCCGTCATGACCCCTTTTAGTATAAACGGCAGTTCGGTACTGTCGACAATCGCTTTAAGCGTCTCTACGGACATTGGGAAAACAGGTTTGCCAAGTTTGCCAAGTAGTGTTAAGCCCGCTGCGTCGATATCCATCGCAACAGCGGCGGCATTCACCGATTCTGCCATTTTAATCTTCTTAATCACTTCTTCTTTGCTCCATGGCTTAATCGTCGGCACACCGCATCCCTCGTGCTCGCCAATCGCTTCAATTGTTCCGTTAAAAACAGCATCTACGACACCATCACCTGTGAATGCAATACTTCCGGCAGCTTTACAGCCCTTTATCAACGCTGTCGAATACGTCAAGTCATCATATTTGTCACTATAGTGCTGCTGCACGGCGCCTATAGGACCTGCAAAAACCGGCAAGTCATACTTTTTACCAAAGAGTTCAACATGACAGTCCGGTACAAAATTTTCGTAAATAGTATCCATATTAAGTGCAATAAGCTTTAAATCATTGTAATTTCGTATAAAACCGCGACCCGTTCCCTTGCCGCCGGGGCCCGGAATAATGCCTTTGCATGCAACGCCGTTACACTCTGGGCAAACACGACAATTGGGACCAATATCCGCTTTTGCTTTCTTGACGATTTCTTGATAATTCATACCTTCCTCCTCGAATTTCCTCTGACATTACAAATCAAAGACAACTTTTAAACACTGGCCTATGATTTCAATGTCTTTTTGTGGGATCTCTTTTTTTATCATATCACTCGTAACAATCACCATGTTGCGATCCAATGTTTGTATACGACCGACATAGTACTTATTCTGGTATTTAAAATGCATAACAGCGCCTGTCATCACAGACTTCGTTTTCAATGTTAAAACTTTATCACCTTTACGAAGTCGCAGTTTTAAATCGCAATCCGATGATAAATGGATATAATAGAGTTTATCACCATTGTGCCCTTCAACTTTGTTTTGCAAAACCGGATGTGGAATAACAGCGATCTGCGTATTTTTCGCCAGATCAATCACTGGTACCTCATAGATTAACTGACCGATGATTCCAGCCCATTGGGCATTGGGTTCTACCGGTTTTTGTACTTTTTCCTGCTGTACCAATTTTGACTTTTGCGGCTGGGAGCTGTTCGCACGATCATAATCTGACGCTTGTTCAGACAGAGGTGCCACCTTTGTTCCCAAGGCTTTTAATATTTGATCCGCGATCTGTTCATTGATAATTTTTTTCCCGCTTTCAATTTGTAGAATATATGAAATCTGCAAACCACACTTTTTCGCGAGTTCTTTCTCGGTCAGGCCGGCTTGAAGCCTTGCCTTTTTAATTTTTTCTGCTAAACGATTCATGATGCCCATAACCTCTCTATATAAATTTTTATCTTTTATGTGATTGTGTGATCGTCCGTATTGTCCATCATTTCGGATAGGCTTACTTCTTCATATTGAATAGGCTCTGGCTTTGAATAGTAAAAACCTTGCACCGTATCGTATCCAACTGTTTTTAAGATGCCAATTTGTTCAATTGTCTCAACCCCTTCTGCAACAACTTCATAGTCATACGCTTCTGTGATTCTTCGAATGGCTGCAAGCATTGCAACCGTTTTGTCATCGGATGTAATACGATCAATAAAGGACTTGTCTATTTTGACTTCGTCAATATCAATATTCTTTAAATAGTTAAGCGAAGAATAACCCGTACCAAAGTCATCCAAGGAAATGGAAAACCCCATTGCCTTTAAGGTGGCGACGGTCCCTTTAATATTGTCAAGATCGCTGATAAAAACATCTTCTGTTATTTCCAGGACAAACTGCTTTGGATCAATGCTAAATTTATCAACAGCATGTTTCACAATGCTGATAAACTGTTTTTCAACAAAAAAGATCGGCGATATATTAATTGCAATTTTAATGTGTTCACCAAATTTACGATGGACAAAGTGATGTTCAAAAAAGACCTGCTCCAACATGTATTGTCCAAAGACCAATGCCAAATTTGAACGGTTAATCGCGGGGATAAATACACCGGGACTCACAAACCCCAATGTGGAAGAATACCATCTTGCCAATGCTTCGACACCAACAACCGCTTCAGACGTTAGTGACACTTTATTCTGATATGCGACGGTGATCTCCTGATTGTAAATAGCATACTCTAAAAGCTTGCTCATCTTTAAGTCATTTTCAATCACTTCAAGCATGGTATCTTCAAATCGATAGACTTTTAGATCACGATTTTCCTTTGCATATTTCATGGCAATAGACGTATGCTTGTAAAGCGTATCAAAATCACGTCCGTGTTCCGGATAGACAGCATAGGCGTAATGAAAATCAATTGTCTGTTTTATTTGATTACGTTCCAAACGTTCATTGAGGACACGCTTAAACGCATTGATAATTTTAATCAAATCGCTTTGATGAATCTCTTCAAACCAGATGGAAAACTCGTTGCCGCTCGTTCGTGCGATCATTGCTTTTTCATCTTTAACCGCCAGAAAAGACTGCCCAACATGTTTTAAGATAAAGTCGCCAACCTCACTGCCAACTGTCGAATTGACGATTTTAAAATCTTTAATATCCAGTTGAAGCACGTAACCTGAACGAATCCCCTTTTCGACTCTTTGATTGACGTAATCTGAAAACCGATTGCGATTTGGCAACTCACTGATTACATCATTGTAGGCTAAAAAAGTAATTCGATCGGCTTGCCTTTTTAAGTGATCGTTTGCTTTTTCAATGGCACATGACATTTGGTTGAAACCCACGACCAGTTGACCGACTTCATCATTGCGGCTAATGGTCTCAATTTGTCTGAACTGACCGCCACTGGCATCTTTCATTCCCTCTAATATGCGTTTCATCGGTTTGGTAATTGAGGTCACAAACATAGAGGCACCAATAATCCCAATGGCCGAGAAGAGACCTGCCGATAAAATGAGCACGAGAATAATGCTCCTTGCACTCTTGTTGAAATCCTCTTCATAAGTCGTTGCGACAACAATCCAATCCCAATTTGGCATGTATTGCGCATAGGTAATTTTTTCGCCAATGCGATCTTCTGTTGGAAAAGCCCATGCATAATGCGCATAACCGCCGCCTTTCTTGGCGATGGCAATCTGATCCTGTACGAGATAGTAGCCTTCACGAATTGGATCGACGACATCCCAGAGATTCTGATTTTCCAAGGTTGGATGGGCAACTGCATTGCCTTTGGAATCATATATAATAAAGTAACCGTGTTCGCCAAGATCAATCCCCGTATTTAAATCGCGATGTCCTGCCGGCGTCAGCTGTCCATTTAAAAACACCCTAACACTTTCAACGACTTCATCATATGTATAATAACCGCGTTCATAATCTTCCCATAATTCATCCAAATAAGCACTCGCCATGACAACGCCGTTCTCTAGAATCGTTTTGCCCTTGTCATCCAGCGCACGTTTTGAAATCGTGTAACTGACAGCGCCAATTGCGCATACTGTCATCAGCACGAGTATAATAATATAAATTAACAATCTTTTGGACAGCGCCATATTTCGCCAATGTTTCATATGAGAACTCCTCAACTTCTTAGCAACCATGCTAGCATCAACGGCAAACGGTCGCTTAGCATCCGAACCAATGGAAAAAGCATTAGCAAGAATACTTCAAAAATGTAGAGCGAACGCACTTTTCGATTTTGATTAAAGTGATAATACTGGTACACCATACGTTTTAGCGTTTCAATTTTTTGTGCATTGATTTGATAACGTTCATCGAGTTCAAAATGATTGGAAAGCCAATCGTAGCCCTCTCTGGAAATATTGTCAAACTCAGCATCAGAGGGGCGCTCAAAGAGTTTGAGGTTTCGCGTCAGTTTAAACTTAAAGACAATGGTTTCGCGTACAATTCGCATCGTCGTCTTCGTAATTCTCGATCTTCCCGCTGCAAGCTTTGTAATCATTGGTTCTACAGAATCCATAACGCGATTCAAATGCGCCTCCGTATGCATGAAGCCCGTTGACTTTGCAACAGCTTCTGCAATATGTTTAATCATCGGCCTAAATGGAATTGTCAATGTCGGTGTTACAATCCATTCGCCATAATCGCCGACAACTGCTTCGTAATGGTCATAATACATCGCAAAGTCATCATAGTTAACAGTCTGTATTTGTGCAATAAAAGCAAGAAAATCTCTAATTTCCGCCTCCGTAAAATCAACAAAAGTCGCGACGCCAAAGCTGTACAAATAAACTTCACGTTTCTCGACCGGACGCTTCAATACCAATTCAACGAGTTCATGATCAATCAGCAGCACTTCTTGCCATTTTACCGTACGTGTGACGTTGAAAACAGAAGCAATTGCACTAAGGTCTAATTTTTCAGCCAGTTTGACCGACAAAAATTTAACTTCGTTCATAGCCGCCTCTTCTACTTTAATAAGTCCAAGATCATAAGGATAACTTCTGCAACAATAAGTACAACGATCAGCCACTCGATAAAAGCGCCGCGCATTGAATGACTAATGGTTGCAAAGCCATCAATAATACTGTTGATAATATCAGTCTTCTGCTTCATGATTTCATATCGGTCGTTGAGTTCGAAAAATTCAGCCATCTGATCGTAAAGCTGACTGTTGAGATGACTTTCCCATGTTGAATCCGGTTTATCTAAAATCATGATATAGGCAATACTGCTGTATTCATGATGCAGCACTTGCGAGATTGTCTTTGCAAGCTTTCGATCACTCAATCGCAGTTTCCCCTTCTCTAAGCGGTCTACCATGACTTCAATTTTATCTAATATGCTTTTCAAATGTTCTTCAACACTTTCCAGTGCAACGGACTTTGCAATAACTGTTGCTGCAAGTTCCAAATACGCCGGATCATATAATTTGACAAACAATTGCTCATCGGTAAAAACAAAAGGCGTCTCGTCCGACAGTGTATCATCAATGACAATTTCATAATCATCATTGAAGCGACGCCAATGGCTCATGTCGATATCTTTTTCAAAGCCCTTCAAAGATTGAATCAGCTGATTGTCTTCATCTGGTGAAAAGTTAATCGATACCACGGCGCCAAAAGAAAAGATAAACGCCGACTTTTCATCGAGCATATCGTTCTGAAATAATTTTTGAAGCAACAGCTCTGTCAGTATGAGCGGTTCTTCCCAAGTATATTTTTTTCGTATACCAAATTCTTGCGCGATGTTATTTAAATCAATTTCTTTTGAGACTGCATATGCCTTAATTTTCATGTTTTCAAGCCTCCCGCTCACATTTATATCCTACCACATAGCAATTAAACTGACCATATTTAAGCATTATTTCTTTGAATATTATTGACTTCTTACAATCATTCAAGTATTATGTCTTTAACATATATATGCACATGACATATAAGGAGGCTTTATGATTGGCAAACCCGGACGCCACGTACCGGCATTTGTATTGTTAATGCTGGCTGAAAAACCGCGATATGGTTTAGAAATTTTAAATGAACTCAACGAGCGACTTCCCTACAGTCGATTTGACAGTGCTGCCGTTTACAAGGCACTTAATAAATTAGAAGAAAGTGCCTGCGTCTCCTTCAGCTGGGATCATAACGAACCCGGTCCACCTAAAAAAATCTATGCATTGACCTCAAGCGGCCAAACGACTTTAGAAAACTTTTACGACGATATTAAAATGCGGCGCAGCAATCTTGATTTTTTCTTAAATACGTATCAAACGTTGAAAGGCGGTATTGACCATGAGTGACTATGCACTCTACTTTTTAGCCATCGGTGCCTTGATTTTTTCTTATTACAAGGACCGTGCCAAAACACTAAAAGCGTTAAAAGTCAGCTATAAATCTATTATGAAACTCATGCCGGCTATTTTACCGATGATGTTTTTTATTGGCATATCACTCTCTGTGCTAAGCGAAGAACTCATCAGCCAATTACTGGGTGCCGGTTCCGGCATTGTTGGCATGCTCATCGCATTTGTCGTCGGTGCACTTGCTTTCATGCCAAGTTTTGTTGCTTTTCCGCTTGGTGCCAATCTTCTGGAACACGGCGCCGGCTACCCACAAATAGCCGCTTTTGTCTCCAGCCTTATGGGCGTTGGCGTCGCTTCACTCGGCGTTGAAATGAAATACTTTGGGAAACGAGCTGCTTTTTTGAGAAATGCAGTATCTGTTCTAGCATCTATCTGTTTTGCAATGATTATCTGGAGGGTTATGTAATGAAGCGTTTTATAATATTGATCAAGACATATAAGTGGCTTCTTGTCCTGATGGCAGGTATGGGAATGCTTGGTTTATATTCACCGTCTATGGGCACCAACGCTTTTAATTTGACGCTTGTCAACATACAGTCCATGCTTAAAATACTGCCGCCTATTTTTATCCTCATTGGATTGCTGGATGCATGGGTACCGCGCGAGACAATGATCCGACACATGGGGCATGATTCAGGCATCAAGGGAATCCTCATCGCCTTTGTGCTTGGTTCATTCGCTGCAGGCCCACTTTATGCCGCTTTTCCCGTTGCGGCAATATTGCTGAAAAAAGGCGCCAGGCTCAGCTATGTTCTCTTTTTTCTCGGTGTATGGTCAACTTCCAAGCTGCCGATGGTGCTCTTTGAAGTGACTTCTTTTGGCTTGACATTTACTTTGATCCACATTATCAGTAATTTGACTGTGTTTCTCATAGGTGCTGTGTTGATTGAATCGGCGCTTGGTGAAAAAGGTTCACACGCGGTCTTGGAAAGTGTTAATCAGCTTTCATAAACGATTTCTCTCGAAGATTATGTTAAGCTCTTCGCTGCTTGTTACCATTTTTAAAGCAATTCGTTTAATTCTGTTAAACATCAAAGCATTAAAAAGCGGTTTCATACGTTTGCAAAACGTTGAAAACCGCTTTTTTGGTGTGCCCGGTATGGGCGTAATCTAACGGGTGAGAGTCCCTAACACACCCTGGTAGTGGGAAGTGTATAGCTTAAGGCAAGGGTGTCCTTGGCGACGAGGAATCTGAAGAAAGC
>NZ_JAHBCL010000053.1 GCF_018390735.1 Fusibacter paucivorans
TGCTGTTTTACTTTGCTTCATAAGACAATTGCCAGCCAACACCGAATTTGTCAACAAGTGCACCATAGCATGGACTCCAGAAAGTTTCCTGAAGCGGCTGCTGAACAGCTCCATCTGTAGACAAGGCATCAGAAACGCGCTTGGTCTCTTCAATAGCATCAAGTGTTACGACAATGCTCATATTGCTGCCAACCTGAAATGGCATGTGCGCCGGTGTATCCGATACCATTATTTGCGTCCCATATATTTCTATCGTCGCATGCATAATCAACGGCTTCATTTCATCCGGCATATCAAATCCCGTTGACGGCGGAGCGTCGCCATATTTCATGATCTCCTTCCCATTTTGTCGTTATGACATTCATACCAACCATCACAGCCTCTAAACATTTTGTTTATAACGCGTAATACTTTTCCATGAGCGCTTCCATCGCCGCTTCTTTAGCCTCAATTTTAGCCGTATGTTCAAGCAGTACTTCATAGTCGTTCTCTAAACGATCTGTCTGCGCTTTCATTTTCGCAATCACTTCATTAAGCGCATCAATCTCGGTCTCTAATTTTTGTCGCTGCATTTCTGTCTGCCGCTCTTTTCTATTCTTCAGCTTCATTTCATTTTCACGGCGTTCTGCCGGTTTGATATGCTGGGGAGGTGCCGAGTTTTGAGATTTGACTTGTAGCTGCTCAGCAATCGCATGTTTTTGTTCATGTTGTGCTTGATACATCTCAAAATCACCACCGTATTGAAGAAGGTGCTTTTTATATATTTCAGCAATGCTTGTGGCACAGTTCTTTAAAAAATACCGGTCGTGTGAAATAAAGAGTACGGTGCCGTCAAACGTATTCACAGCTGTCTCAACAATCTCACGCGTACGAATATCAATGTGATTGGTGGGCTCATCCAAGATAAGACAATTAATATCCTGCGCTACCAATATCGCCAGCATTAAACGCATTTTTTCGCCGCCTGATAGATTCTCAACGCGCTTGAAGACATCCTCACCGTAAAAACCATATCGCGCCAGTTTATTTCGAATATCGCCTTCAGGCTGTGGGTGTGCTGCATTATATGTTTCTAAAAGCGTCATACCCTCCGATTCAAAAGTGATCACTTGCGGCAAATAGCCAATACATAGCGAGGGATTAACGCGAAACGGAGGCTGTTCTGCCAAGATTGCTTTAAACAGTGTTGTTTTGCCCGTACCATTGGCGCCAATAAATCCCATCTTTTCACCGCGTGCTACAGTTAGATCGCCATCTTTGATCAATAATTTATCGCCGATTGAAAGTTCAATCTGTTCCGCATCAACAGCAATCCGCCCTGCTTTCTGTGTTCCTTCAAAGTTCAGTTTAAAGTCAACAGATTGCCGTATCGGTCGATCCATTTTGTCCATTTGATCAACACGTCGCTCCATGGCTTTGGCGCGTTTAAAAAGCATTTCATTGTCGCCGCGTTTCGCCCAGTCTCTCAAGCGCTTCGCCGCTTCTTCGATGTGCTTGATTTCACGTTCCTGCTGGTTATATTGCTTCACTGCCAGCTCATGGCGAATCTCACGCTCAGTGAGGTAGTCCGAATAATTGCCAAAATACGTTTCGATGACGCCATTTTTTAATTCATATATTTTTTGGATGACATTGTCTAAAAAAGCTCGGTCATGGGACACAATGAGCACACTGCCTTTATATTGCCGTAAATAATCCTCAAGCCATGTCATCGTCTCTATATCCAAATGATTTGTCGGTTCATCCAGCAATAGAATATCCGGTGACTGCAACAGCAGTTTTGCCAGTTGTACACGTGCGCGTTCTCCGCCGCTCAGTTCGCCAAACCACTGTGACTGCATCGCTTCTGAAATACTAAGCCCTTGACAGATACGATCCACTGACGCATCGATCTCATAGCCGCCGCCATGTTCAAATGCCTCTCTCAGTTCACCGATTTTTATGAGCTTTCTTTCTAAATCAGGATCGTTTTCACTAAGACTTATTTCGAGTGCATCAAATTGTGCCTTGATGTCATAAAGCGCTTCATATGCTTCAACGATGACATCGCGAACACGTTTGTGCACGTCTTGGTCTGCCGACTGCTCAAGATAACCTATTCTGGCACCATTACGCACAATTCGCTGGCCGGAATCGGCGTTCAACGTGCCTACAATAATTTGAAAAAGTGTTGATTTGCCGGATCCGTTGTCACCAATGAGCCCAATCCGCTCCTGCGTTTGCAATGTTAGCGTCACCGATTCTAAAACTGGATCCGCAAAGTATGTTTTCTTTATATCATTTAATGTAATTTCTATCATTTTATATGCTCCTCTTGTCGTATGAGGCAACTGCATCATTAAAATTAGTCCTTTCACCATCATATGCATATCCTTTGAAAAACGGAAATGCAACAGATTGTACCGAAGGATTAACTTAAGGTCATTATGCAATTGCCTTATATGTGTTAAGTTTAAATTGTTTCTTTTTAAACATCAAAAACGCCCCTCCCAATCTCGGGAAGAGCGTCCATTTACGAGCATATCAAATCATTTCATTATTGACTGATCACACACTCGAATTTTGGACAGATTCCTCCCGTTTTTCAACGTTTTAAATGCGATGCCCACAAGATAGAGCATTGATTTATCTGTCCATGTTGTCGATTTTACAGATGTGATCATAGTCTTTGCCTTTCATTTCATACTGCATGCATTGTACCACAACAGCAATCGTTTTTCAACTATGATTTCTGTCGTTATTTTATCAACCGCTTTCGTTTCACACTTTATTTCATTTGCATCAGCAAACGTTCAAAATTGCCATGTGCAATTTTTTCAAGTGCTTCTTGAGCGTATCCCTTTTGTTTTAAAACTTCAAAAAAATACGGCACTTTTGTATGGTCCTCAAATCCCGGAATAACATCGGACAGATCGCCACCTTTTAAATAATCACAAAAATCAAAGCCGCAGCCAACGTGGTCAATGCCAATTTTTTCTACGAGGTAAATTGCTTGATTGACAAAATCATCGAAGCTCCGTGCATCCCCAACAAAACCAGGGTACGCATTCAAGCCGACGACGCCGCCAATATCCCTTATCGCCAGCAGCTGTTCGTCAGTTAAATTTCTAGGGTGATCGCATAAAGTTCTCGCATTGGAGTGCGATGCCATCATCGGCGTGGTTTTTATCCGCATAAGATCCCAAAATGACTTTTCGTTAAGATGCGAAACGTCTACGAGCATGCCCTTTGTTTCCATATGCTTAACAGCTTGACGTCCAAGCGCCGTAAGTCCTCTGTCAGCACTTCCTTTGGCACCCGTTGCTAGCGCATTTTCTTCATTCCATGTCAGCGAAGCATGTCTTGCACCCATGTCATATAGCGAATCGAGCAATGCCAAATCATTTTCAATATAGCTGAGTCCTTCCAACCCAAATACAGCGGCTATTTTTCCCTCGGCCGCAGCTTCATCATAGATCGCCCGATTGGTGGCAATCTTTAAAATACTTTTGCCGTCTTCAACTTCAGCTTTGATTGCATCAGCAATCATCTTTACGCGCTCAAGCGGTCTATCGAAGTATTGATTGTCGATCCAGATGACAAAAATACCCCCGCGGATATTGCCCGCTCTATGATTGGCAAGATGGTGATTTTCAAAGACACTTCGCTCGCCTAGTTCACGACACTGCGCAACGTGTGTCCAAATATCTTCGTGTGCATCAAATACAGGTATCATCATATGTGCCTCCTAAATAATATGATTATCAATAGATATCAATTAAAAATTATCCTTTCAAAACACGAGTATCATTTTCTCTACAGTATAGCTCTATTTGAACAGCATGAATAGCCAGCGGTACAATTGTTAATAATTCTTAACATTTTAAGTGACAGCAGCCAATCCTCCTACCGCCTCCTTCAATTCCTTTCAATAACAGAATGTCTCATAATCTTAAAATGAATGTCAGCGCTCTGGTGCTATAATAATAGATAAGGCAATTGCATCATTCAAACTTTAAGCCGTTCACTACAATATGTACTATTATTGTCGTACGAAAATTCAACATATTGTCGTACAGGCTCAATTAAAGTTAACGATGCAATCACCTTAAGATAGTAAGACATTTAGGAGGTCGAAATGTATCCAAAAGCACTTAGGCAAGGTGATACCGTTGCTGTACTCTGCCCCTCAACACCAACATTTCGCGAAAAAGTTGACAAAGCTGAAATCGGTCTTAAACGTCTGGGGTTAAAACCGTTGATGATGCCATCGTGTTATGCCTATCACGGCCATTTAGCAGGTCGCGATTCACTGCGGCTAAAAGATTTGCACGATGCCTTTCGCTCACCTGATATCAATGGCATTATTAATCTTAAAGGCGGTTCTGGAGCAACGCGCCTTTTGGCATCACTAGACTACGATCTAATCGCTCAAAATCCAAAAGTCTTTATTGGCTACAGCGATATTACGGCACTGCATACCGCCATCCATCAAATGACTGGTCTCGTTACTTATCATGGTCCTATGGCAACCTCTGATATCTTTATCAATGATGAGAACTGTGATGAATATTCGCTGAATAGTTTTAAAGCAAATATTATGACCCCCGGTGGTTATCACGGCCTCTTAACAAACCCGCCCGGTGAATCTTTCAGCATCTTTTCGGAAGGGATTTGTGAAGGCGAACTCATTGGTGGGAATCTATCACTGCTGACACAAACATTAGGTTCACCATATGAAGTCGATACAAAAGGAAAAATTCTTTTTCTTGAAGACGTAGATGAACCCATTTATAAAATTGATAAAATGCTGACTGCATTAGCACTGGCAGGCAAATTCAGAGACTGTCACGGTATTCTTTTTGGCACCTTCTCCGGTTGCAAACCCGAGTATAAAAAGTCATACGGCGGCGAAGATCTTTCGCTTGAAACCGTTATTGAAGAAGTAGTCGTCCCGTGGCAAAAGCCAATTTTGGCAAATTTGCGTGCTGGCCATAACTTTCCACAGCCAACGCTTGCCATTGGCGGTAAAATCCAGATGAATACTTATGAAAAAAAATTAATTTTTTTATAAAAAGTTATTAAATTTATGTTATAATTTAAGTCATAAAATCCTTAGGATTTTATCTAGATTAATCCCCTTTCTCTATGAGGCACACAAGTTTCTTTGCGATAAATTCATTCCGCAATTATCATGTAATATGAAATTTGTAATGAGATTTTACACTATTAAAAATTTGATGAGTTGCTGCATCATTTTTATTATAGAAGTTATTTCGAATGCTATAACGCGGTGCTTGCCGTTGTCTTGTAGAAAAAAATGACCCTGTTGACATTCGTCGACAGGGTTTCTTTTATCAATTTAGACACGTCCTACAAACCTTACATACGCCTCTGAAATTTCTTTCGCCTTTTTCACAGTATCTTCAATTTTTTCATTAAGTGCACCATTGTCAAAGCGAATGGCTGGCCCTGAAAGCGATAATACCGCTACCAGTTCATCTACTGCATTTAAAATTGGCGCCGCAATACCGATAATCCCTTCATCGCGTTCACCATAACTTACTGCATATCCTTTTTCTCTTATTGACTCAAGCGTCTCCAGATCAATATCGGTTCCCTTAATAAGCAAATCGCATTTTTCCGGCTTAATATGTGCTAGCACGACTTTACCAGTCGCCCCTCTTATGAGTTCATGCCGTTCTCCGACGTGAACAATATGGCGTAGACTTCTTGTCGATTCTAAAGACATGATGCAGAGCTTCGAAGCTCCTTGTTCAACAAAGAGTCGAATATCTTCATTATATTTGTCAAGTAAGTCTTGCATAAAAGGCTGGCTTATTGTTTTAAGAACCATCTCATTGGACTGATTCGCAACTTTTGAGAGCTGTGATATTTTAAAACCTAACTGATAGGTTTTAGTGGCTTCATCTTTTTCTACGAAGCCCTTCGCTTGCAAAGCGCCCAAAATACGCAACACTGTTGTTGCAGATAAATTCGCAAGCTGTGAAAGCTCTGCTAGAGTAAGGGATTCTTTGCCATTCAGGAAACATTCCAGTATTTCTAAAGCCCTGTCAATTGAACGGGTTTTGGATTGTTGCGTCATTCGACCACCACCATGTATTTCTTTCGTAAAATTCTCTTAGTATTATAACATAATTTATCGAACATAAAACAGAATCCCCAATACTGAGGATTCTGTTCTGTCGTCTCTATAACATCATTGATCATTTAGGGGAAGCAATCACGATGCTCTTAAATGACAGATTAACGTTTAAAGCAATAAGTTTTGGTTCTTGATTTTGTTGATTTGTCTTTATGATATATATGTTAGGGGTTTTTAAGGTTTTGGGGTTATTCAAAATTTCAATGATTTTTAATTCTTTTGTTCAGTAGGCTTTTCTTTTGTCAAGTCACTGATTTTGCCAGCTCTGAGCATATAGCTGTCCGTCTTGTGACCTAAGAAATCAGCAGCGCGTTTTGCCAGTGCGATTGCCTTATCAAGGTCAACGCCTGTTTCAATGCCTTCATATTGACATAAGTGGAGCAAATCTTCTGAACAAATGTTTCCAGATGCACCTGGTGCATATGGGCATCCGCCAACACCGGAAAATGATGCGTCAAAATTGACAATGCCAGCTTCCATCGCTGCCATAACATTGACGAAACCAAGATCTCTCGTATTATGGAAATGCAAATTCCATTTTATTTCAGGATACTTTTCCATGACGTACTTGCATTTTTCGCGTACATCTTTTGGATATGCCATCCCCGTCGTGTCTGACAGCGAAATTTCAGTCAGCCCCATTTCAATGAAACGTTTGATAATGGGCTCAATTTTCGCCATACTGATATAACCTTCAAACGGACAGCCAAATGAAGTTGAAATTGCTGCTGAAACTTCAATATTGTTTGCACGTGCCAATTCAATACAGGCAGCAAACTGTTCAACAGTTTCTTCGGTCTTGCGGTTAAAGTTACTCATATTGTGCGACTCGCTAGCCGATACTGTCAGTTTTACTTTTTTAATACCAGCGTTAATGGCGCGTTCGACACCTCTGAGATTTGTAATGAGCACACGTAATTCAACGTCATCCGGTTTCTGAATACGCTTGAAGACTTCTTCCGTATCCGCTAATGCCGGAATGGCTTTGGGATGTACGAGCGACCCGACTTCGA
The DNA here is from genome assembly GCF_018390735.1 of Fusibacter paucivorans. Classification (GTDB taxonomy): domain Bacteria; phylum Bacillota; class Clostridia; order Peptostreptococcales; family Acidaminobacteraceae; genus Fusibacter; species Fusibacter paucivorans. The sequence continues at coordinate 7,159 of NZ_JAHBCL010000053.1, forward strand.
TGACTTTATAGCCTGCGTCAATGGCCATATCAATCAGTTCGACCTTTTCATCTGTCGTCAAGATCTTTTTTTCATTTTGGAGGCCGTCACGTGGACCGACCTCACAAATATTGATGCGGTTAGGATAATTCATGCATATACTCCTTCAGTACATTTATTCGTTCTCGTTAAACTCTACCGACGGTTTCTATCGCATCTCCGTCATTAACGCAACTGTTTTTTACTATTTTTCTAATTCAGCATCGTAGTATTCGCCAAAGAGTTCTTCAAGTGCTGGGCGATCTTCTGCAATTGGTCTTGATACCCATGTTACGTTCATGTAATGCTTTAAGTTAACGTTTTCAGAAATAATGTTACCGCCCCAAGTACCACAGCCTAAGCTGGAAGTCATCGGCATACCATTTGTGAATGATCCCGCATTTGCTTTTGATTGCGGTTGTCTAACCATAATACGGCTAACAGGTGCTTCAAGTGCCAATTGATGAATGTGTTCATCATTGAATGAATAAATACCACATGAGTGACCTTTACCCATTGTATTGTAAACACCGTGCATCATTTTCAATGCATTTTCGAAACCTTCGTATTTATAAATAGCGAAAAGTGTTGTTAATTTTTCAAGTGAGAAGAAGTGGTCTTTACCAATGCCATCACCTTCAACAAAGATGAATTTTCTATCTTCTGGAATTTCGAAACCAGCAATTTTAGCAAGTTTTTGTGGTGCCACAGCAACAGTATCTGAAAGTCTGTGACCTTCTTCATCCCAAAGTACTTTTTTAAGCATTTCTTTTTCTTCAGGGTTTGCAAAATAGCCGCCGATTGCAACAAATTCTTTAACCATATCATCATAGACAGATGCTTCCATGATTAAGTTACCATCTGCTGAACAGCCTGAACCAAAGTCTGAAGTTTTACTGAGCATTGTATTCATTGCCGCTTCTTTAACGTTTGCAGTTTCATCTATAATCATTGTTGAGTTACCTGCACCAACGCCGTAAGCTGGCGTTCCTGAGCTATAGGCAGCTCTTACAAGCTGTTGACCGCCGGTTGCAAGTACTAAATCTGCTTCTGACATTAATGTTTGTGTCATTGCGAGGTTTACATTTTGAAGACATTGAATAATATCAACAGGTACGCCTTCTTTTCTGAGAGCTTCTCTCATAATTTCTACGGCTTTAAAAGCTGTCTTTTTTGATCTAGGATGTGGTGAAAAAATTACGCCGTCTCTTGCTTTAATAGCATAAACTGCTGTACCTGCTGGTGTTAATACAGGGTTTGTCGTTGGTACGACAGATGCAATAATACCAACTGGTTTTGCGTATTTTGTAATACCTTTTACCGGATCTTCTTCAATGATGCCAACACTTTTTTGTCTAAGTGAATCTCTCAAAATACCATGAACTTTGAATCTTTTGCCAGGTCTGCCGTTTGCATCACCTAAACCACTTTCTTCAACGCCCATTAATGCTAATTCTGTAAACACTTTTTTGTTAGAAATAGCTGCGGCAACTGCCTGACATAATTTGTCTACCTTTGCTTGATCATACGTTTCAAAGATTGCCTGTGCTGCTCTCGCACGTTCAAATGCTAAATCTAGTTCTTCTCTTTGTTCTTTCGTAAGTTCCTTTGCCATTTTAACCTCCAATTTCACTGTGTGTAATATATTCCGCACAATGTACTTTTCGATAATAGATTACCATCTTTCACCACCATCGTCAATGCGTTTTAGAAAAAAAAACAATCTTTTTTCCATTTATCGCCGATACTATTTCACTCAATGAAATATTACCCCAAAGCATTTTTTAGAAACAAAAAAACAGCTGCCATATTGGCAACTGTCTTAAGTCATTATGCTATTCGATTGTGATCACCTTTTTTTCAAGCCATTTCTTATATAGAGAACATTATATTGCTACATTGGTTAGAGATCGACATGAAAATTTTATTTCATTTAATATTCTTGCATATTGTGTCATCAAACAACCAGTATTATTAATAATCACATCTGCATGCTCCATGTAAAGGTGCAGCCTTTCATTATAAATGTTGTAAATTTTATCATGATTATCTTTTAAAAGCGGTCTCGTTTCAAAATCGATATCACCAATGATATCCGAAATCTCACGATTTAAAAAAACCACTTTAAAGCCATTGTCTTTCATGATCTGAATATTTTCTTTATTAAGTACAACACCACCACCACAGTCAATAACAATATTGGGTTTAGCGACTAATTGTTTGATCGTGTTGGTCTCGCTTTCACGAAAGTGGTTTTCACCGTGTTTACTGAAAATACTTGATACTGTCATCTTGTGATCTTTTTCAATCTCTTGATCAATACTATAGTAAGTAAGCGCAAGATCCTTTGCCACTTTTTGGCTTATTGTGGTTTTTCCTGAACCCATCATTCCAATAAACGCTAATCCTTTCATCTGATCCTCCCATTTTTGCGCTTCGCTTTATTTTTAAACACTCAAGGAAATTGCATCATTACCTTTAATTGATCCTTCACGGCAAACTGTTGATTTTCCGTTTTATGAATACAACACATATTATAGTGAAAGGATTAAAATTTGAATGATACCATTGCCTCACTCGTCAGATGCTATTCATTTTACAAAGTCAATCTTCCAATCAATTAAAAAAGATGGACTCTGTATTAGAATCCATCTTATCGTTCATTGTAAACTGTTATGCTTCTAATAGCTATTCCGTGCATATAAAATTGCCAGCGTAAAATTTACCCCAGTAATAAAATAAGAACATATAAAAGTAATAGCTAACAGATGATTTTTTCATAATGTTTGAAGTCATAACATTTCTCCATCGTGCAATTTTTATGCACTAAGTTGTTTAATATTTACTTAATATTATTCGAATGTCGTCATTTTGTCAACAATTTTACCGAAAAATCCCCCTTAAACGTTCAAATTCTAACCTTCTTAAAAATTTCACATAAGTGGGACAAATATTTTTGCAATCCTTTCACATAAAAAAAACATCATTGATGTCGATTACCTAATAACTGTCATTCATTGTATATCAAAATTAAACTTTGCTTTACCAATAACAAAACCAGTTATCATCACTATATTCAATAGATGTTGAAACTGGTTTTATAGGTGTTCTGTCTATTCATTTTTATTCGCGTCGTTCGATAAATTTGCATGTACTCATAGCCATCTTGATAAAGCATTGCTTTTAGGATTCAAAACCTAAATCTGCAGAGGCCTTTTTCGACATAAGCCGTGTATCTTCGATTTTTTCTTCGAGATCAACGCCTTGAAATCTTGTAAATAACCCTGTCATTGTCAATGATGCGACAACTTCCCCTTCAGCATTTATGATTGGTGTTGCAATACATGAAACGCCCTCATCTTTTTCGCCTGTAGAAAATGCAAAGTGGTCAATCTGTATCTTTTCAACTGCTGACCAAAGAAATGGATTATCACCAATTAATTTTTTTTGATGATTTAATGGCTCATATGCCAATAGCAGTTTGCCTGATGCGCCGGATGCCAAGTCCAGGTAAGCCCCTTTACCGACAGCCTGTTTAAGCGCACGCGTCGTCTCAATACGCTCAACACAGAGAATTTGATCGCCTTCAACAACATATAAACTGATACTTTCATCATATTTTTTGTTGAGTTGCTCCATATACGGTTTAGCGACCTCAATTAAATGATCATATTTGAGCTCTGTGCATTTCGTTCCCAACAGTGCAATCTTTGGACCCAGCGAGTACTTTTTATCACTGCTTTTGGTCAGGTAGGCATTCACGGTCATTGTACTAAGCAACCGATAGGTTGTACTTGGCGAAAGTGATATCTTTTCAGATATCTCATTTAATGAAAACTCATGCTGCTCTCCCATAAAACAGTCTAAAATTTCCAGCGCCCTGTCAATCGCCCGTGTCGTCCCCTTTTTTTCTTCCATTTAAATCACCTCTTACGAAGGGAATATAGCACGTTCCATTTGTTTCAGGCCATAAACCACTTCAAACTTAAATTGCCTTTGTTAATATATCGAGCACTTCGCTCAAAGATTCTACCGGTATCTGACCTGGTGCAGAAACTTGTCCAACAGCGCCAAATGTCATTGCCGATCCAAATACTTCTCCTGTCAAACGACTGATAACGCCTTTCGAAGACATTGACATCGTGATAATTGGCCGATCGGCAAACTCTTCGTACATTCGGCTCGTTGCGCTGAGCAAAGTCAAAACATCTGCTTTCGATTGCGGCATCATCGCAATTTTGGGAATATCAGCATTCATTGACTGCATCTTCAGCATACGCTTTATTAATTCTTCTTCTGACGGCGTTTTATGGAAATCGTGATTTGATGCAATTACCAGACAGCCTGCTTCATGAATATTGTCAATACTCTGCTTAACGATGTCATCACCTGAAAAGATTTCAACATCAATAATATCTGCCATGGCACTCTTAGCAACAGCTGTATTCAATGCAACATAGGCTGGCATTTCAATCGCTTTTTCACCGCCCTCACGATCTGTTCTAAACGTAAAGATCAAGGGGGTATCCTTTAGAACCATTCTTAATTCTATCAGCGTATCCAACACAGCGTCCACTTGGTATACATCTTCATAGAAATCGGCCCGCCACTCAACAAGGTCAATCATATCATAGTCAAATTCATTCGCCTTATCAATAATCTGCGCTTTTGTCTTGCCAACAATTGGGACAATAATTTTAGGTTTCCCTACACCAATAATTACATTTCGAACATGATAACTTTTCTTTTCCATATAACCTCCAATGTTCAATACAGCGATTAGAATCGTATTCTCTTCGTGTCATTAAGATTGCGATACAATACTTTCATATAGTATACACTATTAATAAGCGAAAACAGAACACGAATTTCCAATCATAAAAATATTTTAGTCGTATTAAACCATTGATATCAGTTATGGGTCCTTTAAGCTGCATATATTATGGACAACATGTGCGATCAACCGTTGACTACTTATTTCATTATACGGATTTACAATTTTTAACTAACGAAACAGTTATCTCCTTATCCACACATTTTACATCATATTTAAACTGAAAAAAAGATACAGACGCAATGAAAACACTAATTATAAGCCAATCATTTCCAATTATTCCATTCATCAAAATTCATTTTCACTTAATGACAAATCTTATACTAGTTTAACATTGCCATTTATGTCTGTCAATAACGGCACCTGTCAATCGATTATTTTGATAACACCATCAGCGAACAATGCAAACGGATGCGATGTATTTGCCATTTTTTATTTAATGAAAAAATAGCATCATTCAAAGTTTTGATCCTTTGCAACAGTATGTATTCTTTTCATAAGATGAAAATTCAACCTATTCTCGTAAAGAATCCACGAAAGGTAATGATGTAATTTCCTTAAATAAAAAAGATGGCTGATTAGGTATTCAGCTCATCTTTAGCAAGTATTTTCTGTTTATCGTAAAGACTGCCTGTTAAGCACACGCAAAGAAAATCTGACCCCAATAGATTGTAAACGTCAGTGTCACCGCACTTACTATCGTTGCCATAATAACAACTTGCGTTGCAAAAGTCTCCTGATTTTCTAATTCAACAGCAATAAGCGCCGTATTTACTGCCGGTGGCAAAGCTGAGATAATCAACAGCGTCTGTGCGACGACACCGGTGAAACCAAAGGCCCAAATTAAAGCGGCACCAATAATAGGACCGGCAACAAGCCGCATCAACACCGTCAGCACAACATCTGAATTGCCAAATTGCACTTTGGTTTTGGACAATTGTATCCCAAGTGTAATTAGCGCCGTTGCAACTAAACTATTTTTCATATACACGAGCGCAGTCCAAATAAAAAAGGTCGTCACATCAAATGGCATCGCCTTTAAAACAAAGGCCAATGGAATCGCGTATATTGAAGGCATGCTAAGTATCTTTTTCAGTGATCCTCTCATTGACATCGAAGCGCGCCCCGCATTAAAAAAGCCAAGCGTGTTGGTGGTAATATTATTAAAGACAAGGGCAATAATCAATGTTGTCTGAGCTGTCATCAAGAAAGGCGTCTCGCCGCCGACGACATTACTACCCGTACTAAAAACCAAAATAATAAGTGATAATCCAATGTTGCCCGTATTGCTGAAAGTGATTGCGTTTTTAACCGCATTGGTCATTGAAACATCATATCCTCTTGTCTTGCCAATCCCCCTTGCCAAAATATCATTGACAATCAGGTAAACAGCGCAAAATATTAAAATCTTAACCATTGACCAGTCAAGTTCTGTGGTATAAAGATTGACAAAGATAAATGCCGGCATAAACAAATAGAAATTGAGTTTACTTAAAGTAAATATATCAAAAGTAAAACGCTTACTTAGTACAAATCCCAATCCTATGAGAACAAATATCGGTAGAATATTATTAATGAGAACAAACAGGAAAACTGACATCGTGCCTCCTCTTTAGCACTGCATTCTAATCAATGACTTATAATAAGTTTTATCTCCTACTCAATGCAGGTAAATGATTTTCCACAACATTATAGCACCAATCTCATCAAGAAACCAAGCAATATCATCTTCCGCCGTCGGTCAAACATAGCCTTCCATATATAAAAACTATAATCTCTATTTCAACTTTCCTGTTATTCCAATGCATTAAGGAATTTTGATGTTTTCCAAATCATGCTCACTCATTCATAAAAACTATAAATGCATATGCTATTTAAGTCCATTTTCTTAAAGGAAATTTCATTTTATGCTTGGGGGACTGTCTTCCAAATCAATCGATTTGAATCAAAATGACATGTCATCATGCCGCCGTCAACAAGATAGGATAAGAAAGATCGAATGGTACTCCCCACCAGCACATACTGATTCAAATCAAGTGTAAGACTGTAATGATCAAAGACCTCTTTTAGGATTTCTTCAAAATTCAATCCCATTAGACACGTTTGCAAAATAAAGGTCTCAATCTCCTTCACTTTAGCAATATTTTTTTCAGCCAGAGGTTTAATATCTTTGACGGCATCCGCATGAGATGGAATAAACAATGCGCCCGACAAGTTCATAATATGTTGAAGTGTCGCCAAATAGCCTGCAACATCATAAATAAAGGTAAAATGATACTTGTTAATAATATGTTCTCCAAAGACACAGTCACCCAAGAAATAGATATCATCTGATGTTTTAAAGCCAACCATTTCGAAAAAATGTCCCGGCAGCGAAAACATCGTCAACCCCTCAGGCAGCGTTTCAGGCGTTAGCAATAGCGTCTCTGAGGGCTTCGCCATTAAAAATTTATTGCGAAGTGATTTTTGAGCGTACCCGCCATAGAGAATTGCCGTTTCCAGCTCAGGGTTCTCTGTAAAGTACTGTTCAACTTTTGTGGCATAGATGGGGCAGCCCGTCTTTTTTTGTATCCATTGGTTACCGCCAATATGATCTGCATTAGAATGTGTATTATAGATGGCTTTAAGCGTCCAGCCCTCACCATCCAAGACGCGAAGTACTTTTTTTGCCGCTTCTTTATCATTCCCAGTGTCGATTAAAACCACTTCGTTCTCACCTGTTTTGTAAATGCCTATTTTAGCCGGACATTCAATATAATAAGTTTTTTCACCCACTTGATACAATTCATACATACGTTTTTCTCCTCTCTATAACACGATAAATTTATTTCTAAAGCATTTTTGAATCACTTGCTTTTCATCTATGCACCAACAGCATAAAGTGTTTGCGCCATAAAAATTGCAAATGTCAAAGTCGCTGCACTGATAATGGTCGATGTTACGACTACCTGTGTTGCATAGGCTTCCTGACTTTTGAATTCCACTGCAATCAGTGCCGTATTTACCGCAGTAGGCACCGAATACGCAATAAGCAGTGTCTGTGCAACAACCCCTTTAAAACCAAATGCGGCGATGAGCACCATCGCCAGTATCGGACCGCCTAACAATCGCATAAATACTGCCAAATAGACACTATTATTATGAAAATCAATTTTGGTTTTCGAAAGCTGAACGCCAAGCGTTAGCAGCGCCATGGCAACCAGTGCATTCTTCAAATAAACCAGCGCCGGCCAGCCGAACCAAGCAGTGGCATCAATCGGTGAAAGCTGAAGGCCAATCGCCAACGGAATCGTATAGACTGCCGGCATTGAAAAGATTTTTTTGATGGTATCCTTTACCGACATGGTTGCCCTTCCCGCATTGTAAAAACCAAAAGTATTAATCGTGATATTGGTAAAGACCATCACGACAATCAGAGATGCCTGTGCCTCATTTAAAAAGGGCGTCTCACCGCCAATGAGATAAGGACCTGTGCTAAAAACAAGTGTGACAAGAGAAAGCCCAATATTTCCTGTATTGTTAAACATCAGTGCGTTTTTAAAAGCATTGGTTAAACTGGTATCATAACCTCGCCACCTGCCGATCCCGGCAGCAATCATATATGTAATGGCCAAATAAGCTGTACAAAATAGCGTAATTAACAGCATATTAATGGATAAAGGCGTTTCATATAGGTTAACAAAAATAAATGCGGGTGAAAAAAGATAAAAAATCATTTTACTTAGCGTATTCATATCAAAGTTAAATTGCTTGCTCAGTATAAATCCTAAGCCAATCAACAAAAAAATCGGAACAATATTGTTCACGAGAATAAAGAAAAAGACATGCATCTATAAGGCCTCCAATTCTGTCGTTTCTTGCAGTGTTTTGTACGATTCTATGATCGCATCATATATGAGTACGATATACTTCTTTCTATTATAAACGATTTTTTACGCATTACAAAGACGTGTTCTATATAAACGTATTAACGAATCCCTCTCTCGTCGACAAGATCATAAAACTTCCGTCATCATAACCAATCAGTCATCAGATAGTACAACTGCAATCTT
>NZ_JAHBCL010000054.1 GCF_018390735.1 Fusibacter paucivorans
CTGGGAAGTCATATTCTGAAAGCAATTCTCTTACTTCCATTTCAACGAGTTCAAGAAGCTCTTCGTCATCTACCATATCGCATTTGTTAAGGAATACGACGATGTATGGTACACCAACTTGGCGCGATAAGAGGATATGCTCTCTCGTTTGAGGCATTGGACCGTCAGCTGCAGATACGACGAGGATTGAACCATCCATTTGCGCTGCACCTGTGATCATGTTCTTAACGTAGTCGGCATGGCCCGGACAGTCGACGTGTGCGTAGTGACGCTTAGGTGTTTCGTACTCAACGTGAGCAGTAGAGATCGTAATCCCTCTTTCTCTTTCTTCAGGTGCCTTGTCGATATTATCAAAGTCTACTTTCGCACCCAATTGATATTTGTCATATAATACTTTCGTGATTGCTGCTGTCAACGTTGTTTTACCGTGGTCAACGTGACCAATTGTACCGATGTTAACGTGTGGCTTATTTCTTTCGAACTTTTGCTTTGCCATTTTTTATTCCTCCCTTGGTATTATTTTTTACCTAATACTTCTTCCGCTATATTTTTAGGTACTTGTTCAAAGTGATCAAATACCATTGCATAAGTTCCCCTACCTTGTGTATTGGATCTTAAGTCTGTCGCATAGCCAAACATTTGTGAAAGTGGTACGTAAGCTCTGATGATTTGCGCGCCATTGACAACTTCCATACCTTCAAGGCGGCCACGTCTTGAATTGACATCACCCATGACATCTCCGAAATATTCTTCCGGAACTGTAATTTCTACTTTCATATATGGTTCGAGCAAAATAGCGTCGCCTTTGCGCATTGCTTCTTTAAGTGCCATAGAAGCAGCGAGTTTAAAGGCCATTTCGTTGGAGTCGACTTCATGGTATGAACCATCATAAAGGTTCGCATGAATATCGACAACTTCGTAACCACCAAGAATACCAGATTTCATCGCGCCGCTGACACCATCTTCAATAGCGCTGAAATATTCTCTAGGAACTGTTCCACCTGTAACGGTTGATTCAAATGAGAAACCTTTACCGGATTCAACTGGTGCAAATTTGATCTTAACGTGACCGTATTGACCGCGACCACCTGATTGTTTTGCATACTTATAATCAATATCAACTGGTTTTGTAATGGTTTCTTTGTAAGCAACCTGCGGTGCGCCAATATTCGCTTCGACTTTGAACTCTCTGAGGAGTCGGTCAACGATAATTTCAAGATGAAGCTCACCCATGCCCGCAATAATAACTTGGCCGGTTTCTTCATCTGTATACGTTCTAAAAGTCGGGTCTTCTTCAGCGAGTTTTGCAAGTGCAATACCCATTTTTTCCTGACCAGCTCTCGTTTTTGGTTCAATGGCAACACGGATAACTGGATCCGGGAATTCCATTGTTTCAAGAATGATTAAGTGATCTGGATCACAGAGCGTATCACCTGTCGTTGTAAACTTCAGGCCAACGGCGGCTGCGATATCGCCAGAATAAACCCTATCAATTTCTTCACGTTTGTTGGCATGCATTTGAAGAATACGGCCAACGCGTTCTTTTTTATCTTTTGTTGAATTTTGAACATAAGAACCTGATGCCAAAACGCCTGAGTAAACTCTAAAGAAAGTCAACTTCCCGACATAAGGATCCGTCATGATTTTAAACGCCAGTGAAGAGAACGGCAGGCTATCGTCAGCCGGTCTGTCAACTTCATTGCCATCTTCATCAACACCCCTAATAGCTGCAACATCCGTTGGCGCAGGCATGTACGCAATAACGGCGTCAAGCATTAACTGTACACCTTTATTTTTGTATGCTGAACCGCAGAGCACAGGGACAATCTCGTTATTGATTGTCGCATGTCTAAGGGCAACTTTTAATTCTTCTTTGGTAATTTCCTCACCTTCGAGGTATTTTTCCATTAACACTTCATCTGTTTCAGCAATAGCTTCCACCATAGCTGAACGGTATTCCTCAGAGATGTCTACTAATTCAGCAGGAATTTCAACGCGATCAATTTGCTCACCTTTTTCATCTCTGTAGTAAACCGCTTCCATTTCGATAAGGTCAACAAGACCCTCGTATTTGTCTTCAGCACCAATTGGCACTTGAATTGGAACGGCATTCGCTTTTAAGCGATCTTTCATCATGTTGACAACTCTGAAGAAGTCTGCACCAGTGATGTCCATTTTATTGACAAACGCCATTCTCGGAACACCATATTTGTCAGCTTGTCTCCAAACCGTCTCAGATTGTGGCTCAACGCCACCTTTTGCACAAAATACAGCTACGGATCCATCTAATACACGAAGTGAACGCTCAACTTCAACTGTAAAGTCAACGTGACCAGGTGTGTCAATAATGTTAATTCTCTTGCCTTTCCAGACACAAGTGGTCGCAGCGGATGTAATGGTAATACCGCGCTCCTGTTCTTGCTCCATCCAGTCCATTGTTGCTGCACCTTCGTGAACTTCACCGATTTTGTAGTTGATACCTGTATAATAGAGGATTCTCTCAGTAGTCGTCGTTTTACCAGCATCGATGTGAGCCATGATACCGATATTTCTAGTATTCTCTAACGAATATGCTCTACTCATTATGATCCTCCTTTCTTACTGTACTCATATTAAACATAAATAAAATACCCTATGATGTTAATTAACTTAGAATCTGTAATGTGCAAATGCTTTGTTCGAGTCAGCCATTTTGTGCGTATCTTCACGCTTTTTAACTGATGCCCCAGTGTTATTTGCCGCATCCATGATTTCTTTAGCAAGTTTATCCTGCATTGTTCTTTCGCCTCGCTTACGTGAGTACGAAATCAGCCATCTCAAACCGAGTGTTTGTCTTCTCTCAGGTCTAACTTCAATTGGTACTTGATAGTTAGAACCACCGACTCTTCTCGCTTTAACTTCGAGGACAGGCATGATGTTGTTCATCGCTTCTTCGAAAACTTCTAGTGCACTTTTGCCGGTTTTCTCAGCAATTTGATCGAAAGCACCGTAAACGATACTTTGTGCAACACCTTTTTTGCCATCAAGCATTACTGCGTTAATTAACTTAGTGACTACCTTACTTCCGTAAATCGGATCGGGCAGTACTTCTCTTTTAGGTACATTCCCTTTTCTAGGCACGTTTCTTCCCTCCTTATAATGTCTTTTGGTCATTCATCGGTACTCGACAAGCTAATGTCGTCTGTGCGAATAGTATTGAATTGTCTTTGATTATAATTTACTATATAAAGCCCCTTCCGGTTGGAAGAGGCTGATTAACGCTCTATTTTTTCTTAGGTCGTTTAGCGCCGTATTTCGATCTCGCTTGAAGTCTGTTATTGACACCTGAAGTATCAAGCACACCTCTGACGATGTGATATCGGCAACCTGGTAAGTCTTTAACCCTACCGCCTCTGATAAGCACCACGCTATGCTCTTGAAGATTGTGGCCGACACCTGGAATGTAAGCTGTTACTTCCAATCCATTCGTCAAACGAACCCTCGCAACCTTTCTAAGTGCCGAGTTTGGTTTTTTCGGTGTTACAGTTTTAACACTCGTACAAACCCCTCTTTTTTGTGGTGAACTCATTTTAACGCTTTTGCGTTTCAATGTATTTAAGGTTCTTTGGAGAGCAGGAGAAGTTGATTTTTCTTCGATCTCATATCTTCCTTTTCTCACTAATTGGTTTATAGTAGGCATTCTGTCTTAGCACCTCCTTCCCTTTATGAGTATTTATTTTTCAATAACCGCTGTCGCAGCACCAACGTCAATATTACAAGCTTTCCCAAGCGTCTTCATCGAGTCGACAAACACGATTTCTACAGACTTTGTCTCACACAGTTCCAAAATATGTCTGACAACGTGCTGCTCAGCATCTTTGGCGATCAATACCAATCGAGCGCGATCACCCGTTAAACACTTCGTCGTCTGCTTTACACCAACGACGAGTTTGGGATTGTTTGTTAGTTCTTCTAGCTGCATAAAGTCTACCTCCTTGAAGTCGCCATTATGCACTTCACCATTTTAACACCATGCCTATAGCCTGTCAACTATAATTGTGTTAAATGCTGTTAAAGGAATCCTCGTCATCAAAAGTGTAGTCAGCCTTTGATTTTACTGAAAAGTCACGGTAGTATCGCATGCCTGTACCAGCTGGAATCAGCTTGCCGATGATAACGTTCTCTTTAAGGCCCAACAGTCTGTCTTCTTTGCCATTAATGGCAGCTTCAGTCAGCACGCGCGTCGTTTCTTGGAACGATGCTGCCGAAAGAAACGATTCAGTTGCAAGCGAAGCCTTTGTAATCCCGAGAAGTGATCGTGAACCAATGGCAATAATGCCGTCTTCTGCTTCAATTTGATCATTGATGCGATTAAAGTCTTTGAGACTGACAACACTGCCCGGCAATAGCAACGAATCTCCGGATTCTTCTACTTTCACTTTTGACAGCATTTGCTTAACGATGATTTCAATATGCTTATCATTGATATCAACCCCTTGCAAACGGTATACTTTTTGAACTTCTTTTATAATGTACTCACGGACACCTTTCACGCCAACGACTCTAAGTAAATCGTGCGGATTGATAGAACCTTCAGTAATTGGCTGTCCAGCTTCAACACGTTCGCCTTCTTTGACTTTAAGTCTCGCGCCAAAGACGATTTGCGATGTATGCTGTTCACCAGTTTCTTCATTTGTAATGACGACTTCTTTCTTCTTTTTCGTCTCCTTAAAGGAAATGACACCATCAATTTCTGCAATGACGGCAAGACCTTTTGGTTTCCGTGCTTCGAAAAGTTCTTCAACCCTCGGAAGACCTTGCGTGATATCGCCGCCGGCGACACCGCCAGTATGGAATGTTCTCATCGTAAGCTGCGTCCCAGGTTCACCAATGGATTGAGCAGCAATAATACCAACCGCTTCACCAACGTGAACTGTTTTACCAGTCGCGAGGTTGAGACCATAACATTTGGCACAAACACCATATTGTGTATCGCAAGTTAAGACAGATCTAATTTTAAGCTTTTTAAACCCTGCTTTAATAATCTTTTCCGCTATGCGTTCAGTAATAATTTTATCCGTTGAACAAATAACGGCTCCCGTTTCAGGATGAATGACATCTTCAACTGGATAGCGGCCCAAGATTCGCTCCTGAAGCGGTTCAATCAGCTCATTGCCATCTTTAAACTCAACCACTTCAATACCTGTGGTTGTCTGGCAGTCAAGCTCCCGAACGATCACTTCCTGGCTAACATCAACTAGACGTCTCGTCAAATAACCGGAGTCAGCTGTACGAAGTGCTGTATCGGCAAGACCTTTTCTGGCACCCGTTGTCGAAATAAAGTATTCCAAAACGGATAATCCTTCACGGAAATTCGATACAATTGGAATCTCAACGGTTTTACCAAGGGCATTGGCCATCAGGCCACGCATGCCTGCAAGTTGCCTAATCTGGTTTTTAGAACCCCTCGCGCCAGAGTCTGCCATGATTTTAATATTATTTAGCGTTGAGAGGTTTGTAATCAGCGCTTCTGTAACATCTTCCGTCGTCTTTGTCCATGTCTGAATGATTTTTTCATAACGTTCTTCTTCAGATATCAAACCACGACGGTAAGCTTTTTGATATTTGTCAACGGTCGCTCGCGCTTCGGCGATAAGACCTTTTTTCGCTTCAGGAATCACCATGTCGGAAACCGAAACAGTCACGGCACCTCTTGTTGAATAAGTGAACCCAATATTTTTGATATGATCAAGCAATTCAGCAGTAATCGTATTGCCAAATTCACTAAAGCATCGCGCGATAATTTCCTCGAGGTCTTTCTTCTTACAGAGAAAATCAATTTCAAGGCTGTATTTGTCTTCATCGCGATCGACAAATCCAAGCGTTTGCGGAATGTTTTCATTGAAAATAAAACGGCCAACGGTGCTTTCTACAATTATATACCGCGATTCTGGTTCGTGATATTTTTTTAGTTTAACACGCGTATGCAAATCAACCACTTCATTAAAGTAAGCGAGTTGCATCTCTTCATAGTCTTTAAAGATCGGCATCACTTCAGGTTGGTTCTCTTTTTCATACGTTAAATAGTATGCACCAAGGACCATATCCTGTGTCGGCGTCGTAATTGGACGACCATCTTTTGGTGCCAAAATGTTGTTAACCGAAAGCATTAAGAAACGCGCTTCAGCCTGTGCTTCAACAGAAAGCGGCACGTGAACAGCCATTTGGTCACCGTCAAAGTCTGCGTTGTACGCTGTACAAACAAGCGGATGCAGTCTTATCGCCTTGCCCTCAACCAGCACTGGCTCAAATGCCTGAATACCAAGTCTATGCAGTGTTGGTGCACGGTTAAGCAATACAGGATGTTCTTTAATGACATCTTCTACAATGCTCCAAACTTCCGGTTTCACGCGTTCCACCATACGTTTGGCACTTTTAATATTGTGAACGTATCCGTCTTTGACAAGTCGCTTCATGACAAATGGCTTAAAGAGCTCTAGCGCCATTTTTTTCGGCAAACCACATTGATAAAACTTCAGTTCCGGGCCGACGACGATAACCGAACGGCCTGAGTAATCAACACGCTTGCCAAGAAGGTTTTGACGGAAACGACCTTGTTTCCCTTTTAATAAGTCAGACAGTGATTTAAGCGGGCGATTGCCGGGCCCCGTTACAGGTCTGCCGCGACGACCATTATCAATCAATGCATCAACCGCTTCCTGAAGCATCCGCTTTTCATTTCTAACGATAATATCCGGTGCGCCCAATTCCAAAAGACGTTTTAATCGATTATTTCGGTTAATCACACGACGATAGAGGTCATTTAAGTCTGCTGTCGCAAAACGCCCGCCATCAAGCTGTACCATCGGTCTAAGATCTGGCGGAATGACCGGCACAACATCCAAAATCATCCATTCAGGCATATTGCCGGATTGTCTAAAAGCTTCAACAACTTCAAGTCGGCGAATAATTCTAACTTTTCGCTGTCCTGAGCTGTCTTTGAGTTGTGTTTTTAAATCTTTCGCAAGCGCTTCAAGATCAACTTCCTGAAGAATTTCTTTAACCGCTTCAGCGCCCATCATCGCTCTAAAAGTGTTGCCGTATTTCTCGCGATACTGCGCATATTCGCTTTCCGTTAAAAGCTGTTTCTTTTCAAGACTTGTTTCGCCCGGTTCAATTACAATATAAGATGCAAAGTAAAGCACTTTTTCTAATGACCGTGGCGACAAATCAAGGAGAATACCCATTTTAGACGGGATACCCTTGAAGTACCAAATGTGTGATACCGGTGCTGCGAGTTCGATATGTCCCATGCGCTCACGGCGTACTTTCGACTTGGTTACTTCAACACCACAGCGGTCACAAACGACGCCTTTATAGCGTACTTTTTTGTATTTGCCGCAGTGACATTCCCAGTCTTTCGTTGGCCCAAATATTTTCTCACAGAACAAGCCTTCTTTCTCCGGTTTCAAAGTTCTGTAATTAATAGTTTCAGGTTTTTTAACTTCTCCCTTTGACCAAGATCTAATCTTGTTAGGTGAAGCCAAGCCTATTCTAATGGAATCAAAATTGTTAAATTCGATCAAGGGGTACCTCTCCCTTCTCTATAAAAAGTTGATTATTCATCGTAGTCATCATCTTCTTCTAAGAAAAATTCTTCGGCATCAAGTGCTTCTTCAGCGCCTTCAGGCAACTCATCAATAAAAGCGCCCGATTCGAGATCCTTCTCAATCTCACTGCCGCGAAGTGCCGCATTATAATCTAGCCCATCGTCATCATCATCACCGATTTCAATTTCGATTTCACCCGAATCATCTCTTAAAACTTTAACGTCAAGCGCAAGCGCCTGTAGTTCCTTGATTAAGACTTTAAACGATTCCGGAATACCCGGTTCTGGGATATTCTCTCCTTTGACAATGGCTTCATATGCCTTAACACGTCCGACGACGTCGTCAGATTTGACCGTAAGAATTTCTTGCAGTGTATGCGCTGCACCATAAGCTTCCAGCGCCCAAACTTCCATTTCACCGAAACGCTGTCCACCGAATTGCGCTTTACCGCCCAACGGCTGTTGTGTAACAAGCGAATAAGGGCCCGTACTTCTCGCATGAATTTTATCATCAACCAAATGGTGAAGTTTCAACATATACATGTAACCAACGGTTACAGGATTATCAAAGATCTCACCGGAACGTCCGTCGCGGACACGCAGTTTACCGTTGCCCGGGTAGCCAGCCGCCGAAAGAATTTCATTAATTTGGCTCTCTTTTGCACCGTCAAATACCGGCGTTGCAACTTTCCAGTTATTCTTTTTCGCCGCTAAGCCAAGGTGAACTTCAAGTACCTGTCCAATATTCATACGCGATGGTACCCCTAGCGGATTAAGTACGATTTGAAGCGGTGTTCCATCTTCGAGGAATGGCATATCTTCAATTGGGAGGATTTTAGAGATAACCCCTTTGTTACCATGTCGACCGGCCATCTTATCCCCAATGTTGATTTTACGTTTTTTTGCAATGTAAACGCGGATCAGTTTGTTGACGCCTGGCGAAAGTTCATCGCCGTTTTCACGCTCAAATTTCTTCACATCTACGATAATGCCCGATTCGCCATGCGGAACGCGAAGCGACGTGTCGCGTACTTCTCTGGCCTTTTCGCCAAAGATCGCTCTGAGCAGTCTTTCTTCTGCGGTAAGTTCCGTCTCGCCTTTTGGCGTTACTTTGCCGACTAATATATCACCAGAATTTACTTCGGCGCCAATACGGACAATCCCTTCAGCATCGAGGTTTTTCAGTGCATCTTCGCCGACGTTTGGAATGTCACGCGTAATCTCTTCAGGTCCGAGTTTTGTATCTCTCGCTTCTGATTCATACTCTTCAATATGAATAGAACTGAGTTTGTCTTCCATCACCAGTTCTTCACTGATAAGGATAGCATCCTCATAGTTGTAACCTTCCCAAGTCATAAAACCTATGAGAAGGTTTGTACCAAGCGCTATTTCACCATTATCAGTTGATGGCCCATCGGCAATGATTTCCTCTACTTTTACCTTTTGGCCTTTTTTGACAAGTGGTTTTTGATTAATACAAGTCCCTTGGTTAGAACGTTTAAATTTCAAAAGTTTATAGCGATAACGTCTGCGGTCAGCATCACCCAACAAGACAATTTCATCCGAAGAAACATATTCAATGACACCATCAACATGCGCTTTGATAACGACGCCGGAATCCTTTGCTGCAATGTGTTCAATACCGGTACCGATAATAGGTGCTTCGGCTCTAACGAGCGGAACGGCCTGACGCTGCATGTTCGATCCCATGAGCGCTCGGTTGGCATCATCATTTTCAAGGAATGGTATCATTGCCGTTGCAACTGAAACCATTTGCTGTGCCGATACCTCGACGAGGTCAATTTCTGTCGCTGGGAATTCCTTAATATCAGAACGGCGTCTTGCGACGATCCGGTCACTTTCAAAATGGTTATCTGCTGTGATCGGTTCATTCGCAGGGGCAACAATGTATTTTTCTTCTACATCTGCTGTAATATAAATGATCTCATCCGTAATGACCCCCGTTTTTTTATCCACTCTTCGATAAGGCGATTCAATAAAACCATATTCGTTAATACGTGCAAAGGTACTCAATGAGCCAATCAAACCGATGTTTGGACCCTCTGGCGTTTCAATCGGACACATACGACCATAATGCGAGTGATGAACGTCACGCACCTCAAAACCCGCACGCTCTCTTGAAAGACCACCTGGTCCGAGTGCTGACAGACGCCGTTTATGCGTTAATTCAGCAAGCGGATTTGTTTGGTCCATGAATTGTGAAAGTTGTGAACTACCAAAGAATTCTTTTATTGCCGACACTACCGGTTTAATGTTGATGAGCGCCTGCGGTGTAATCGCTTCCATATCTTGAATGGTCATCCGTTCGCGGACAACGCGTTCCATCCTCGAAAGACCAATTCTAAATTGATTTTGAAGGAGTTCTCCAACTGAACGAATTCTACGGTTGCCAAGGTGATCAATGTCGTCTACATTACCAACACCTTCATTAAGATTTAAAATATAACTAAAAGATGCTATGATATCGGCCGGAATAATATGTCGTGGAACGAGTTCATGCATACGTTCTTCCACTGCCGCGAGTTGATCTTCAACATTATCATATGCATCCAAGATTTCTTTCAAAACCGGGAAATACACTTTTTCTTTTACTTTCAATTTTGACGAATCAATATACATGTGAATATTGACGAACTGATTGCCGATAACACGCGTCGTCCTCTCGTCGTCGCTGTAAATATCAATCGTTTTAACACCAGCATTTTCAATATCTGCTGCTAATTCAATCGTAATTTTTTCACCTTTTTCAACGAGAATTTCGCCAGTCATCGGGCTGATGACGTTTTCTGCTGCAATATGTTCTTCGATTCTATTTGAGATGCCCAATTTTTTATTGAACTTATAGCGACCGACCTTCGCAAGATCATATCGCTTCTCATCAAAGAAAAGTGAATTAATTAAATTACTGGCACTTTCTACAGTAGGGGGTTCACCTGGCCGCAACTTTTTATAGATTTCAATTAGGCCCTCTTCATAATTTTGAGTACTGTCTTTATCCAGCGTACGGATCAGGCGTTCATCTTCACCGAATAAATTGAGTATTTCCTGATTCGTTTGGTACCCCAGTGCTCTCATTAGCGTTGTAGCAGGCAATTTTCTAGTCCTGTCAATTCTGACAGATACGACGTCATTTGAATCTGTTTCGTACTCCAACCATGCACCTCTATTAGGTATGATAGTGCTGGAATAGAGTTTCGCCCCCACTTTATCGATTTTCACATCGTAGTAAGGACCAGGGGATCTAACGAGCTGGCTGACGATAACACGCTCAGCGCCGTTGATAATAAATGTCCCCTTTTCAGTCATCAATGGGAAATCACCCATAAAGACCTTTTGTTCTTTAATTTCGCTGGTTTCCTTGTTGATGAATCTGACTTGAACTCTTAGTGGCACTGCATAATTGACATCTCTCTCTTTACACTCTTCGACATCGTACTTTGATTCTTCATCTAACTCATAATCGATGAATTCCAAGATGAGGTTTCCAGTATAGTCTTCAATTGGAGAAATATCCTTGAAGGCTTCTTTGAGTCCTTCTTCGAGAAACCACTCATAAGATTTGCGTTGAATCTCAATTAAGTTTGGTTTCTCTAACAGCTCATGAATTCTAGCAAAACTCATTCTTTCTGTTTTTCCGAGCATTACAGGTTGTGGCATTAAAGTATTCACCCCTTGTGTAATAAAAATCATGTATCTAAAAGGAAAGGCTTCCCTTTTTAACATCCAGTGCCAAGCGTGTTTAAAGCGAGAAAACTCCATTTTAAACATACTTATAGCATTATAAAATAATATCATATAACGCAATGCGTGTCAACACATTTTTACAGTTTGTTTAAAATAGAGTTTTCATATTTACAGTTCAGCATGGTTACATGCTTCATTATGTCAGACTACTGTCTTGTTTGCATAATTCAAATAGCCACCTTGAATAAAGGTGGCTATTATGATTAAAATACAATTATTTTAATTCAACAGCTGCGCCAGCTTCTTCAAGCTTAGCTTTCATTGCTTCTGCATCTTCTTTAGATACGCCTTGTTTAATTGGTTGAGGCGCACCATCTACCAAGTCTTTTGCTTCTTTTAAGCCTAAGCCAGTAATTTCTCTAACGACTTTGATAACGCCGATTTTCTTAGCGCCTGCGTTCGCGAGGATTACATCAAACTCAGATTTTTCTTCTGCAGCAGCTTCACCGCCGCCCCCAGCTGCAACAGCAACAACTGGTGCCGATGCCGATACACCGAACTCAGCTTCACATGCTTCAACTAATTCTTTAACTTCTAAAATGCTCATACCTTTTATCGCTTCGATAATTTGTTCTTTAGTCATTTTACACCTCCGTAATATTATACACGTATTCGTACGCTCGTCTTATGCACTCGCGCCTTCTTTTTCTTTGATGAGATTCGATAAGAAGTAAGCAAAGTTTGATACTGGCGCTTTGACACTTCCGAGGAATCTTCCGATGAGTACTTCTTTTGAAGGAAGTTCCGCGATTTGGATCATTTGATCGAAATCACAGTAATCACCTTCGACAACCCCTGATTTTAATTCAAGGTTTTTGTGATTTTTAGCAAATTCTTTGATGATTTTTGCCGGTACAACCGCATCTTCCATTCCGAAGGCAATCGCATTCGGTCCGGTTAAATCGTTTGTCAACGATTCGAACTGCGTGTCTTTAATGGCTAACTTAACAAGGTTGTTTTTGTAAATTTTATACTCAACACCCGCCGCTCTGAATTGACTTCTGAGCTCAGTTACCTCTTCAACCGTTAAACCTCTGTAATCAACAAGAACTGCAGACTTAGCAGCCGCGAATTTTTCTTTTATTCCTTCAACAACTACTTTTTTGTTTTCAAAATTCTGAGACATTCGTCCACCTCCTTGTGTAAAAATAAAACCTCTCTTCCGTAGACAAGAGAGGTTTAATCATTTGACTGATCTATTCTTTACCTCGGTAGGAAATTAAGCCTTAGCACCTACTGTCTACGGTTTGCATTCAATTTTACAACAAAGCAATTCTATCAAATACCAGATGCTTTGTCAATTATAATTTTGCTGCGTTCACTTTGATACCAGGACCCATTGTCGATGCAAGCGTAACGCTCTTTAAATAAGTCCCCTTTGCTGCTGCCGGTTTCGCTTTAATAACAGCTTCTACCAACGCACGGAAATTTTCAATGAGTTTTGCATCTTCGAAAGAAGCTTTACCAATTGAAACGTGGATGATATTCGTTTTATCCAAACGGTATTCTACTTTACCAGCTTTAATTTCATTAACAGCTTTACCAATATCAAATGTAACAGTTCCCGATTTAGGATTTGGCATTAATCCTTTAGGACCAAGCACTCTACCCAAACGGCCGAGTTGTCCCATCATATCAGGTGTACAGACGATCACATCGTAATCAAACCAGTTTTCGTTCTGGATTTTTGCAATCATATCATCTGCGCCAGCGTAATCAGCGCCAGCTTTTTCAGCTTCTGCTGCTTTTTCACCCTTTGCAATAACGAGTACTTTTTTACTCTTGCCAGTACCATGCGGCAATACAATAGCACCTCTGACTTGTTGATCTGCATGTCGACCATCGACGCCAAGCTTAATATGCAGTTCAATTGTTTCGTCAAATTTTGCTTTTGATGTTGATTTTACAAGTTTCAAAGCTTCTTCAACTTCGTATAATTTTTGTGGCTCAATTAGCTTTGCAGCATCTTGATAACCTTTACCTCTTTTAGGCATATTTTCCTCCTTTGTGGTGTTAACGGTTTTGCCTCCCACATGTCGTTACCTGACGGAATTAGTCTTCTACGACGATTCCCATACTTCTTGCAGTACCTTCGATCATGCTCATCGCAGACTCAATGTTTGCCGCGTTGAGATCCGGCATTTTCATTTCTGCAATTTCTTTTACTTTCGCTCTTTTAACAGTTGCTACTTTTTTCGTGTTTGGTTCACCAGAACCACTTTCGATACCTGCTGCTTTTTTCAGTAATACTGCTGCCGGCGGCGTTTTGGTAATGAACGTGTAAGATCTGTCTTGGTAAACAGTGATGACAACAGGAATAATTAAACCTGCCTGATCTGCAGTTTTTGCATTGAATTCTTTACAGAATTGCATGATATTGACACCTTGCTGACCTAATGCCGGACCAACTGGCGGTGCTGGTGTCGCTTTTCCTGCAGGAATTTGTAGCTTGACAAAGCCACTTACTTTTTTAGCCATTTAGCTGCACCTCCTTAAATATTGCTTTGCTAATTCTTTTCGACTTGATCAAAGCCGAGTTCCACTGGCGTCTCTCTACCAAACATCGAAATGAGCGCTTTGATAGATTGTCTCTCCATGTGAATCTCCTCGACCGTTCCAATAAAGTTTTCAAACGGTCCAGAAATAACTGTAATGGTATCGCCTACAGTGAAATCTACGTGTACGATGCGTTTTTCGAGTCCCATGTTTTCAACTTCTTCCTCTGTAAGCGGAATCGGTTTTGAACCCGGACCGACAAAGCCCGTGACGCCTCGGGTATTTCTAACGACATACCACGACTCGTCCGTCATAATCATTTTAACCAAAGCATACCCTGGGAAGATTTTTTTTGACTTGTCCTTCCGTTTGCCGTTCTTGATCTCAACGACAGACTCAGTTGGCACGACGACCTCTAAGATGACATCTTCCATGCCTCTATTTTCAACGATTTTTTCGATGTTTGCCTTTACTTTATTCTCATGTCCAGAATAAGTATGGACGACATACCATCTTGCTTTATTCGTTTCTGTCATATTTATCGGTAAAAACCTAACCTCCTCCCATTGCCCTTTGATTAAGCCTATGCAAACAAATTAAATAGGAATTTGAATACGGCATCTAGTACGCCGATCGCAACAGAAGTAATCAAGCACATCGCCAATACGACTAATGTGTATTGCCAGACGTCTTCTTTTGTAGGCCAAGTTACTTTTTTTACTTCGCTTTTAATGTTCCTAAACATTTTGCTTACACTCTGTTTTTCTTTTTTTACATTACTAGAAGCCATTTATTTCAACCCCTTTTCTTATTTGAAACTATTTCGTTTCTTTGTGTTGCGTATGCTTCTTGCAGAATTTACAGTACTTGTTCATTTCAATTCTGTCTGGGTTGTTTTTTTTGTTTTTCGTAGTGTTGTAATTTCTGTTCTTGCACTCAGTACATGCTAATGTGATATTAACTCTCATCTTGACACCTCCTACAACGACTAATGTCCGTGCCTGGCAATGCACACTATACTCCACGATAACATTACTAATTTAACCTATCACAAATGAACATGAATGTCAACGTCGATTTGGCCTACTTATCAACGCTTGCACGCTTTTCGGACAGTTAAATAAGGACTAGTTGTCACTAGTCCTTATCGCCTATTAATAACTCTGAAGCTATTGTTAGTCATTTTAATAGTTCTAAAAACATTACTTAAAGTATTTTATACTACTTCACTTCATTTTTCAAGAACTGATTTATTTTTTTTGACAAACTGTTTTGAAAATCACTTTTCAGCAGCAAACAACGCCAATACTATTCAGTGATTTTGATAACGGAACCAGCGCCAACAGTTCTGCCGCCTTCACGAATTGAAAATCTTAAGCCCTCTTCTATCGCGATTGGTGAAATAAGCTCAATGTCCATTTCAACGTTATCACCAGGCA
>NZ_JAHBCL010000055.1 GCF_018390735.1 Fusibacter paucivorans
TTTTGGCAGTGCGCAACTTAATTCAAGTGATGCTCTAACAAAAAATCGTTGATGCTCTAATTGCGAATTAGTGATGCTCAAATGAGCAACTTGGTGATGCTTCTATCGTGAAATATTCATTCAAGTAAACAAAAAGAATTGGGAGAATTATTAATTAAAATATATTCAGAACTATTTTCTGTAAGTGAAAAGGAATTTTTTATAAGCAGTAAGCAAAATGCAATTCGTGACGGGGTAGACTATGGTTTGAAAATTAAAGAACTGTTAAAGAATAGTGATTTTTACTTGATTCTTTTATCTGACGAGTATTTTGAAAGTGAATTTTGTTTAATGGAATTTGGATACATCTATTTCAGTGCTGAACATGAAAGGTATAATGAAAAAACGACTATATTCTCTATAAATTTGAAAAAAGAATTAAAAGATTGCAATTTGCCGTATCTTATTAGAGTGAATAATTCAATGATACATGATGATCTCAAAGAAAAATTCTTTCATGATGAAGTGATTTCAATGCTAGAATATGCATTTGATAAGCGTATTGATAAATTACGACACAATAATTTCATTGAAAATGCCACTTCTAGAATAGAAGAAGAACTTATACAATTATATCCAGAAACCAGCAATCTAAAAAAGCCAAAGTTACAACATCAAAATACAAATGCTATCAATAATCAAATAATAATGAAGAGCGATAATGAGCTTATACAAAATATGGATTTGATATTGAATGTTGATATTGACAAAATTTAATAAGTTGAGGTAAGGATATGGATTTTTATGAATTTGCAGATTATTTTAATGTTTATAATGATAACAGAGAAATTGGCTTACAAGTTTTAAAGATGAAAAAATTGTTTAAAAATGAAAAATATGATGAGTTAGTCGTAATATACAATGCCCTTTACGATAAATTAGATGAGAAAGAATCTTGTACATTAAGTTGGTTTATTCTAATGGGAATAAATTTATATGAATTAACAGGAAGTATAGATAATATTTATAAGATTTTAAAGTCGCTTGAGTTTTGTAATAGTGAATGTGAGAGTGAGATTTTGTATTTATCAAAGATACTTAAATACAAGATTGGATATATTTTAGATAATGATTCTCTCATGAATAGAATTTTAAAAGAATTGAAATTAGAAGAACACGTGTATTTTGAATTTTCGGCAAAAATTATAACTGAATTGATTAAAAAAGATGAATTAACGAAGGCGAAAGATTATTTAAATGAATTATTAGAAAAAAATATTGATATTAGAAATATTAATATTTATGAATATACAGATTTTTATCAAACTGCAATTGAATTGCTTCTCATGTTATGGGATTTAGAAAAAGCACTAAACATATTAAACGATATTATAAAAATTTGTGAAGATAATTATGGAGAAGATCACATGAGAACAATAAATATGATGTCTTTAAAAGGCCGAGCTTTAGAGTCGAAAGGTCAATATGACGAAGCAATCGCCCTGTATGAAAAAGTAGCAGAAAAACGCTTAACGGCGTATGGTGAGGATTATCCATCCTTATGGACGACGTGGAACAATCTAGCTGGGGCACTGGAATCAAAAGGCCAATATGACACAGCAATCGCCCTGTATGAAAAAGTAGCAGAAAAGATGTTAAAGACCTATGGCGAGGACTATCCATCCTTATGGACGACGTGGAACAATCTAGCTTTGGCACTGAGCTCAAAAGGTCAATATGACTCAGCAATCGCCCTATATGAAAAAGTAGTAGGAAAGATGTTAAAGACCTATGGCGAAGACTATCCAGAATTATGGAAGATGTGGGTTAATCTGGCTTCGACACTAAGCTCAAAAGGTCAATATGACCAAGCGATCGCCCTGTATGAAAAAGTAGCAGAAAAGATGTCAAAGACTTATGGCGAGAACTATCCAGAATTATGGACGACGTGGCACAATCTAGCTGTTTGTCAACATAATAAATCAAAATATTTAAGTCAAATAGAAGAATTTTCAAACGAACTGAAACATAGGCTTAAAAGCTTAAAAATTTACAAAACTCTTCTAATTAAGCAACCAGACAAGTTTCTTAAAAACTATAAAGTACTCTTAGAATCACTCATATCAGTTGCTGATAAAGTAGCCACCAAAGATGAACTTGATTTCATCGAAAACGAATACGTCGCAATCTTAAATGAATACGAATAGCTTTAGCCCAAAAGAGGTCTCTTGAAAATATAAGAGATATCTTTTACATAAATTTCTCCCCTAAAAAGAGTATTTTTATAATCTGCTATAACCAAATTGTAAAAAGAAGTTGTTCAATTTAAAAGTGTTTAGCATGTGAAGCTATAAAAAGAGGAAGTCATGAAAAGAGTGTTTTTATTGTTTTGTTTGATTACTATTCTCGGCGGTGACATGTCGTTTGCAGGTACAACGATTGGTATGAAGGTCAAGAACGACTACGCCGGTGGTTATTTTATCATTGAAGATGAACTAGACCTTGATGGAGAGCGGTCAGTAAAAGAAAATACTATTGGGTTGCAATTTTAAATCAAGACACGGATGAGAAAATAGGATAATGTCAAGTAATGTGCGCAAAAACCATCAGAGATATCCGAATAAGTTATGCGGTTTTAAGACGTTCTTCATAGATCAATTGAATGACCTTTGAATCTATATAGCATCTTCCTGTTGACCAGTCTTCACTATACTCAATCAAATAGGAAGTTACTAATCGTACGTAAGAATCAAAAGACGGAAAAATTCCGACGACACTGGTTCTTCTACGAATCTCTCGATTTAAACGTTCAATCATGTTGGTAGAAGCAATTTTACGTGAATCAATTTTATCAAAGTTGTAAAACTGGAGCGAATCCTCGAGACCATCTTCAAGCGTTTTCACAGCCTCTGGGTAATTCGCTTCATACTCATCCATAAAGTCATTTGCATATTTCTTAGCACTTTGATAGTCAGGCTGTAGCCAAATCTGTTTGAGCTTTGCAGCAAAGTTTTGCTTCTGTTTTGAAGGTATATGCGCCAGAATATTTCGCATGAAATGTACTTTGCATCGCTGCCATGATGAGCCAAGGAACGACTCTCTTGAATCCTTTGTGAGCGGCAGATACAACAAGCCATACACGCTCTAAGCCTCTGTCTTTCAGTTTTTCGAATAGAGACTTATAACTGGCTTCGGATTCCTCATACATGGGCTCTACAGCTAGAATTTCTCTGGTTCCATCGCGCTTTATACCACAGACAACATGAACAACCATATTTTTTACATGACCGTTATCTCTGATTTTCTCATAGAGAGCATCTACCCAAAGCACAGGGTATTCTGTTTCAAGATCACGGCTTCTAAACTCATCAACTTGATCATTAAGTTCTTTTGTAATGTTGCTCACATGACCTTTTGAAATAGAATCAATCCCTAAGCTTTTTGCGAGCTTTTCCATTTTCCTCGTAGATACACCGTTTATGAAAGCCTCTTGGATGACGTTTATTAGAGCAGCTTCGGAACGCTTTCTCTCGGTTACGAAGACTGGAATGTATCCACCCTTGCGAGGCTTTGGAACCATAAGGTACATGGTTCCCATACGTGTATCAAATCTTCTTGGACGATAACCAGCTCTATAACCGTTTCTCAAATCTGAGCGTTCAGATTTATCGGCACCAATTTGAGCTGATAATTCAGCCTCCATGAGTTGTTCACAAAGCCATTTGAGCATTTCTAACATCGGATCTTTCTCTGTGACAAATTTTAATAGCATTTTTTCAAAAGGTAAAGTAGAATTTGGATAGGCCATCGGTTTATAAACTCCTTTCTGGTTTTCTCGACAATTACCTTATTCGGAGTCTCCGATGGCTTTTCCTTTTTTTATTTACTTTTGCGCACTTTATTTTACTCTATCAGCAATTTATCATCGGTGACTTAAGAAACCTCAACCATATTCAATATATCTTGGTCGATTTGAACGCAATAAAGGATTCAAATAGTGAAATAATGGATGCTGTTAGTGCCTATAAGAAGAGGTTTGCATCTAGGTTGATATTTTATATTGAAGATATTGATAGATACCGTGAGTGTTTCTTAAACTACTTAAACCCAATTATTTCTGCGATTTACGGCTTCACAGGCTTTACCATCGAGCCGCTGTCAAAGGAATATGATGCGGCCGGAAGCAGTACAATAGAAATTGAAGGTTGATAAAAATGAAGGGGCTGCTGCAAATCTAAGAAGTTAGAGGTGCAACGGTCCCTTTATTATGCGAAATAGAGGTCAATGATAAAAGTGGCGTTCAAGGGTGGGACGATCTGATGGTAAATTTTTTCAGTGATATGTTAATTTAATAGACATCCAATTCTTTGAGATATTCATATACAACTTCTCTTTTCATAATAAGCAGCTCCCAAATGATTTTTCCAATTCTAGGTTTGTCTGTCTTGGGATTAACATAGTGCATGCTGTTGACCGCGCGCCCTAAAAATTCAAGCAGATCATCTGTGTGCGTTGGGATATAATTCACCTGTTTTAAATGCGCCAACTTATCCGAATAAATCAAACATAAAATATAGGCTAGCGTTTCATAGTAGGCTAATTCTAGAACCGGAAATGCATCTGATGCCTTGGGATGAATTACTACAGGGACATCAATTTGTGCCAGCTTCATTAATAGTCTGTCATCAAACATATCATGGTATGATTTTCCCGTAACCGATACATAAAGGCAAATACCATCCATTTTGAGCACATTAAGGCAATGTGTTATTTCGTTGATGCTGTGTTCGGGATCTTCCAAATCAATTGCTGCAAGTACTTTTACATTGATTGCCGATTCTTGCTTCATTTTCGAAATGTTTAAGTTGTACTGCATTAGTATTTCCCTGCGTTCGCTGCGTGAAAGTTTCCACACCTCAGGTATATCGAATGAGATCATTGCATTGGCATGAGCGGGCTTAATCTCTGTATTTAGATGATCCATTTTAATTTCACCATTATATTTTTTAGCCGCAAGCGCAATAATATTTTTAGGATGAATATGCAGATGGTAATTCGTAACGCTTGGTTCGTGGGCGGTAGCATGTAATTTCACCTTGGTTGGTATATAGGGTACATTTTCACCGCGAAAGAGTGCGTTAACATTCTTTAGATATATTTTTTCAAACATCTCCATAGAAATGTCTGTCTCTGAGAACTGTTGAATAAAATACTTATATTTATCGGCACCCCAGCAAAGGTCAGTACCAAAAATGACATGGTTAGCCCCAAAGAAATTAATGATCTCTGGCAGCATCACATCGGGATAGGAAACGAGTGCAGTATCGGCAAACAGTTGTTTTCGCCATACTTCAAAAGATTCCTCTATACTGGGATCTTCTTTTTTAAGCGCTTGCAGGGCAGATTTCATAACCTTTGGCAGGACACCGCCGCCATGGGAAAGGACAAACTTAATATGAGGGTATTTTAGATGGTAACCGCTTTTCATAAAGCTAATAATCGTCTTTGCAGTGTCCATTTTTAAATAGTAAGTATAATTTAAGAGCTGTTGAGGGATGCTTTCCTTTGGTCTCGTGGGGTGCACGTAGACAATCGCTTTACGATCATTGGCCTCTTGCCATACGGGCTCAAATCGCACATCACCAAAATAATGATGATTAAAATTGCTTAATAGACCAATGCCGTCCAATTTTAATGTGTCTAAAGCATATCTAAGCTCTTTCACGGCACCGTCAGTGTCCGGTAAAGGCAAAGTAGCAAATGCGCCAAGGCGGTTTGGATATTTCTTTATCAAATCTGCCATGTAATGATTGCATTTTCGAGACATTTCTCGGCTCTCAGCATCGTTGCCAAAATGAATGCCGGGTGTTGAAATGGACATAACAGCTCTTTCGATATTCGCTTCATCCATCCAGTGCAGCATTAAATCGGGGGACCATTTTGGATGCGGCAGGCCATAAACGTTACCGTAACCATTTTTCTTAGCATATGCTTCATAGAACGGTGGATTGATATGGTGATGTGTATCCCACTTTTTAAAGTTTTTTTGTTCTTTTCCCATAGCGCACTCCTTTTGTGAACTCTGAATACTATAATAGTTTAATAAGTTTATTATATTTCTAGCAAAGTGTATTGTCAAGTTTTATAAACTATTAACCATAAAATAGTTTATAAAACTTGACGTTCGAATTGCTTTGCTCTATAATACAATTAATTTAAGTTTAGGGGCATTGACAATGAATGGACACGAAAAAAGAAAACTGAAGAAAATGGAAGAAATCAAAAATGCAGCATGGGTATTGTGTAATCAATATGGTATTCAGAAGATTTCTATGGATGAGATTTCATCGAAAGCCAATGTTTCCAAGGCGACCGTGTATAAATACTTCGATTCAAAGGAGGCGCTCATTGATGAGATCATCGCTGACTTTTATGATAAAGCTATTCACGAAACCAAGAAGTTGATGGATTCAGATGGTGATTTCCTAGAGAAGCTGAATAAAATTATGATGACAAAGATCGCCTCATTCAGCATGATGAATGGGGATTTTCTCGAAGCTTTGTTTTCTGTAAATATATCTCTGGCCTTTGTGCGTTATAATGAACGGCTTCGGGAGATGATGTTTGAATTCTTTAACCAAGGGAAGGTACAAGGCTATATAGATTCTCATATTGACAATGAAGCCCTCTACCTCTATAGCGAAATTTTCAGTGCGGGGTTAAAAAAGATTTTTGAAGATGGTGGCATTCAAGCAAATGATCAAGCGCAAATGGCACAATTAGTACACCTTTACTTTCACGGTCTGGTTGAAAAATAGGTGGAAAGCATATTATCGAGGGTTGAGCCTCAGGAGCGGTAACAGATTTGTCTATGTGAAGACACATTTCTCCATCTATCTCACTGATTTTGATACCATTGATCAGAAAAGAGTTAGTGAGTTTATTACAGCTTCAAGGTGTAGAAATCACGAGAGAAACGCTTGTGAAAATTGAAAGGGGCATTCAGCATATTCAAGCTACACAGTTGAGAGCGATAAGGGATGCGCTGAATACGACATATGATGAATTGTTAAAATAATTTGATTTAAAAAGTCTTCTTGGTTATATCGCTAAGAGGACTTTTTTGAATGGGTACTAGCTATTCAAAGAAAACAACAAGAAAATATACACAATATGACACAGTTGTGTTCAAAATCATGTTGATGCATTAATTAAAAACGCGTATGATAAATATAGAAAATTATACCTATGATATTTAGAAAGGATGCTGAAATGGATATTCAGAAGGCAAAACAGATATTTGATGCCCATGGCGGCATTATGAAAGCAAAAGAAATTCAAGAACATAAAATATATTCTCATTACCTCGCTAATCTTGTGAAGCAAGGCTATGTTGAGAGAATTCGGCACGGATATTATCAATGGCAGGATGAACGTGCTTTCAGTGAGGCGGCAACGATTGCTCGCCTATTTCCAGACGCAGTGATTTGCAGAGAAAGTGCGTTGCAATATTATGGATATACTGATCGAACGCCAGCGATGTGGTACTTGGCAGTGGACAGAGGATATACACGGTCAAGGTTTAAGATTGATTATCCGATGGTGAAACCTGTATTTTTTTCGCAAGAACAAATGAAATTAGGTGTGGATACTGTTGAGATTGAAAATGTGACGCTACAAATTTTTAACAGGGAGCATATTATCTGTGATTGTCTGCGTCAAGAAAATAAAATGGATGCAGAAATTTTCAACAAGGCAATACAGTCATATATAAGAGATCCTCAAAAAAATGTTCCTCGTCTAATGGAATATGCAAAGATACTGCGAACAGAAAAAAAGGTTCGTAAAATCATAGGAGTATGGCTATGAAAGACATAGCAGCGTCTATACTGGCGCGGTTAAAAAAGCAGGCAAAAGAAACAGGATTAAGCTACCAGATGTGCTTACAGTTATTTTGCCAAGAAGAATTTTTAAGACGGCTGTCGCTGTCACAATACAACAGTAACTTTGTTTTAAAGGGCGGATTGTTCATTTATACCCTTACTGAGTTTCAAAGCAGAGCAACACAGGACATAGACTTTCTGATGCGCCAACTTTCAAATGATATTGACAAAGTCAAAGGTGTTATTGAAGAAATTAGCCAAGTTCAAACAGCTAATGATTATATTAAAATCGAGGTTGTGAATGCTGAAATAATAACACCTGACAAGGAATACCAAGGGGTGTCAGTAAAGTTCATTGGTCGCATAAAACAAGTGAAAATACCATTTTCGATTGATATTGGTATGAATGATGTGATTGTTCCTAAAGCCGTAAAAAGATGTATTAAAACACGGTTAACAGATTTTGAAGAACCCGAAGTTTATACCTATTCTCTAGAAAGCACCATAGCAGAAAAATTTGATGCTATATTGAAACGTATGGAAGCTACAAGTCGAATGAAAGATTTTTTTGATATTTACTATTTGTCCAGTATGTTTGATTTTGATGGGCGAAAGCTACAGGAAGCCATCTGGCAAACTATACAACATCGGGGGACGGTGTATGAAGCAAATAGTTTTGACCGTATTTCCGCATTCAGCGATAATACTTTTTTATCAGCACAGTGGACTAGATTTCAACCATCCATACAGGTACAACTACCGGAATTTGTATCTATCCTTTCCCGTTTAAAAGCGTTTCTGCAACCGGTGTTCGAAGCATCGATTGAGGAAAGAGAATTTTTCATGGATTGGTCTGCTGAACAGAAAAAGTGGCAGGAACAGGCTTCTACCTAGTGATTATCAACATCATTGATCCATCATACTTCTCGTGGTTTATCACAAGTACCGCCAATAAACAGTCTTGGAGAATATTTTACGATATCTGTCTGAGAAATATTCACCGTTTCATCGCCTTCAATTGTACCTAGCAATTCTTTAATCATCAATTTAATCCAAAACGCAAAGGGCTGTTCAATCGTCGTGAGTTTTGGATCTATTTGCTTGCCCATTGGAATCCCATCGTATCCAATAATGGATATATCTTTAGGCACCTTCAATCCTTTTTGAGCTAATTGAAACATGGCACCTATTGCAAGTTCGTCTGATACACAAAACAATGCCGTTGGTAATTCTGATTGATCTAATAATTCATTGACCATCTCAATACTATTGGCCATAGAAATGTTTTTCTTAATACATAGCTTTTCATTAATCTCAATATCCGCTTTGTGAAGTGCTTGTATATAGCCTTCATACCTTGCAGACAGGAAACTATTCTCATAAGATTCAGCGAAAAAACCTGCGATTTTCCGATGCCCTAGATCAATCAGATATTGCGTGGCTTGATACGCCGCTTTGCGATTCATCTCATAGTAACTGACGCTATGGACCAAAGGTTCTGATTGGATAAACGGTATTTGAGTTTTGCTCTTTATTCGTTTTATCGTTCTCTCATCAATATAAAAAAACGCTATAACCCCATCTATTTGTTTTGCTTCCAGTGCTTCAAACGTTCTTATTTTCTCTTCAGTATCTGCACTCACAATGTTGATAATGGCTTGATAACCTTTTTCTAACAAATAACGGCTTACCAGAGGAAGTATGAGTGATTGAAATTGATTGATCGCCTCTTCTATCAAGATGCATATCATAAATGATCGCTTATTCACTAATACTCTTGCAAAAATATTCGGATAATATTTGTATTTTACAACTGCATCAAGGACTCTTTTCTCAAGTTCCGCACTAACAGGCTTCGATTTGTTTAGTACCCTAGAAACGGTTGCTGTTGAAACGCCTGCCATTTTTGCGATAAATTTTATATCTACCATTTTTACTCCCGATTGTATGCTTTTGTAAACAGTATATATAATTCGCCTTGTAATGTAAACGTTTTCCCGTACAATTGCACTAGGGGCAATTAAACCAAGATGCAGCCTGCATGCTGGCGTTAATAGGAGGATACGATGGATACAAGGATATCTAAAAAGGAATTATTGCTTTATATGTTTTTTTGTTGGGGAACGGCACTTTTTTTCCAATTTGCAACAAACTACATTAATATTTTTTCTACAGACTTGGGTGTAACAGCTGCTGCAGTTGCTTTTATCTCAGCAATCGCTCAAATATGGGATGCAATTAATGACCCTATTTTCGGTGCCATCGTTGATAAGTCACATATGAAAAATGGCAAGTATAAACCGTGGATCAAGATCGCATCCATCACTTTGCCACTGTCTGCGCTATTTTTATTTTCGTTGCCGAGTCATTTTAGTCCCCAGATTAAGTTTATTTGGATTCTTGTAGGCTATTTAATTTATAGAACTGCTTTTACAATGGCGGACATTCCTCAATTCGGAATGGTAAATGTTTTAACCGATGATGTTCAAAAAAGAAATGTTATCATGGGTTTGAGAAATATTGGCGGTATATTAGCCGTTACAGTCGTTGCTGTTTTAGGGCCTATCATGTATATGAACTTCGGCTGGGCCAAAACGGGGCTCTTATTTGCCATCATAGGATTTATCATGATGTTCCCGCTTCATCGCAATATTAATGAACGTGTGTTAACAAATCAATCCGAAAATTTAGGCTTCCGAGAAATACTGTCAACGATTAAATCAAATAAATATTTTGTTTTATTCTTCCTTGGGGTAATTATCAGCCAAGCGACTAATTCAATTCTTATCACACTTGCATATTTTTCGAGGTATTGTCTCGGGAATGATGCATACACAACAGTGGTATTTCTCTTGCTTCTTGTGCCTACTTTTGCCTCTGCTGCGGTCCTTCCAAAGATTCAAGGGAAAATTGACAAGTATATTCTGTTGATGATTAGTTTAATCGGGACTGCGGTAACGGGAATTGCTCATTATTTTATTGGATACGATCAATTCTTCTTGTTCTGTATTCTTATAGCGATTAGAGGCATATTTATTGGCGCACAAGCCATGCTTATTTATACTTTCACACCGAATATTGTTGAGTATGGGCATTATATAACAGGCAAACGTGTTGAAGCGCTCTATTTTTCCCTTCAAACTTTTTGTGCGAAAATGACTGCTGCCTTTTGTAGCGCAATCACACTGCTTCTTCTAGATGGAGCGGGTTTTGTTGAAGGTGTTAATGCCGTTCAGCCTGAAAGTGTGTCGCAAATGCTGTGGTTTTTTATGACTATCTTCCCTGCAATTGGCATTGTTTTATCGCTCATTCCGTTTATAATGTTTAAATTACGGGATAAAGACGTGCAAGTGATGACACAAATCAATCTCAATATCCTATCGAAAGAAGAAGGTGTGTTACTGCTCAACGAGAGATACCGCTAATTTTAAAACCATTATTATAAGGAGCGCTACTATGATCGTGCATACCCCTATTGGCTCAATAAAAGGCATTGAAAAAAATGGCATCATACATTTTCCGGCTATGCCCTATGCCGTTTCAAATCGATATGAAATCTGCAAAATGGTGGATTCCATTTCATCGTCATCGCTATCGAGTGCTTGCCCGCAGCTTATTGACGAAGCCTTTAATCAATATTTTGGCCATGATCTGTTGAAAGACATGCCATTTAACGAAAATTGTCAATTGATATCAATTAACCGTCCGCTTCGAGGGAAGTCATTTCCTGTTATGATTTGGATTCACGGTGGTGGCTATGTCGGTGGTTGTGGGGATGCTATAGGATTTGACAGTTCTTTGATGGTAAAAGAAAATGATGTACTCGTCGTTCATGTCACTTATCGATTAGGTTTATGGGGATTTATTGGCGGTTTTAACGATATACCCTCAAATCTGGGCTTTTTAGATGTGATTACTGCTCTAAAATGGATAAAAAAATATATACATTTTTTTGGTGGCGACGATGAGAACATCACTTTATTTGGACAATCCGCCGGTGGTGATTTAATTGCTCACTTAATGGCATGTCATGAAACTGAGCATTTATTTCAGAGAGTGATCATCCAAAGTGCACCTTTTGGTCTTAGGAAGAATCGAGGTGCTGTTACTGAAAAGTTAATTGAGATTGCTAAAATTAGTAATTTGCAAGGGACTATGGATGAATTACTTGATGTTCAAAGAAAAATGCTTAAAAACGCTCAGAAGATGGGATTACAATCAGGTATGCCTTTTGGCGTACAATATGGTGAATTGCCACTGCCGCCAGAATCTAAAATTGAGTCTGAATGGCGTAAACGCGCAAAAGAAGTTGACGTCCTCGTAGGGTATAACAAGCATGAAACCAGCGTTTTTTTAAACGCATTTGATGCTCTGAACAAGTATTTAAAACTTCCGATCATTGGTGGTTTGCTTCGTGCACTGGTTGTCATGCTTACCACTCATAAAGTTTATGCAAAAGGGGCGAGAGATTTTCATTACCTTATCAAAAATGCGGGTGGTCATTCTACGCTTTATCACTTTAACTTTGGCTCGAAGACGAACGCGCTTAAGTCTGCCCATACAATGGAACTGCCACTATTGTTTTGGAATAAAGCGGTTTGGGGCAACGCTTTGCTATTAAAAGATATTCCTAATGAAACAATTGAAACTGAAAGTCATATGCTAAGAAAAATATGGTGTGATTTTGCTAAAACAGGAGAAGTTCATCAATCACCAAGTAAAAAACTTATTCGATTTTTTAGATGATACCTCCGTTTAATTTCTTAGTTGGAATGTTTGTCGAATAGAATAAGAGAAAGTCAACAAAAAACTTTCGATAACGATTGCAACCGTAAAAGGACAGCCATCAAAAGACGAAGCATATCAAGTTATAAAATACATGATATTGTAATCGCTCTGATGCTGTCCCTTTTAATTAATATTATATTGTCAATGCATTTAACACGGCTTCCAGACGTGGGTGCTGTTTAGATAGATCTGCGGGATTGATGATATAAAACTGGATGAATAATTCAGGTTTATCAATGGGTGTCAACAATAAAAAATTTGAATAACAAGGTTTAAATATTTGATCCTAAACGACACTGTTTATCTATTTAATTAACAGATAATAGTATCGTTGTTTCATAAGCATTATCATGAAATTCCGGCTTTTTTGACCCACTTTTTATTGGTTGCTTCATTGATGTAAAATCTTATAATTTCACCACAATCTAAGCATAAATCACAATACATTTGTGCTGTGCAGTAAACGAATAAATGCTCGTATTTTGGGCCAACCGTATGTGCATCGCCGGCTTTGGCAATTGCAATACCGGTTTCAATGTTTTGGCTGTGACAATTTGGACATTGCATGGAAACGCCTCCTTCTGTTGTATAAGGCTACAACTCTAATGAGTATAACATAACGATGCGTGGCATGGAATCATAAACAGTTGCTAAGCGTTAAGTTGAAAAATTATAAGCATGCATAGGTGAATATATCAGTGTTAACAGCATTTCATGGAGCATTTTTCTCTTTGCCTTATTCAACGCATCATTTTTATAGCGGTAAGGTACTTGAAAAATGGCTAAAAGCACTATATGATGGGCTTAGAAGTAATTGAAAATAGAGACAATGATTAACGTATTGAAAGGTGATATTGACAGTTATGAAGAAGAAACCAGTAGTGATTGAACAGAATAAAAAACTAGTAGAAGACTTTAGAGAATCAATGGTACAAAGCAATCTTTCAGAAAAGACGGTCAATAAACACACAGAAAATGTGAGCCTCTACATCAATGAGTTCTTAAGCTACTACGCGCCAAAATCTGCTGCTGAAGGGATTGAAAATATCGATGAATTTTTTTCGGACTGGCTCGTAAGAAAAGTATTGTGGATCTCACCAACATTTTATAAAGACTGTATAACGGGGATCAAGAAATTTTATCGCTTTTTGCTGGATCGCGAGATCATCAATGCCGATCAGTTCAACGGCTTAAACGAGACCATTAAAGAAAACAAAGCTGAATGGCTCAGCATTGTCAGCGATGAAATGGCCTTTGATGATGGACTGGATGATGATTTTTTCTTTGGTGGAGATGTTGAGCAATTAATAAAGAAACATTTTGGCGATATGGAGCCCGAGGAAATTTTAACAGATGACGCCTATTTTTTTGATGAAGGTATGCTGGCAGATCATGAAGCGGATGCAATTTTAAAGGATTTTTTTATCCAAGCAAAGATGATTCAAAAAATGAAACCATGGCAGATTATTGATGAAACAGATGTGATCGAACTTGAGCTGCCGGAGGAGGATGAAAATATCTATGTCTCCGTCATTGGCCGTGAGGGGATTAGCAGGGCAATCATCTTTTACCGAGGTACGGAGGGGCTGGCGAGTTACTTTGATGTTTTAAATCAAGTTGAAGACAGTCAGCAATTGGCTTATAAACAATCGTTTACTGCGATTTATTTTGGCGAAGATTCTGAATTTTGTACGTATGATTCTGCTTATTTAAAAAGATCGGGCGTTTCATTTAAAGGTGAAAAGGAAAAGCCGTTTGTTCGCGTAAACGAACCGGGGCGTATGATCTGTCCCATTGAAATTATTGAAATGACCGAATTGACGGATTGGCTTGAAATCTTAATAAGGGTACTAAAATATTTGCAGAAAAACAAACAGGAGAGAGCGTGGCTGGAGAAAGAACAACTATTAACGGTGACACTTACGATGCTAGGAGATCTCAAATATCGTTTTAGACCGCTTGCTGAAGTTTTTAGCAAGGGCGTTGAAATTAGCGTTTATATTAATGAAATTGCACTTGCGAAAGCGAAGAAAACACTTAAGAAAAGTGCCGATGTATGGGAACTGGGATTATTCTATTTGCCAACCCCTATTTTTGAAGAAGGCAGTGAGTACTTAGCTGATTTTCCACATGCCTTTATGGCGGTAGACAGCAGCAATGAACTTATACTGGGCATGCATATTGCTGAAGACGAAGTGGATGAACGTGCATTTCAGCTCTATTTTATGGACATGATCATGGAACTTGGCATGTATCCTGAAAAGATACATTATCAAAATGAAGATGTGTTAAAAGTACTCTGGCCAATCGTAGATTCGCTCAATATTTCAGTAGAACGTAAGCAAACACTGCCGGTGCTAACCGGGGCTTATAATGAGTTGTTGGATCACTTGACTAAAAGCTAGAAAGCGTAGCCAGATAGACGCATTTTAGGATGCGTGTAAAATGAATAGAAGAACGGATTGCTGCCAATGGGATGTAACCTCATTGGCAGTTTTTATTTGCTGTTTTAGTCCACGTGATTTGACTTTGCCTTGCTCTTTGGCTTTGTCAATGCCACGATGAAATAGCTCCCTTGTTTTGCCGTAGTCATTTGTTACAATACATATAGCATATATGTATTGAG
>NZ_JAHBCL010000056.1 GCF_018390735.1 Fusibacter paucivorans
CTCAATACATATATGCTATATGTATTGTAACAAATGACTACGGCAAAACAAGGGAGCTATTTCATCGTGGCATTGACAAAGCCAAAGAGCAAGGCAAAGTCAAATCACGTGGACTAAAACATGCTGCACTACTTATATCACTGAATGATTTAACGCCTTTTTTGATATCCCTTTCTTCTAAGTACCGCTCTCTTCGATCCATCTGATAATAGACCTCATAGATTTCTTTTGTTGTTTCATAGTACTTTCCGTCCACCGGGATGAGATACTTCCTTGATTCTTTATTTTGATCATTTTGATGATTCATTTGAAACCTCCTATTTTGTCATGAGTTTTTTCATTTCAAAATAGAAAGTTATGGACCACGGATAAAAACAAAATCAGTATATGTCATTTTTCCTCCTAAAAAAGGGCATAAAAAAAGGCCAGAAGTCGTTATGACTTCTAGCCTATAATTTGCCCGTTATATTATTTTAGCTGAAAAAGGGTATTAAAAAACCTCCGTGAACACAGAGGTTAAAATATGCCTGTTTCTTCCAGCATATCAATCATACCCTATTGACAATACCATGTCAGTACCAAAGCAGTCTCTATTTAGTATCAATTCAGTCCCATTATTGTCCCACGTTGTTATTGCTTATAAACTCCGGTAATACATATCCCCATAAAATAACACCAAATAGTGATATAGCTTTTTTACGTTGCCTGAAATAGGTTGATCTTGATAGTTTCAAAATGTCCAGTATTTCATTCTCAGAGTATTTCTTTTCCGAAAAATATGTAGTCTTCAATATTTCATGATACCGCTCACCTTTGTTTGGATACGTCACCAACTTGAACATTGCTGCATTGATAATCTCTATAATCACTTTACTTGCTTCTGTATCTTCAAGCTGTTCATGCAGCAGCTTCGCTTTCAAATCCGAACCAAACTCTGTAATGACATCCAATACCATAATTGAAGAATTGCCATATATTTCTTTACACTCACGAACAATATTCGTATAGCTATTGTTCATGCCCCATAAGACGTCTGAGTATATATCAAGAAGCAAATGAGCATCATGATATACCTTTTCATCAAACTCATCATAAACCTTGAAAGAGTTCATTAATCTTTCAAGTCCATTCGTTGTCTTTCCCATTTTAACCTCACCTCTTTTACTGATTTCTCTACTGTTTTTGTTGACTTACTGCAATATTTCATGCTATTATTTTATACGAACATACGTTCTGTTTGTTCATTATGCATGAACCATTTGTTCATGTCAATATTTATGATATTTTACAAAATTTATAACTCATGTTTTTAGAAGAGGTGTGTACTATGACTATAACATTAGGAAGTAAAGTTAAGCTTCTACGAAGCGAACGTAACATGACCCAGCCTGATCTTGCCACTGAATTAGGTGTTACCGTTCGTACTATTGCTTATTATGAAAATGATGAAAGGCAGCCCAAGAAGGACATAATTATGAAACTCTGCGAATTGTTTGGTGTTTCTACTGATTATCTATTATCCGATAACGATGCGTTCTTAATAGAAGCAAAAGAAAAGTATGGATATCGAGGTAAAAAAAAGGCTGAATCGTTTATTAACGATACAGCTCTACTCTTTGCCGGTGGAGAATTGAGTGAAGCTGACCAAGATAAGGTCTTCAAAGCCATCACCGAAATATATTGGTTGTCGAAGGAAAAAAACAAAAAATATACTCCGAAAAAATACCGAGACTAAGAAAAGTAATTTCTTTGAAACTCTGCAAGGGGGAATTATTTGAACGATTACATTATAGAACGCTCAACAAGACTTGTTAAAAAATATGCGACTAGAGACCCTTTTGAAATCGCCAGTAATATGAACATCGATGTTCTCTTTATGGACCTTGGCAATCTGAAAGGATTTTATAAAAGAGATGGGCATAACCGGTTTATCGTCATCAATGAAGGCATTTCTGAACCATTACAGAAAATAGTCTGTGCCCACGAACTTGGACACGACCAACTTCACAGGCACCTCTCCAAAAGCCAGACATTGCAAGAATTTGCCATCTATGATATGAAAAGTAAGCCTGAATATGAAGCTAATGTTTTTGCAGCTGAATTGCTCCTGTCAGAATCTGATATCTTGGACTCATTTGAACAAGGTTTTACATTCTATGAAACAGTCAAGCTGCTTCATACAGATCCACAACTGCTTGCAATAAGATTAATGACGATGAAACACACTAAGAGACATTATGAAATTCCTTTGAATATACAATCTGATTTTCTAAAAAAAGATTAAGGTGGTGTTGGTACCCATCTTAATCTTTTTTATCTTAAATCTACTTCTTATAATTCTGCGGTGCTGGTGCCTTAACCACAACAAGCTCCAAAACATCTTCATCTTTGTTTCCCACATTCATTTTCGTATTATAAGGTATTTCCAGCAAAGTGCCTTTTTCATAGACATGGACTTCCTGATCATTGAGACCGATACTTAGCTTTCCCCGAATAACATTCATATACACATTCGAATTGGAATAATGTTCCGGAAGGCCTTCCTCCTTGCCAAATACCATATGAATGTAGTTAACATTCTCATCCATAATCAGTTTTTCGACTGCCTTATCATCCGATGTACTGTATTTATATACTTTTTCAATCATCTTTTTCGTCCTCACTTTCATTATTTGATTCCATTATACTTCAGAATTCTATATAATTAAGTTACATTGGTAACACTTTTTCCCATTAGTTTGTATTATTGTTAGGTTATATAGTTTTGTTAACGGAGGTACATTCATGTCGATAAATCATTCTACAACACAATATGAAAAAACAATTTTAGGCGTCCTGCCGCCAATGCTCCTATCCGATTATTTAGCAAGTGGTAAATTTCTAAAACAGTCCTATAACAAAAATGAAATCATTCACTTAGAAGGTGATGAATGCACTCAAATAGAAATTATTATGCAAGGTGAAATCGTAATCGAGCGTATCGGTCTATCCGGTGACCTCATGACTGTCAATCATTTTGGCAAAAGTGATATTATTGGGGCAAATCTGATCTTTTCGAGTACGGATTTCTATCCCATGACCATCACTTCAAAGAAATATACTGAAGTTATTGTCGTTCAAAAAGATGTCCTTTTCGAATTATGCAATAGCTATCCCACGTTTCTTATGCAGTTTATCAAGGTTATCTCCGACCTATCTGTTCTTATTGGAACCAAGATGAAAAACCGAATCAGCAGAACCATTCGCCAAAGCATCATCACTTATTTATCCAAGCAATCCAAGTTGCAAGATTCATATAATATTACAATAACCATGTCCAAGAAATCCTTGGCCGAAATGTTCGGGGTCAGTAGAACTTCTTTATCCAGAGAGCTCCAAAAGATGGCTGCTGAAAATTTGATCACCTTCGATGCCAAAACCATCCAGATTCTGAATACTGATATTCTGGAATAACACCACTACCCATTGACTTCTATTACTTTTGACGGGCATTTATCAGCAACTGTAATCAAATATTCTTTCTTACGATCGTCAAGTGCTGTCAATTTCAAATCTGGATTAATGACATAGGCTTTCCCTTCTTTCATCATGAAGATTTCTGGCAGTGCTTTTGCACAGGCAGTACAGCCTACACAATAATCTTGTCGAATAACAACATCTTCTCTGGTGATTTCAACTTCAGATTTTACTTTGATATGAGATTTCTCCATAATCAAGGCGATGACAAAGATGAATACTACTGTCAAAAGCCACCTTACTGCCATAAAGTCCGGACCGAGGAATTTTGCCTCATTGGCTAGCATGGGGACCTTAATCACTGCCCAAGCGCTTAGTATGATGACAACATTTCCTACACTGGCACCTTTTTTATGGAGCGTCTTTGCAATCGGAAAAGCTGCATATATAGGCCCAGCTGATAGACTGCCAAATGCTAAGGCAAGGGCTGCACCGCTCATTCCGGATTGATTGCCTAATCGTTTAACAATCCATTCCTTAGGAATCAATACATCAATCGCAACGGTCAACATAAAGATCACCGGCAATATTTGAGCCATTTCAATCAGATAATAAGTACTGTTTCCCAGAGCTGAATAGGCCATCTCACTCTTAAAAATCATCAATACCCCATATATCATGACAATGATTACCATGAGCTTATTCTTCAATATTCTTTTCATTATAAAATCACTCCCATCA
This sequence comes from Fusibacter paucivorans, assembly GCF_018390735.1. Taxonomy (GTDB): domain Bacteria; phylum Bacillota; class Clostridia; order Peptostreptococcales; family Acidaminobacteraceae; genus Fusibacter; species Fusibacter paucivorans. Next base: position 4,198 of record NZ_JAHBCL010000056.1, read on the forward strand.
AAATGGCAATTGAAATGGCTGCCCCAAAACTAAGTACATTTCTGGTTACTGCAAACTGAGTTCCGAACTCTTTTTTCTCAAGAGGGAAAGTCACCATGCCAACCATCGTCAAGGTCGTCAGAAAAGCCACGCCGGGAACGATACTTGCTCCTGCATCAACAAATGACCCCACAAGAGGAAAGGCTACAAAAGCAGGAATTAACGTAATACTTCCCACAACTGCCGCTACCAATGACGAAAGCAATAGATTCTCTGACCCTAATACGCTTTCTATGGTTTCCGGCGGTATCAATGTCAATATGAGGCCAATCATAAATATGATTCCGATAATATCTCCTATCATATTCTTCATCATACCTCTTGATTTTTTCATCGCTTCTTTTGATTTTTCTTTTTCCTTGATAATCGAAAGGATAAAAAGTATCCCGCCGACAATCCAAAATCCTATTGTAAATATATCCATATCGTTCTCCTTCCATGCAACGTTTTATCAACTATCTACATTTTAGCTGTCTATTACGAAAATAAGAGTTACTCATGTAACACTTTTCTACATATTTGCAAAAAAAAAGAACCAATCTCAAAATTGACTGGTTCTGTAAATATCATTCTTATCGTTCCTAAACAAATCTCTTAAATAGGATACTGTTTTCTTTGTGAACATGCTGATACATATCTACCTGTAACTGCTGTAACAATTTGTAAGTCACTTTATACGTATTGCAAGCGTCCTTCGGCAAACTAAAGTGATCGGTAACCACCGTTAATTGTTTTAAAATGTCACCAGCGGCATCATGTTCCTTTTCGAGTGTATCTATTAGACGAACTGCCTCATCATATTTGTGTTCCTGAATTAAAGGGAACAATTGCTTTTCTTCTTTGACCAGATGCTCTTCCAGTTCTGTTCTAAGATCGCCTACCAGATGGTGTACTTCAAAAAGTTCTGGATGATTTTCTCCATGTACTTCAATCAGTTTAAAGAGATAGCTACCAAGTTCAGGCAGAGCCTGCCTTAAAAATGCATGGTGTTGATTAGCTATGTGGTCAATCAATTGGTGATTGCTTAGTTCACTTAACTGCAGCGTACTTTCTCCTGATTTTTCAAGAGCAATGAGTTTTTCATTAAGCGATTGGATAATATCATTTTCATCCGCAGCAGAATCCTTGATTGCTACACCTATTTCCCTGTCACCACCGCAACAGTAATCAATGCCATACGTCATATACACACCTGCCAATACAGGATACTTCGTTACACTATCACCTATTGTCATCTTCAGATTTAATTTCATTATACGCACACTCCTATCATTTTTAGATTTTCAACCTGCTGATTTTCTGTCCAAAATCGATGCAATCCTTTTCCGATTGACCTTCCGGCATTTCATTCACAATCAGACTATCCAGTTCAACTTTGACCTCTAAATCAGCCATCATAGCTTCCCAAGACTCCATCCATTCGCCATCTCCCCATCCATAGGACCCAAATAAAGCAATGGATTTTCCCCTGAACGCCTTTTCATTCATACGAATAAATGGCTCCATTTCTGAAGTATCAAGTTCTTCAACACCCATAGCCGGACATCCTAGAAGAACAACATCACTTCCTCTGATATCATCTACCATGCTGTTCCCAACTGTTTTTATCACAGCCTCTATTGCTGTATCTGATTGATCCAAACCTTTTTTAATCAAAGTCGCCATTTTTTCAGTGTTGCCTGTGCTTGTCCAATATATAATCGTCGCCTTCATAATATAACCTCCATTTGGTATCGGTTAATGTAATGTGTAGTGTTATTCTAACCTCTATGGTTGCCTCTGTATGTGATTCAAATCACGAGTGATTCTAATTCTCATTTATTTGTGTTAAGATAGAACTATCAAACATCGAAAGGAGGAATCGCCATATGGACGACCAAAAAACCTGTCAACACTGTACACATGGATTATGTATTAGCAAAGTATCGATATTCAAATCGCTCAGTCATCAGGAGATGATTGAGGTTCTGAAAAAAGTCCGCCACATTACAGTCATGAAAGGTGACACCTTTGTGCATGAAGGCGATCAATCCTCTACACTTTTTATCATCAATACCGGTATCGCAAAACTCACAAGATCCAGCAGCATCGGCAAAGAGCAAATCATCGCCTTACAGTCTGACGGTGACATCATCGGTGAATATTACCTTCTTACTGATTACGAACCATATAACTTTTCAGCCGTTGCACTGAGTGATATAAATCTCTGCACACTCAGCAAAAAAGACATGGATGCCATCCTTGACACACACCCTCAACTCTGCCGTTCCATGTTGACAGAGTTATCTAAAAAAATGATTGACATAGAAAATAAACTTCAGAACATTGCCATTACGGAGACAGATTCCAAAGTTGCTTTTTTGCTTATTCAGCTATATGAAAAATTCGGTTACGTTTCTGAAGATGGGCCGGTTATCGACAATCCCCTTAGCAGGGAAGATATGGCTAACTTTGCCGGAATGACCCGAGAAACGATGAGCAGGTATCTAAACCGTCTGGCAAAAGACGGTATGATTCGCTTTATAGATAAGAATAAAATCGTGCTCGTGAAAAAAGATAAGTTGGAAATGTGGCTATAAGTATTAACCTTTATTCATGTCTAAGTATTTTTGCCATCGTCTTGCCTTTTGCAAGTTCATCAATCAATTTATCAAGGTAGCGAATTTTTTGCATAAGTGGCTCTTCAACAGTCTCTACGCGCACACCGCAAACAACACCTTTAATTAAACGACTTAAAGGATTAAAATTCGTTGCTGATTCAAAAAAGTTCTCACAATCTGATCGCTTTAATAGGTGGTCTTCAAGCTCTTCCTGACTATATCCAGTCAACCAACATATGATTTCATCCACTTCATCTTTCGTTCTGCCTTTCTTCTCGGCTTTCGCTACGTATAAGGGATAAATATCTGCAAAACTCATTTTATAGATTTTATGATTAGTCATTGCATACTCCTTTCGATCTATTCTAATGGTGATTCCCTGTTTCATAACACCATGCTGTTATCCTTGTAATCAACTCCAGCGGCAATGGTCGATCATAGGGGAATTGAATTGCGCCCTTACTTGTCTTGTATTCTTTTAGTTCTTCTGCAAAGTATACAATGGCATCCGGTCCCGGATACAATCCGATATGATTTTTAAACGCCGCAAAATGAATGATATTATGCCCGTCCCAATAAGTCGGCATTCTCCAGGATATCCGTTCTTCTGCATTCGGAAGAACCTTTCTAATCGAGTCTCTAATCTGGTTTAACAGGGGTCGTATACGTTCCGGCTGATCTAAGATATATTGTACAATACAGTTTTCATAATTGTCCATTTACACCCTCCTTTGTTGTCAGTTCCTCCATAAGATATTCAGTGCCACATCTCATAATATCGATGTGGCACTGCTTATATCTTATATTTCTATTATCTAATTTATAATTGTGCTAAATAATAACCCAAGACTATTCTTATGCCATAAATAATTCAATGTCATCTTCAACGGTTCCGACACCTGCAATGCCAAAGGTTTCTACAAGAACCTTAGCTACATTTGGAGACAAGAATCCAGGTAATGTTGGGCCTAAGTGAATATTCTTCACACCAAGATATAGTAAAGCAAGCAGTACAATAACAGCCTTTTGCTCATACCATGCAATGTTATAGGCAATAGGAAGCTCATTGACATCTTCAAGTTCAAAGATTTCTTTCAGTTTAAGTGCAATGACTGCCAATGAATAAGAATCGTTACACTGTCCTGCATCAAGAACACGTGGGATGCCCCCGATATCTCCGAGTGGCAATTTATTATATCTATATTTCGCACAACCCGCAGTTAAGATCACGGTATCCTTAGGAAGCTTCTCCGCAAACTCCGTATAATATTCTCTAGACTTCATCCTGCCGTCACAACCAGCCATGACAAAGAATTTTTTGATGGCACCGGACTTAACTGCATCGACAACTTTATCCGCTAATGCAAAAACTTGATTATGCGCAAACCCACCAACAATACTACCCGTCTCGATTTCAGTTGGTGAAGGTAATTGTTTTGCCATATCTATGATTACTTTAAAATCTTTCTTGCCGTTTTCATCTGCTTCAATATGACCACAAGCCGGGAAGCCTGCTGCACCGGTTGTGAATATACGGTCTCTTATCTCATCTTTTCTAGGTGGCACGATACAATTGGTTGTAAAAAGAACCGGTCCATTGAAAGGTCCAAATTCATCAACTTGTCGCCACCATGATCCACCATAGTTTCCTGCGAAGTTATCATATTTTTTGAAGAATGGATAATAATGTGCCGGCAGCATTTCACTGTGGGTATATACATCGACCCCTGTTCCCTGTGTTTGATCCAATAATTGTTCCAAATCAGTAAGATCATGTCCTGAAATAAGAATTGCCGGATTGTTTCTGACACCAATATCCACTTGGGTTATTTCAGGATTGCCGTATTTGGATGTATTGGCTTCATCAAGAAGTGCCATTGCCGCAACGCCGTATTCTCCTGTTTTAAGCACTAAAGCTACAAGTTCATCAGCACTTAAACCATCATTAAGTGTAGATGCTAAACCTTCATAAACGAAAGCATAGATTTCCTTGTTTTCTTTTCCAATATTCAGTGCATGATGTGTGTAAGCTGCCATCCCTTTAAGTCCGTATATGATCAATTCCCGAAGTGATCTGACATCTTCATTTTCAGTCGATAAAACACCAACTGCTGATGCCTTTTCCAGCATTTGCTCTCTTCCGGATACATTAAAGGTCGCTGCTTCATTAAGATCAGAAGCAGAATTTTGACCTTTCAATTCATCACGCAATGTCATCATTTTCTTGATCTGTTCTTCAATAGCACCATCGTCGAAATTCGCATTGGTAATGGTAATGAACAAACTTTTCAGCACTTCATGATTAATTTCTGAAATCGTGGTGACGTCTACATTTGCCTTCGTAACAATTTCTGCAATACCTTTACAGGTATAGATCAATAAATCCTGAAGTTTTGCAACTTCTTCGTTCTTACCGCAAACACCCTTTACTGTACATCCTGTGTTCTTTGCTGTCTCTTGACACTGATAACAAAACATGCTCATGATTTTCCTCCTTGAATTCTATATTGAATTTTGATCGGTTTTTCCGTATGAATACTCCGTCAAAAATCGGTACATGGTCACAAAAAGTCAATCCTAATTTAACGCTATATGTTATAGTATATTATATAAGCCAGAGAAAATCTGTAACAGCTGTTACACTTATTGGAGGGATAACTTTGAAACAGATTCATCAATTATTGGAAAATCCACTTTTTAAAGGCATTGACTATGAATCTTTTACCCAAAATTTCATTGTAGAAAAATTAAAAATATTTCATTACCCAAAAGGCACTATCATTGTACAGGAGAATGAGAAATGTTCTTCCATTGGTTTTATTCTAGATGGGCTTCTTACAGCTCAGCAATTAGCTCAAGATGGTAAAATACTAACCATCAATTCCTTTGGCACTAACGAATCATTTGGCGCAGCTCTTTACAGTTTACCGGATTCAATATATCCTTTTAACATATATGCTCAGGCGGATAGTCATGTCGTTTATATTTCTTTTTCAGATATTAAAAGAGTCCTGGACTCAAGTACCATCTTTAGCAACAATTTTATCCATTTTCTATCTGAACGCATCTATGCCTTTTCGAACAAGATACAACTCCTTCAATATAATGATGTTCGCTCCAGACTCATCAAATATTTGTCAAATGAGTCGAAAGAATTAGGGTCAACAACCTTTGAATTAAGACACACCAAAGTCGCAATCTCAAATGTCATCGGAGTTGCTCGTCCATCAGTGTCGAGAGAACTTAAAAATATGGCTGAAGATCAGTTGATTAAGATTTCCGGCCGAAACGTAGAATTGTTGAATACTTCTATTTTTAATCTATAACCTTCATGTACACTATCTTCTATTGTAGTTGCTATGCGCCACAGTAAAAACATTCGCTCTGCATTCATAATAATCGAGCACTTTATACTGATTAATAATATGAGACTCATTGAATACCGTTAAAGCAATGCTATACTCAATTCTTGTTGTTCTAACCAGTTCATACAATGTTTTCAAATCTTCCGGCGTAAATGCTTCATAAAGCTCTAGTTCATTTAGATTATCCGCCTTACAAAACTCTCTTGCAACCCTAATAACTGTTTCATCTTTAATTACATGAATGCCAATCAATAGCATTGCATCATCAAGCATATTATCCAATGTCGGTACCCATCTGATAATTTGCGTGTCATTTCCTTCTTCATACAAATCAAGATTTTTTAGTATCCAAACCGGTCTACTATTCTCTGACAAATACAATCCGTGACTTGGTATTATTCCACCATGGTATTCATGATCGTGTCCTATTAAGATTTGTGCTGTGAATGTTGCCATTTATCTGTCCTCCATAAGTTTCTTCTAGCTTCATTATCTATCCAATAATTCAATTACCTTATCGGCAGATACTATATAATCCCCTTATCATTTAAATTTTCTTCCGGATGTATGTCGAATCATTTCACAGAATCTTTTCCAGCCATCAGGATACATATTGCTGCCGTACTTCTTGATATTACGTCCATTTCTAATAATTTCTAAACTCCACTGGGTACCATCAAGAACATCTGGTTCTACATATTTAGCTTTCCAATTCAACACATCAATATCCTTCAACTCCTCAAGGACCTTAGTCGCTGTTGCATTGCGAATGCCTTTTTCATAAGTTGCTTCCTCACCAGCACCAAAATGCTTCCATTTCAATTCTTTGCTTATCAAGTTAATCTCTACTTCATAATATCCGCCAAAGAATCCACCAACTGATGCTATCAATGCGTTTATTTGATCATACGCAACATCAATCACCTGATTTTTATTCCATTCATTGTGGCAATCTTTACAGTAATATTCGGGATCACTACCTGTTACACAGCACCCACCTAGCTTTACTTCACCAGCTTCTGCCTTTAAAAACACTTCATGGGTTGGCATACCATAAAGAATTTTAAGCACTTTTGTAGAACCGCATTTCGGACATTTTTTATATTTAATTGACAAATGAAATCACCCCATTCCACTGAATATTCAAGTCAATTTAAATAGGGCTTGCTGAACGAAGTTAAAACCATTGAGAATACTGACTTTGAAACGCTTTTTTGATATAATAAATGCAAGGATTTTAACATTTCTTCCACAAAAACCTTGCAGATGGAGGC
>NZ_JAHBCL010000057.1 GCF_018390735.1 Fusibacter paucivorans
TCAATACATATATGCTACATGTATTGTAACAAATGACTACGGCAAAACAAGTGATCTATTTCATCGTGGCATTGACAAAGACAAAGAGCAAGGCAAAGTCAAATCACGTGGGCTAAAACAGCAATGAAGCAGCAGGGGAAGCGAAATGATTTGTTTCAAGATGGAACTTTGTCTCCAGTGGGGACGAAGTTAGAAAATCCGACTTTGGAATTGAATCAGTTGGTCTGTTCTTATGATGATTCGGGAAAATGGGAATTAGGCAGTCAGCCATTAGAAAAAGAAAGAGTACGGACAGATGAATTGTTGGCAAGACAAATAGGAGAAAGCAGAAATCAGATTGCAAGATATATTCGTCTTACCAATCTGATACCGAAGATTCTGGATATGGTAGATGAAGATAAACTGGCATTTCGTTCCGCAGTAGAACTGTCTTATCTGTCAGAAGAAGAACAGTATGAACTTCATGCAGTTATGGAACTGGAGCAGGTCATTCCGTCACTGTCACAGGCAAATCGGATGAAACGTATGAGCCAGTCAGGGAAGTTAGATATGGATATGCTCTATGAAATTCTTGGTGAGGAGAAACCAAATCAGAGGGAAAAACTAAAGATTTATGCAGATTCATTAGAAGGTTATTTTCCATCTGATTATACGCCAAAACAGAAAGTGGAACTGATAGAAACGCTTGTAAAAGAATGGAGCCTAAATCAAACTAAGACAAAGACAATGGAGAAGAAGGGAAGATAATTATTATGAATGAAAAGAAATCATTATTTGATTCCATGGGAATTCAATATGAAGAACGAGAAGGATTATTTTATCCAGTATTTACAGAGGTAGAAACACAAGAGGCAATTTATGTTGGAAAGTATGGACATCTATGGATGAATTTTATGAAAGAGAATCATCCAGATCGTTATCGTCATTTATATCGATTTGGAAAATTAATGACAAAAGCAACAGAGGTTGATGAGGAAGCTTATCAGATGCTGGATTCTATGACGGAGAAGTATATTAAAAGTCATCCGCCTAAAGATTCCAGTTCCACCATGGAAATGTGGAGACTTCGGGAAGATGCGAAATGTATTGCTGAAGAGAGTATTTTTCAAGACATTGTCAATCAGTTTCACTAATGGGAGGGATTTTATTTATGAATGAGAGCTTAAAGATAGCAGGAAATCAGAATTGTTTTATGGGAAAACCAAAGCAATTAGAAATTACAACAACACCGAATGGTAAAGGAGAAGAACAAATGAGAGATTATAATATGAATGGAACTTTAATTATTGGCTGTGACCACGGTTACGGCAACATTAAGACAGCTCATTTTTGCTTCAAAGCATCCGCCGAAGCAAGTGAAACAGCGCCGATTTTTAGCAAAGATTATGTGAAATATGAAGATAAATATTATGTAATATCAGAAGGGCACAAGAGTTTTCTGGCAGACAAGATTGCAGATGATGATTATTATATCCTGACGCTGGCGGCGATTGCAAAAGAACTGGAACTTCGAGGACTGCATGAGGCAAAGATTCATCTGGCAGTAGGACTTCCGTTGAAATGGGTAAAGGCACAAAGAGAATCGTTTAAGTCGTATCTGCTTCGCAATCGCTACGTGGATTTTGAATATCGGGATAAGAAATATCTGGTAGAGCTTGTCGATTGTACGGTAATGCCACAGTGCTATTCTGCGGTGGCAGAGACATTAAAAGAATTTACTGGAATTAATATGCTTGTTGATATTGGAAATGGAACCATGAACATCATGTATCTCAATGACAGAAGGGCAATGGAGAATAAATCATGGACGGAGAAATTCGGAGTTAATCAGTGTGCAATTCGAATTCGCAACAAGGTATTGGATGAAACAGGCACCAATCTTATGGATGATGTGATTGAGCGTTTTCTAAGAACAGGAGTAACCAAAGTAGATGAACCTTATAATTCTTTGATCATAAATGCAGCAGCAGAGTATGTGGCTGAAATATTTGCGAAACTGAAAGATTATGAATATAACGATAAGCTCATGAATCTGCATATTATGGGTGGTGGTCATAAGCTGGTAGAAACCGTCGGAGAGTATAATCCAGATAAGACCTTCTTCATCACAGATATCTGTGCAACGGCAAAAGGATACGAGTATTACTGTTATATGGGACTTCGCAGACAAAACCAGAATCGTTAATCAGAAAGATTTCTGATAAATTGATACGGTTAAAATCTTGTGAGAAAGGAGTTTTCAATGATTAGGAATACGAATATCCGATTCTATGAGGAAGAAGAGGAAGACAAAAGGGCATGGGAAATCTTACATGCCCTTGATAAGAAACAATTTAAGTCCCAGAGCAAATTCGTGGTGCTTGCGATACTGGATTATTATGAAAAATGCATAAGGCAGGAACAAGATCCCTACTTTGAGACAAGAGAAAAAGAAGAGGCTTTTTCAGACAGAATCGTAAAGTCAGTGGAAGAGAAAGTGCTTAGTAATCTTCCAGCACTGATCGGGAATTATGTGATGTGTATGCAACAGATTTCTTTTCAGAATGGTGTTACAATGGGACAGCTAGCGGGAGTAAATTCTACAGGAATATTTCCTACAACAACTTCTACTGGTGCAATAAATACATCGGAAGTAGTAGTGAAAAGTGATTCCGATGATTTGAGTAAAGAATCAGATTATGAGATTGAGGAAAACGAATTCCTTGATTTTGGAATGATGGAATAGGTTTGATTACAAGAGTGTTACCAGAAATGGAAGAACGGCTACACATGATGGTCATTTTGGTAGCAGATATTTTAAGGAAAGATAATAGAAATGATATGGTTACAAATGGATATGGATTTGTAGCCATATTTAATATATTGGGTGCAAAAGAGACAGAAGGCAAATTTTATGCTGTTCTGTCTTTTTTTACGCCTTTTTTACAGACCAAAGGCTGTAAATATACAAGGGTCTTAGGGATGGAATCCCTAACAAGATAAGGGTGCGTCAGCGCCCGATAGGATTTCGCAATGCGAAACCCGTATCTTGCAAATAATCTCAGCACTTATCTTACATTGGAAAAGTGTTCAGGATGTAAAGCACGTAAACAATTATTTCAAGAAGGAGAATACGATTATGGGAAAAAGAAAAGTAGGTATGGCAAGACAAAATAGAACCATTCGATTATCGGAATCAGAACTACAGAAATTAGCAGAGGGGGCAAAAGCGGCAAGGATGTCAGAAAGTGAATATGTCAGACGCTTAATTATGCATGGTGGTGTTGACGCAGATTATATTCGTGATCGACAGAACATTATCAGACAGATAACAGGAGTTGCTACGAATGTAAATCAGGCAGTCAAATGGGCAAATGAAAATAAATATATTCCACAGAGCAGAATTGATCAGATGTGTATGCAATTAGGTGTGATTCTAGGTTTGTTAAAGGAGTTGATTCAATTATGGCGATAACCAAGATTATGAATATAGGAGCTGGAAAAAAGGGGAAAATCACAAATCATCTGAAGCATGCTTTGGATTATATTATGAATGAATCCAAGACAGAAAGCGGTGTTCTAGTTGGTGGGTGGAATTGTGTTCCAAAGTTTGCATTTGAACAGATGGTTGGAACAAAAGAATTATATGGAAAGATGGGAGGAAGGCAAGGATATCATTTCGTAATATCCTGCCCGCCAGGAGAAGGTACGCCTGAACAGTTATTAGAACTCATGAGGGAATTTGCACAGGAGTTTTTGGGAGAGGATTATGAGGCGGTGTATAGTGTTCATGCGGATAAAGAGCATTGTCATGGGCATTTAGTTTTTAATAGTGTGAATATGAATACAGGTAAGAAATACGAATATAAGAAGGGAGACTGGAAACATCAGATTCAGCCGATTACAAATCGTTTATGTGAGAAATACGGTCTTTCAATAATGCCAGCAGAATACAGCAAAGATCCAGTGAATATGAATCGAAAACAGTGGGAAAAGGAACAGTCTTGGAGTGGATTTATTGAAGCCGATGTGAAATATTGTCGTGGTGTAGCAGATGATTATGCGCATTTTATTTATCTGTTAGAGGAATTAGGATACGTCTTAAAACAAGGTGCTCATCTGGCTGTTAAAGCAAATAAAATGAAACGATTTCGGAGATTAGATACTATTAGTGAGGAGTTTTCTAAGGAAAATCTGCAAGAGTTTTTTGATAAAGGAAGATATCAATATGAGTCACCGAGGATATTAACACCTGATGTTAGGTATTTGCCAAAGCCAAAGAATTCTTATCAGCAGAAGTTTTATGGAAAGATTTATCGCATGCGTGTGGTGGAGAAATGCAGATTCCAGTATAAATCAGCCTGTTTCAAAGAAGACTTGGAGCGGATGCATATGCTACAGGAGGAGTACTTATTTCTTTGCAGAAAAGATGTAAAGAGTGTTACGGACATAGCAGGTATTATAGGACTGGCTAAGTATGATTTAGAACGGTTGACAGAGAAACAGAAATCCTTGTATCTGGAGCGAGCGGAGATTAAGAGAAAGTCAACTAATAATCATGATTGGGATTCTATTATTTCTACAGAACCAGAATATCGGAAGAAACTGGATGACATTAAACTGGAAAAGAAGAGACTAAAGAAAGAAATCAAGATTGGAGATCGTTGTTTGAAAGAAATACTTTATGTTGATCTTTTTGTTCCAGAGGGTGTTGAAATTGGAAATGTGTATGATGTGAAAGTGCCTAAAAAGCCTTGGTATTTGAAGAAAGAGGAAAAGAAGGTTCTTAATGAGACGGTGGATGGTAAGGACAATGTTGCAGAAAGTAAGGATTTCTCTGATTGTGGAAATTGGAGTTCAAATGATTGTTATGAGCTTATTACCGATAATAAGGAACAGACATTCAAAGCGGGTTCTGGTGCAAAAGTAGCGGTTACCGAGGAAGCTGATCCAGTTAGTGAATATTCTAATAAAGAAGTTGATTTTACTTCTGAAATTGTAGAGAAAGCCGAAGAAACAGAAGAACAGGAGCAAGTTGTTACAAAAGAAATCTATGAAGTTATGACAGATAAAGAAAAGGCGGAATGGATTGGAATTGATAGTAATGATATGCTTGTTTCCATTAAACAATTCCATGAAAAACTTAAGTCAATTGGAATTACTTATCAGTATATTTCAGATGAAACAGAAGAGTATTGTAGGCTAGAAGAAGCGATTAAGAAAAACAGTGAACCAAGCTGGTATTATCGAAATCAGGATAAAAGAAGATAAAGAGCACATCTACTTACGGGAAAGTAAGATTAGTCGCCGCGCTAATCTTAGTAACTGTTGCTTGGGTTGTTACATTATTATTTTTTACCATATAAGACTCTCTTTCCGCACTGAATGAAACAGTGCTGATGCAAATTAATAAAGTAGTGAGAATTTTTATGGCAGCTAATTTGACTTTACCCGGCAGAGTTTTTAACTCTTCCGTAAGCAGATGTATAAATACAGTTTATCACAGATTCATAAAATAGGACTATGGAAAATTATAAGAATATAGTTTCGAGAAATCAAAATTGCATTTGTAATTGCGAAACAAGTTTGATACAATATTATTTAGTGGATTTTAATGTTTTTTGTAAAACATGGAGGAAAATAAATGTCAGAAAAACAAATAAAAATCAGTTACAAACCGCTGTGGAGATTACTACTTGAAAGAGACATGACTAAGGTGGATTTAAGGAAGAAAACTCAAATTGCGCCAAGTACTTTTACAAAAATGTCAAACAATGAGCAGGTATCTTTGGATATTCTGGCAAGGATATGTTTGGAACTTAAATGTGGATTTGATGATATTGTTGAGATAAGTCCTGAAAATGGGACAGGTAAAACCGTATAATTGATAAGTAATGTAAAATTGTTCGAAATATATCTTAATAAATGAGATAAAAAAGTTAGAAAAACATAGATAATCAGCAGAAAGGAAAAGCTTATGGGGAAGAGAGACTTATCGGAAGAAGATATAAAGGCAAGATACATAACGCCAGCAATTACAGATGCTGGATGGGATATAAAGAAACAAGTTCGTTTAGAATATGCATTTACTGCGGGTAGAATTATTTTAAGAGGAAATGTTACCGCTAGAGGTTCGAAGAAAAGGGCTGATTATGTTCTGTTTTATAAGCCGAATTTTCCATTGGCAATTATTGAAGCGAAAGACAATAATCATCCAGTTGGAGCAGGATTACAACAAGCAATTGAATATGCAAAAGCTTTAGATATTTATTATGTCTATGCTTCTAATGGAGATGGATTTGTAGAGCAAAATTTGATTACAGGAGAAGTGAAAAACCTTTCTTTAGAGGATTTCCCTTCACCAGAAGAGCTATATCAAAGATTTTGCAAAGACAAAAATGTTGATTCAAGTGAAGAAAAGGTATTGTTGGAGCCATACTATTATGTTCCAGGATATAAGAAGCCAAGATATTATCAGAGAATTGCAATTAATCGAACAGTGGATGCTGTTGCAAGTGGGAAAGACAGAGCACTTCTAGTCTGTGCTACTGGAACAGGAAAAACTTTTATGGCATTTCAGATTATTTATCGATTATGGAAAGCAGGTATTAAAAAGAAAATTCTATTCCTTGCAGACCGAAATGTGTTGGTAGATCAGACCATATCAGGAGATTTTAAACCTTTTGGTGGAAAGATGACAAAGGTAGCAAATAAAAAACTGGATAGCTCTTATGAAATATATCTGGCATTGTACCAGCAGTTATCAGGAGATGATGGAGAAGAAACATATCTTCAATTTCAACCTAATTTCTTTGATTTAATTGTTATTGACGAATGCCATCGTGGAAGTGCTAAGGAAGAGTCTGCATGGAGAAAGATTCTAGATTATTTTTCTTCGGCTACACAGGTTGGCTGTACTGCCACACCAATTGAAACAAAAGAGGCATCCAGCCAGACTTACTTTGGAGAAGCTATTTATGAGTATTCACTTAAGCAGGGAATTGACGATGGATTTTTAGCCCCTTATAAAGTGATTCGTGTAGGGCTTGATAAAGACTTAGAGGGATATCGCCCTGAGGGTGGAAAAGTCGATGATAACGGGTATGAAATAGAAGACAGAGAGTATAATGTCAAAGATTATGACAGAACCTTAGTTATTGAACAACGTACGAAAGTGATTGCTGCTAAGATTACTGAATTTTTAAAGAAGACAGATCGCTTTAGTAAAACTATTGTTTTCTGCGTAGACATTGAGCATGCGGAACGTATGCGTCAGGCACTTATTAATGAGAACAAGGATTTGTATACACAGAATGATAAATATATCATGCGTATAACTGGTGATAATGATGAAGGAAAATCCCAACTAGAATATTTCATCGATGAAGAAAGTACATATCCAGTCATTGCCGTAACAAGTAAACTCATGACAACAGGTGTTGATGCAAAAATGTGTAAACTGATTGTACTGGATAATAACATCAATAGTATGACGGAATTCAAGCAAATTATTGGTCGTGGAACCAGACTTCTTGAAGACTATGGAAAAACGTATTTTACAATTATGGATTTTAGAAATGCCAGCAGATTATTTGCAGATCCAGCTTTTGATGGAGACCCAGAAGTGGTAATTGATGTACCAGGTGATGTAGAAATTCCAACTGGGAATGAAGATGGTGAAAAACCAGATAATACAGAAGGTACAGATAGTAATTCAGGCGGAAGCGGAAGTGGTTCTGGTACCGATGGTGGTTTTGACGATGATGATAGACCTAAGAAATATTATGTTGGGGATGTTTGCGTAAAAGTATTATCTGAACGAGTTCAATATGTAGACAGAGATGGGAAGTTGATAACAGAAAGCCTAATTGATTACACAAAAAAGAACATCTTGCAACAGTATGCAAGATTAGATGATTTCTTGAAACGATGGACAGAGGCTCAAAAGAAACAGGCAATTATTGATGAATTAAAGGATGAAGGTGTGCTGTTAGATGCAGTAAGAGAAGAAACGGGTAAAGCTGAACTGGATGACTTTGATTTGATATGTCATCTCGCCTATGACAAAGCACCTTTAACGAAAATAGAAAGAGCAAATAATGTGAAAAACGTCATTATTTGTATAAATACTCTGAGTTAGCACAGCAGGTATTAAGTACCCTGCTTGAAAAGTATGCCAATGAGGGAATTAAGGAAATTGAGGAAACCAAAGTGCTACAGCTTCAGGAATTTGCTAAGTATGGAAGTCCAATGAAGATTGTAAAAGAATTTGGTGGAAAAGAAGCTTATCAAAAAGCAATAAAAGAATTAGAAGACGAAATTTATACAGCATAAAAATCAGCAAGCTTAGCTTGCTAAGAAAGTAGGATAAGTAAATGGCAATAACTAATTTTGTGAAAAGAATACAGGATGTAATGAGAAATGATGCAGGTGTAAATGGTGACGCACAAAGGATTGAACAGATTGTATGGATTCTTTTCCTTAAAATATATGATGCAAAAGAGGAAGAATGGGAACTGGTAAATGAGGAATATTTCTCTATTATTCCAGAAGAATGTAAATGGAGAAATTGGGCTGTGGATAATAAAGATGGAGAAGCACTGACTGGAGATGCTATTCTTAACTATGTGAACAACACCTTATTTCCAACTCTTAAGAATCTAGAGATTGATGATGTAACTCCTATGAATCAGGTTATTGTAAAATATGCTTTTGAAGATGCAAATAACTATATGAAAGATGGGGTATTACTGCGTCAGGTCGTAAATATCATTGACGAAATAGATTTTACAGAATACGAAGAAAGACATGCATTTGGAACAATCTATGAATCCTTTTTAAAAGATTTGCAGAGTGCAGGAAATGCAGGAGAATTCTATACACCAAGAGCAGTTACGGATTTTATGGTAGAAGTAATCAAACCAAAACTAGGTGAAAAAGTAGCAGACTTTGCTTGCGGTACTGGTGGATTTCTTGTATCTGCATTAAATGCTTTTGAAAAGCAGGTGGGGAATTCTCTTGAAAATAGAGAAATCTATAATAACTCTATCTATGGTGTAGAGAAGAAAGCGTTGCCACATATCCTTTGTGTTACAAATATGTTATTACATGACATTGACAATCCAGACATCATATCTGGTATTACTCAAAATATCATATAGACTTTCCAGACACCCTCCTAACAATTTTCCTCTTACAACCCCTTGACCCTGAATTACGTCAAAGCCTCTTACTTCTTCATGCAGCACGCGGCTCGTACCAATTGCATTCTCTGAAAAATCGGTTCGTTCTTCATACCAGTAAGGACTAGATAATATTGAAGTTTTCTCTTTTTTCTGAAAGTATTGCAAAAAAAACTTCCTTTGTGTATGGAAGCATATCATGATCTAATTCTGCTAAATCACAGATAAAGGTTGGTCCATAAAAGCTTGTCATTCCAAGCTTATAAAACATTAGGTGATTGATTGTTGTATCGGAAAAGCCCGTAAATAACTTTGGAGTATTCCTTACGCTATCGATAAATTCCTTATCTTCAAGTAAATATGGTAACAGTCGATAGGTATCATCTCCGCCAATCGCACAGATAATTCCTTTGATTTGCGGATCCGTGAAAGCTTCCTTTAAGTCCTGCGCCCTCGCTTCTGGATGTTCATTTAAATATGTAATACCCTTTAATGAATTTGGCATAAAAACTGGTACTAATCCAAATTCCTGTAGCCTCTTTTGTCCTAAAATTAAATTATGCTTCGCAAAATCTTCTCCAAGCATACCACTTGATAGACATACAATAGCTACCTTGTCTCCTACTTTAAGTTCTTTTGGTTTTCTCATCTGCTGCCTCCAATCTATAGTAAACTATATTGCAGTCTGTACCCGATAAAATTCTTTCAGTTCTTCTTTTTTCTCAGGGCTTAACTGAGATTTCTTTATTCCCTCAATCGCTCCCTCTAACGCGTAAAGGCGATGTATACAAGCTGAATCATCTATTTTCTTGATTCTTAACCAAGCTTCTTTGCTTCCAATCTGCATTAACTGATCTTTCGTTGTAATTCCTACCTCATTTAATTGGCGTTCCACTTCTTTTCCAATATTGAATAAATTCGCTAATTCTCCCATTTCACACACCTCCTTTTTAACATGATATGTTTTAGCATACATGGATAAAATAAAACGAAAGGGCAGTTACCTGCCCTTTCGTTTTTCTTGGTGTGCCCGGTATGGGCGTAATCTAACGGGTGAGAGTCCCTAACACACCCTGGTAGTGGGAAGTGTATAGCTTAAGGCAAGGGTGTCCTTGGCGACGAGGAATCTGAAGAAAGCCGGC
>NZ_JAHBCL010000058.1 GCF_018390735.1 Fusibacter paucivorans
ATATCGATAGATTTTGAAAACTGCCTTTTAGGGAGTCTTATTAAAGTTGCCCTTTTTTAGACCTACTGATTAAAGTGAATTTCCGGTTATTTTAGTCTTGACTTTTCATAGCTGGTCTCCTTTCACATGACATACAACTATTGGAAACTTTAAGGGTTTGCGTCGATCTTTCAGCCCGACCTGCACTTCTAATCTGCCTACTTTGTTTTAAGTAACCCCAAAGTGCTTACTCGTTAAAATCCATATTAAAAATAGCCCCATATCATTGAGATTTTTAAAAATAATCTTACCGTATGAGGTGAGACAATGCTGTCATTGCCCTCGATGTTTTTAAAATCTTCAATGGTTTTCCTTACAAAAATAGCGCCTGTTTCCATTAGAAAACAGACGCCTTCATGACATCTTTTTAAAGCATTCATAAGCAACCGTATGTACCCATGCCGACACATGGCAGCGCACTTATCGACTTCATGTCGACATTTCTTTATCACCGCGCCAAGCTGCTTATCCGACTTATAATGCTGTTTCTATTGTACTTGATAAAGTGGACTCTATGTCAAGCCCCAATAGCAAAAAAGACAATATTTCTACCTTCATACACTTATATGCAGAAATTGCATCATCTAAATTTTAATGCTCAATGCTTATACGCCCTAGCGGCAAAAAAAGCGCCTTGATCAGCATTTAACCAAATAGGGCAATGACATGGTAAAATTGCTTTAAGATTCACTTGATAATTCTGACCATTAAAATATAATGAAATTACATTCAGTTTTTTATTCACAAAAGAACAAGAGACACTTTCAATATAGTTGGAACAATCTTGTAACAATCATGGAATAACCTTGGAATAATCTTGGAATAATCTCGAAATCCTTAATTCACCGGAGGTCAATCATGTTATTTATTTGTTACCCAAAATGCAGCACCTGCAAAAAAGCAGAAAAATTCTTGAAAGCAAATGGTCTTGACTATACCTTTAGAGATATTAGCGTTGAAAATCCTACGCAAAACGAATTGAATACTTGGCTTGAACGCAGTGGGCTTCCCATCAAAAAATTCTTTAATACAAGTGGTCAGTCCTATCGCGCTCTCAATCTAAAAGATAAGCTGGGTGAAATGACCACGGAGGCACAAATAGCACTTCTTGCTACAGACGGTATGCTCGTCAAACGCCCTATTCTCGTCACTGACGACGGCAGCACCGTACTCGTCGGGTTTAAAGAAAACGAGTGGACTGACACACTGCTCCCATGATGCAAGTACAAACTTAAAAAGCACACAGTCGCTTATGGTAAGTTCTGACTGTGTGCTTTTTCACTTATGTTCCCTGCTATATTCTTGCTAGTTCCCTGCTATATTCTTGCTAGCTCCCTGCTAGATGCACCTATTCGATGCCATTCTAAAATCACCACGTAGATGCTGTCACCTTCAAATCCATATCCTTAAACACTTGTTCTGCGTCTATTCGCCACAAGTCCCATCATCATCACAATTAAACAGACGCCAATACTGATAAACAGCGGATTAAAAGACCATTTTAGCAGATTGCCCACAATCACCGTTAATGGTCCCGCAATAATGGCTGTTCTCGCCCACACACTGCCTATTTTCCCTTTAAGCCAAAGTGCGCAGCCCGTTGGAATAAAGATCACCGATGCCCTTAGGCCCATGGATAAAAAGCCGAGGTCATTGATAAAGGTGCTCTGCGTTGACAACATCACGACAACACTGAGCAGCAGCACCATTGCAATTGTTCCCCGAATTAGAGTGAGTTCCATCTTTGTGCCTTTTAATACTTGAAAACGTTTTTCAATCAAATCCTGTACAATAATAGTCGCTACGCCAAGGGAAAGACCTGATCCGCCACCGACAACCGTTATCAGAAGCGTCCCAAGTGTTATGCCGCCCAATAATCTCGGCATATAATGAATGACAAATGCGGGAAAGACCTGCGCCGTATTAGTGAGCTCAAAAAGACCAGCCGGAACCGCTTGTCCAGCTGCAAGAATTGCCTGTATTTCAGCCGTCGTGATGCAGTGCGTTCTCATAAAGATTCCGATAAAAATACCCGCTATACCAACCGGTGGAATCATCAATGCACTTAAAAGTGCACCCTTTCGAGCAACTTGATTGCTGCTCCCTGCCCATATTGCCTGCGAGTATGTCTGCGTTGACAAAACCCCTAGGATTAATGATAGGCCTGACCCGATATCTTTCATTGCGCCTCGCGCTGTTAAATTCATGTACTGATGTACCACTTCTGTCGATGTTTCCAGTCCATTCACACTGCCGAGCGGTGTACCTGAGAGCAACGTTTTTAGATTGCTTATCATTTCGCTTGGCCCAGCAATACGCCAAACGATGATCCACCCTATAATTGAAACCATATAGAGCAGTATCAGTTTGACGACGCCGCCCATGCCTGCACCCCACACACCGCCAAAGATCACGTAGAATGCCATAATGACGATTGAAATCAGCCCGGCAACGGGGATGCTCACAGGGAAAATGACCGAAATCATTGCTGTCGCCGAAACCACCTGGGCAAGTACACTGATAAAAATGCCTAATGACGACAATATCGAACCTATATAACCGGCCATGTGCCCATACTCTGTCGAAATAACGCCCAGCAAAGTCGTGCTGCCGCTATTGCGAAGCGGCGCTGCATATACTGCCCCCAATAACAAGCAGCCAATCCCAGATCCCAGCGTAAACCACCATGCTGACAAGCCAAAATTGAATGCCAGCTGAGCCGTTCCGATCGTCGCCTGTCCGCTCATCAGTGTCCCCATAATCGTTCCCGCAACAATCCATGTGCCCGCTTTGCCGCCGCCTGTTGAAAAATCCGATGCATTGCTTACTTTTTTCCCCGAGAAGGTCCCAACAAATGCTATAAGTGCCAAAACGGCGATTACGCCAATATAGTGTACACCTGTCATCATTCACCTCGTCTTATGCCACTAAAATGTCCATCATGCTGAATATAGACTGCTATAGTTTGTCGAATACGTCGCGTTCAAAGGCGTTGACAACAGTTGGATCAAATTGTTTTCCCGCATGCGCTTTTAATTCCGCAAGCGCAGCTTCTTTCGTCATCGAACGTCGATAAGATCGATCCGCTGTCATGGCTTCATAAGCATCGGCAACGGTAATTATCCTTGCAATGAATGGGATTTCCTCTCCCTTAAGTCTTCTTGGATAGCCGCATCCATCCCACCGTTCGTGATGTGACAATACATCGTCTGCCAAACTGGCATAGGAATCAATCGATTTTAGAATTTGATAACTGCTCTCCGGATGCTTTTTAATTTTCTCATACTCTTCTTCGTTCAGCTTGCCCGTCTTATTGAGAATATCCTGATCGATCACGATTTTACCGATATCATGCAGCAAACCGGCTGTTTCAATTTCTTTAATCACACTGTAATTCATATTCATTGCTTCGCCAATCATTCTGCTGATAATGCTCACGCGTTCGGAATGAATTTTCTCACGCTCATTTTTTTCATTCAGCGTTTTGAGTATCGCCTGAACGGCCTGATGCCGGATACTCTGACTCTCCGTCAGTTTTTTTCTGTACATGATCACTTCTGCCTTATTAAAGATATCCGTGATACTTTGTTCAAGCTGTTTCTTTATATCCCAGCCAACAGACACCGAAACCACCGAAAGCTCTTCTCTGATTTGGCTGACCGCATCGTAAATGTCATTTGTGAGTTTTTCCATTTCCTGCTCGTTCGTGTTCGGGCAGACGATGACGAATTCATCGCCGCCAATTCGAGCAACAAAACCATCCGGCATTGTACACTGCGCAAGGATCGCCTTTGAAATCAGGCGCAATACTTGGTCTCCCGTTTGGTGACCAAAAGCATCATTGACCATTTTAAGACCATTGACATCTACCATCGCCAGCGCAATTGGCATATACAGTGCATTGTCGAGTCTTATAAGTGCTTCTTCGAAATACCTTCTATTATACAATCCCGTAAGTTGATCGTGATAACTGAGGTATTCATTGGTCAATTGGAACTGCTTTGCATCTGTCACATTTCTAATAATTGCAACAACCTGATCCTTTTGATAGGGGGTTATCCGCACTTCATAATAGGTTCTCCCTTCGCCTTCTTCCATACTGAATTCATACGTAAACATCCCTTTTGACTTCAGTGTTTCCTGAATAGCCGCGACACATGATTTGGCAACAGAGCTGGGGAGCGCTTCATAAACACTGCTGTTCGCATAGTCCTCGCCCGCTTTTCCCATCCATTGTTTGCCTCCGGCTTCGCTGTCGACAATGGTTCCATTTGAATCCATGATAAAGATTATATCCGGGAGTGCGCTTACAATGGATTCAATACGCCTTCGGCTGTTGTTGAGCATTTCAATTGTCGCTGCATGTTCAGAGATTTCTTCTTCAAGTGAAGTGTTAAACGTTTCTAAGTCTGCCTGATCTTCGTTTCGCTTTGTGATCAAACTAACCGTGTACTGCCCTATTTGCGACATTTCTTCATAATGAAGTAAATCGATATCAAGCGTTGCCTGTTCAACGGTTGATTTATCCAAATAATCGTTAATCATGTGAATCTCACGTTTAATACCTTTATAAAAGCGATTATTAATCAGCCAAAACAGCACCATTAGCGAAACGATCATGGCACAGGTAATCGCAATTGTCTTTAAATTTTTCCGATGTATTTCACGGCTGATCTGTGCCTTAATGGTATCAATTTCAGACAGATTGACACCTGCACCAATATACCAGTCAAAAGGTTCAAACGGCATGACATAGCTTATCTTCGGCACCTGTTCCACACTGTCTATCGGCGGCATGATATAAGTAACATACCCGCCGCCTTCCTTGGCTTTTTTGATAAGCTCCTGAACAACCTTTAAACCGTTCTTATCTTCAATATCATAAAAGTTATTGCCTTTACTCGGGCCAAGCATGTTATTGCCCTGATAGTCTGCGATAAAAAAATAACCGACATCTTCTGATTGCAGCTGCTCCAATATTGCAACGATTTCCAGTTGAAGCGCTTCTCTTGAGAGCGCTCTGCTGTTATGTATGTAGTAAAAATCTGCGATCTGAACGGCTTTTGTCACTTCTTCTTTCATACGATTCTTAATTTGAAGCTCATACTGTGCAATACCTAATGCTTCTCTCTTTTGCCCCGCAGAGACCTCGTAAAATGTTTCGGCCAGCATCAGTCCAATGCCGACGACTAGGGGGATAATTAGGACGACAAGTCGGTTTAACTGGTTAAGACTTTTCTTGTTCGCCATCTTATTGCTTTTTTTCATAGATCACCTATAATGCCTTAATTCAAAATATTTTGCCAAAGTAAATGTAAACAACCATGCTTCAACTATATAATGATTCTTAAGCTGCTACAAGAGGCTAAAGCGTTAAATTTTCTTCACTTCGTCAAACAACAAAAAACGCCTCCGGCATTTGGCCTGCACATTAACTGTAAAAGTCAGATCGCTTAACCATACAGTTATGTGCAGCCATTTACCACGTAAGGCGTTTTTCCTTATTTAAACATTTACAAATTGTCTTTAAAGAACGATTCGAGTTTATCAAACGGAATGACATCCACTTTGTCATATAAATCGACGTGGTTAGCACTCGGTACAACATACAGTTCTTTTGGCTCTGCCGCTTTTTCATACACACTTTCACTGAAATAATTTGAATGTGCATTTTCACCGATTACCATGAGTATAGGCCTTGGCGAAATATCGTCAACATAGGAAAGATTCATAAATGCCATTTGGCTGGTGTTCGTAAAGACGTTAATGGAATTCGGATGATGTCGTACATGCTCGCTGTTGCAACCGCCTTGATGCGCGTATCAACTTGCGCCGCTGTCAGGGCAAAACCACCGCTGCCGCAAATGCCAATACGTTTTCGTGCCATATTCTCACTGAGGTCAAATGTATAGTAGTCCTCTCTTGGACTCTGCGCTACTGTTCGTAAAACCGGATGCGATCAACATGCCGACGATTCCGATCATGCATAATTGCTTAATGCGTTTCATTATCGTTCTCCTTTCATTTATCCAAATTTATTTAATTCGTTTGTACCACTACTATAAACTGAATATGTGATAAATTTGTGAGAACGGCAGAAACTATGTATAAGTAAATTTAAGTGTAGGAAAAGATATAAGCTTATTAGCAATGTCGACTAACATCATTAAAAAAAGTTTATTTTTCATTGCATCTCTTCTATCGTTCCCACGATTCACGACGTGAGCTGTGGTTCGTTCAAAAGAACGAATCATGGCGTGGGAATCGTTGTGTTAGCTGACGTTAAAAATACGTATTAGCAAGAACTCACGTTATTCAAATACTCAACCAACTTGTATACATCTGTAAAGGGATTATGATGATTACTATATCTCCTATTACCAGTTTCTTCATGATAGGATTCAAGTTTTTTTGCATTTTGGATTGCATCATCTTGATTGCTTATCAATCGGTTAAAATAGCTAATATTCTTTTTATACTTTTCTCCAAGTAACTTTGATAATTCCTCTTCGAGTTCCTCTGTATTTGATATAAACTTAGTAGTATATTTATAATGCAATAAATACCAAAGTTCAAAACATCTTGAAGAAATAATTTTTTTAATATTATTATACTTTTTTCTATTAACTGATTGCTCAATTATGCTTCCAAAATCATCATAATCAAATACACACCAAATGCTATCACCTGATTCAAAATCAAGGTCATAATCATGAGACTTTTCTAATGCGTATTCAAGCAATTTATCTGGTGATTGATATTTAGTTTTTGTGTTTAAAACACTTACACCTTCAATGTGTATACCACATTTCTTTAAATGTCTTTTATAATCATTAAAATATAAAGGTTCAGTTTTTTCAGTGCCACACACAATTACAGTTCTTGGTGCAATATGTCTTTGCTGTCTTCTTCTAGGCATTGATTGCCTCCAAAATTGAATCTAAAACTAATTCTTCATCAATAAATGGAATGGCTCTATATCTCCCAGATAAATATCTCTTCATTATGTTACTAGAACTCTTCTCTGTTGGAAAATCATAAACTGAATATAACTCTGTTGAATTATCACTATTTCTGTTGGTAAAATACATTTGATCTCTTCGCAGATACTTTTGATCTAAAACGGAAGTGTTATGGGCACTAAATAGTAATTGAGCATGAGTCTTATTCTTATTAAATAGCATCACTAAAAAAATCAGAAGGTTTGAATGCAATTTAGTATCTAATTCATCAAAAACTAAACAATTCCCTTTTGATAGCATATCAATAAAAGGCCCGGCCAATTCATAAAATTTATTTGTACCATCTGATTCTTCAGCCATATCGAATTTTACTTCTATATTGTTTCCATTAGAATCCTTACCAGCTTTTGTTGTTTTTACTTCAATATAATCACGACTTGATATTAATTTTTTAAATGCATCTTCTTTCATAATATTTGAAACTTTCTTAATAAAATCATCTTCATCATCAAGTGATGCTTCCATTGTACTTATATCACTAATATTAAAATCTGCTCCTTTTAAAAAGCTTAAAATTTTCTTTTTCTCTTTATTTTCATTAATTAAATACGTAGTATATCCATTCCATTCATTCGAAATATCTGTTGTATGAATTACTAATTTATCTTTAAACCAATTAAAAACTTTCTCCGTAAGTTGATTTTCTAAATTTGTGGACACAGATAAATATAATTTATTAGTAGAGGTCATAGACGCAAAAAAATCTTGACGTGTTTTATCTATTGTAAATTTAAAATCCTCTATGTTATTCTCAATCGAATTCCTTCTGTTCTCTCTTTCAAATACAGTAGCTTTTCTTCCTTTAGGATAATAATAAAGGTATTCCTTTTCGATTATTTTCTCATTTGATGAAAATCCATAATTATATAAAATTCCATCTAAAATTAAATCTACTTCAAACTCACTTGCTAGATTTGTATAAACTTCATCAAGACGAAAAGGTTTGTAATTAAGTTTTTCTCCTTTATTCAAACTATTAGACGTTATAACAAAATTTTTCATGAAATCTATGGCTTTAATAAGATTAGATTTACCAGAAGCATTTGGACCATATATACTTATAGTCTTAAGTAAATTATATTCTTTTTCATTCACTGTATTTATATCAATAACATTTTCTCTTAAATTATTTAATGCTGCCGCTTCAAATGATAATTCAATTCTTTCTTTTATTGATTTAAAATTTTTAACTCTAAAATTCACTATCATATTATATCACTCCTTATTAATATAATATCATAAAACGAGTTTTAATTCGACTATTATTCCATTTTTATTCTAAAATAGAGTTTAAATATTATTTATTCCAAAATATCATTAGTATTTTTAATATTAGCAAACTTTAAGAATTATGGACTACATAAGCAAAACACGATAAGAAGGCAATTAAATACAAGTATGGCATTAATACTAAAACAATAAAGTTTCTCCTTGCTTGCTTTAAAACTATTCTAATCGGATCATCGTTAATACTGTTTTTGATGAATCTGTAATGATGCTTTTTATCTCTAATGACACAATAATTCCCTAATAAATTACCTGTCTTAATCTTACTATCATCATATATTCGATATAACATTTCGCCGCTTATACTATCTTCTTCAGCAGTGACATTAACATATTCATAGCAAATACCATTGCCATATGAATATAGACTAACTTCAGTACACACTAACCTTCTCAACCCAACGAGTTCCAATTTGCGTTCACTTAAAAAATAAAACTCTTCTCTAAAGTAAGCATCCAATTTTTTACTATGCTTCCGATTCCTTTTTTTTATTTCTCTGAGTGACATTTTCGCCTCCTTTTTAGTTTTCAATTCTTTTGAACAACGAGTTCCACATTAACGCTCACTTACTATTGCCAATTGATTAATGAAGATTACAAATCAATAAGTATTAGCCTAAGCATTACTAAACATTACTCAATAACAAATTATGGCAAATAATGTTAATTATATGGCGATATATGTAAATCGTCAATCCGCATTCCAATTTTTGTCATTTAAATGGATGGTTTATCCATCTCTTAAAGACTCATAAAAGACTTCGAATAAACTAGCGACGTCCATTTCATTCTCTTTAAAACAGAACTACGTCCTGCAACAATTTTGGATACTTAAGCAGCAGGAAAGCAAATTACGGCAAATTGTTTCTGATTTCTAGTTCTGTCATTGCCTAGCTCATAACTCTTGCCGTAGCTAGCTCGCTTATCTTGCCTCAAAAAATGCGTGTAGTGGCTGCAGTGTTACTGCAGCCCAATAATCATG
>NZ_JAHBCL010000059.1 GCF_018390735.1 Fusibacter paucivorans
TAGCACGTCCTTTCCTCCTTAAAGTTTGGTCACTTCAAGGGTATAAGATTGAGATTGTACTGGCAATTATTTTTTTGTATTTTTGTCTGCCATTCATTGTATTTTTAGATTACCATAAACAATCACGTCTATCCGGATGGCAATGAGGTTCATATTATTGACATTGTTTATTTGTGTAACGATTTTTCAGGTGAATTAACTAAACAAGTATCTGAGGTGAGTGATTTAAAATGGTTTAAATTTGACGAAATTCCAAAGGAACTAAGTCCGCCTATAAAACCGATATTAGAAAAATTCTGTAATGAAAGATTGAGCATTTCCCGATTCTGACAGTGTCAATACCGATTGAAAATTTCCATAAAACAACGGTTGAAAAGTCCCTTTTTTAACGTCATCAATCAGAAGGTGATGCATAAAACCCAGCTTTTTTCTTCTCTTTGATTCTATAGCTATTCCCTTTGATGTTAATGGTTGTAGAATGATGTAAAAGTCGATCAAGGATTGCCGTTGCAATAATCGTATCTCCAAATACTTCACCCCATAGACCATAAGTCTTGTTTGAAGTAAGAATGAGCGATCCCTTTTCATATCGGTTAGAAATGATTTGAAAAAAGTAATGCGCCACATCATCATCCATTTGTGTGTATCCGATTTCATCAATGATTAGAACATCCGGCTTGTTGAATGTTTTAATCTTTCTGTGAATTTTTCCGGAAGTAATATTTTCTTTAATCGTTGCAATGAGCTCATGTGAAGTTATAAAATAAGCTGTATACCGATGCTGTATTGCGTTGATTGCAAGCGCTACAGCAAGGTGCGTTTTACCGACGCCAGGTGGACCGAGTAAGATGACATTTTCATGCTTTTCAACAAAATGTAGTGTCAAGAGTTCGTTAATCCTTCTCGGGTCGACACTTGGTTGGAATTCAAAATCATAAGTATCAATTGTTTTATGATAAGGTAGCTTCGACAACTTCATATTTGTTTTAATGGCGCGTTCATTTTTGGCGCTAATTTCAGCTTCAAGTAGCTTGAGAAGAAACTCAAGATACGATATACTGTTCTCAGAAGCACTTTCGCAGTGGTGATCATAAACCTCAGGGATATGAATAAATCCCAGTGTATCAAAAGCTTTCATAAGCCTTTCGGTCATGAGGATTTCACCTCCGCGTCAACGATGTCATCATAGACCGCTAACGGTCTGATGTGCACTTTGGAGTCTTTTGTAGGGACAAGTTTAGGAGCTTTGGCTGCAACCGTTCGCTCTCTTGTTAAAAGGCCTTCAAAGTGTTCTCTATTTTTTGAAAGATTGTATTTGCCATGAAGCTTTACATGTGAGCAAATCATTGTGTTCTCTAACGTATAAATATCAAGTGAACCATTCAGTCGGTCTCTGATACACACAACACGTCCAGCATATTCATGTGGTACGCTGTAGCGATTCGACTGATATGAAATGAAACAATCTGAACTGACTTTGCGTTTGGTATCTTCAGTTAGCCTAAAGTCCTTTGGGTTTGGTGGATGAAGGGGTTCTTCAGCTAGACTTTGGGCTGGTATTCGTTTAGTTGTCCCATGTACTCGAACATTTGCAATGTAATGTGTCCAGTGTCTCACTTCATTATTCAGATCATCAATGCCGGTAATTTCTGCTACTCTAGGCCAAAAGTTTCGCCTTACATACTTGACGCCGCTTTCAACTTTTCCCTTGCTTTCCGGATGATAGGGCCTTGTAGGGATTGGTTTGAATTCATGATGTTTAGCAAAATCTAAAAAAGCTTTATTGAAACGATCAAGACCTTGCGCTTTGATGTCCCTAACAACCGTTCGCATGTTATCATAGACAATGGTTTGGGGGACACCACCAAAATATTTGAATGCACGCTCGTGACATTCAATAAGTGTTTGAAGCTTCTCATTTTCAACGAATTCAACATAAAGTGCTCTTGAGTAGCCCATAAGCATGACAAATGCATGAATGCGTTTTGTTGTACCACCATAATCAAGAGTGAATTCTCCCCAATCAACCTGTGCTTGTTCGCCTGGTTTTGTTTCAAAACGTTTGTACGCCTTTTGTTTACAGCGTTTACGATGCGGTCTCATAAAATCGCGTAAAATCGTTCGTTTCCCTGCATAGCCCTGAACGCTAATCTCATCGTAAATGATGCTACTGTTTAGGCAGCCCTCATCCATACGTTTTAAGATATATGGCTTGTATGGATCAAGTTTAGAAGGCTTTGGCGTTCTTGAATAGGGTTCGTGTTCATCTGATTTCAAAACTTTTCGCACTGTTTTTTCAGATTTACAGATTGACTTTGAGATATCTGAGATGTACATACCTTTGTTTCGCATTTCTTTGATCATGTAAAATTCTCCCTGTGTCGTCACTTGATATGCTCCTGTTTTTATTTGAGCATACCGCTTTTTTCAGGGATTTTTCAACCGTTATTTATTGGTATTTTAACACCGTTACTTACAACAGCTTTTACGAGAGGAAAAAACAATGAAATTAAACATCGTTAAAGTAATAGGATTCATTAGCATCATTTATGGTATCTTGAAGTATGGACACGGTTTTATCAATAACATTGTGAATGTTTTTCAGATAAATAACCCATTCGATACTAAGATCGCAATACTAACAGCATTGTACTTTTTGCTGTATGTTGTCTCTGGCATTGGATTAGTGTTGGGCAAAAAGTGGGGATGGCATCTAGCAGTCTTCAACTTCATATTCTTAGCGATTCGGAGTTTAGAAACGTTATCACTTTCACTGTTATATCAAAAAATTTCCGGTGTTGCTGATATTCACTTTTATCCAAATCATTTATTTGAAATAATGATAATGATTTTGATTGGGGCGCTATTGGTTTTATTTCTCACAAGAAAAGATATTCTAAAGCAATTTCGCATCGAAAGAAAATTGATACCCACCTTGGGATTAGATGTATTCTTATCACTAACGATCCTTATAATTAGAGATTTAACCGATACCTTAGCATTCCTAAAAACCATCGGTTAACAGTGCACGATTACCAGTCTGCTTTGCACATAATATTGACTGATTGGGCGTGATTGATCCAAGCCAAATAGCAGCATTTATACGCCAAATTAGATTTTGTGTTTTAATGAGCAGAACGGTCGTGAGTCATGGGAACATTATTTAACGTTTAATGTAAAAGGAGGCAAACAAGATGACAATCGCTATAATCGGCAGTACCGTTTTATGTTTAATCTCGATCCTCTATATTTTAGTGGCATTAGGCTTTCCATTGGGAGCATTTGTTATGGGCGGCAAATATCAAATTGTCCCCAATAAGATCAGGTATATGATTGGCTTTTCTGTCATTATTCAATGGTTTGCGGCTATCATCATCTTACAAACCGCCGGCCTTGTACCGCTATTCTTTTCAGTCGGCGTTACAAAGGGAATTTGCATTTTCTTTGCCGTGTACCTATCATTAAATGTCATTATGAATTTACTTTCAAAAAGCAAAAAGGAAAAGTACACAATGACGCCGCTTTCAATAATTGCTGCAATCTCATTTTGGATGACGGCATTTGGTTAACCGTTAAAAAGCAGAAATCATCCGAGTTGATGACGCCTGCCTTGTAAAGTAATTTGTACACGATTTTTATGCAATTATATTAAATTGAAAAACGATTGTAAGTCATGGCCCTATTAACACCAATACTTATTAGGGCAATAATTGAATTTCCTAAAAAAATATTGAAGTCTTACCGAGGAGAATTTATGGAATGTGTTAATCCTAAGAAAAATTATCTGTCCGCATCATTATGGATATTTCTTGCTTTGAACTTAGATATTATCGTGCATATAGCCACAACAATGCTCATTGGAGATGATGTAATCTATCGGGCTGCTGTGAGCAAAACCGTGACCATTATACTATGGTCAATTTCAGTAGCTATTGTGATAAAATATCTGAAAATAAAGAAGCCCAGCATAACCGTTAATCATGAAGGCATTCTGAAAATTTCGATTAAGTTTCTCGTCACAATAATATTGATAGCGGTTGTTAATTACAATGTGAAATCACTGGGCGTAATCCAGATCATTCATGAGTATCAATACAGTATGGCTCATTACAATCAGCTAGGCTTCGTAACATTTATGCTGCAGATTATCTATTATTTCTTAGAAGCTTCACTGATAACATTGATTATCATAACGGGAAGTAAATGGGGATTAAACAAACGGTATAATCATATTATGCCGTATGGCGGCTTAATATTGGCCTTAACTTGGGGCGCAGTTCATTTCTTAACTCAAGGCATATCCGTTGGTCTATACGGTGTTTTTATCGCACTGCTCATTGGACTAGGCTATTTGCATACAGATAAGAATACGGTATTGACGTATATTGCAGCACTGTTTATATTTCTGATTTAGTCTAATATGAGAATCTCATTGTATTCGTTCAACAAACAGATAATGCCATATTATATTCTCATAACAGTTTATTAACAATTAATATATTGGTTCATACTAATGATACAATAGAAAAGTACAATGATCTGTAAAATGACATCATTAGTGGATTGTATGGAAATGAGGTGTAAAAAGTGAAGCATAAAAATTTGAGGGTATTGATCGTATCAATCATCACAGGCATATTATACAATGTTGTAACCCACTTTCTTGTTAGATTTTTGATCAGAGGGACAAATGAGTGGACACTGGAGATGGGAGATACCGTCTTTTACATCATGCTGGTTTATAGTATCTGTGCTATTTTAGGATCAGGGCTATTATGCTTTAAAGATATGTCAAAGTCTGAGATTGCGAAATCATCAGCTGTGATGGTACTTTACTATGTCATCGTTTTAATTTTTGAAAAAATCACTTTCGAAGTAGGGCTCAATGGATTATTCTCAATCTATACGCTTCTCATTATGCCAATCAATATCTATTCTACAATGACACAAATCACTTTAAGATATTTTGGCAATGTATGGATTGGCGTTGCCTTAGGACTGTGTTTGCCCTTCGTTTATATACTATTTGGGAAAAAGCAGCATTCTGAGGACACAATGGCAAATGATAGGATTAGATGAATTTTAACAGCCCTCCATCTTTTTAATCCAACACATCTTTTGAGGTAGCAGAAATGAAAAAGAGAACATTGATAATGGCTTTGTTTATTCGGCCGTGGGCAATCGTTTCATTTGACAGTATGCCATATGGCGGCTGGGATGAAGACGGCATTCGGTATATGTATGGCAATCCTTTGCAAATACAATTATTCACAAAAGAAACAAATTGAAAACGTTAAAATATCAATCATTGAGAGGCGGCGGCATATTGAAGAAACTAGTCATCTTGATTATCATAATGATACCGGTCTTGCTGATTACATCATGCGAGAAAAGCGATCGCACAAATAATGTTGTTATCAATAGTCATGAAATATTTGATGCGGAAAACCCAGCTTCAAAAGTCCACATCAATCAAATTGCATCTGAATACTTAGACATTCATTATGATGGTGAAAAACATTATAATTTGGATATTGAAATATGGGAAAAAGGCAAATTGGTTGATATCATCCGTAAAGCGATGGACATCGCATTAGCAGATTATCAAGGGTTATCCATTGAGATTGATGACAGCAATCCATTAGCATATGCCGTTATTATTGGCATGTACTCGAATGGCGGTGCAACGGCAATACGATTTGACGTGGATATGAATGCTAATAATGCAAACGGTACATTTGAAAGCAGCTATGTTGATGAAAGAAGCATTGCTGATGATATTAAAGTGCCACTCTGGGGATACCATCAGTTCAATGACATGACATCACCCTATGCAGATGTTTATGATGCTGCCAAAAACACAGAATCATCGATTGTTCTCAAACTGAGTCCAATGAACGATTCTGATTAAAATAAAATGGATCACATGCTGTATTAATGCAATAAATTATTGATTCGTTTTCTTCGAAAGCAAATCAAGGATCCTTTTCAGATTATCATTTATTGATGCTATTTTTCTATTCACACTGATGAAATACCAGATTAACAATACGATTAAAATGAGAACTCCCAATAATAAAAGCGTTGGTAAAATGGTTATGAGTAACGGTGTCGAAGCTGGCAAAGTCGCTGTAGCATTCATAAAAAATCTCCCTACTTGATGAATAACGCATCATTATATGTTTTTTGGTAACACTTGCACCCAAAAGATAACATTTTTGAAAGTAAATATCAATCCAACCGTTCAATTAGCGTGTCCTTCTCAGACTCCTAAAATTTCTAGTGCCATAATAATAAACGGATATAATTTTATCATACAAAAATAGCGATTCCCGACACGACTTATGTCATAGGAATTGCTATTTTATGTAAAAACCATAGATTAATCAATCAATAAAGTTTAGAATGTATAGAGTAGAAATTGGAAAAACAATTGACATTCTGGGAGGCTATTTAAATTCGAAAAAGCGTAAATTCACTCAGCCTCCTCGAAGTCAATGCATTGAATTAGTACCAAAAATTACGTTATGTGTCTTGTTTTGAATTGAATAGAGGAATATCTAGTAGTTAACATAGAATCTAATAGGGGTTATATTGAAATGAAATTATTTGATTAGGGAATGATTCAATTTCTTTACAATTAGAAAGAAGGTAAGCGAATGAAAAAAAATGTCTATAGAATTGGTTTTTTATTGTTTATTATACGGTATATCTATACAATCGCAAATCGCATGCTTTTTATGCATTATTCAAATGTGACGGATGCTGAAACCATTCAACACATTGTTCGTATCAGCTCTTATCTATCCTTATTTATAAGTATCGGATTGATATTGACCTTAGTTATTATTTCAATTCTTGAACTTAGTGGTGCAGGCGCTCGATCGGTAAAAATAATGGCTGTTGTCAATGTATGTCTTGCCCTTTTCCAAATGCTTATCAGTTTCGGGACACCTCTATATTTCAATTTGATTGCTTCAGGCAAAATGGCTATTCCGTTACACGACACAACGATTGGGACATTCATCGCTCGTGTATCAATGATAAATGGCGTCATTAAGATTATAACGGATATTGCAATACTCACGATGATGATTTTGAGCTATCGTTCTATCGCAAAGCGTCAGGAACATGTTAAACTGGAAGGAAGCTATTGAGCTAAGGCAGTATAGGATGAAGCGCCCGATTATGTATATGATACTGATTAGAAAGGGATAATCACATGGGAGTAAGAAATTAATTAAGAGAGTCATCGGTGTACCCGGTGATGCTATTTTTATTGCCGATACCAATGGCTACATTAATGGTACGAAACTTGAAGAATCCTATATTGGTTCGCCAACCACCGGCTATGTCGATATAATTGAAATCCCTGAAGGTGAGTATTTTTTAATGGGCGACAACAGAAGTCACAGCACGGACAGTCGGGATAATACCATCGGCACGGTCTCTATCGATAAAATTATTGGCAAATCAACCTATAGACTGTATCCTTTTTCAAAAATAGGCAAATTGTATTAGTTCAAAACGGAGCTTCTCGCCATGCACTGAATTTTGAATTTGTCTTGATAATTTTAAGGAGTACTGAAAATGAAACGCAAAATCATATTGATATTACTACTTGTTGCTATAATTGTGACGATTAGTATACATGACAAAGATTACCAGATTAATAGCGTATTTAAAAACATGTTCGATATGGAGTCTGAGGCATTAAAAAAGATTTATGGCTCAGAAGTGGCTGAAATTTTCTATCTTTATGACATCGACACGTATGATACACCTAAGGTCTCCTCTATATCCTATTCGAATACGGAAAGTGTCGTAGACATTACGATCTATAAATATGAAGATTCAGAGCAGAGCTATGGAAATCTAGTTGATTCGAAATCAGCATTTTTAAGGTTTAAATTTAAACGCATACCGATATTAAATCTCGATCTATTGGAAGGTATCACACCGGAATAAAAACGATTAATAAGGAGCATAACAATGAAAATTAAATTATTAGCAATGATGATGACCCTGACATTGGTTTTAGCTGGGTGCAGCACGTCAGCACCAAATGATGGCATCCAAGAAGAACCCGATAATCAGACGGAGGCAACTGTAGAATCAAGTGAGAGCGAGCATGAAAGTGCTGATGAGCAATTAGAATCAGAAAATGAACTGGAAGCACTGGAAGCAATCGGTGAGATAAAAACGGAAGAAGGTTTGTTTGAAGTCGAATTAACCTTTCCGTCTCAATTTGTTGGTGAAGCGACGCAAGAGACATTAAACGAAACGGCAAAAGAAAATGGCTTTAAATCAATTACGCTAAACGAAGATGGCAGTGCAACCTATGTCATGACGAAGAAAAAGTATGATGCATTTATAGCAGAAACGAAGTTATCCTTTGAAACAGCATTAGATGAAATGGTTGGCTCAGAAGATTTTCCGAGTATTGTATCAATTGAAGCAAATGATAATTTTACTGAATTTGTTGTTGTAACAAAAAATGAAACGCTAAGCTTAGCAGAATCATTTTCATCCATGAGTTTTTATATCATGGGAGGCATATACAGCATCTTTGATGGTGAAGAAGTCGATAACATTAATGTGAAATTCATTAATGAAGATTCTGGTGAAATCATATCTGAATCCAACTCAAGTGAGATGAATTGATTTAACAGTGAAGGCATAAGACTAGATTGATTAAAAATATGGAGGTAGCCATTGCGATTACAAAAAAAGCCCGTAAATACGATTATTTATCTCCTCCTTGTAAGATAAATATAGGGTTTGGGTTTTGAAACCCACCCGAATGTTCTTTGATAACTTAAACTTTATTGTTCAGATGAATCTCAGACATGCTTCATGAAATCCAATAAATATCGTGC
>NZ_JAHBCL010000005.1 GCF_018390735.1 Fusibacter paucivorans
ATTTCGTTGAGTTTTACGTCATAACGTGCTACAATAATCATGTTTTTGGGAGCATCACTATGACGATGAACAATCTTGCTGGAAGGTCAGTCGTCTAGTGATGCTTTTTCTATCACCTCAATACATATATGCTATATGTATTGTAACAAATGACTACGGCAAAACAAGGGAGCTATTTCATCGTGGCATTGACAAAGACAAAGAGCAAGGCAAAGTCAAATCACGTGGACT
Source organism: Fusibacter paucivorans (assembly GCF_018390735.1). GTDB lineage: Bacteria > Bacillota > Clostridia > Peptostreptococcales > Acidaminobacteraceae > Fusibacter > Fusibacter paucivorans. Next base: position 232 of record NZ_JAHBCL010000005.1, read on the forward strand.
AAAACACTATCGCAACCGGCGAAGGTGATCTCACCAAGCGACTCAGCGTTAATACAAAAGATGAACTACGAATACTCTGCGATAATTACAATCTCTCAATGGAGCGCATTCAGGTACTCGTCGGCAACGTAGCGAGTGAATCAAAATCATTTGAAAACAGTTCCAATGACATTAACAGTGCCATGAAACAAGCCTCAGAAGAACTTGAACAAATTTCCATAAAAGTGATGCAGCTCTCCGATATGATCCAGGCCAATGCCAGTTCCACAGAAGAAGCAACTGCTTCCATTGAAGAAATCGCCAGCGGCTCGCATATCATTAGCGAAAATGCGCGCAACGTAAAAGAGATTACACACCAATATTATCAATCTTCACAAGACGGTCAAAAGACACTCGAAGAAGCTGTAAACGCCATGGGCATTATCTCAGACAATTCAGATGCACTGAAATCTGCCCTTACAGCGCTTGACACCACAACGCGAAAAATCGAGGACATTGTTGAAATCATTTTAGGGATCTCAAGCCGTGTCAACCTCCTCGCCTTGAACGCATCCATTGAAGCTGCCAGAGCCGGTGAAGCCGGAAGAGGATTTGCCGTCGTCGCCGAGGAAATCCGTAAGCTCGCGGAAGAAACAAAAGTATCAACAGAACAAATTTCAAATAACGTCAGCGAAATCGGTCAGGCTTCAGCTCGTGCGATTGCCAATGCAGAGCTTGAGCAAACCAGTATCCAGACAGGTGTTTCCAAAATCGAACTGACACAGGCCGTCTTTAAAAAGATTCTCGAATCCGTCTCTGAAATTTTCGAACAGATTGATAAAATCAGTCTCGCCATCGAACAGCAATCTTCAACCTCAGAAGATATGGCCAAAGCCATGGATGAGATTTCTAAGTCCTCTGTGGAGAGCTCTGAAACGGTACACACCATCAGCGATTTTATCAATCGACAAGTCGCCGTCGTTCAAGAAACTTCGTCACAAGTGGAACTCCTTGCCGATCATGCCATCGCCTTAACCGATAAAGCCCACGAGTTCAAATTCTAAACGATAGAGATACTACTCCGGCATATGCCCGTTTTGTTTAATTGTATTGTCACTGATCCTAAGTTTAGGACATTTCTATGGTCATATCTGCGAACCACAAAGGAGGTGTTGCAAATCTAAGAAATTAGATGGGCAACACCTCCTTTTATACGGTCGATTAACCGCCGCAGTTATTTATTTAATCAGTTGCTTATTCATATCAAAAGCCCCCGAAGCACTTTCGCACCACGGGGACTTTTTGATTTTATGTGTGTGTTGTGTGTTAAGCTGTATTGTATACTGCGTATTCGACGAGCAAACGCCCTTAAAGCGATTGACTACATCATGCCTGGCATCCCGCCGCCCATTGGAGGCATTGGCGGTTCATCTGACTCGATGTCGACGACTGCTGCTTCTGTTGTTAAGAACATTGCAGAAATTGAGGCTGCGTTTTGAAGTGCACTTCTCGTCACTTTGGTTGGATCGACGATACCAGCTTGGATCATGTTGACATAAGTGCCTTTTAATGCGTCAAAACCCATACCGTATTCGCTGTTTTTAAGTTTTTCCACGACGACTGAACCTTCGAGACCAGCATTAATTGCAATTTGTCGAACAGGCTCTTCAAGCGCACGTGCGATAATGCTAGCACCTGTTTTTTCATCGCCTTCGAGTTCTTCAACGACTTCAAGTACTTTTGCAATAACACCGACAAGTGCTGTTCCACCACCAGGTACAATGCCTTCTTCAACAGCGGCTCTCGTTGCATTCAGTGCATCTTCAATGCGAAGTTTCTTTTCTTTCATTTCGACTTCTGTCGCTGCACCAACTTGGATCACGGCGACACCACCGGAAAGTTTTGCAAGGCGTTCTTGCAGTTTTTCACGGTCAAAGTCTGATGTTGTATCTTCGATTTGCATTCTAATTTGACGAACGCGTTCGTCGATTTGTTCTTTTTCACCGGCACCATTGATAATGGTTGTATTGTCTTTATCAATTTTAACCGATTTTGCACGGCCGAGCATATCCATTTCAGCAGATTTGAGTTCATAGCCAAGTTCATCAGAAATCACGACGCCGCCAGTGAGGATGGCAATATCTTGAAGCATTGCTTTTCTGCGATCGCCAAATCCTGGTGCTTTAACGGCGATACATTCAAACGTACCTCTGAGTTTATTGACGACGAGTGTTGTCAATGCTTCCCCTTCGATATCTTCAGCAATAATCAAAAGTTTTCCGCCTGATTGTACAATTTTTTCGAGTACCGGCAAAATTTCTTGAATATTTGAAATCTTTTTATCGGTAATGAGAATATATGGGTCTTCCAATACCGCTTCCATTTTTTCAGGATCTGTTACCATATAATGTGATACATAGCCTCTGTCGAACTGCATCCCTTCAACGACTTCAAGCTGCGTACCAAATGTTTTTGATTCTTCAACAGTGATAACGCCATCTTTACCGACTTTTTCCATCGCTTCTGAAATCAATTCGCCAATTGCTCGGTCTGCTGCTGAAATAGAGGCAACATCTGCAATATCTTTTTTATCTTCAATAAGAACGCTTTCTGATTTTAAAACATCAACGGCTACGCTGACAGCTTTTTCAATACCAGTTTTAAGAATCATCGGGTTCGCACCCGCCGTTACATTCTTGACGCCTTCGCGAATAATCGCCTGTGCTAAGAGCGTTGCTGTCGTCGTACCGTCACCTGCAACATCATTGGTCTTTGTCGCAACTTCTTTAACGAGTTGAGCACCCATATTTTCATAGGCATCCTCAAGCTCAATTTCACGGGCAATTGTCACACCGTCATTGGTAATGAGCGGCGAACCAAATTTTTTATCTAAAATAACATTGCGGCCTTTAGGACCTAAAGTAACTTTTACTGTGTTTGCAAGTTTATCAACGCCCGCTTCGAGTTTTTTGCGGACGTCTTCTGAAAACATTATTTCCTTTGCCATGATTACTAACCTCCTACACGATTATTATGCCATTATTGCTAAGATATCGGCAACTTCACAAATTGTGAGTTCTTCACCATCTACTTTAATTTCTGTACCTACATACTTTTTAAAGACAACTTTATCGCCTTCTTTAACCTCTGTCACTTCAGCGCCAACTGAAACCACTTCTGCAATTTGAGGTTTTTCTACTGCTTGAGACGGTAAAACGATCCCACTCGCCGTCTTCTCTTCAGCCTCTACCTTTTTGATAATAACGCGTTTTCCAATTGGTTTAAGCATTTCAAGACCTCCTCGTATTTTTAATATAATAGTGGCATTGCCATTGTTTTCGATGCCTTACATAACTAATATAATACAAACCCCATCAAAAATCAACATTTTTTTAGCACTCATTTTTAATGAGTGCTAACAGTTACACATCCGTTAGGAGATCTGTTGCCGTAATCGCCGTACTGACATAGATTTCATTGAGTTCTTTACAATCAATACCATACATTTCAGCCACTTTTACAATCATTTCCCAATTACCTTTTTCATAAAAACGCACGAGGCGCAGCAATTCATGAAAAGGATTTCGCATACCTAAAAGGGCGCTTTTAACATCTTCTTTTAACGGCAGTTCATCTAATATTTCAAAGAGCGGTTTTTCCATAATTGCATCAATCATTGAAAAGAGCCCTACTAAGAAAGCTTCATTGGTGCGTTCATCCAAATCAAAATAAGCAGCGGCCCGTTCTGCAAAGAACGCTCTGTTTAGCGACACTTTAATGACTTCATCAGGTTGATCAGAACTTACATCTCTGAGCATAATCAGTGTAATCCACTTTCTGATTTCATTGATCCCCAAGAGCGTCAGCGCTTGATTTACCGATGTGATTTCCGTATGTCGATAAAAAGCTGGTGAATTAATGAGCCGTAAGAGCTTGTATGTTAACGACAGATCATTCTTGACAATATCCGTCAGTTTCGAAAAATCCGGCACATCGCTAACCGTTTCTTTAATGATTTCCAGATAGCGAAAAGTTGAAACATTGATTCCCTTTGTCTTGCATACCACCGGTTTTTCAAAGAAAAAACCCTGAAAAAAATCATAGCCGAGTGCCAATGCTTCTTCATAGTCAGCGTAAGTTTCTACTTTCTCGGCGAGTAAGAGTAGTCCCATCGGCTTATATTTATCTGCGACCAGACGTCTCCCCTCTGATTTCAGAACCAGAAAATCCACTTTGATAATATCTACGTAATCAATAATCGGCAGGTATTTTTCATTGTCCACAAAATCATCAAGCGCGATTGAATAGCCGGCATCTTTTAGTTTTTGACACTTTTCGATCACTTTTTCATCAATATCGACGTTTTCGAGAATCTCAACGATGAGTTGATCTGGGTTGATGAGGAACGGCATATCCTCCATTAATAAATTGCGCGTAAAATTAATAAAGGCGCGTTTGCTCTTGGTCAATCCTTCAATACCAAAGTTAATCAACGTATCTGAAATAACAGATGTCGTCGCCATATCCCCGTCATAATTGGGGTCATAAACATTCCTTACGCTTTCACGATATAAAATTTCGTAAGCGACAACCTTTTTATCACGATTAAAAATGGGTTGTCTGGCCAAAAACACGTCCATCTCTTTTCCCCCGCTGTATGTCCTTAGAAGCCCCCCGGCATCTAAGATTTAGATTTCGAATAGCACGATCGCATGTAGTAAAAAAGCATTTGCTGTGCATAACCTCGATACATCACAAAATAGTTTTCAATAAAAGCTTTGTATGCATTTGCATTTGCTTCGACACCATAGAGCGTCGTCAAAAGCTGCTTCACCCATGTATCAATTGGATAAGCATCCGTCTGATAGTAGCCAAAGAGCAATATGCAGTGTGCAACCTTCTCCCCTACGCCATAGAACTGTCTAAGCCACGCCGTAGCTTCCTCTAATGTCATATGTGATGGCACGTCAAGATCAAGCGCCTCATCAGACAGCTTTCTCACGGTTTGAAACAGCGCTTTCGAACGATAGCCGACAGCTTTTACCGAAAATGCCTCCTCTTCCAAATTCGCCAACACCTCAAGTGTCGGAAATGCATAATAATCTTTGTCGTGAAAACTGCCAAGCAGCAGCCCATACTTCTGACAGAGATCTTCAATTGACATTCTTATCTTCGGAATATTGTTATTGCTGGAAATAATGAAAGACAGCAGCATCTCAAAGGAATTTTGCCGCAACAGTCTCAGCCCGCAGCCATAATCAACTGCCTTTTGGAGCCATTCGTCCTGCTCACGAAGTGACGACATGATCGTCTCATAATCTGTCGCCTCGTCAAAATAGTCTTTTAATCGCGCTTCTGAAAGCGTTCCCAAGACAACATCCGCCCAATAGCCTTTACCGTCGTCAGCTTGTGTCACACAAACGACAGCAGCATCAATAACGCCAACATAAGCATCACCTTCTGCGCGCCACCTAAAACACTGGCCGTTTTCAAATGTGTGAACCGGATGAAAAGTCGCTGCACTCAGCCACAGTTTTGACATGCTCTCTCCTTTATTATACCGTTTATCCGTTGATAGTTCAGTCTTTATTATCAATTTTAGTCTGAATTCTCTGATGAATTTTTTCGATCAATGTGTTTTCAGGTAAATCCGGTAGTTCAAACATCTTGAATTCCGGAAAAGCATTGAATTGACGCGCTTTTAAAATGCGTGTTCTCAGCTGACGGCGTCTTTGACCAAGGCCTTTTTCAAGCTGTTTCATGACCACATCAACGCGATGCTCCTGAAGTTCTTCTCGAAAGCGTCGCCGCGCTTCATCTAGATCAGCCTCAAATTCCCGGCTAAATTCTGCAAGCTCAGTCTCAAGTCCTCTGCTAAGCTCTGCAAGTTCAGTCTCAAGTGCTGTGCGCCATGTTTTGCGGATCTGCGACGAGACTGCTTCGAACTCCATAATGAGTTTCCGTAGGTTGATGAGTCCCATAACCGTCCGCGTTGCATCCCAGATAAAATAGCCTGCCAGCAGCGCTTCAATGATATATTGCCACGCCATCGGAATTATGGAAAGATGCGCGTATACCCATGGGTTGATCACGTAGACGAGCAGGGCGCCTACCGCTCCCCAGATAAGTGAGAACTGCAGACATATATACCCCTTGTAATTGAATCGCCGCGTGGAATAATCCCACCATTTAATGTGAAAGAGCTTCTCCAGCACACCGCCTGTCACGAGCTCAATTGCCGTCGTCAACAAAACAATTGAAAGGACGACGAGCACGTGCGCGTATGGTGACGGTGCAATCATCAAGTTAATCGCCGCTGCAAAAGAGATGATCACAATAGCACCTGTGCCGTATATGGGACAAAATGGGCCGTACATAAAGCCCCGATTAACATATTTCCCCTGCTTTGAATACGCATAAGCAACTTCCATCAGCCAGCCTAAATGCGCATAAACAAAAAACAGCAGTCCATAATTATGAATGAGTTCGACCATTGACGGCCCTCCTGTACACCTCAATGCAAATAAAGCAAAGCTGTCCGTAATCTTACGATTAAACATTAAGACACGAACAGCTTAACACTTTACGATACAAAGAATTTCAATAAAAAGAGCAAGGCAATCACCCAGGTAAACGGCGTTACTTCCTTCGCACGTCCCGTTAGCGCCTTTAAAATGACAAAACTCAAAATACCAAAGACAATCCCTTCCGAAATGGAATAGGCGAGCGGCATCATCAGGAATGTGAAAAATGCCGGAATCGCTTCTGTAAAATCTTCAAAGTCTATCTCTTTGATCGGACTCATCATAAAGAGCCCCACCATAATCAGTGCCGGTGCTGTTGCCGCAGAAGGAATCATAATAAAGAGCGGCGACAAGAACAGCGCCACACCAAAGAGTGCCGCCGTGGTCACACTGGTAAGCCCCGTTCGACCGCCTTCCGCAACACCGGACGCCGATTCTACGTAAGTGGTCACGGTACTCGTTCCCAAAATGGCACCAAGTGTGGTACCCACTGCATCGGCAAAGAGCGCACGCTTTGCATTCGGTACTTTGCCATCCGGCGTCAGCATCCCTGATTTAGTCGAAACCCCTACCAGCGTGCCAACGGTATCAAACATGTCCACAAAGAGAAAAACGAATAAAACCGTCAACATATCAAGGGAAAAGATATCCTGCCATGCAAAATTGAAGAAATAAGGCGCTGTCGGCATTTGTGCCACCGCTGTCGGCATCGTCGTAATCCCCATTGGAATACCGATAATCGTCGTCAGGAGAATGGCAATAAAAAGTGCACCTTTAATGCCCTTTGCCAACAAGAATCCCGCAATAACCAATCCGATGATCACGAGAAGCGGTTCACCCGATGTAATGTCACCCAGCTCCAAAATCGTATCACCATGAACGATCACCCCGGCATTGGCAAGGCCGATAAACGCAATAAAGAGCCCAATCCCCACTGAAATCGCCTTCTTGATGTTTATGGGGATGGCATTGATAATCGCTTCGCGCACATTAAAGAATGTCAGCAGCAAGAAGACAATGCCCTCCAGAAAAACAGCCGTTAACGCAAATTCAAACGACTTGTGCATCCCAATGACAACGGTGTACGTAAAATAGGCGTTGAGCCCCATCCCCGGCGCCAGTGCAAAGGGCAAGTTCGCATAAAGCCCCATAATGAGCGTCGCAATAATTGCGGACAGCGCCGTTGCCGTGAACACTTTTAAAAAGTCCATCCCGGCAGGTTCCAGGTAAACAGGGTTGACGATCAGGATATAAGCCATGGTCATAAAGGTCGTAAACCCCGCGATAACTTCCGTTCTAACATCCGTGCCGTGTGCCTTGAGTTTAAAGGTTTTTTCAAAAAAACCCATTTTTTGTTCCATCTACAAATGCCTCCATATAAAAGAATGATTACTTTAACAGTGTAACAGAGCTTCCTTTAAAATTCAATTTTAAAGAACTGTAACACAATCACAGTTGAGAATATAAAAAAGTGCTGCCGCGCCTCTAACATCATAGATTCGCAACAGCACTTTTCAGATTCTCAGTTCGTATGATCCACTAGAACAACCCGACGATTTCGCCATCTTCCAAGATGTCTATTCGGTTTGCCGCAGGTACTTTAGGAAGACCCGGCATCCGCATGATATCTCCGGCAAGCGGAATAATAAAGCCGGCACCAGCTGAGATTTTTACATCCTTGATTGTGATCTTAAAACCAGTCGGTGCGCCGAGCAGCTTTTGATCGTCAGAGAAAGAGTATTGTGTTTTTGCCATGCAAATCGGCAATGCACCCAAGCCGTCAGCTTCAAATTTTTGAATATTCTTAAGTGCTTTCGATGAGAATTCCACACCGTCCGCACGGTAAATTTCTTTCGCGATGGTTTCAATTTTTGCTTTAATTGGCAAATCCAACGGATAGAGCGGTTTAAAGTCCGCCGTTCCCGATTCAGCGAGTTCGACTACTTTATTCGCAAGTGCAATGGCGCCCTCGCCGCCTTTCGCCCAGACTTGTGTCAAAATCACGGGTACATCAATTTTTTCACAGAGCGATGTGAGCAGCGATACTTCTGCCGGTGTATCCGTCGGGAACTCATTAATGGCAACGACAACGGGCACGCCGAATTTTCTAACATTCTCAACATGTCGCTGCAAGTTGCCAAAACCGTCTTCCAACGCTTTCAAGTCTTCTTGCGTCAGTGCATCCTTTGCCACGCCGCCATGCTTTTTCAGCGCTTTTACCGTTCCGACAACAACGACGGCATCCGGCTTTAAGTCTGCTGCACGGCATTTGATGTTGAAGAACTTTTCAGCCCCAAGATCAGCGCCGAATCCGGCTTCCGTTACCACATAGTCCGCCAGTTTTAACGCCGTCTTTGTTGCAATGACAGAGTTGCAGCCATGTGCAATATTCGCAAAGGGACCGCCGTGAATAAATGCCGGCGTATTTTCAATCGTTTGGACTAAATTTGGTTTAATGGCATCTTTCAGCAGCAGCGCCAGTGCGCCTACGGCTTCGAGCTGTGATGCATAGACCGGCTTTTTATCATACGTATAACCAACAATCATTTTGGCAAGGCGTACTTTTAAATCTTTTAAGTCATTTGCAAGACATAAAATCGCCATAATTTCAGAAGCAACGGAAATGTCAAACCCGTCCTCACGCGTTACCCCGTCGCTCTTGGCACCAAGGCCAATCGCCGTATTGCGCAGTGCGCGGTCATTAATGTCGAGACAGCGTCGCCATGTAATTTGTTTTGGATCTATGTTGAGGGCATTTCCCTGATGTAAATGGTTGTCGATCATTGCGGCGAGCAGGTTATTCGCCGTTGTCACCGCGTGAATATCACCTGTAAAGTGAAGATTAATATCTTCCATTGGCAGCACTTGTGCGTATCCGCCGCCTGCTGCACCGCCTTTGACACCGAAGCAAGGGCCCAGCGATGGCTCTCTAAGTGCCGTAAATGTTTTTTTGCCGATTTTATTGAGCCCCATGCTCAGACCGACATTAACTGTGGTCTTCCCTTCGCCCGCCGCTGTTGGATTGATTGCTGTAACGAGGACCAGTTTGCCGTCGGGCTTTTCAGAAAGCTTCTCAATGGCATCAACATTGACTTTCGCCTTATAATTACCGTACAATTCAAGTGCGTCTTCAGGTATATCCACGATGGATGCAATCGCCTTAATAGGCTTCATGTTAGCTTCTTGAGCAATTTGAACATCTGTTTTCATCTTACATATCTCCCTTCACATTTATGCGGTCAAAAGACGTCGCGTCGTTTTCATCATAGCGTTATTGAATGAACTTTTCAAGGTATCTATCAAAAAATGTCCGTATTGCCAACTGTTTTCTCCTTACTGCCATGTCTTCTCGGCATTCTTAATGTCCATTGGTGCCCAGTGCGCTTCGTATATCGTGCTATCTCAATATCACGTTATAACGTGGGCACTTCTATTGCTCACTTTGGTCGATTTAAAATACTTTAATCTACCTTAGATTTACTTTGGTCGATTTAGATTACTTTAATCTAATTTAGATTCACTTTAATCTACTTAAGTATTACTTTGATCTACTCTTAGATTTACTTTGATCTGCTTTAGGCTACTTTTACCTACCGTGATTTGCTTAGCTCTCTCTAGGTTATCCAACCTTTTCAGCCATTGCTGCCCTCAGCTGTTCAATGACATTTGCCGTACTGGGGTTATCAATGGGATGTGCGTGCTTTTCAGCCTGTACCAACATTTTGGCTGCCATTGGCAAGTCGCCGGAACGGCTGTAGATGAGGCCTAAATAGGCTTCCGTATCACTTCTTCGCCACAGTGTGTCAATTTGCTCGTAGTTTTGCAGTGCCGCTTCGAAATGTGCTTTGGCACGTTCTTCATCAGCCATCATAAATGCCGCTATGCCTGCGTTGGCATTAAAAATTGACAGCCCTCTTAAAATACTGCCCTGCTCACACATCGCAATCGCCTTCTGAGCTGATTGCAGTGCCGCCTCATAACGCGTTTCATTACGATACGTTTCCGATATATAGTTGTAGGCTGCTGCAATGTTGAGCCGATAGCGTTCCGGTGAAGGCAAACTTTCAAAACGTGCAATGGATTCTTTGAAATAATGTCTCGCCTGCTTATTGGCGCCGAGCAGCATGGCATGAACACCTTGAAAGCGCACTAATATCGCTTTTGATTTTCCTTCCGGCGACATCGCCGACATTTGATCAATCGCATCTGTCATACAGCTTTCATCACCAACTTGAATGGCATGATACATGCGCTGAACATAGCCTTTAAAGATCAGCGACGCGTCACCGACTGCCGACGCACTTTGAATCAATTGGTCAATTTCCCTCAAACCGACATCGTAGTATCCCTGACGAATGAGATAGCGTCCGTACATAAGATGGTATTTTGATTCAAGCGATGCAATCGTCATCCCTTTGGCATGCGCTTTGTCAATCAGGCGCTTTAAAGTATTAAAGCTCAGCTCAGGACGATCATCAAAAGGTTCCATCTTATAACCTGTCATCTCAGGATAGAGTTCATGACTAAAGTCGAAATAGGTTTCAAGGTACGCCAGATAATATGTGAGATGTCCAACGATATCGTCCGCTGCCTGATAGTGATAAACCAGCCGCTGCAAGACTGCCACATCATTTCGCGGCTGTTCAGTCCATGCTTCCGCAATATGCAGATGCAGTCTTCTGCGCTTTAATGCAGGCATTGAATCATATAAATAGGTTCTCAATTTATGATGGGTAAAGGCATACTGTAAGTCGCCGTCTTTTAATGTCTCTTTGATGATAAAGCGGTTTTTCAACACTTGAATCGCTTCAATCAAATTTTCTTCATCACCTGCGTATAGCCGCTTTAGCATCTCATAAGACGCATAATCGAAAAAGGGGGTTATCAGATACATGACCTTTTCAGCTTCCGGCGGCAGGCCGAGAAACCTTGCGCCCAACATATCGCCAAGATGCGTATCGTTCAACTGTTCAGGCGCCAGTCGAAGCATTTCCACTATGAAAAAAGCATTGCCTTCACTTTCTTCAAAAATCCTGCTCTTAACAGCTTCACGCACTTGATCCGAGGCACGATAATCGATGAAATCATAGCTCTGTACCCTGTTAAACCGTTCCAGCGGCAAAATCGTCAATTTCTTGTACGCTAACAGTGTCTTTCGCATCTGATCAAAAGCATTGCTGTACTCATTGCGCATTGTTCCAATGATACGAAGACTGCTGCATTTCAATGCAACTGTCGTCATCAGGCGCATACTTGCATCATCCATCCACTGAAGATCTTCAAAATACAGCATGAGGTGAACCTGTGATGCAATGCGTTCCAGCATATCGCAGACGATTTTCTCGACGAATGCAAAACTCAGCGATGAGAAATGTTCCATTTGTGTTGTGTCAACATAGGCGAGAAAGCTTGGGAACGTTCTCGACAGTACCTGCATCACTGGCTGCTTCAACATAAGCTTCGCGGCATAGCGTTCATAAATTTGATGCAGCAGCTCATCCCAAGGTTTAAGATTAAAAGCTGTCTCCATCTGGTAGCATGTCGTCATTAAAATTTCATTGTCGACTTCTAAATGGTGACAGTATGCCGTCACCAATGCCGTTTTGCCAACGCCAGCTTCACCAACGACAATCACATGTCCCGTCGCCTGAAGCATTCGTTCGAGTTCTTTTTTTCGACCATAAAGTCGTTTTTCGGATTCGGCGGCATTCCTCGAATTAACAACTTGGTAAAAGCATGCCGTCGTCTCACGCTCCGGTGTAATCCCCAATTCATCAGCAAGCAGTGTCTTTGCCGATTCATAGACATCAATCGCCGCATGATAATGCCCCATGCCTTGGTAGACACGCATCATAAGTCGTACATTGCTTTCGTCAAAAGGATCTATCGCACACATCGTCTTCGCGATGTGTCTCGCACGCGCTGCTTCATCCGCTGACAAAACGTTATTTGGTGACAAAAGCTGCTCCACAAGCTGTTTGCCCATTTGCATATAACGCTGCTGAAGCGACTGATTTGTCTGTCTCACCCACTGTTCGAATCCTGGACTGTCACTGAGGATAAAGCTGTCCAGAAAACTGCCTTGATACGTCTCCAAAAAAGCCTGCGCATCATCCCGGTCCGTTGCCACAAGCGATGCATTGAGCGTAATGATATTTTTTCCAGGTGTCCTGAAAATATCTATTCCCAAATCGCGCTTCAGCCGATAAAGACAATTTCTTAAGTTTTTCTTTGCCGTCGCTACATCAACTTCCTGCCAAATGAGGTCAATGAGTTCATCACGTGTTGCACGACCCTGATAGATGATATAGTAGAGAACCGCTTCACTTTTTTTCAGCGATATCGCCAGTACCTCATCATCTTTTGTCACACGCGGCTTGTCAAACAGCCTGATATGGAGCATGCCTGTGCCTCCAAGCGTTTTCTCTTATTTTCCACCCTTATGATAGTGTTTGTCAACCAGTGTTTCAATCCACGCTTCATCGGTTAGATATGGCAGCGTTAAATGATCTTTTGGCTGTGATTGATTATAGGCAACCACCGTTTCAATGGCGTGTTCGTTGCGTGCCCATGCGCGCCTTGCTACGCCGCCCATAACATCCCAAGGCATTGCCTGCATCAGAATTTCGTCAACGCGATGACTGCCGTCGAGCACCATGCCAAAACCGCCGTTTATGGCTTTGCCAATACCGACACCGCCGCCATTGTGCAGTGCGATCATACTCATTCCGCGCGCAGCATTGCCGGCAAAGATATGCGTTGCCATATCTGCCATAATATTAGAGCCGTCTTTGATATTGGATGTTTCGCGGAACGGCGAATCCGTGCCACCCGTGTCGTGATGGTCGCGCCCCAGCATAACTGGGCCTATGTCGCCATTGCGTACCATTTCATTAAATTTGAGGGCGATTTTAAGCCTGCCCATTGCATCCTGATAGAGAATGCGCGCCTGCGTGCCCACGACGAGTGCATTTTTTTCAGCATCTCTGATCCACACGTAATTATCACGATCTTGAAAACGCCTTTCGGGATCAATGCACGCCATGGCCGCATGGTCTGTTTTGCGGAGATCCTCCGGGTCACCGGACAGACACACCCATCGAAACGGTCCATAGCCATAGTCAAAGAGTACCGGCCCCATAATGTCTTCAACATATGATGGCCAAATAAAGCCGTCCAACGCATCCACACCATTTTTACAGATCGCAGCAACCCCTGCATCCAGTATAGCCTTCATAAAGCTGTTGCCATAGTCAAAGAAGTATACGCCATTTGCCGTCAGTGCTTTAATGGCTTCGTAATGACGCTTTAACGTCTCATCCACACGTGTCTTAAACGTTTCTTTATCATGCGCCAGCATTTCTGTTCGCCTGTCAAAGGTCATATTCACCGGACAATAACCGCCCTCGTAGACATTATGACATGACGTTTGATCTGACAGTAAATCAATGTGAATATGATTTTGAACGGCATATTCCAGCAGGGTGACAATATTGCCCTCAAAGGCAATGGCGGCTGCTGTCCCTTCCGCTTGAAGCACTTTTGCGCGTTTGAAACACGTTTCTGGGTCTTTGGCAACTTCAGAAACCCATCCCTGTCGATAGCGCGTTTCAATGCGCGATGGGTCAACTTCTGCAATAATACCGACACCGCCTGCGATTTCCACGGCTTTGCCCTGTGCGCCACTCATGCCGCCAAGGCCTGATGAAACAAAGAGCTTGCCCTTTAGATCAGCCGAATCATCAAGTCCCAGTTTCATTCTGCCGGCATTGAGCAATGTCGAATACGTCCCGTGGACAATACCCTGCGGCCCAATATACATCCACCCGCCTGCCGTCATTTGACCGTAGGAGGCAACACCCAGCGCCGCTGCTCGGTTCCAGTGCGGCAATGTATCAAACATACCGATCATCAGCCCGTTTGTAATCATAACGCGTGGGGCGAGCTTTGGCGAATGGAACAGCCCCAGCGGGTGACCTGAATGCATGACGAGCGTCTGTTCATCTGTCAGTTTTTCAAGGTAAGCCTTAATGAGGTGATACTGCATCCAGTTCTGGCAGACACTGCCGGTTTCACCATAGGTTACGAGTTCATATGGATAAAGGGCGATTTCAAAATCGAGATTATTGTCAATCATCACCTGAATCGCTTTGCCTTCAACGATATTGCCTTTATACGCGTCAATTGCTTTGCCATAGATGCGCCCCACCGGCCTAAAACGATAGCCGTAAATACGTCCATGCGTTAAAAGTTCCTCTAAAAATTCCGGTGCCAATACATCATGCCACTTTTCGGGGATATACCGAAGTGCATTTTTTAATGCCAGTGCCGTCTCTGCTTTATTGAGCGTGAAATCACGCTTTGGCGCCCTACGTATCCCGGTTTCAAAGTCTGGGTATGGTGGAAGTGTTTCAAAAATATCTTCAAGTTTAACTTGCATCGCTGACGAAATAATCTCGTTGTTCATCATCTAAAACCTCCTGTCCCTATTCTGCTATCCTAAACATACCCAAAAGCCGTCTATTTTAAGTCCATACTTTTCATTTTTGATGCAGCCCGTGATTCACTGGATCGCTCATCTATGTTCCTCAAAAAAAGAAATGAGACTGAATCTTTCGACTCAATCCCATTTCCATGATTTTATAGGTTAGTATGTGATTATTTGCCTGCTTGATTAATTTTATTGTCGCCTTTGAATGCCTTAAATGCTTGGCTGATCAAGACGAGCGCAAGAATGAACAGTGCGACGGCAAAGAACAATAAAACGTAATTTGAAAGGTTTGCCATGATGAGCTGGATTAATGCAACCAGTGTAACGGCAAACATAAAGAACATTGGGATCAGAACTTGTTTGTACTCTTTGCCCATATCTTTCAGCCATACAGCAAGTGCTAAGAGTGCAAGTGCTGCAAGTAATTGGTTCGCTGAACCAAAGAGCGGCCAAATTTTCAAGTAACCGTAGAATGCTAAACCACCACCGAGTACAACGGTAATCGCTGTAGAAACATATCGGTTTTGGAGTCCTTTTTCACTTGCAGGTTCGCCTTCTTTTGAGAAGAACTCTTGGAAGATAAATCTGGCAAGACGTGTTGCCGTATCCAGCGAAGTTAATGCAAATGCTGAGATTGCAAGTGCTGTAAAGTTTTTAGCCGTTGCGAAAGGCAAACCAAATGATGTCATGAAAGTACCGAGTCCATCAGAGAACACGTTAACGGGACCGCCATTAGCAAGGAGCTCTGTTAATTTATCGGCGCCGATATAGCCGGCAGTGATAATCGCGATAACGGCGAGAACGCCTTCGATAAGCATTGAGCCGTAGCCAATGAGTCGAATATCTCTTTCTGAATCAATTTGTTTCGACGTCGTTCCGGAGCCAACCAATGAGTGGAACCCTGAAATCGCACCACATGCAACGGTTACGAAAAGAATTGGGAACAGTGTTGAATTGTTAACCGTAAAGCTCGTAACAGGCGCGAGCTGCAATGAAGGTCGCATGATTACGATCCCGATTAAACCACCTGCGAGCATTGCATAAAGCAAGTAGCTGTTTAAGTAATCTCTCGGTTGAAGTAAAATCCAAACCGGTGTAACAGAAGCGATAAAGATATAGACGAGCATAATCAGCATCCACGCTTCTTTTGATAATGAAATCGGGAACATGTTGCCAAGCATAATACATGCAAAAAGTGCAACAACACCGACTACAGAACCAATAGCAAGGCTAACGCCTTTTCGGTAAACAAAATAACCGAATACGATTGCGAGTAAAATGAAAAGCAGTGAAGATGTTGCCGCTGCCGGAACCGTTGCAAAAGTATTGGCAACGATATTGGTAAATGCTGCAACGACGAGCAACAGTGTCAACCATGCAAATACGGCAAATAATTTTTTCCCTTTGTCACCGATCGTTGCATGGATAACTTCACCAATGGATTTCCCATCGTTTCTGACAGAAGCGAAAAGCGCCCCCATGTCATGCACGCCACCAAAGAAGATGGAACCGATGATGATCCAAAGGAATACAGGCACCCAGCCAAAGATTGCAGCTTGGATTGGGCCTGCGATTGGGCCTGCACCGGCAATGGATGAAAAGTGATGCCCTAAGAGTACGGGTGCTTTTGCCGGTACGTAGTCAACGCCGTCACCTAAGCGGTGAGCAGGTGTTTTGATGGATTCATCAATACCCCATTTTTTAGCGAGACTTGCGCCATAAGTAGTGTAAGCGATTAAGAATAAGACCACGGAAATAAGGATTAGAAAAATTGCATTCATTTCATTATTCCTCCCCAAAATTTATTATTGAAGCCATTTGGCATTCAATCAATTTTGTTTGAATTTCCCGAATAGGTTCAGCAAACGCTTCATTTCCTTCTTACCAAAGCGATTGGAAATGCCCTCTCCAGAAACTTCATTAATGACGATCAGCCCAACATTCAGCCACCCTTCAAGCCCCCACCTGAAGCTTTTATAATACCGAAAACGCTTGATTTTTTTAAGCATCTCTTCATCCGGAAACGCCTTAACGGTGTAAACCAGATAAATACTTGAAGACATGTGGTCTTCATTGCGTCCGACCATTTCGTGGTGTGTTGCATCAATCTGAGCTGATAAAATGTCGATATCAACTGACTGCATGTCGTCACATTCGGTATACAAAATGACTTCGTTGTTCTCAAAGGCATAGTATTCAAATTCTTTTTTCAGTGCAAATGCTGCATTGCGCTGGTTATAGACAGCCATGAAGTCGCACGCCATTGGCGCTTCATCGAACAGATTATAGTAGGCCTCGAGCTTGTCACGCAAATATGCGCCAAAGCTGATCTCCGTATAGGTCAAAACCATCACTCCTATCTCTCTAACTGATTGTTGGCAGACACGATGCCTATCTAAGGTCATCTTATCGTATGGGTCAAAAAATAGGCCCTTTTATGAACAAATTGTAAATATTCACGTTTGAAATGCATTATGCGTGCCTAAGAAACGGCATTCAAACGAATGATACCCAATGAAGCTTGTTTATCACAAAAGGTTCGCTTTTAGCGCCTAAAAGATGTGCATCTTTTCCTTAAACGCATTGACATTCCCTCGGCTGATCGGTACTTGTTCTTTATGTCCTCGGACGACGACCATAAACGTATTGTTGAACCACGGCTCAATGGATTCAATACAATCCAGATTGATAATATAAGCTCGGTGACATCTGAAAAAATTCTCCGAAAGAATATCTTCAAGCTCAGACAGATTTTTCTTACACGAATACAGCCCATGCTTGGTAATAAAATGCGTCGTTCGATCTTCAAAATAGATGAGCGAAATATCTTCGTACTTAATCGGCTTCAAAATACCGTCCCGATAGAGGCTCATTACTTGTTGGTGCTGCTTGTAATCTTTAACCATGGCTTTTAGATTCACCGTGTCTTCGCTGACACCTTCTGCCAATCTGGCAATTGTTTGTGCCAACCGTTCTTTTTCAACGGGTTTAAGCAGGTAATCAACCGCATTGACCTCAAAAGCCTTAATGGCGTATGTATCATAAGCCGTAACAAAGACAATTCGAATGGGGATGTTGTTTTTAATAATGTGGTCGGCAATGAGCAAACCTGATATTTTAGGCATATTGATATCCAAAAATAAAATATGTCCCCTGTACTTCTCGATGGCCGAAACAAATGTCATACAATCTGTAAACGTTTCGACGACCTCTACATCTTCAAATTGCGACAGCATGTAGACCATCTCGTCCGCGGCCGGTTTTTCGTCATCAATGACGATGCATTTAAGCATGTTTTACCTCCATTTCCTGTTGATATGGGAAAGTCAACGTCACAACAGTACCATCACCCAGATGGCTGTCGATCTGAAAGTGTCCTCGATCTCCAAAGTGCTTTTTGATGCGCTGTTTGACATTGTTGATCCCAATGGAGTCCTGAACACCCTCTCTTTGAATTTCATGTAGTTTCTCTTCCGGCATCCCAATGCCGTTATCGGCAATATTGATAATAAGATCTTCCTGCTGCCGATAGACGCTGAGCGTCACTTTTCCCACGCTCCCTTTCGGAATAATACCGTGTAAAACAGCATTTTCAACAATCGGCTGAATAATTAACGGCAAAATTTTTATCTCTGTATTCACTTGAATATCCGATTCAAAAACGATGCCGTCACCGAAACGCGCTTGAATTATTTTCAGAAATTTTTCTGTATGCATAATTTCATCGCGCAGGTAAATTTCGCCTTTGAGCGACTGCATATTATTTCGGAGATAACTGCTGAGATCCATGAGAACTTCACGGGCGCGCATCGGATTCGTTCGAATAAGCGAACTGATCACATTGAGTGTATTAAAAAAGAAGTGTGGGCTAATTTGAGCCTGAAGGGCTTTAATCTCTGCACTGAGTGCGAGTTTCGACTGCGCCTCCAGCGTTGTCACGCGAAGCTGTGTCGAGAGTAGATTGGACAATCCTCTGGCAATTTCAACATCGACATCTGAAAGCCCTTGCGTCACACGATAGAACTTTAAGGTGCCGAGAATAATTTCGCCGTCTTTCAGCGGTGCAATGACCGCAGACTGCAAATGACAATTCTTTTGAGGACATCCGATTTCCTCTTTTGAATAAGCCGTCATAATTTCACCGGTTCTCAGAACATTTTTCGTAATCTGCGTCATAATCTCTCTGCCCGCATAGTGGTGATCACTTTCCTTGCCAACATGCGCCAATGCTTTGTAACGGTCTGTAATAGAGACGGCATCAAAATCAGTTGAACTTAAGATATATTCTGCTGTAACCTGCGCAGTTGACTCATTAAGACCTGCGCGCAGCGCCTCTGTCGTCTTATCGGCAATGAGTAATGCCTGGCGTGAACGATACCTAGCTTGCAGTGTATTGATACTTTGAATATTGGTTATAATCATGAGAAAGAGGGCAATGCCAATCGAATTAACGAGAATCATTGGAAAGCTAATGACGCGAACGAGTTCCACCGCCGCATCTATTGGCCTCGCAACGAGAATGACAATCAGCATTTGCAGCGCCTCTAAAACAATCCCCGTTACCAGTGCAAATGCGATCTTTTTATGTGAATTTTGAAATGCCTTGCTTAAGAGTCCCGCAATAAAACCTTCCGTAAGTGTCGAAATACCACATGAAAGCGCTGTAAAGCCGCCGATATCAATCAAGTAACGATGTCCGCCGGAAATAAGGCCTGCCAGCATCCCGACGAATGGGCCGCCTAAAAGGCCGCCAACTGCGACGCCAACAACGCGCGTATTGACAATCGAACCATTGTATTTAATCCCCGTATACGTTCCCAGCACACTCAAAAGGGCAAATAAAATAGAGATGGTCAACTTATCTCTCAGCGTCAAAGCTTTCTTTTCAAGTATATTAACAAAGGATTTTGCCCTAGAAAAAACGAGTCCTATCATAATGATTAGGCCAACGCGATAAATCAATGCCATTAGAAGGTTTAACATGACCGGTTACTCCTTTAATATGAGATTAACTTTTAGTGCTGTTTGAATCGCAAAGCGATGTTCTTCATTATCGAGGCTCAATTCGATGATTTCCTGTATGCGGTTGAGGCGGTAGAGGATCGTATTATAGTGTGTATAGAGCGATTCAGACATTTTCTTCAAATTGCCGTTGCAGGTAAAATAAACTTCGAGCGTTTTGATGAGTTCTGTATCCCTACGCTGATCATAAGCGACGAGCTTACCCAAAACTTCTTCGGCAAAATGTTCGAGCTCCTGCCTAATGCTGCTTTGAGACAAAATTTTATAGACGCCCATTTCTTCGAAAAAGACGACATCCTTCGGCATATAATTTGCCGCTGCCTCCAGCGCCTTATAGGCATCAACTTTGCTCTTATGAGCATTGAGCAGACCTTTGACAATTCTACCGACGCCGATTTTTATTTGATGTTTTTTCATCTTTCCTTTTAGAACATCATAAATATAAGTTGCATAACGCTTTGTCAGCGCAACGCCTTCACCTTCCTTGAGCATGACCAGGACATAGATGCACTCGCTTTTATTCAAAATGAGGTAAGCGTGACCCATGTCTTTACAGATTAATTCCAGTAGATAGACGACGCGCATTTGATCTTCCGTTTGATTCTTGCCGACGAGTCGGAGACAGAGCATGGCGTACTGCGCATTTTCAACAAAACGAAAATTCCCAGCACGTTCTATCGCCTTGGCGCGACGGTCTTCGTCAAGCGAAATAAGATCATCAAAGAACTCGAGTTTATATTTATTTTCGACTTCGTGGACGGATATTTTTTTTAGGAAATCAAGCGCGACAATGTGTGATGTCGATTCGAGACCGAGCTGATCATAATTTGAAATACTCTGATTGGTCCCATAAGCGACTAGATGACCATACACCTGATTCTTAACGACAATCGGCACCATAAGCCGTTCAATCTCACGTCCCCGATAGGGTACGGTATCGTGTATAAGCTTGCCGTTCTTACCCTCAAAGTGGACGTTTTCAATGTTTTCGTACAATAGCGTATAATCATCGGCAAATGCTGATTTCACGAAATAAGTATTCTCAAAATAATAATCTCTGACGAAGACGGGAACGCTGATGGTCTTATGGACGCTTCGCAAAACATCTTCAATACCACCGCCGCTGACAACGACCTGCATGGTGTCTTGATGCAGGTTTTCGACACGTTTTAAAACGGCCGACTGCTTATTGAACATCAGCTCGTAGACGTGAGAAAAAATATTCGTGAATGTGACATCGTAATCGAGGTCAACGATGACGAGACCGATCTCATTACAGGTTTCGATCACCGATCCCGGCAATGCGGGCAAGTAAGGTGAAATTTTGATGAAAACAGCGCTGACCGATTTGCTCCTTATGGCGCGAAACAATTCAATCTGTTCTTCAGCAGAAAGCTTTTCGACCACCTTACCCGTTGTCAGCAGGATTTGATCCTTGCCGAGCCATTCGACAATTTCTTTGTCAAGCATGACATTAATGGAGGTTGCACACTGAGAAAGCGGCGCTTCTTTTGTGACGACTCGGCAATGCTCAAAGAGCGGCAACGCGAGAATTTCGTTTAAGTAAACTATGGTTTCATTCTTCAAAACGGATCCCTCTTTATTACTTTTTTATAATCACATTATACATTCTGTGTGAAATTTTAACAACTGACATTTGTCCTTTGTGCTTATTACACAAAGAAAGCCAGCCTACACACGCTCTATGACAGCGTCGTACACTGGCTTTTCAATCTAATTAAAATCATCATTTGCAAATACGCGTTTTTTTGATTTTCTATTGATTTTCTTAAAAATCACTGACCGCTGAATTTAAGGTCACCCATTGCGGCACTGCCATCGTAAAGCGTCACTGTACCGGCGATTTTATGCCCATCTGAAAACTGAACATTGATGACTTGTTTATCGCCTTCATCATCAATGCGCGTTAATGTCATCTTGCCAGTCGGGTTAATGCTGTATTGGCTGAACGTCATCGTGTCGCCTTCCAACATCGGACTGTCAAACGCTGTGGTAATGGTAATTTTGTTTTCGGCAACCGTCATGGTAAAAGATGAATTAGAGGCATTGAAGTCAAAGGCCATCCCTGCAATATTCGACGGCTGAAAGGCTCCCTGATAGGTTCCATAGTAAAGACTTGCATCGCCTGTCGAATCATCGACCGAGCTGTTATCTGCCGCCTGAGAATCTTCCGTTGAATCTTCCGTTGAATCTTCCGTTGAATCAGCATCAGTTGATTCATCTGCGTCTGATGCGGCAGCATCCTCCTCTTCCCGATTATCGGCATCCGCGTCTTCTGCATTGCTCTCTTCAACATCTGGATTTTCGCCTTCTGGATTTTCGTCAGCCACAGTACCCGAATCACCCGCTTCCGATATCACACCTTCTTCTGAAATTGTATCATCCACAGTATCGTTTGCCTCGACTGATTCTGACGTTGCCTCAGCTGCATCTGACGCCATCGCTTCTAAAGCATCCATTGCAGCAGCTTCTGCGGCATCACTTAGGCTCGAATCATCGCTTTTCACAGCATCAGCTGCGGAAGCCGCTTCTGTCTCTGATTTCACCCACGATAGCGTCGAATTGACGAATGTCGGTATTTTATCGTAGACGGAACCCTTCACATAACCTTCGAGGACTTCGCCGTAACTGCTGCCGACGGCCTTGCCAATCAAGCTCTCATTTTCAACGGTTTTCTGTGCCAGTGTTCCCATCTTGCCGGTAAAAGTTTTGTAGATTTTGCTCGTACTGTCTACCATACTCGTAAAGAGCTTCTTGCTGCTCTCGGCGACTGTTGTCGTCGCTTTTGACAAGATTTCGCCGGCACCTGAAATAAACTTCCCAAACTTAGATGTCTTATTGACGCTGCCAATCGCGGATTCGATGAAATTCCCCGCCGTATTTTTGGCTTTAGAGAGAAAGCTAGACGCTTTGCCAAGCAGTGTTTTCGTCGTTTCTTTGACAGCTGTCGCCGTTGATGCTTTAAAGCCAAAGAATGACAGCACCTTGCTCTTGCCCGCCTTAAAAATTTTCTCAACAGTCTTTGAACTGCCTGCTGCAGCAAGTGTCACATCGACAGAAGCTTTCGCGAGATCTCCAGCTGATGCCGTTGGATCCATCAGCGTCAACATTGATTTTGAGGCGCCTGTAAAACAGCCGATGGCAAATTTCGAGCTGCCTTTAATCACTTTAGAAAGTGTACTGTCTTTTCCCAGCATGGCATCTGACAGCTTGCCAACACTCTCTTCTGCACTGGTAATGTACTGCTGTGCACTATGAATCGACTCTGAACCGGCTGTTCCGTTTTGAATGCGTTGATAAGCTTCTTTATCTGCTCTCACTTTATCTTCATCAAAAACACTTTCATCGAGGCCATAATCATCCGCATAGTAACTCAACGCCTGCTTATAGACCGCGGTACTCGTTTTTTCGATTAATATGCCGGGCACTCTGCGGATCGCATTGTACATCACGTTGAAAAATCCCGGGGGCTCTGTTTTTTTAGGCGCTTTTTTAAGTGTCGCTTTTGCATCGTCAAGCGCACTTTCAGAAGTCGCATCTTCACTTGTTGCCGCCATAAACACAGCACTTGTCAGTGAAGCCGCACCCATCCCAGTCTGCTTCTTACCTGTCGCATACCGCTCGTCTAGCTGATAGTGATCGACGAGTGTTGCCCCCATCAGTCGAATACTCTCGATCATATAATCATTTGTCGAAACCGCCAGTTCAACGGCGTCTGCATCAAGCCCTTCCCTAGGCGTCAGCGCCCTAATTGACGGCTGAATAGTGACATTATAATTTTCCAAATATTTAAGCAGTGAAATCGTCGCATAAGCGTCTGCCTTATCCAGTGCATCCAATCGCGATAATATCTCATCGAGCTGATCCATTAGTGTCGTAATAGCCGATTCTTTGGCACTTAGCGAAACCAATTCGTCTTCAAGATCATGCAGTTCATTTGGATAAGCATCACGCAGGAGGACAGCATCCTGAACAATTCGCGCGATCCATGCAATTTCACGTGTGATAAAATCATTTTGTTTGGTTAACCGCATATATGAAAGCCACGCATCTGTATAAGGATCATCCGATGTCGTATCCAATCCGTCAATCTGAGACTTTAACAGTGATAAATAAAGCATTTCATCGCTGTAATCATTCAGCATCGTCTCGTAATACGCAGCGATTACCGGTTCACCCTCTGCTTTATCGGCATAGGCTTCCATAACTATTTCTTGCGCTACCTCTACGGTTGGCGTCAACTTTTGTCCGGCTTCATACATGTGATTGCCGGTATCAATCGTCTCATCAATTGCTGCATTTCGCATCTCAAAATACTGCCGATCTTCAAACTGCATGCTGAAAATCGTCGATGTGTAGAATGGACTTGCCGCAATCAAATCCTCATACGACTCGGATGCCAGCATCTCAGCAATATCTGCATTCGACATGTCATCCAAAGCAAATAAATCACTAAAATAATCAACTTGTACGACATTTTCCATCATGGTTCCCGTTGTCTGTTCTATTGATGTCTCATCAGTGGGTGTTTTGTCTGTTGTCTTTGAAGTCGTCGTGCTGCAACCTGTGGCAACCAATGTGAATATCAGCAACATAATGCCCAAACGTCGCTTCATCTTAAACATGTTAAAACCCTCCCCTTTTGATCTTTAAGGCAATTGCCTTATTTTATTGTGCATACAATTAATTGGTCCTATTTTACCATGTTTTAAGCTGTATTTGTGGCAAATGCCATGTCTTTATCATGATTCGATGAATCCTTATCCTAAAAAAGGGCTGCTGCACCGCTTTTTCCAGCAGCACAACAACCCTTAAAAGTTATTTGTTATTTCTTATTAAATTGCTTCGCACACTTAAATGCCTAATAATCACCTTGTGCATACATTGCATCAGCCACTTTTAAGAAACCGGCGATATTGGCGCCTGCGACAAGATCGTAGCCTAAACCATATGCTGCAGCTGTCTCAGATGCCATTTTATGAATATTCGTCATAATTTGATCGAGTTTTTCATCCACTTCTGCTTCTGTCCAAGAAAGGCGCATGGAGTTTTGGCTCATTTCCAGTGCGGATGTTGCAACACCGCCTGCATTTGCTGCCTTTGAAGGCCCTACGATGACGCCGTTTGCCTGAAGATAGGCAACCGCTTCATTGGTGCAAGGCATATTGGAAGCTTCACAGACAAATTTAACGCCATTGGCAACGATTTGTTCAGCATGCGACAAGTGAATTTCGTTTTGCGTCGCACACGGAATCATGATATCTGCTTTTACGCCCCAAGGTCGCTCGCCCTTAAAGAATTTAGCACCGAACTTTTCAGCATATGGCTCAACAATATCTTGACCGCTGTTTCGAAGGGTTACGAGATAGTCAATTTTTTCGCCGACGACACCGTCTTCATCCAAAATATAACCATCCGGTCCTGAAATTGTAATGACTTTACCACCTAGCTCCGTTACTTTACGTGCTGTTCCCCAAGTAACATTACCGAACCCAGAGAGTGCAACTGTTTTGCCTTCAAAAGATTCGCCATTGGCTTTCAGCATTTCACGTGTGAAATAGGTGACGCCAAAACCTGTTGCTTCCGGTCTAATCAATGACCCGCCATAAGACAGCCCTTTACCGGTTAAAACACCATTTTCGAAAGCACCGCGAATACGTCGATACTGTCCGAATAAATAGCCGATTTCACGACCGCCGCAACCGATATCCCCAGCCGGAACATCTACATTTGGTCCAATGTGACGATAGAGCTCCGTCATAAAACTTTGGCAGAAACGCAGTACTTCTACATCTGTTTTGCCATTTGGATCGAAGTCGGAGCCGCCTTTGCCGCCACCGATTGGCAAGCCGGTCAGTGAATTTTTGAACGTTTGTTCAAATCCTAAAAATTTGATGATGCCAATATAAACGGATTTGTGAAAGCGAAGGCCACCTTTGTAAGGACCGATGGCGCCGTTGAACTGAACGCGAAAGCCTCTGTTCACTTGGAGCTTGCCATTGCGATCTACCCAAGGCACTCGGAAAATAATCTGACGCTCAGGTTCGACAATACGCGCCAGTATATTGGCTTCTACGTATTCCGGATGTTTTTCAATTACCGGTACCAGAGATTTGAATACTTCCTCAACTGCTTGGATAAACTCAGGTTCGTTAGCATTGCGTTGCTTAACTTGTTCAAATACCGTCTCAATGTAATTCATCTCATACATCTCCTTTAATGATCTGCCCTGTTAGAACGATTCCAATTGACATCTTTTTATGGTTCCGCTCAAACGTCAATACTAACCGTTCTTCAACTATAGTGTAACGCAAATCTGAACAAAATTGTATATATTTTTCGACACAATTGCAATAAATAATTCTTATACTAACCCATCATGCAAGTTTTATTTCATTTAGATGCAATTTTTCTTCAATTCTACGGTTTTTTTCTTAACTTTGAACATTAATAATGATTATCATTCTAATTTAGCATTTTTCGAGAATATTTTAACAAATAAAGTTTTGTTTCGCATTTTTTTTGAGTATCATAGATTTATAAATAAGTTCTTAGGAACTGCAAATCAATAAAGGAGGAACTATCATGTACGTAATTAAAGATTCTTGTATTTCATGTGGCGCTTGTGAAGCTGAATGCCCCGTAGGTGCAATCTCAGCTGGCGATGGCATTTATGTAATTAGTAGCGAATGTATCGATTGTGGTGCTTGTGCAAATGTTTGCCCAGTAGATGCACCTCAAGCAGAATAAGACTAAAAACTAGATAACCTGGCATGTTTATGCATGTCAGGTTATTTTTTTGCATAAACATACTGTATTATTGACAGATAATTGGCACCGTAAGTCATTGTCCCTTCAGTTTTATCATCACTTTTTTTTTAAAATTTTTATATCGATTCTCAATTTTTCTCTATTTCACACGCTAAATTCGAATAACTATTGATCTTGCACTTGATTCCCGATTGTTTTGACCGGCTTATCGTGGTCGTATATATATTCACATTCTGACATTCGCTCATAAAAATACGACGGTATCCAAGATACCGTCGTTGTGATTCAATATTTTTGTTTTGTATCAAATACGTCGAGCTCATACTTATCTGTATGATACTGTACGATTTTACTCAAGAACTTTAGGATTGCCTTTTCTTCGTTAACAGTGATGTCCCGCAGGACAAAATCCATCTCTGACTGAGAGGCTTCGCTGAGCGCTTTGACAAATTGCTCTCCATATTCAGAAAGTGCGATAATCTGACCTCTGCCGTCTACAGTATCCGTTCGTTTACAGATCAGATTAACACTTTGCAGTCGCTTTAAAGAGGTGGTCAAAACGTTGCGATCAACTTCCAAATAGCTAACCATATCGCTGAGTTTCATCATACCAATTTCATCAAGCCGTCTCAAAATAAGCAAATCAAGCAGATTGAGTTTAACACTCAATGCTTTCTTATAAAATCCCGCTTTATCTTGGTGAAGCACTTTGATTAGCATCCGGTCGAGCATATGTGCAATTTCTTTTCGATAATTTGCCATTAAACGCTTGCCTCTGTGAGATATAAACGCATCAATTCGATGTGTTAGTCTCTCTTAACGATTAACGCTTCACCCATACCGCCGCCGATACAGAGTGTTGCCAATCCTAATTTAGAATCTCTCTTAATCATTTCATGGAGCAATGTAACAAAGATACGGTTTCCTGAAGCGCCAATTGGATGACCTAATGCAATCGCACCGCCATTGACGTTGACAATTGCAGGATCCCATCCCATTTCTCTAACAACCGCAATTGCCTGAGCAGCAAATGCTTCGTTTGCTTCAACGAGGTCCATGTCGCTTGCTTTAAGACCCGCTTTTTCAAGCGCTTTCGTAGATGCAGGAATTGGACCAATCCCCATGATTGAAGGATCAACCCCCGCAGAAGCAAATGATACGATTGTACATAATGGTTTAACGCCGAGTTCTTCAGCTTTTTCTTTGCTCATAACGAGTACGCATGACGCACCGTCATTAATACCTGATGCATTACCGGCTGTAACAGTCCCCTCTTTTTTGAAAGCAGGTCTGAGTTTTGCCAATTTTTCAGGTGTTGTATCTTTCATATGTTCATCCACTTCGAAAACGACAGGATCGCCTTTTCTTTGCGGGATGACAACTGGTACGATTTCATCTTTAAATCTGCCATTATCTCTAGCTGCAATCGCTCTTCTTTGTGATTCGTAAGCAAAAGCATCTTGATCTTCACGTGTTACATTGTATTTTTCAGCAACGTTCTCAGCTGTAATACCCATGTGGTAGTTGTTGAAAACATCTGTCAAGCCATCGTTGACCATAACATCATAGAATTTGCCGTCGCCCATTCTTTGACCCCAACGGCCAGATGGTACGAGGTATGGCGCCATACTCATGTTTTCAGTACCGCCGCAGATAACAACATCGTTATCGCCTGCAATAATCGTTTGAGCTGCCATAGAAATCGCTTTAAGACCTGAACCGCAAATCATGTTAATCGTTGTACAAGGTACTTCAACCGGAAAACCGTTGTTAACCCAGGCTTGACGTGCAACACCTTGGCCATAGCCTGCTTGGAGCACTGAGCCAAAGATGACTTCGTCAACTTGATCCGGTGCTACTTTTGCTCTTTCAAGCGCTTCTTTCATAACGATTGAACCCAAGTCAGCCGGCTTAACACCTTTCAGTGAACCACCAAATGTACCGAGTGCGGTTCTAACAGCACTTACAATTACAACTTCTTTCATTGTGTTTTACCTCCCAATTTTAGTGTGATCGCTTTTATCTTTTTATGATCACTTAATATAGTGTGACAATCCCTAATTTTATTTTACCAAAAACAAAAAAGAAAGACAAGGCAATCCCTTGTCTTAAAAGTACACGTATTTTTAATGCCTTAGTTCTCCTTTAAAAAATAGGAGAGCGTCAGTAAATTGTCAATTAAGTGCACATTCTCCACGACCACGTCTTCAGGCACCTTTAAATCGACTGGCGCAAAATTCCATATTGCTTTGACATTCGTCTTTGATATACGGTCCGCCACATCCTGCGCACCATCCCTATTTGTGCATATGTAAACGATTTCAACATTGTTCTCGTTCACAAATGTTTCAAATGTATCCATATCCAGAACCTGAATGTCCTTGATGGTCAATCCGACAATCTTTGGATTGATATCAAACATTGCCTTGAGCTTAAAGCCCAGTCTTCCGAAACTTGAGTAATTGGCAAGTGCCTGGCCCAAGTTGCCGGCACCTACGATGATAACATTATAGTCTCTGGTCAGGCCCAATATTTTGCCGATTTCCTCATAGAGGTCTTCGACGTTGTAGCCGTAGCCTTGCTGGCCGAAGCCACCAAAATTATTGAGGTCCTGTCGAATTTGGGAGGCTGTAAAACCAATCACCTTACTCAGTTCTTTTGATGAAATACGCTTAATGTCATTGTCTAGCATCTCTTTCAAGTACCGATGGTATTTCGGCAAACGCCGAATAACGGCCAAAGAGATATTCTTTTCCTTCATAAACCACCTCTTGATTCAACTTGTCGATCCTCACAAGCTTTTGATAAGATTATACATTTCAAGAAAAAATATGTCAAATTAATAACAAGGTATTGCGCACTAAATGTACATCTTTTCGAACAATCGCTTCTCCCTTTGCCTTTACTGGGATTCGTCTGTTATAATACTTCTAGACACCATGAGCGCAGCACGGTCATTTGCAGTTGATTGCCCCCTTTTACAAGGCACGGCGCTCTGGAAAAACGCGTTGCCCTCTGCCTTTGCAGGTTTACGACGATAAGGCTTTTACCGTTTTTCGTCATTTATCGTTATTTATCTTTTTTTCATTATTTATCCATTTTAAATAGAAATGAGGTGCTTATGATCGCACTATCCTGTACAAACATATCGAAATCATATGGTATTGATACCATCTTAGAAGATATATCGTTTACCGCCTCTAAAGGCGATCGCATCGGTTTAATTGGTGCCAACGGTGCTGGCAAGACAACGCTTATGCGCATCTTAACCGGAGAGTCTTCACGAGACAGCGGCGATCTCTTTATTTCGAAAGAGATGACCATCGGCTATCTGGCGCAAAACACGACGATTGACATGCATCTTTCCGCCTTTGAATATTGTCTCGAAGTCTTCAAAGATGTTCTCAATATCGAACGCCAAATGCGTACACTTGAAAAGGAACTGGCGGCTGCTACACCAAATGATTCAGATGCACTGCTCAAACAGTACGCCGCACTTCAGGAAGCTTTTGACCAGGCATCGGGTTATGAAGTCGACAGCCGGATTCACGGTGTTCTCAACGGCCTTGGTTTTGAACTGGAATCACATCACAAATCCGTCAACCAGCTCAGCGGCGGTCAGAAATCCCGTGTCGGTATCGCCAGACTGCTGTTAAAACAGCCTGATATTCTACTGCTTGACGAACCGACCAACCACTTGGATATTCAGGCAATCAAATGGCTTGAGACCTATTTAAAAGAATACGACGGCACTGTGATTATCATATCCCATGACCGTTATTTTCTGGATCAAGTCACGACCAAAATATATGAAATCGAATTCAAGCAGCTCTATGAGTATACCGGCAATTACTCTCAGTTCCTCAAGGTTAAACAAAGCAACTACGAAGCGGCATTAAAAAAGTATGAACAGCAGACAAAAGCCGTTCAAAAGCAAGAAGCGCTAATCAAGAGCTATAAAGAACGCGGCACGGAAAAGCTCGCAAAGCGCGCCCGATCCAGAGAAAAAAGGCTCGCACATGTCGAGCGCGTTGATCGCCCCCTCCTGCTTAGGTCACACTTTACCATCCATCTGCAAAGCAATACGCAAAGCGGACGCGAAGTACTGATTGCAGAAAACATCGCCAAATCATACGGCGAACACCAAATCTTTCAAAATGCGTCCTTTGAAATATACCGCGGTGAAAAGATTGGACTCATCGGTCCTAACGGCGTTGGCAAAACCACACTTTTTCGAATCCTGTTAGGACAGCTCGAAGCAGATACAGGTGCAATCACAATGGGGCATCACGTCGTTCCGGGTTACTATGATCAAGAACTTCGCAACCTGTCAAACGATTCATCGGTTCTCAGTGAAATTCATGATGCCTATCCACAGCTTTCGCTAACTGAAGCCCGAACACTGCTCGGCGCCTTTCTCTTTAGTGGTGACGATATTGAAAAGCGCGTTCCCGACCTTAGCGGCGGCGAAAAGAGCAGGCTTTCACTTTTAAAGCTCATGTTGAGCGGCGATAACCTCTTATTGCTCGATGAGCCTACCAACCACTTGGACTTAATGGCCAAAGAAGCACTGGAAGATGCCCTCACTGCGTATGACGGCACACTTTTTGCCATTTCCCATGACCGCTATTTTCTCAATAAAATCTGCACGAAAATCTTTGACTTAACCCCTGATGGGATTAACAGCTATTGGGGCAACTATGATTATTATCTGGAAAAGCTTGAAGAAGCGGCATGGCTGTCTAAAGAACCCACTCCCGAACCGCAAATCACCAAAACAAAACAGCGTGAAATCGCCCGTCGTGAAAAGGCAAAAAAATCAGAGGCAAAGGCACAGCGAAAGGCACTTGAAGCGCTTGAAGAAGCTATTCATGAAGCAGAAGAGCACCTACACGAATTACAGCTCGCACTATGTGATGAAGCCGTCTTTTCAGACAGTGACAAGGCGAAAGCCGTCAATGACGATATCGCCAATCAAACAGTCCAAATTGAAGCACTCTATCAGGATCTGGAGCAGCTGCTTGAAGAAAATGAGTAAACCTTTCATCATTTTTCTAGGTCACATATCCTAAAAATATTATAGACAAATCTGCGATTTTCTTTATAATTAAAATTGACGACCGACATTATACAATTATTTTCTAGGGGAAAGTGTCCTATGTGCGCTTTAATATCACAATCTTTACTTATTTAGGAGGTTCTTATGTTTAAAAGAATAAAAGCCATCATTGTCGAACAACTTGGAGTCATAGAGCCAAGTGAAGTCACAATGGACTCGGCTTTTGACAGCATGGATATTGATTCAATTGATGCGGTGGATATCATCATGGCGATTGAAGATGAATTTGAAGTAAACATTCCCGATGAAATCGCAGAATCTTTCAACTGCATTGCAGACATTATCAACTACCTCAGCGGCGAAGGTGTTGACGCCTAATACTTATCAGCGTAGTTCTTTACTGTAAACATCGGTGCGCTTTTATAAGCATCATCAAGCATATGTGAACAATTCAAAAGAATCCCATTGCCGGGATTCTTTTTTTATGCCGCTGTTATGCCGCTGCTATGTCGTTGTTATACCGCTATTGATCGTGACAATCGCCTCATCTCTCAACTGCCACAGTTACAGCTATTCATCATACGATTGTCACATCTATGCACCCCATCTATTTTTATACAAAATCAAGCCATAAATTATGTAACCCTTTGTCAAAGCCGTAATCTGGAAAAGATATACACACGTATACAGCATTATCAACAAAACATGCTGCTTATCCACAACTTTTCATCAGTTTATCCACATTGCCTGTGAATTTAGATGCCCAAAAATTCAGAATATTCCACACTATCCACAGAGTTATGCACAATTGTATCATTCTTTGAACAGCTTCTTGCCATTTTAAGACTGCTTTACATAACATCATTTTTTATCGATTATCCTGTTTTTTCACCTAAAAAAGTAAATGGGGCTACTGCCCCATTTTACTCCCTATTTTAAGATTCGGGACTGCATTAATATACATATCACCTCGTACACCCGCCATGGCATTGTAATAGCCGGCACAGCCAATCATCTCAGCATTGTCCGTGCACAAATTGAGCGGCGGATAATAAAAGGCATATCCTTTTTTCTGCAATGCAGCAGACAGTCTCTGGCGTAAATCGCTGTTGGCAGCAACGCCGCCTGCGAGCACCAATTGTTTATGACCTGTTTCTTTCAACGCTTCCATCGCCTTGATTGTTAAAATTTCCGTTACTGCCGCCTGAAAACTGGCTGCCACATCCGGTACGTTTATTGCTTCCCCTTTCATACGGCAGCTGTTTAAATAATTTAAGACTGCCGACTTGAGTCCGCTGAAACTAAAATCCAGACTGCCGCTTTCCAGCATTGCCCTCGGAAAATCAATCGCCTGCGCATTGCCTTCGCGTGCCACGCGGTCAATCTCCGGTCCGCCGGGGTAGCCAAGCCCCAATGTCCTCGCTACTTTGTCAAATGCTTCCCCCGCCGCATCATCACGCGTTTGTCCGATCACGTTAAACGTTGTGTAGTCCGTTACTTCGACTAGGTGCGTATGCCCCCCCGATACCACCAGACTGATAAATGGTGGTTCCAGTGCAGGATGTGCAATATAGTTCGCCGCTATATGCCCTTCAATATGATGTACGGGTATAAGCGGCTTTTCCAGCGCAAAAGCCAGCGCCTTGGCTGTTGAAAGCCCTACGAGCAGCGCACCGACGAGCCCCGGTCCATAAGTAACCGCTATATGATCAACCTCTTGTAACGCCATATCCGCCTTTTCAAGGCATTGATCAATCACCTGTGCTATTTTTTCAAGATGGTTCCTGGATGCGACCTCCGGAACGACACCGCCAAAGGTTCGGTGCAGCTCAATTTGCGTATAAACAGTTCCCGCAACTACTTCTCGACCGTTTTTTAAAATGGCACATGCCGTTTCGTCACAACTCGTTTCAATTGCCAGTGTATAAATTTCTTTAGGCATTTTTCTTGAGCTCCTTCCACATTACCATTGCATCCTCGCCGTTATCTTGATAGTAACCCTTTCGAATGCCCAGCTTTGTAAATCCATATTTTTCATATAAGTGTATGGCCACATAATTGCCGACGCGCACTTCCAGCGTCATGCCGACATAGGCATCTGAATCGCCAAATGCAATCAATGCCTCCATCAGCAAATTGGCAATATGATGTCCCCGATAGTCTGGATGGACGGCGACATTGGTAATATGGAGTTCATCCATGACATGCCACATGCCGGCATAGCCGATGCACTTGCCTTCATAGGTTGCTACATAGTAGACTGCCAGCATATTGTTGACGAGTTCATTTTCAAAGGCCTTCCGCGACCATGGTGTACTGAATGACTTAACTTCCATCTCCATAATTTCGTCAAGATCTTCATAGGCCATTCTTCTAATTTCAATTTTCATAACACGTTCACCAAATTCTTTATAAACTATTTTAAATCACGCTCAGCCTGAGATTTTTTCATATAATTTGCCGTAATATCAAGATAAGTATGATGTTCTGCCGTTTCAAACGCCAGATGGCAAAAACTCGTTGCATTGATAATATTATGGCGCTGTTTACCAAATAAATAATTGTTCTTATTCCACATACTGATCATCGTATCAAAAAAATCAGGGTAAATAGACGTCGCCTCACCGACGATGAGAATGCGTTCGGCAGAAAAATCCGTCTCAAGCATCTGATGGACTTCTGCCAGTGTGGCTATGCCCTCGTACACGGTTTCGAGTTCAGTGCCGTCAGAGCGATAAATACCACCGTATACATTTTCACGTTTAGCATCTAACAGTGATACGATAATGCCTTCGTGTTGAAGGTTGCCCAGTGCCAAAAGCGCTGTGCTGCTCATGGTGACAATGGGCTTTTGGTGCGCCTGTGCAAATGCTTTTACAGTACTCACACCAATCCGAACACCCGTAAAGGAACCCGGCCCCGTCGTCACATAATAACCGTCAAGGTCCTTTATTTTAAGCGACAGCTGCGCCATCAAGCTCTCCACCATCGGCATTAGCTTCTGAGAGTGCGTCAGTGGCGTATTGAGCAGCATTTCACCTAATATGTTGCCATTTTCAAAGATGGCGACACTCGCCGTCTGTGTCGATGTATCAATGCCCAATAACTTCATGCGTCAGCCTCCCCAGTTTTTCAGACGGTCCCCTTAAGCAAATCGTTCGCGATGTTTCACCCGTCGTCTTTATAATCATCCAAACGGCATCTTCGGGAATCAGCACTTCAACGAGCGGCGCCCATTCAATAATGCTTACTCCCATGCCATTTAAATACTCGTCAAAACCGATTTCATACATTTCATCCGGTTCCGCTATGCGATAGACATCAAAATGATAAATCGGCAGCCTGCCTTCATATTGATTCATGATATTGAACGTCGGACTGGTGACATGTTCCGTCACACCGAGTGCTTTGCAAAGTGCCTGTGTAAAAGTCGTCTTGCCGGCGCCGAGATCACCTGAAAGACACAGAATATCCCCCGGTTTTATCGTCTCAGCAAAAATCGACGCCAGCTCAACAGTCTTTTCAAGTGTATCGACCGTTATCGTAATCTCGTTGCACTCGGGGCACATTTTGCTTTTATCATGATCTTCCTGTTTGTTATGCTTGTTATGCTCCTTATGGCCGTTGTTTCCTTTTTGTTCTTTATACTCATTTTGTTTGTTCATAGACAATCTTACCATTGATAATCGTATATGCTACCGACGCCTGTAAATCAAACGGATGTCCGTCCCAAATGACGACATCGGCATCCTTTCCTATTTCGATAGACCCCACGCGATCTGAAACGCCCAAAATCTCCGCAGGATTAATGGTGATACACTTCAGCGCTTCCATCATCGGCAATCCAGCCTTATGCGCAAGTGCCGCACACATCGGAAGCGACTCCAGCGGTGTTACAGGACTGTCTGTCATGATGGCGATCTTAACACCTGCACGATAAAGCGCATCTGCTGTTTCAAAAGTTTTTTGATTCAGCTCAAATTTTGACTTATTGCCAAAAGAAGGACCGACAATCGCCGGGTAACCCTCCTTCGCCAAATGTGATGCAATGAGATGCCCTTCGGTACAGTGCTCCAGAGTCAAATCCAAATCAAACTCTTTCGCAATGCGAATCGCCGTGAAAAGATCATCCGCACGATGTGCATGTGCTTTTAAAGGCATTTCTTTGCGAATGACCGGACGCATCGCCTCGAGTTTCATATCATAGGCAGGCATTTTACTTAGATCACCCTGTGCTGCCTC
The DNA here is from genome assembly GCF_018390735.1 of Fusibacter paucivorans. Lineage (GTDB taxonomy): Bacteria > Bacillota > Clostridia > Peptostreptococcales > Acidaminobacteraceae > Fusibacter > Fusibacter paucivorans. The sequence continues at coordinate 36,341 of NZ_JAHBCL010000005.1, forward strand.
TATTTTTGCTTCATATGCTTTCGTCTTTGCCAGCAATTCTCTGAGTACAGCTGCAATTCCCATGCGCGTCATGGGGGTCTGATGGCGCTCGTTATAATTCCGCTTTGGATTTTCGCCAAAGGCACATTTCATCGCCAGCGGCGATTTTATAATCATATCATCGACGCGATCGCCGTGAAGCTTCATTACGACAAAGGTTCCGCCCACGACGTTGGCACTACCCGGTCCAGTTGCCGCAGTGGTTACACCGCCGCAGACCGCATTGCGAAACGCTTCATCACGGGGATTAATGGAATCTTCCGCCCGAAGATGCGGCGTTATTGGATCGGTTTTTTCATTGCCGTCAGCACCTTCAAAGCCAATCCCCTCTTCCCACATGCCAATATGGCAGTGGGCATCTATAAATCCAGGAAAAACCATTTTCCCTTCAGCGTTGATAATCTCTGAATCTGCCGGATACTCACATTGTGTGCCTATATCCGTAATTTTACCGTCTGCTATGCAGATTGTACCGTTTTGGATAATATCGCCAACCATGGTATAGATGGTGGCATTTTGAATGACGAGCATTGTACAAGCCTCCTTTATGATTGCTTTGCTCCGGCAACATTTTTCATGGTTAAGGAAATCTTTTGTCTCACCAGGTCAACTTTTAAAATTTTAACCGTTACAGTATCACCAACGGAGAGTACCTGCATCGGATGTTTAATAAAGCGGTCACAGATTTCAGAAATGTGCACGAGCCCATCCTGTTTGACACCGATATCGACAAATGCACCGAAATCGACGACATTTCTCACGGTTCCCGTTAATACCATATCTGGTCTCAAGTCTTCCATTTTGAGGACATCGGATCGAAAGATCGGTTTCGGCATATCTTCCCTTGGGTCACGTCCCGGCTTTTTCAACTCTTCTACAATATCGCGGAGAGAAGGTATGCCGATTCCCAACGCTTTAGACAGCTTTTCATAGCCATCTTTCAGGCGAGCGCCTCTGACTTGTGCATCCGAACGCTCAGGCTGTTTAAGTGCTTTAAGCGCTTCAAATCCCTGATGCCGTCCTTTCAACGTCGCTTTCGGCGCAGGTGCTTCGCCCATTTCGACAATGCGCTCCTCAATATTAGCTGCACCCCCTTCTGCTATCGCAGTAAGATCAATGTTAAGCGTTTTTAACAACTGCATGGTCGCATCATAACTCTCCGGATGCACCGCCGTATTGTCAAGCGGGTGCGCCCCTTTTGAAATACGCAGAAAACCAGCACACTGTTCAAACACTTTATCACCGAGTCGCTTCACTTTTAACAGTTCAGCGCGCGCCGTAAATTTACCGGTTTCATCTCTGTAGGCAACGATATTCTTAGCCAGTGTTCCATTGATGCCGGATACATAGCTGAGCAATGAAGGCGTTGCCGTATTGAGGTCGACACCGACGCTGTTGACACAGTCTTCAACGACACTGCCAAGCTGTGCTTCCAGTCGTTTTTGATTGACATCATGCTGGTACTGTCCAACGCCGATACTCTTCGGATCGATCTTCACCAATTCGGCGAGCGGATCCTGTAGGCGTCTGCCGATGGAAATAGCCCCTCTGATGGAGACGTCAATATCCGGATATTCTTCTGTTGCGAGCTTTGACGCTGAATAAACAGAAGCCCCTGCTTCGCTGACAATGGTATAGTAAACTTCACGATCCATTTCGGCAATCATATCTGCAACCACTTTTTCCGTTTCTCTAGAAGCAGTGCCGTTGCCGATTGGAATAATGTTGACATCATACTTTTCAATAAGTGTACGCATTTTCTTTTGCGCTTCAGCGACTTTATTCTGCGGTTCATTTGGGTACACCGTTGCATATTCCAACAGTTTGCCCGTCTCATCGAGTACCGCAAGCTTACAGCCCGTTCGAAAACTTGGGTCAATGGCGAGAATGCGCACATCTTTCACCGGTGCAATGAGCAACAGTGATTTTGTATTCTTGCCAAACACCTGAATGGCTTCTTCTTCTGCGCGTTCCGTCAGGCTATTGCGAACTTCACGCTCAACGGATGGACTGATCAGCCGTTTATAAGCATCTTCCACGGCGCGGTGAAGGTATACTGAAGTCGTAGCTTGCTCTGAGGCAATAACGGCATCTTTTAGATAAGTGATAATCTGTTCGTCTGGGCTCATGAGTTTAACGCGAAGCACTTTTTCCTTTTCACCACGGTTAAGGGCCAAGATTCGATGATTCGCCACTTTGGAAACGCCCTCGCTGTAATCATAGTACATTTCAAAAACGGTGTCTTCAACACCGTCAATGTGTTCGGAGGTCAGAACGCCATGCACCATGTTCAGCGATCGAATCGCTTCGCGATGATCCGGATTGTCTGAAATGCGTTCGGCAATAATATCCATGGCGCCTGCCCATGCATCAGCTGTCGTCTCAACGCCTTTTTCTGCATTAATATAGGGTGCCGCCACTGCATCGAGATCTGTCGTCTCACACGTTTGTTCCCAAATAATATCGGCGAGCGGCTCTAATCCTCTTTCCACAGCTTTTGAAGCACGCGTACTCTTTTTCTGTTTATAAGGACGATATAAATCTTCAACGCGCTGTAATACGGTGGCTTTCCTAATTTCAGCTTCAAGTGCTTCCGTTAATTTACCCTGTTCGTCAATGATCTTAATGATTTCATCTTTTCGCGTTTCAAGGCCTCTGAGGTATTTCAGACGATCATCAAAATCGCGCAGGACTTCATCGCTGATTCCACCGGTCACTTCCTTGCGGTATCTGGCGATAAAGGGAATGGTATTGCCTTCATCAATCAGGCCAACAGTTGCTTCAACCTGTTTTAAACTTAATTTGAGTTCAGTGGCGAGCTGACTATAGATCTGTGTCATCTTTTCGACTTCCTTTCAAGTAGGCTTCGATGAACAAGTCTAAATCGCCGTCCATAACCGCCTGAATATTTCCGACTTCCGCGCCGGTACGATGGTCCTTGACCATGTTATACGGATGAAAAACATACGAGCGTATTTGACTGCCCCATGTTATTTGAGAATAGTCACCTGCAAGGTCTTCAACGCGATCTTTTTGTTCGCGCTCTTTCAGTTCAATGAGCTTGGCCATGAGCATTTTCATCGCAGTTGCCCGGTTGGAAATCTGAGAACGCTCATTTTGACACTGAACCACGACACCTGTCGGCATATGGGTGATGCGCACAGCCGAATCCGTCGTGTTGACGTGCTGGCCGCCAGCGCCGGATGAACGGTAGGTGTCAATTTTTAAATCCACCGGATTGATGTCAATTTCAACACTGTCATCGAGTTCCGGCATAACATCCAGCGACGCAAAAGAAGTGTGGCGTTTACCGGATGCGTCAAAAGGTGATATGCGCACAATGCGGTGTACACCCTTTTCCGATTTCAGAAAACCATAGGCATTGACGCCTTCAATCATTAGCGTTGCACTTTTAATCCCCGCAGTGGTATCATCTTGCAAGTCTAAAACCTTTACCGTGTAATCGTGCTGTTCAGCCCAACGCGTGTACATTCTCAGCAGCATTTCTGCCCAGTCCTGAGCATCTGTCCCGCCGGAACCCGCATGAATGGCAACGATCGCATTATTGTGATCAAACTCACCGGTTAAGAGTGTTTTTAGATAAAGACTTTCATAGGTTTCGGATATCACTTCATAGGTTTGCATAAGCTCTTGTTCCAGCGAATCATCTTCATCCATCATCGCCATTTCACAAAGCCCCTCAAGGTCTTCGACTTGGTTAAACAAATGTTGGTAATTTTCAATTTCCTGTGTATAGCTCTTCTGCTGTTTTAAGAGTCCCTGCGCCTTTTCATTGTCATCCCAAAAGTCGGGTGCCGCAATTTTAAATTCGATTTCCTCTAGGTATCGCTTCATTTTAGCGATGTCAAAGAGACACCTCGAGCTCGACGATTTTCGTCTTTATTGTTTTGATCTCGCGGGAAAGCCGCTCTAATATAATCATATTGCCCCCTTATGGATAAAAATTATGGTGAGTTGCTTGTACCATGTTGTTTATGATTAATTTCCTGTTAATGAATGTTCATTAACGGTTGATTCCATGTTGATTCTATGTTGTTTCTATGTGGTCATGATCGCTTGTTATAGGATCGCCGCCTCTATTTTTGACCGAATGGTTTAAAAAAATTTGACGAATGACCTAAAAAAAGGTCAGCATGCTGACCTTTTGTTGTTATTCGTTAGCGTCTGGGTACATGCCGTGACATTTTTTGTACTTCTTGCCACTGCCACATGGACAAGGATCATTTCTGCCCACTTTTTTATCTGCTTTAAACGGTTTTTTTCCGCCTGACTGCGCTTGATCACCGCCGGAAGTCCCTGTAATAACAGCAACGCGTTTACGTTCGGTATCCGTTTGAAGCGTCGCGTGGAAGAGTGCTTTGATGGTTTCCTGCTGAATGTTGGCAATCATTTCGTCAAACATTTCAAAACCTTCCATCTTATAAGCAATAACCGGGTCTTGCTGACCGATCGCTCTCAGGCCAATCCCCTGCTTTAAGTCATCCATGGCGTCAATGTGATCAATCCAGTGCATATCGACAACTCTGAGCAGGATAGCGCGTTCCACTTCCCGCATCCGCTCAGGGCCAATTTCCGTCTCCTTGACAGCATAGAGTTCCTGTGCTTTTTCCGAAAGTATTTCATGAAGTTTTTCCACTGTCATTGTTTCGATATTATCGATGACAACGTCACCTTTTGGCAGGAAAATTGCCGCGAGATACGTAAAGAGCCCTTCAAGATCCCATTCTTCAGGGTATTTATAACCATCTGTATACATTGGAATCGCACGTTCAATGACTTTGTCAATCATACTGACAATATTCTCTTTAATATTGTCGCCATGGAGCACCCTGTTGCGCTCACCATAGATGATTTCACGCTGTTTATTCATAACGTCATCATATTGAAGAACGTGTTTACGAATACCGAAGTTACGGCCTTCTACCTTTTTCTGTGCATTTTCAATGGCTTTGGAGAGCATCTTGTTTTCAAGCTGCATATCTTCTTCCATACCAAGCGATTCGACGATGGATTTCGCACGGTCACTCACGAAGAGTCTCATGAGATCATCTTCAAAAGAAATGTAAAACTGAGATGAGCCCGGGTCTCCCTGGCGGCCGGCCCGACCGCGCAACTGATTGTCAATACGCCTTGATTCATGACGCTCTGTACCAATGATATGAAGACCGCCGGCAGCTTTTACCTTGTCGCTTTCTTCATCTGTCGTTATTTTAAATTTGGCATAGAGTTCATCGTAAAGTGCCTTAGCCTCTTCAATATCCGGAACATCCGGCAAAACAGGACTCGTTACACTGTTGACGACAAACTCATCATAGCCTTTTTTTGTCAGCTCACGTTTTGCCATGAATTCGGGATTACCGCCGAGCATAATGTCAGTACCGCGACCCGCCATATTGGTCGCAATGGTAACCGCGCCCAATCGCCCTGCCTGAGCGACAATTTCAGCTTCGCGCTCATGCTGTTTGGCATTGAGTATTTCATGTCTAATGCCCCTTTTCTTTAAGAGCCCGGCAATGTATTCCGATGTTTCAATACTGATAGTCCCCACGAGTACTGGGCGTCCTTCACTGTGTTTGGCTTCAATATCTTCAATCACGGCGTTAAATTTGCCATTGAGGTTTTTATAAATCCCATCGTCCAAATCCTGTCTCTGGATTGGGCGATTGGTCGGTACCACGACGACGTCCATATTGTAAATATGGCGGAATTCTTCTTCCTCTGTTTTGGCAGTACCCGTCATGCCGGCAAGTTTTTTATACATTCTGAAATAGTTTTGAAGGGTAATCGTCGCCAGAGTCTGGGATTCTTTTCGGACTTCGATTCCCTCTTTGGCTTCAATTGCCTGATGCAAACCATTTGAATAGCGTCTACCGTACATCAAACGACCTGTAAACTCATCGACGATAATCACTTCACCGTCTTTAACGATGTAGTCAACATCACGTCTCATGAGGAAACGCGCACGGATTGCCTGATTGATGTGATGCAAATACTCCATATTCTTAGGATCGGAAAGATTATCGAGGCCAAAGTATTTTTCTGCTTTAGCAACCCCATTCCGATTTTCACTGCCCTCTTCCTGCTGCCCGTATTTATCGACCACTAAACCATCTGTTAAGTTAATGCTCTTTGCCTTTTCATCGGTTACAAAATCTTCTTCTGCATTGAGCGTTTTGGCAAACATATCGGCAACACGGTACATATCTGTTGATTTGGCACTTTCACCGGAAATAATAAGCGGGGTCCTCGCTTCATCGACGAGAATACTGTCGACCTCATCGACAATACCGAAATTCAGCGGACGCTGCATCAATCGCTCTTGATTCATAACCATATTGTCACGCAAATAATCAAAACCAAATTCATTGTTTGTGCCGTAAGTAACATCTGCTAAATAAGCATTTTTACGTTCTTCACCTTCAACACCATGAACAACACAGCCTATTGTCAATCCCAAGTAGCGGTACACTTTCCCCATCCAAGCCATATCACGCTGTGCCAAGTAATCATTGACTGTGACAACGTGAACACCTTTGCCCTCAAGGGCGTTGAGGTATACGGGAAATGTTGCGACGAGGGTTTTACCTTCACCGGTTTTCATCTCTGCGATACGTCCCTGATGCAATACGATACCGCCGAGCAGCTGTACTTTAAAGGCTCTAAGCCCCAATACACGTTTCGCCGCTTCTCTGACAACGGCAAAAGCATCATACAAAATATCATCGAGTGTTTCGCCATTTTGGAGGCGGTCTCTTAATACCTGCGTCTGTGCTTTAAGTGTCTCTTCATCCATCGCTTGATATTTTGGTTCCAAAGCTTCAATGGCATCGACACGCTTACTGATTTTCTTAACTTCTTTCTCGTTGAGATCTCCGAAGACGAGTTTAAGCAGACTCATAATCTATAACATCCTTTCAGTTGAAGTGATTTTTCTGAATTTTGCTCTAATTCATATTATATCACACTCTTATTTGATAATTTTCAAACAAATTGTAAATCAATGCTTTCACATAGCAAAATCAGCCTTGATACTGTCGCACGAGGCGATGGGCTGATTTTTATGCGGTGTTTTGCAACACATTTAAAAGGTTTTTCACTATTTATTCACATGATATTGGAAGGTTACCATGGCACCCCGCTTTGAGGAAAACATCATCATTTCCCCCTGCACCAACAGAATAATGCCAATACTCATAATGATATCGCCAATGCTAATCAGCTGATTGAGCGGATACCAAGCCGGCATGACGATAATCTTGCCAAGATAAGGGGCTAAAAAACTTGCGTTTGCCATATCTACATAATTGATAACACTGCCCGCACCAACGGATTCCGCCAAACTTGCTAAACCAGATGACGCCATTCGAGACACGGGAACCGGCATGCGAAATTGATTCATACCCATAATGAGCAGGTTGATGACACCGCCGAGCATAATGAGCTTGACACCACCTTTTTCGTGATTGACAAGCGCCACAACCATCGCGATAATCCCCGCTGCAAACGGCAGAATTTGAGGCATTGCCATATCTATCTGCATCATGCGCAGTGCAAACGGCGATATATAGACAAAAAAACTCAGCACGATGAGCACGCTTCCTTTAAAGCGCATATCTGCAAAATTATTTAGTCGTCCATTGCGAAAAAAACCGAGTAAAAAGCCAATGAGTATTGCCTCTATAATCATGTAGTGCTCCCTTCCCTTATGCACACAACATTAAAATCTTCAACTAAATCATACCCTATTATATTTTATCATAAATAAGCATCCTTGCGTAACATTCCATTTGATAAATAAGTCTCACTTCATTTCACATGATGATAACCCACATCGTACCTGCGGATTATCATTTTCTTTGCGAAATATGATGAAAAACAGATACCGTGTGAGCTTTTTCATGGTATAATAAGTATATACATGTATGTACGGAAGGAGGCCGATGTATGTCTATTATCATAAAAAAAATGGGAAACAGCAAAGGCATCATATTAAGAAAAGATATTTTAGAAGCTTTAAATCTTTGCGAAAATGATGAACTCAATGTAGAGATTGAAGAAGATAAGTTGATTCTTACCAAAGTGAAAAAGACCATGTCTATTGATACCCTATTCAGTGACTACACAGGTAATTATAAACCAACTGAAATTGACTGGGGCAAATCCCTAGGGCGTGAGATATGGTAAAACAAGGTGATATTATTTGGTTAAATTTCTCCCCAACACGTGGTTCCGAACAGAGCGGGCGTCGTCCGGCACTTGTATTAAGCAATTCGAAATTCATCCACTATACAAATGGTTTTGCAATTGTTGCACCGATTTCAAGTTCAGATAACGGCTTTCCGCTTCACATCAAAATTGAAGACAACTTGGCGATTAAAGGATTTATATTAACGGAACATATCCGGTCTGTTGATCTCAATGCCAGAGCCTATACGTTATGTGACACTGTCAGCGATGACTTTCTGAAAAATATCCTTAACATTGCAGACGCAATGTTTGAAAACGAACGATTGTGACAATATGTTGAACCACACTTCACAGCACTTGACCAATTGCTGTCTTATGGGGGAATAAAAAGCGATAGCTCCTGTCACACATTATTCCTATGCGATGCGAAAAAACGCACCTAAAAGAGCAGGCGCATCTGCACCTGCTCTTATGATTCAATCCATATTCAATTCTTAATTTACCGTTTTTTCAAAATACCCGATTTGAGACAAATGCTTTATGCTTTACAGATACGGCTCAATTAAACCATAATCGCCGTCTCTGCGCCTGTAAACCACATTAACTTCTTCGGTATCACCATTGAGGAATACGAAAAAGTCATGGCCGAGCAGTTCCATTTGTAGAACAGCTTCCTCCGGTACCATTGGTTTCACAGGGAAGCGTTTTGTCTTGACAATAGAAGCTTCATCTTTGAAGTCCTTATCATCCGGAATTGACTCGAATTTAATAGATTCATGTCCTTTAAAACGTCTTTCAATTTTCGTTTTATGTTTTTTCATCTGTCTGGCAATTTTATCAATCGCTTCATCAATTGAACCATACATGTCATCTGTTGCACTTTCTGCTCGGAACAGCGTTCCGTTTTTCAGCGGTATGGTTACTTCTACGATATGTTTGTTTTTTTGAGTGGTAAAAGTAGCGTGGGCCTCGACATCGCTTTTAAAGTACTTATCGAATTTGTTGAGCTTGTCGGTAACTTGTTTTCTTATTGCGTCGGTAATTACTAAATTTCTTCCTGTCACGATTACTTTCATAAACTCATCCCCTTATAAATTGATATTAGCATTATACCCGAAAGGGAGAGGACATAACATCAAATTTAGTGGCGATTTTGTGAACAATTTATGAAGCGCCAGTTTTTGACACCCTTTGTTTTCGCGGCTTCTAAGCCTTTTCCGTAAAATCTACTTATGTCGATAGGCTCTTTGTGCACTGTCGAACTTTCGCTGCTGTGCTACTGTCTTTTGAATATCCTCTGCCGCCGCATCATATGATGCTTCCATTGATGAAAAAATCGCTGTTAAATCTTGAATATGTACGATAGACTGCTGTGCCTTTTTAAACTGCTGCTTAATCTCTTTTGGCAGCTTTTCAGGCGCATCAACTTCAGCGGATTTCAAAAAGCGTTCATAAGCCGTCAGGAAAACAAGATCCAGCTGATGAATTTGCTTGCGAGCCGCTTTGATGGCTTCAACCTGTGTCATTAAAACCTCCGCATCTTCACCTTCAGCCTGCGCTTTGATGACTTGATGTACATTTTTGATGGTCGACTCCAATAAAGCGATTTTTTGTATCAGCACTTCTTCCAGCACATCAATTGACATATTCTGCCTCCACTCATGATTTCTTTGGTGCTTCTCTTATTTGGGGAAATTGCATTATTCAAATTAGAGTATTACGATTACAATAGATTAGCTTATGAAGCCAAGTCCATGAAAATATTTGTGATTATTATGCTCATTATACCATGGAAATATAAAAACGTTTCACACCTCAAGTAATCCTTACGACGAAAGTGATGACATCGCCACCTTAAGTTGATCCTTCGCTGCAATATACTGAATTTCAATCAAATACTCTTATGGTAACAAAAGGCAAGATTTAAGTGATATGATTGACTTAATGACTAAGATCAATCGCTTTAAGCACATTTTCTCTGCATATAAAAAACCGCGAATTTCTCCTTAGAGATTCGCGGTTATGTGCATTAATAATACTGTTTTCAAATCCAAAACTCACTATATTTTCAAATCCAAATGCTGACCCTTGCCAGGTTCTGTGGCCGCTTCCATTGCCTTAATGGTACTCTGAACGGATTCGGCATCACGGCTCATGGCCTTTTGCATCATCGAAATATTAAGCGCTTGTTTTAAGCTACTCAAGTACTGGGTTTGATATGAAGTTATGCTGTTCATGATCATCCCTCCTCTTACCGTATAGTACTATTATACCTCAACACCGCCACATTAAACAGTTGTTTATTGTTAACTTTTCATAAACATTGAACTTAACCCTTAAGGTCAAACGCCTGTCGCCAAGTCTCCTTAAAGTTTTCTGCAATTTCCAGTGCTTCTTTAAATGCCATTTCATTCTTGTCTACATTGGCTTCGACAAGTTTAAAGCTCATGTATTCATAGAGCTGGTCAAGGCTGTCGCTGATTGGTATGTCCTTGTTAAGTGTCGATCTGAGTTCATCAATAATGGCTTGCGCACGCTGTGCATTGTAATTGACGTCTTCCATTCGCTTCATCTCAAGGTACATCACGGCTTTCTTGATGAATTTGACGAGACCTTCATAGAGCATATACGTCAGCTCCTCAGGCTTTGCCGACATCACTTTGTTTTCAATGTATTGTCCGCTTCGATCCTGTGCTGCCGTGCTGTGGGCAACAGAAGGCGTTGGCTTTTTCTCCTCTTTTTCTTCTTTTTCCAATCGTATGAAATGCCGCGGCTTTGCATAATTGTAGGGGTTCATAATTGCCATTTTAAAGCCTCCTTAATACCTCTTCTTGTATGAATCAAATGTGTTGCCAACCAGAAATGCTTCTGCCATTTTATACTTTTGATTAACCTTGTTGGCATAATGGACATCTCGTTTTTGCACTTTTGTCTTCATCATCATGCTTTCCTGTTTTTGCTTCATCGCTATCATATCTGCCATACAAGCTTCATTTTCAACGCGAAACAATTCTAATACTGCCATAACAGCTTCTGTTTTTTCATGTTTCTCAGCTGTAAATGTCTCAATTGCCGCCTGTCTTTCAGCCAAAACATCTAGTGCTATTTCCAGTTTATCAGCTGCAAGTGCCCGACGAGCCAACTTGGTCTGATTGACAATTTTTTTTAGTGCTTCTTCAGCTGTCATACATTAGCTCCCTAATGAACTTAAAAGCGAGTTATAAGAAGACTGCATTTTTGAGAGTGCCGCTTCCATGTTGGCAAACATCACGTAGTAATGGTCTTCCTTATCCGCCAAGTAATCCATCATGTCATCAATACGTTTGTCATAATCGTTCAAGGAAAGGGTAAAGTAATTCTCAAAGTAACTGCTGTCGTTTTCAATCCCAACTTTTTCAATTAGGATGCCTTTATACCCTTCAGTGTCCCTTGTCGTTCTAATATTGTCTTTAAGTGTATCTTCCAACCGCTTTCCTAATCCATTCTCATTATAACGACCAGCGCGATTATCAGAATCCGTATATGCATAATCCGACTTCTGCGTGAATAAATTAACCACTTCATCATAGTTTTCTTCGAGTGCTTTTGTAAACTTATCTTTATCCAGCGTGAGCTTCCCTTTATCTGAATATTCCGTTGTACTGATTCCAACATCATTAAGCGTTAATTCCGTTCCCGATACCTTGTCAATAAAAGCATTCCGGAAGTTTGTCAACATGGTTTGAAGTTCTGAAGCACCTCTTAAACTGCCCGATTTCGCTCTTGATTCCCACATCGCGACTTCTTCGTCACTCATCGAATCTTTTTCCTCTGCAGTGAGCGGTTCATAATCATAATATTTCTTTTCACTGAGTTTTGTTTCAATATGATCTAAAATATTATTATAATCCGTAATAAAATTTTGCATTTTTTCAGCAAGTGCATCAGTGTTTGGTTCGATTTCAATATCAATTGGGTCAGTCGTTGTATCATTGAGCTCATATGAAACACCTTCATACGTAAATGAATTGCTTGACATGACGATATCAACACCATCAAGTGTCAATTTCGCATTTTGACCGGCAGTATAGTCAATATTCGAAACGTTTCCATCAGTATCTACGAGATCCGTATCCACCGAAAATAATGATTTAAAGAACACCTCTGCTGTGGAGCCATCTTCAATACTGATATTATTGGCAGTCCCTTCATTATTCGCCGTCATGATAAACTGATCCTGCAACGTGTCAAATCTTACCTCAACGCCTGCATCTGAATCATTTATCTTTGTTAATGCTTCTTTAATGGTATCGTCCGCTTCAAGCGTTATGCTGACACCATTTATCTCAATAGCAGATAATGCCGCATCAGAAAATCCAAAGAGTTCTCCCATGCTTTTTTCTTTATAATCATTCGAACTCTGCCCGCTGGTAATACCAAGTGTCGTCAATGTACTAGCAGAATCACCTTCAAGAATCGTCAGTTGATTAGCAGGCAAATTAAAATAGAGTTCCCCAGTATCGGTCAAGCTCACGATATCTGTATAATCATCACCAAATGCACTTTTAATGGAGGCATTGAGTTCATCTACCAGATCACTGGAAGAAGTCATACTTTCAACATCGGTGCCGGCAATGGTTACCGTTTTCGTCGACCTGCCAATGGTAAGTGAAAAAGTTAAGTCTTCGGCACCAGGATCTGTGTCAATATTATTAAAATCAAATCCCGAAGACATAATTCCCGTTAAGTATGCTTTATTGCCTGCCCATGTATCATTTGTCGCCAACTGAGAAATACTGTTAATGGTATGATGACTCGCTGCCAAATCACCATTAGCCGTTACATTAACAATATTTGTATGCTCATTATTCATGAGAACGCTGTATTCAAATTCAGCAAATGAAGACGAAGAAGTAATGTTGGTATCCGAATTTAAAACGTCAAAATATGTCGATTGAAATTCAGTGAGCATGCTCACAATTTCTTGGTACCCCTCTTGTTTCCACTGTTCATATTGCTTTTCTTTTTCTAACTTTTCGAGTTTTAGATTTTCAACTTCCATTAGATCGTTAACGAGTGTTTCTGTATCAAAACCCGAAACAATTCCTAATACACGATTAGCTGATGACATTTTTACTCACTTCCTTCTAATGTCGATAACACTGGTTAAGCTTTCTCATCTACAAAAAGACCTGCAAGTTCCCACATTTTCGCGATCATATCCTCAATTTTCTTAGGTGGAAATTCACTGATCACTTCATTGGTAGTACTGTCTACCAATTTATACATCACCGTATGAGTGACTTCATGAACTTCCCGCTCAATAAAGCGGTTATATTGCTGTAAATTTTTATTTGCCTGATCAACTGACTTCTGCAGCAGATCCTCGTTAATCCCACCGTCTTCATTTCCTGACACTTTAATCGGCATCATTGAATCTGCCGATGGATTCACAGATTCAATATTGGCATTTTCAGTTGGGCTGACAGCTCTACTATCCTTTGAAATCGCTTCCGTGCTCATACTCTGTGCTGTCGATATGCCATTGATTTTCATGACGCTCACTCCCTTCGCTCTTCCTTGAGCTCATTTCACTTGTTATCTAGAATATCGTCACATTCTTCAAAAAACTTTATGTATTTAATGCAATAATTCTTTAATTGCATTATTGATATCGTGTTGCCTCTGCTTCTAAAAGTTTGATCTCTTCAATCAATTGGTTAAATGCTTTTTGAAGCTTCATTCTTTCAATCTCTATCATCTCTGGTGCTGTTGCCATTACTGCCAGATTTCTAGCTTCAACAAGACGCACTTCCAGCGCATCTAACATTGCCTGTTTTAATTTTATTGCTTCAAGTAATTGCTCAAGTTTTTGAAGATCTTCCATCAATATGGCCCGCTTTCCTGTAGACATTCAGCTATTCTTCTAAAATTAAATCATTTGATATAAAAAGGGTCAGAGAAAAGACTCTGACCCCTAGTAGTATTAAAACATATACTATCTTAATAATTGGAGTACACCTTGAGGTGCTTGGTTTGCTTGTGCAAGCATTGCCTGAGCAGCTTGTTGCAAGATATTGTTTTTCGTGTATTCCATCATTTCTTTTGCCATGTCGACGTCGCGAATACGAGATTCAGAAGCTTGCAAGTTTTCTGATGAAGTGTCTAAGTTCTTGATGGTATGTTCCAATCTGTTTTGGACTGCACCAAGTTTAGCACGTTGGTCAGAAATTGAAGTTAATGCAGTATCAATAATATGCACAGCTGCTGTCGCGTTTTCGTAACTTGAAATATCAAGTGAAAACTCTGTAACGTCACCATCAGCTTCGACAGTTGCCGCCGCTTTAAAGTTCGCTACATAGTTTTTACCGTCTACTGTAAATGCATTGGTAGCACTTGCTGTAGAAGCACTAACACCAAGGGCAACAGAACCAACATCATCAATCGCGATCGAAATCTTTTGACCAGTATTAGCACCGATTTGCATGTTGACAGAATTATCTAAAGTAGTATTTTCAACTTCAAATGTTATTGTACCTGCTGATGTAGCTAAAGTATCATCTGTATCCATAGTAATACCATTGCCAAAATCAGCTGTTTCTCCAGCTTGAATAGTCGTAGACGCTGTGCCCGCACCAGTTAAATCAAATGTAAATTCAGTCACGTTGTCATTAACACCAAAGAAAATATCACCTTCAGCTAAGTCAGCTTCATCATAAGTTAAAACAACATCCTTGCCCAAATCAATTGTAACATCGTCACCAGTACCCGTTAAAGCGAATTGTCCAGCACCTACAATTGTCGAACCATCAGCATTTTGTAATTGAGCTGTGTATTCGGTACTTTCACCCACCGTGATCGTTTGGTCATATGAAGCAGCTTGAGATGATAGAGCTAAAAGCCCTGTAGCATCTAAATCCACCAGCAAACCAGATGCGCCGAAAGAAATATTTGACACACTAGATGGATCCGCAAGTTCAAGCTCAGTAACTACAAAGTCACTACCAATTTGCGCCGGACCTGAAGTATCACTTAGACTAATTGTAAACTCACTCTGAATTGTCGTAGATAACACTTCTCCAGAAGTTAAAGTTGATTGATCAATTACAAAGTCTAGCGTTTCTGTACCCACAGTTACACTAAGCGCTTGTCCTGCTGTATTATCCGATAGTGCAGAAGCAGTTCCTGTATTCGTTCCATCAGAGACAGTAATTACGTCTTCAACTGCATCTGACGCGATGGTTAATGATGCCCCATCATAATCAGCTGCAGCAACGACAACTGCACCTGCAGTGCCAACACCAGTAGTCCCATTCAACAAATTATCTACATCCACATCAAACTTCATACCATCTAGCTGTATAGTCTGTGCTCCATTTGAAAGGTTATCAGTAGTAATCATTACGGTATTACCCGTATCACTGTTTGTAAAAGTAATTTCGGCTATACCACTTGTAGTACCATCATCAGCAATAGAAACGGATAAATCAAAACCATTGTTTAAAGCATCCGCTTGAGCTGCCGTTGCACCATCAGCTACTTGGAAGTTGGTAATTATATTATCATTGTCAAGGTTACCGCCGCCAGTACCTGCTAAATTATCGGAAACTTTTGTATTGTCAAATGTTCTACTTGATGTAACTGTATAGCTACCTGAATCATAACCATCAAGTTTAGCACCCGATACATCTAATGCAATAGAACCACTAAGACTATCTGATGACGTTTGCCTTTTAACGACACTTAGTGTATGAGCTTCATTTGCTAAGCCAGAATTAGCTTCAATGGTAACCGCCGTATTGTTGCCACTAGTATCATAAATACTATTTGTGTCGACAGCTGCAGAAATTGTTTTAGCAACATCTTCAGTAATCGCTACTTTGTATGCACCACCAGCTAAATCAACGGTTGCACCAGCAGTAACTGAAACATCAGCATGAACACCATTTAAAATACTTCCTTCAATCTGTGCAACAGTTGACGATGTAACTTCGACATTGTAAACTCCTGTTGACGCACTTGAATCGCTCTCAATACCTAACGCTGTCACACCCGTATCTAAGGTTGTTGATCCTGATTTTTCTGCTTTACCATCACCCGTAATCGCCAAGTCACCATTTAAGAGTTTTTTCTTGTTGAATTCAGTTGTTTCAGAAATTCTGTTGAGTTCTGAAGTCAATTGATCGATTTCACTTTGAATCGCTGTACGGTCTTCATCTTCATTGGTGTCATTTGCAGATTGTACTGCAAGTTCACGCATACGTTGAAGAATCGCTTGTGATTCGTTTAATGCGCCTTCAGCTGTTTGAACCAGTGAAATTGCATCTTGTGAGTTTCTTGAAGCTTGGTCGAGACCTCTAATCTGAGCTCTCATTTTTTCAGAGATCGCAAGACCTGCTGCGTCATCGCCGGCACGGTTAATTCTGTAGCCTGATGATAATTTTTCGATAGATTTCGAGCTTGCCTCTGAATTGATGCCTAATTGTCGATGGGTATTCATTGCCATCAAGTTGTTATTAATTCTCATAATTTTTTCCTCCTTGAAAAAATGTGTCCGGAATCCTTTCCGGTTTATTGTATAACCTCGAAGACGCGGCCGCCGCCTCCAAGAAGGTTATCTAAATAAGTTATCGGATATTTACCGAAAAAACTTTATCTTAAACATAAAAAAACAATTACTTTTTTATCATTATTTTTTCATTTTTTCAGCCAACAGCGATCTCGCATCTTTTGAGACAATGGCTTCTTTATTGCTTTCCATTATTTTATCAAAAATTTCACTCCTGTGAATTGCCACTTCTTTTGGTGCGTTAATGCCAATTTTCACTTTACCTTCTTCAATGCTGATAATTTGAATCTCAATATTGTTATTGATTATGATACTCTCGTTTTTTTTACGCGTTAGGATCAGCATTACATCTCATCCTTTCCATCAGCCTTAAAAATAAAATATTTAAAGATCGGATAATCCTGCAAAACCACTTGTTTGGCCTTATTGTTCGTATTATTGACAACAACAGGTGCGACGAGGTTAATAGATGTCCGTTCCAGATCCTCTGGTATTGTAACAATCGAGTAAATCGAGATATCAGACGGTTTCTTAATCTCGAGCTGCTCTACGACCTCACTTGTCAATTCAAAGTCATACGGGTTGACAAATATAAAGGGGTTCGTGATCATAAATGAGATCGCCTCTCTTTTAATCGACTGCAAATAGTGAAAGGGTAATTCCGGATCATTGGATAAAACAATGATAAAATCCTTTTCATCTTCAAACCCTGGGATTCCATCTTCAAAAACGATAACATTGCTCTCATCGTATTGAATCGTACCCAAATGTGTTGTTTTCATCTCCATTTCAAGCCCTCCTATATATGATAACTAAGACTGGATGAGTCATATGAAATCGTCACTTTACCATACTCGGCAACAGCGATTTCAACCTTTCCCGGCGTAAAATTATTTTCAACTTTTCGCGAAACCGTACGGTTATTCACCCTAGCTGGCTGATACTGATAATTGACATCCCCTTCTTTTAAGGTAATACTCGGTCTCGATTTCGGAATGGCATCATAATTAAACTCGTGCTCAAACATGGTATAGGCATTCTGAATAGCCTGATCCGGAATGGGATCTGCTTTATTTTCGATCGAAGCCATCTGATTGCCATCTTCAACAATTCTCGCAACACCTTCTTGAAACTTTTGTTGTCCGTATGCGACAGAATCTGCCATGAAGTCTTTAATATTTTTTAATCCACACTCTGCAAAGCACGCCGTTTGATCAATCTCAATTTCTGGTGATGTCGATTCCATTTCTAGCGATCCCCGCTCTGTGTCAAGTGCTAGCACTTGGCCGCCATTCCCTTGCATCTCAAGTGACGCATTGACCGTTTGAACTGATAGCTGAGCTCTTGTCGATTGTATTTGAATAGGCATTCTTTCACTTCCTTTCAAGCGAAATGGCATTCATGCAAATACCCACATACATAAACCTTAATCTTATCTTATCGTTTTTAAGAAATAAAGTCTACTAAAGAAGGCTGGATGACCTGTGCACCAACCGATAAAGAGGCTTTATAAACATTTTCAAGGTTTTTGTACCACATAATGGCCTGTGCCATATCGACGTCCTGCACATCACTTAACAACGATGTAAATGTAATAATATTATCTTTAACTCTGGAACTGATGAATTCAATACGATTTGTCTTACCACCGACATCACCTAAAGCGGTTAAGACTTGATCTAAGTTATCATCCATTTTGCCAATCATATTGCTAAGAGCATCTGAATCATCGGCTTCGAGTGCTGTAATCAGCTCATCCAAGTCATTGATGAGACTGCTTTCATTGGAAACAACATAATCAACCTCCAAGGTATTAACGGAACCATCTGCGGCACCATCGACGGTAAGCGTTAAGTTGCTGCCATTTGTACCTGCTACTGTTACTCCATTTGATGGAAATTGCGAATCAATTTCCGCTTGAAGTGCTATAGCATAGTCAGCCACTGTTGAAAGTGATGAAAAATCAACACTGATCGCTTTTTGCTCGCCATTAAGTGTCAGCATAAGCGTACTGACATCCTCCGCATTGGCGATATCCGTATCGTGCAACGCGACATCGCTTGTAAAGACACTGATGCCTTCATCAAAACCAGTAACGTTGCCTGAAACGGTAACACCCGCTGAAGCACTCAAATCCGTTATTGTCGTGGTACTGCCGTAAGCTTTCGCTTCAATGACCAATTTATCATTATTGTCATAATAAATCGTTGCTACATCTGAAAGAACCCCGCCACTGCCATCTGAAGCACCTTGAACTGCCGCGAGCATATCTGACTTTGTCAATGGATCATTTTGCGACTGTGCGAGCAATGTCATATCCACACTATAGGTTGTACTGTTTATATCAATATCTATTTTTTCACCAACGACTTCATAATCATTTGTGAGATCAACATTTAAAGCCATTTTACTCCGTGTAGAGGCTGTAGTTTCTGCACTGCCATAGGAAATAAGGCCATTATAAAAACTCGTATCTTCCCCTATGCCAAAGATGTCGGTTGGATAAGTTGCAACATCCATAACTTCATTGACATAAACTTCAAAATTAACGGTGCTTTTCTCTTTGACGCGCTGTGATGTCATTGCAATATTGTAAGTACCATCATCATTAAAAAGCGGTTCGTCTGTTTCCAGTCCCGAAAAAATGTAGCGGCCTGCGATCGTGGAATTCCCCAGCGATATAATTTCTTCTCTTAGCTGTTCTACTTCTGTCATAATCTTCTGTGTGTCTTCATCCGTGTTGGTGCCATTGGCCGCCTGTACAGTAAGCTCTCTAACGCGCTGAAGAATTTCCTTCACATCGTCCGTGGAACTCTCAGAGACTTCCAGCCAGCCAAGTGATGTTGTAATATTATCACTGTACTGCTCTGCAGCGCGAATGTCTGTTTTATACTTCAGCACTTTAGTAATCCCCACCGGATCATCAGACGGTCTGGAAATCTGCTGTCCTGATGAGAGTTGATTTTGATATTTTGAAAGTGAATTTAAATTGCGATTTGAGTTCCAAAGCATGTCTGAAATCATCATACTATTTGTTATTCTCATGCGATTACTCCTATCTGCCCGATGTTCCGAGTCTGTTGACAATCAAATCCAGCATCTCATCGTAAACATTGACCATTCTGGCATTTGCATTGTACGCCGATTGAAACTTGATCATGTTTGCCATTTCTTCATCCAGCGAAACGCCTTGTACCGATTGTCTGGAAGTTTCATATTCATTCACAAGGGATTCTTGATTCTTTAACATTCTGTTAGCCTGTGCCGCATCGACCCCTAAGTTTGAGACGAGCGATTTAACAAAATCTTCCGGCGCCCCCCAATCATAGAGGCTCGTGTTATAACGCGTTGCGACCATTTCGAGAATTTTATCCGTCCCACCTGGAATGTCTTCAATATCTGCCGATGCTGAGATTTTATTTAAATCCTCTAAATCCGAAGCAATGGTAATCTCAGTTGCCTTAACGCGATCTGTCACATAATAATTGCCATTGATGAGCTTAACAGATTTATCCTTATAATCAGGGTTATTCGCTAAAATGGCTTTGATGTTCGCATTGATGGCACTTTGCTGTTCATCTTCATTTAACGCGGCAACACCATCCATCACCGACGAGGTAATGTCAAGCGCCGCGCCGCCGTTAAGGCCATCTGTTAATAAATACTGCTGATATTCCGCTGTACTCATATTGTCAATGGTAAACATGTAATTCCCGGTCGAGCCGTCAAGTCCAAAGCCCGTTTCGTGAATTTCATTCATCGTATTGGACAAGACGTCGACAAATTCATTTAATCGATCAAGATAATAAGGAATCCCCTTATTGTCGCCTTCGACATTATCTCGAATACTCAATAGACCCGCTACCTTACCGGTATCAACGTTGACATCATTGCCATCTGCCCATTTGATATCAACAAGACCGTCACCATCATCTTCGTGTAATTTTTCTGTTCGCTCAATCATTTCGATGCTGTCTGCTCGATAATGGGCGACCAGTTGATGACCGCCTACGAGCACGAAAAAACGATTTTGTTCATCTTCATAATAGTCAACCGGCACCAGTTCCGAAAGCTTGTCAACTAATACATTTCGCTGGTCGCGCAAGTCATTGGCTCTGCCGCCTTCCAATTCTGCTTTGTAAATCGTCTCATTTAATTGTGCGATCTGCTCAGCATAGCTGTTTACCTGATCGACTGACTCTTTAAACTGAAAATTGAGTTCTGACTGCAAATCCTTTAAGGACTGTGAAATAATGCCAACACCCTCTGTTAATGCAATGGTTGTCTGCCTGACCAGTGTTCTTGCCGTTAAGTTTTCCGGTTCTGTTGAGAGTGTTTGGAGCGCCTCGTAATAACCATCTAAAAGTTCACCGATACTGGTATCAGAAGGCTCGTTAAAAATGCTTTCAATCTGCTTTAACACATCTGCCCGCGCTTCCCATTCTGCCAGTGATGAATTTTCCTCACGGTATTTGTTATCGAGATACTCATCTCTCACTTGTTTCACGGCAGTCACGTCGACACCCGTTCCCAGTGTCCCCATACCGCCGGGCAGTACTTCCGGACTATACGCCTCTGTGTTCATCACCTGTCTCGAATAACCTTCTGTGCTGGCATTGGCGATATTGTGCGAGACGACAGACAGAGAACGCTGATTCGCAAATAATCCCGATAATGAAATTGACAGTCCTAAAAATCCTGATGCCATTATACACACTCCTCTTCGTGCATCCGTGCCTTTTTTTCTAATCCATTCTATTTCAATTTTCCATTTTCTATGTTCTATGTTGAAAGTCTTCAACGACGTTTCTCAATATTGTAAACCGATTTAAATAACGCGCGTCATATGGTGGTGACGCGCGTTTCTTACATTAACAACACGTTTAAACGCGTCGGTCAAAGATAGATTTATGCTCTTGATCTTCGCTGACGGCTTTGCGGTTGTACTTGCCGCTGTCGTCGCCAACCTGTGTCATGAGTTCGATGTTGAGATTGATCAATTGGAGCCGTTCTTCCAAGACGCGATTGTTAAAACGATTCTCTTCTGTTACATTCTTTACGAGTACGATCAGTCTGTCTTTTGCATTCAGCACTTTCGAACGATCTTCATAAGAGAGGCTGTTTGTCAGCTCTGTTAAATTTTCTGCTGTCTCAATATGATTTTCCCGCATGACCATATCGACGACTTTCTCCCTGATTTCTTCCAATTTAAAGAGCGTCACGACGAGGCCTTGTTCATAAGTCGTAATTTCGGATAATTCGTCTAATGCATTGGCTTTAATGGCTTCGCGCTTTTTCTTTGAAAGCTCCAATACTTCGGCATAAATATCACTTTCTTTATTTAAGGTTAAAATCAATTGATCGATACTCTTTGACATTCATGTACTCCTTTTGCTAACATTAAATTCATACTATGTAAAACATATCCATTTAATGCTGCACGCACGCGTGAAAACGGGTGCGCTACTTAGCCTTTTAAGATTTTTTCCGCTAATGCTTCTGCACTGACTTTGTAAGTGCCGGCGTTAACTTGTGCCTTAATGGCCGCTACTTTTTCAGAGCGATCACCGGAATCTGCCTTTGCCGCTTGCATAGCAACTTGGTATGCCTTGGCTTCGTCGGAAATCTCAACTTTGTCGTTGACAAAGCCGCTCTTTTCTACCTCTTCAGTTTTCTTGACATTTTGTCCATAACTCTTTAATACACTTTGTATATTAGGGTTACCATTAATTCTCATAGAAACACCCCCATCAGACCGATTTCTTTATTCACTATATCTATCGGCACAAATGGAGGTGAGTTTAGCATTTATTGCATTAATTTTTTAAGTTTATTCTTTTTCTTCTTTGATATGCATGCCGCGGTGCTTAATTGCAGGTCCCGCGGTATCCTCTATACCTTTTTTGAGGCCGCTTGTCAGTTCTCTGACACATTTCCCACAAAAGCGTGCACCTTCTGTCGGTGAACCGCATCGTTCACAAAAGGCAATGTTCGAATTATCGGATAATGTTATTTTCCCCTCCCGAATCCATTTCAGAATCGCATCTGCATCAACGCCGGTTCCGTGACTGACATCTTTCACACTTGATGTCGGGTTATCATAAATGTATTCCCGGACCCTGGTAAAAGAATCATCTACATTGTCATTGCATCTCGAACAAAGAGCACTGCCATCAACGGATGAAAACAATCTTCCGCACTTTTTGCAATTTCTCAAACTGTTCAGCTTATTTTCACTCATTTTATCACTCCTTATGAAGCACTCGTATATCTATTTAATACCCCTAAACCGTTTGCTAAACGCATTTATTTGCCCATTGCAAAGGTTATTGCGAAAATGGAATCTGCCCCACTTTCGTATAAAGCACGTGCGCAGGCATTTAGCGTCGCCCCCGTCGTAAAAATATCGTCTACCAGCAACACGGATTTTCCGTCAATCAAATGCGCCTGAGACTTTTCTATTATTATAGCATTCTCCATCATTCTATTCCTAGCTTCTTTGTCGAGGTTTTTTAATTTTTTTGTCGACTTTACCCGTTTAAGCAAATGGATGACCGGAATCTCCGAATCATAAGCACTTAGTGCCTCCGCATAGACCGCCGCCTGATTAAAACCGCGAAACAACTGCCGCCGCTTATGTATGGGAACCGGTACGATGATATCAAAGGCTCCATCAAATGGGCTCTCATGCAACGCACGTGCCATACCTTCTGCAATAATCGGCGTATACTGAAGATTCCCCTTGTACTTGACACTTAGCAGCAGCTGTTTAGCACGGCCTTCATAGAGCGTAAAGGCGCGGTGGTATTTAAAATAGGAAAAATGCGTCTGACAAATGGGGCAAATGCCGCCGTAAGCACGATAATGTTCACGTGACAATTCAAGCGGTCTGCCGCATTTCATGCAGATTTGATCACTTGACACCAGCGTTTTCGCCATGCACGATTCACAAAAATAGGATTCGCCGCTAATCTCATCTTCACAAATTGCGCACTGTACATGGATGGGAAAAATCAAGTCTAACATCGGCTTTCCCAAGCCGCGGAATGCATCAGAGGGCATCGAAGGTATTTTAATTGCCATGGTCGTCCCCTCCAATCATATTGCCAGAAATACTTTTGAGCCGCATCAGGCGATCATAAAGTCCTGAATAGCGATTGAGCTCCTGATCGCGCTTAATCATTTCCCCCATCGCACGCTTATCGCCAACCAGTATAACGAGATCCCTTGCACGCGTAATGGCAGTATATAAAATATTGCGACTCATCAGCATTGGCGGTGCAAATCCCATGGGCATCAGCACCGCTCTAAATTCACTGCCCTGACTCTTGTGAATGGTAATGGCATAAGCATGAATGAGCTCATCTACAACGGGAAAATCATAAATGACTTCGCGCTCACCGTCAAAGAGGACCGCAACCGTCCTTGCATCGAGATCAATGACTTGGACAAAACCGATATCACCGTTGAAGACACCTTGACCTTCTTCCCCGTCAGCCGTTGTCCATTCGAGATTGTAGTTATTCTTTGTCTGCATCACTTTATCGCCGTCGCGCAGCATCATACTGCCAAACTGATGCTGCGTTTTTTGCTTTGTTTCTGGGTTTAAAATCTTTTGCAGCATTGTATTTAAAGCCGTTACGCCGATTGGCGAATTTTTCATCGGCGCCAGCACCTGTATATCTTCTAAAGGCGAAAGCCCGTAGTAGTCTTTTAATCTCGTAGAAATTAGCGCTTCCAGTTCATTTAAGATCAGCGCCGGCTTTGATCTGCCAATAAAGAAGAAGTCCTTATCCTTCTGATTGAGCACAGGCATTTCACCATGATTGATCCGGTGGGCATTGACTGTGATGAGTGACGTATCGGCCTGTCTGTAGATTTCGTCCAAGGCTATATAGGGAATGAGGCCGCTCCTTAAAATATCATCCAAGACGCGACCCGCTCCCACAGAGGGCAGCTGATCTGCATCCCCTACCAGTATTAGGTGCGCCCCAGCACTGATAGCATCCAGCAAACGATACATCAGCATGATATCGACCATTGAAATTTCATCGACAATAATGACATCCGCTTCAATCGGATTGGTTTCATTTCTGGCGAATTCAAATTCACCCTGAAATTCAAGTACCCGATGTATCGTTTTCGCCTCTCGGCGCGTCGCTTCGGTCATGCGCTTTGCAGCACGTCCTGTTGGCGCCATGAGCGCAATGCGCTTATCCTGTGATTCATAGGCTTCAAGGACAGCATTGATAATCGTCGTCTTGCCGGTTCCGGGCCCGCCTGTGATGGTAAAAACGCCGCTGGCAACAGCGCGTTCAATCGCCTGTTTCTGTTTATCGCCTAGCACAATCCCCTTATCTCGTTCAAAACGTTCAATAAATGTATCGAAGTTATCCAGTGTCAGCGGCTGTACTTCCGATACCAGCTGATACAGTTTTTCTGCAACATGCTGTTCGGCATAGTAATAAGCCGGCAAAAAAACCCTAATCATATGATCAGCCGCCGGCGAACTGCCTTCTGACAATACCCCATGGAATGCCATCGCCGAATCCGGCATTTCCTGCTGCTGATGCTCATCTTGCGTCTCCAAAAAGACCGCACCGCCCATTGCCGCATCCCGGATGATAATTGCCACATCCGATTCAACGACTTGCAGTGTCATGGCCACACGTTTTGCCAGCATGTCCAGCGGCATATAGGTATGACCTTCCGAGGCAAACTGCTGCAAGACGTATTGGATGCCTGCCTTAATCCGATAGGGAGAGTGGCGGTCAATGCCCATTCCCTCAGCAATGCGATCTGCAACTTTAAAGCCAATGCCGCTAACCGTTTCTGCTAATATATATGGGTTGCGTTCGACCATCTGCATGGCTTCATAGCCCAATTGGCGATAAATGCGCATGGCGTTGGCAACGCTTAAATTCAAATTTTGAAAGTAGATAATAAAATCTCTTAGTTCATATTGTTCACGGTATGATTCGATAATCTGTTCGAGTTTCTTTGGCCCTATTCCCGAGATCGAAAGCAGTTTTTCCGGTGTATACTGAATGACGTCCAGTACATCCTTGCCAAATGTCTCAATGAGCAGCTGAGCTGTTGCTTCACCAATTCCCTTAATAACGCCCGACGCCAAGTAGCGATAGAGCGAAGCTTCATCTGTAGGCTTGACGTGCTCGACATATTTCACTTTTAGCTGCATGCCATACTGCGCGTGATCATCAAGTTCACCCACGACTTTCAGCTGATCACCGTAATTGATAAACGGCATAATGCCTTTAATGCTGATCGAATCATTTTCTGTTGTTAATACCGCAACAGCATAACCGTTGTCATCGTTATAGTATATAATTTCATCTATGATACCGATATAGGTCTCCACTGAGCCGTCCTCCTGCACTGATCTCATTCTATCATAAAGGATTCTGCTTCGAAAGCGAATTTTCCATTTTATGTAAAAAGGCACCGACTATTTTCTGTCGATGCCTTTGATAAACACATGCTTTTTCATCCTTGACAAGCGAATACGCAATGGATTAGCATCCTGTTGCCACCGATGATTTGTTTACAAACGCCCTTATGCGCCAAACGCAGCTTTCCGAAGCGCGTCAGCTTTATCCGTATGCTCCCAAGGCAAATCAATATCCGTTCTGCCGAAATGTCCGTAAGCTGCTGTTTGTTTATAAATCGGACGTCTCAAGTCGAGGTCTCTGATAATCGCACCCGGCCTTAAATCAAAGTATTTCGCAATAAGTTCTGAAATAATGTCTTCACTGATCTTAGCCGTTCCAAACGTTTCGACCATGATGGAAACAGGGTATGCAACACCAATCGCATAAGCGAGCTCAATCTCACACTTGTCAGCAATCCCAGCTGCAACGATATTCTTTGCAACATAACGCGCTGCATAGGCGGCAGATCGGTCAACTTTTGTTGGATCTTTGCCCGAGAAAGCACCGCCGCCGTGACGCGCATAGCCGCCATACGTATCAACGATGATCTTTCGGCCTGTTAAGCCCGCATCACCCTGAGGGCCGCCAATCACAAATCGTCCTGTAGGGTTTACAAAATAACGCGTATCAACCAGTAGCTCTTCCGGCACAATCGGCTTAATCACATATTTGATGAGGTCTTTCTCAATTTGTTCACGTTCAACATCTTCATCATGCTGTGTTGAAATCAGTACGGTATCAACGCGAACCGGTTTGCCGTCTTCGTCGTATTCCACCGTTACTTGCGTCTTGCCATCAGGTCTTAGATACGGCAGCGTGTCGTCTTTCCGAACTTCTGAAAGCTTCTGCGCCAGTTTATGCGCCAGTGAAATCGGCAGCGGCATTAATTCCGGCGTTTCATTGCAGGCATAGCCAAACATAATCCCTTGATCGCCTGCACCAATAGCTTCTACAGCGTCAACCATTTTACCGTCTTTTTTTTCAAGTGCTTCATCAACACCCATAGCGATATCAGAAGACTGCTTGTCAATCGCTACGAGCACGCCGCATGTTTCACCATCAAAACCATACTTGGCTCTTGTATAGCCAATACTCTTAATGGTTTCACGCGCAACATGCTGCATGTCTACATAACAGTCCGTTGTAATTTCGCCGGCAATGAGTACGAGGCCCGTCGTTACCGATGTTTCACAAGCGACGCGCGCATTATTGTCCTGTTCGAAAATGGCATCTAAAATGGCATCCGAAATCTGATCACATATTTTGTCCGGATGTCCTTCAGTGACTGATTCTGACGTAAAAAGTCTTTTACCCATATGTTTACCTCCGTTTTTCAATATTAGCGATCCCGTTATCTCTTGTGACATCTATCATAAAAGTAGATTTAGAACATAAAAAAACCTTTTCAATGAAAAGGTAATATGTTCGATATCACCTCATCTTCCAGACGACATTGCGTCTGTAGGACTTAGCACCGTGTTATAACCGGTTGCCGGACTTCATAGGGCCTATTCCCTCCATCTCTCTTGATAAGGATTGCTATAAAATTTTTAAAGCTCAATTGCAATGCTATCATAGCACAATCGCCTTATCCAATGCAATCATTTTTTTATGAACAATGTGTAATGCATCACTGGGTTCATACCCATTTGATGTTTCCTCACACAAATAATGCATCCTAAAAAGCGTGATGATCAAGAAAGTCAAAGATATTGTCAAAGGCACTTTGCGCGAAACTAAACGTTACCGCTAAATCCGTTCGCAATTCGCAGACAAAGCTCAAACTGTGTTCATAAATACCGTTATCGTGAAATTGCTGATCAATTTCAGCAATATGTGCCTGCTCAAAACTGGCAATAACGACTTGACCTGAGAGTGCAAAAAAATATGCGGCATATAGATCCCCATTGAGATAATAAGGATTTTCCGATACATGGTGATTGTCCGAGTTATATTCGAGGTACAAATTGCCGCCGCGATAAGCCTGTTTCATTAATTCAGGATTACTGCGTTCAAAACGCCGCTCCAAAAAGGAATCTTTCGCATGCAGCACCAACATATATTCTGGCTTATTTAAATTAAAAGAAGCTTCAATGCTAGATACTGTCAGCGATTCCTTTATCGATACGGATGAGATCTGAACATCTCCTTTAGGCAATTGGTCCAACCCATCTGCGTATTTATTTTCGCCGGAAACGGTTAATGTCAGTACCATCAGACGATATTTTTCTTCAAAATCAATGAGTGCAGAAGCCTCGTAACGGCGTTCACGGTCAGATATATCGGAAGCCATCAGCGGCGTTACCGTATTTTTTAACAATGTACAAGGGTAATCTGTAAGCGACGCCATCGCCGCTTGATCTCCCTTAAAGAGCATGGATGCACCGTAGTTGTCACAGCCGATCAGCCGCATAAGGAAATAGTTGATGGCACTGATATCGGTCAGCCGTTCGGGCATCAGCACACGCGTTGCCGATTCGAGCACTTCTTCCGGCAACGTCTGGTTTAAGGAATGTTCAAACCATTCGAAGTCAACGAGCAGCGTCGTCGAATCGGGATCGACATCTCTCGCAGCGGCAATGAGCGCCAACGCTTCTTCAAAAGTCAACGATATAAAACGACCGCCGAGCCCGCCTGTGATGCCGCTTCGAACGCGCTCAATCTCTTCAGGATCCCCTCGAAAAAACTGATGGTAACCGTCAATGCCGTAAGATTCGTAATCGAGATGGAAAATTTGGAGACATTCACCTGCATTGGCAGATGTCCAGTAGATTTCGAGCCCAACGACACCCATGAGCCGCGTATCCGTGGCACGTGCGCTTGAAAATGTGTAGACATGTCCTGCTTCTTTAAAAGTGTTATGCACGTATTTTCTCCAAAATCATCGCCTTGTAATATTCAAGCTTCTCTTTCGCAGCTTGGGCGCTGGCATCGGCTATCGAGAAATAGACTTTTAACTTTGGCTCAGTACCAGACGGCCTTAAAACAAACCATGACCGATCATCCAAGTAAAATTTGAGCACATTGGATTTTGGCAGTCCGGTTCCCTCTGCTTGATAGTCAACCATTTTTTGTACCGGCACCATGTCTTCGCCCGCTGTCCGGAACTTCATCATAATGGCTTCCATTTCCTGATGACCTTCACGTCCTTCAAATTGTTTTGAAATGGTTTCTTCCAAGAAATAACCGTGTTTTTGATAGATATCATCAAGCTGCATCAACAGCGTTTTGCCTTGCTTTCGGTAGTATTCCGTCATTTCAATTGCCAAAAGCGTCCCCATGACAGCATCCTTATCGCGCACTTCCGGAGAGAACAAGTAACCGTAGCTTTCTTCATAACCCAAAATAAAATGCTCGCGATCTTTTTCGATTTGTTCACCGATAAATTTAAAGCCCGTCAGCGTTTGGATACACCGAACGCCATAGGCTTCCGCCTGCGCCACAGCCAAATTAGAGGAGACAATGGTGTTGACAATATAGGCCTGATCGGACCAATGCGCTTTTGATGATAAGACATAGTCAATAAATAATGAGCCAATTTGATTGCCCGTCAAAACTTTGTAATGATTCTGATCTTTGATCAATAAGCCAATGCGATCACAGTCTGGATCTGTCGCAATTGCCAGATCGGCATCATATCGTTCCGCATACTCTATCGCCAGCGCAAATGCCTCGTATTCTTCGGGATTGGGTTTACGACAGGTTGGAAAATCCCCGTCCGGCGTCATCTGAGCCTCTACCGGGATAAGCCCTGAAAATGATAACTCCTTCAATGTTCTGGCAACCGTTGCACCACCTGTTCCGTGAAGCGGTGTATAAACGACCTTAAGATCTGAATGCATCAATAGATCAGGTCTAATGGAAACATTTTTAACCATTTCCACATAAGGCAAGTCCACTGCTTCGTCAATGAGTTTCAGCAATTCCTTTTGAACAGCTTCTTTTTTATCAAGACGCTTTACCATACTGAATTCCACGACGGCATTGACTTCCTCGACCAGAGCGTCCGCCAGGGCAGGAATGAGCTGACAGCCTGTTTCATCATAAACCTTGTAGCCATTGTACTCGGGCGGATTATGACTCGCTGTCACCATGACACCGCCGATACAGTTCAGATGACGCACGGCAAACGATAATTCCGGCGTCGTGCGAACACCGTTAAACAGATAGGCCTTAATGCCGTTGCCTGCCATAACAAGTGCTGTTTCAAGCGCAAACTCGTAAGACTTGTGTCGCGAATCATAGGCAATCGCCACTGCCAACTGATAGGTACCCTCAAGTGCAGCGTGACGTTTGAGCAGAAAGTTTGCGAAACCCTGCGTCGCTTTACGGACGATGTATTCATTAATACGGTTTGTTCCCGCGCCAATAATACCGCGCATCCCAGCTGTTCCAAAAGCCAAGTCTTGGTAAAAACGTTCTTCTATTTCTTCTGTATCCGAAGCGATGGAATCGAGTTCCGCTCGAAAAGCTTCATCAAAATATTCGTTGTTTCGCCACGCTTCATATCGATCAATTGCACGCATGTTCTAGCCTCCTCATTGATTGCCTTTTGGCAGGTTGGAAATCATTTGTCTTTCCGTCGACACGTCTGACTGTAGTAACAGATAAAGAATGTATTCGAGAAATTGTCGCCGCTGTTTTGACCAGATCAGCGCGATCCCAGTGTTTTTAATAAAGTTAAGTAAGTGAATCGATAAGCCATCCAGTGTTCGCGTCAGTTCCAGCGCCTCTTTTGAATAATGTGCATTAACGGCTTCTATCAAGGTTTCAAGTGTATAAAACGTCAGTCTTTCAATGCCCGCTTCTTCTGCCAGCGCTTCATAAAACGCCAAAAAGATCTCACCATAGGCCGCATCTCTGGATAGCTTTAACACATCACAAAGCGTTGGCAAAAGTGTTTCAAAAATAAAACGCCTCGGAGGCTGCTGAACATCCATGGTATTCATTAGCTGCGTCGTTAAATGATTTGGCAAATTCGCCAATCGATTAAAGACGTCATCTTCTGACCAAACTTCTGTGATATAGTAAACTTTTCCCTTTAGTTTTTTAAAATACCGATAGGCATCATAATACCCGAGTTTCATATTATAAGCCGCACGTTTTGGATCTATTTCCAAGGTCTTTCCCAAATCCTCCGACGGTATAATCGTTACCACCTTATCGGCATCTTCTTTTTTAACCTTTCGGATACGCCCCATGCCCATAATGCGAATGGCAATGACTTCATCATAACCTCGCTCGATTAGCATATTGACAGGAAGATTATCGAAAAAACCGCCGTCCAGAAAAACCTTGTTATTGATCTTTTCCAGTTTAAATGCCGGGAAATTGGCGGAAGCAATGATATAGTCAATCAACATGCCCGGTTCAATACCGTCAACAAAGCGTTCGATCGGCTTCAAATCTGTCAGCGAAAGTGTGACAAGACCGTATTCTATATTTGAACTGCGTATTTTTTCTTCATCGACAATGCGGCGCAAATAGGCGCGATAAGGCGATACATCAAGCCCACCCTGCTTAATCGTGTCAATGACGAGCTGTCTGAGCTTGTCGGCATCTTCTTTAAAGTCGAGCTTAACCAGTTTTGCCAATAGTTCTTTATCGCCGTTAATGATGTCGCCAACTTCTGTCCCTAACCAAACATCTTCCATAAGTTTTAGATCTTGCATCGCAATCATTGCACCGTTAATGGCACCGATTGATGCACCGACCACCCCTTCATAGGGAACGCCGATTTCATGGATGGCCTGCATGACGCCTAACTGATAGGAACCTTTTGCTCCGCCGCCTTCAAGCGCAATACCACGTTTTATATGTTCTGACATGATGAACTTACCTCCACAAATAGATAATACCCTAAAATGGTGCAATAAAAAAGGGCTACCCCATAAAATTTACAGTGTCTCCCATTCCTATACGCCTTATTTTGTTGTGAGGATATCCATCATCAATTGATCAATCGATGATGACTGGTCATCGGAAACCGTTTCTTCCGAATTCGCATAAGCCTGACGCGTGAGCGCCTTTGCCATGAGATCTGCAATACCAATACCACCGCCCTCGGCAATATTATTCGCCGTCTCTTCATCCAGCATGCCTTCAAACGTTTCTCTCGCCTGACTCTTTTCAGTCAGTCCACCTTCTTGCACCGTATTGCGCATCTGTTTCAACAACATATTGATAAACAAGGCTTCAAATTGTTTACAGACATCTCGGATGGCTTCATCGTCGCCCGCGGCCTGCGCGTTTTCGAGCTGCGTTTTAAAGTCTTTGCCCTCGCTGCTGTCCGTGACAGTCTGAAGCGCTGAAGCTACGTCATAATTGCCGCTTAAACTTGATGAATCAATTTTCATAGTGCATTACACCTCCAATGCGATCTGAAAGATATAAAAATCTTAAACATTCAGGTCACACATTTATCATATCAAAGAATCTGTTTATCGTTTCAAGTTATTAGCGATTTCAAGCAGTCTGTCTGCCGTTTGGATGGACTTTGAGTTAATCTCATAGGCGCGTTCAGCTGTAATAAGATTAATCATTTCATCGACGATTTGGACGTTGCTGTTCTCAACAAATCCCTGTAGGACTTCTGTCTTATCCTCCGTATCAATGCCTTCAATCGGAATACCAGATGCTGTCGTTTCCTTGTAAAAGTTTCTACCGACGGATTCAAGCCCTGCTGCATTGACAAATTTCACGAGCATAAAGTTGTCAAGCGCTTCATAAGTATCAGAACCGGCGCGCTTTACAGTTAAATTCCCAAGTGAATCAGACGCGATCTCTTTGGCATCGTCACCTAGCAGAATGTCGCCGCCCGACCCTTGGACATAGTAACCATCCGAGGTCACGAGTTTTGATCCCTGATCGGTTACGGCAATTTTAAAACTGCCGTCTTTAGTATAACGGTAATTGCCGTTTTCATCAATTACTGTAAAAAAATGCTCACCGTTAATGGCAAAATCGAGATCATTTTCTGTCTGTTGCAGATTCCCTGTTGTAAAGTCTCGAAGCGTTGCAGAGGTCATAACACCATGCCCAATCTCGATGGGAACAGGGCTGCCTTCATTTTGAATCTGATCAATCTGCGTATAAGAATCATACATGATGTCTTTAAATTCGACTCTTTGGTTTTTAAAACCCGTCGTATTGACATTCGCGATATTATTAGATATCGTGTCAATTTTAAGCTGCAAGTTCTTCATGCCGGATGCGGCAGACCACAATGCTTTCATTTAAACCTCCCGTTTCCTATACTCTTCCGAGATCATTAACCGCTTTGCCGAGTAGTTCGTCAATGGTTGTAACAACTTTTTGATTGGATTCATAATTTCTGTTCAGCTCAATGAGATTAATCATTTCTGCAATAGCATCTACATTGGAATGTTCAATAATACCTTGCTTGACTTCGCCTTCAAAATCAACCATTTCTCCGGTAGGGTTGTCGACAAATTTGAAAAATGTACCACCTACTTTTTTGAGATCTGCAATATTAGTGAAATTTGAAAGCGTTAATTTATCTGTAATTTCATTATCCTGAATAACTTCGCCAAATTCATTAATGGAAAAATCTTCACTGGTAATAACAATGGGACCGTCAAGTCCAATAACATTGTAACCATCCATTGTGACGAGTTCATTATACTGGTTAATGGTAAAAGCGCCATTACGCGTATACATCGTCCCCTGCGGTGTATCAATATTAAAGAAGCCATCACCTTGCAAGGCGACATCGTATTTTGAATTGGTCACTTCCAGCTGTCCCGCCTCAAAGTCTGTCGCGATTTTATAAGCCTTGATGCCGGCGCCCATGGTGCCGATGACCGTTGGCATCGTAGAAACGGCAATATTGTCCACATACGAGCCATCGACACTTAAATTGCCTTGTGCGTCGACTGCGAAGTCGCCGTCTCCAACATAAATAGGACCATTGCTTCCCAGAACTTCATTACCTTTTAAATAATCTATCGTACCACCAATATTTTCATATTTTGTTCTTAAATAGCCGTCAATATCTTTAATGAGAACGACTTCGTTATCATAATGAATACCCTCATCCGTTTGTACTCTGAAGTAGCCGCCATCTGTCTTTAAATTATAAGCGTTATCTGACTGCGTCATGGTTACATTTGGCGCCATCGCATTGTAGGGGTAATCGGATCCGTTGATTCTTGTAAACAATCTATCATTAAATGATTCAACTTCCACGCGATCCTTTTTAAAGCCGCTGCTGTTGACATTTGCTAAGTTATTGCTTATGGCGTCTATTCGATGGGTGTTTGTCACCAGCGCCGTCGATGCGACGTAAAGGCCTTTTACCATTTCTACCTCCAGTGTAAATAGGTTCAACTATTCTATCGTCACAATGCGGCTAATACTTTAGCAAAAGTGTATGATTCTATCTGGCACTTTTCAACATCATCCATATTTCACCATTTTTCATTTGATAATCGCTATCAGCTAATCCTTGATTTTGTAACTATTAAGTATTTCGATAGACTTTCTTGTTAAAACTGTGTTATTCGGGTTGAAGCCTATCCCTAAAAATGATATATTCAAAGTGGTTAAATACCATACCCTTTATTAATTTCAATTTCCTCATTTTGGGCGTGTCATTTTATGATCACACCCACTTTTTTTGCCTACCATAGGGTATATATTCTTTTTATGGTATTATAAGTAAATCGTTTCGATTGCACAGTGTTTCCATATCATAAAAATAGAGATATGGTATATGGTTACATCAATAGACAATAAATCAAATCACCTGTCGAGAATGGTTATCTATTCTCGCTTTTTAATTAAAATATAAAAGCCATGACCAAAAGATTTGATCACAGCTTTTTAGATTGATCGATTGCACAAATTAAAACACTGTCTATATAAACAGCTTCTATTCGCACTTTATATTTACAAGACTCATTATTTTATTCTATTATGCAACACAGACTTTCCAATCTGTTTATAAATATCGCTTTTTCGTCGGTGTCATCATATTCTTTTCAAGAATATCAATATGTTCAAGACTCATGCCCGTCCCTTTGGCGACACAACTCACAGCATCCTCGGCAATATACGTCGGTATACCCGTCCGCTTTTCAAGCAATTTATTCAGTCCATATAAAAGGCTGCCGCCGCCAGTCATCACAATGCCCCTTGAGCTGATGTCCGAAGCCAGCTCCGGTGGTGTTTTTTCGAGCACAGCATGAACGGCATCACAGACAGCATTGACGGATTCTGACAGCGCATCCATCATTTCTTCGGAAGATATGGCGATATTCTTTGGCAGACCAGTGATTAAGTCGCGCCCCCGACAATCCATTTTAATGGGCTTTGTTCTTGGGTATGCTGTGCCAATATTGATTTTAAGCTCTTCGGCTGTGCGTTCACCAATGAGCAAGTTATGACGCTTGCGCATATACTTGATAATGGCTTCGTCAAACTTATCCCCTGCGACTTTGATCGAACTGCTGACAACGATCCCGCCAAGCGAGATGACGGCAATATCCGAAGTTCCGCCGCCGATATCAATAACCATGTTGCCATCGGGTTTTGTAATGTCAATGCCCGAGCCAATTGCTGCCGCAATGGGCTCTTCAATAAGAAACGTCTTTCCGCCGCCCGCTTCAAGTGTCGCATCCTGAACAGCACGCTTCTCAACTTCAGTGACGCCGCTTGGTACACAGATGATAATTTTGGGTTTAAAGAGCCTGCGTCTGCCGCAAGTTTTATTAATAAAGTACCGGAGCATTCTCTCTGTAACATCATAATCTGAAATGACGCCGTCCTTAAGTGGTCTTATCGCAATGATATTTCCCGGTGTTCTCCCAAGCATCTTACGCGCTTCATTCCCGACAGCCAAAACACGATCTGTATTTTTATCAATAGCGACAACGGAAGGTTCCCTTAGGACGATACCTTTGCCCTTAATGTAAACCAATACACTTGCGGTTCCTAAATCAATTCCAATTTCAGCACCTAGTCCAAACATGAGATCCACCTTCCAAATTTATATTCTATGCGTTGAATAAGCTTTAACCGCACTGGAAAACTTCATTCAGCCTTTATCTGCTTCGACACGCCTGATATGAGCGCCTAAACTGACAAGGTCTTTTTCGATTTGAGGATACCCACGATCAATGTGAAAGATATCGTCAATTTCTGTAATACCTTCTGAAATCATCCCCGCTAGTACAAGGGCAGCCCCTGCACGCAAGTCCGTTGCCTTCACCTGAGCCCCCTGAAGCTGTTTCACGCCTTGGATAACGGCGCTATGGCCTTCTATTTTCACATTGGCGCCCATGCGGTTAATCTCAGCCACATGCCCAAAGCGATTTTCAAAAACGGTTTCGTTGATAACACTGGTACCTTCCGCAATGGATAACAGCGCCATAAACTGTGCCTGCGCATCTGTTGGAAAACCAGGATATGGCAGTGTTGTGATGTCAACAGCTTTTAGGTCATCCGTCCCGATAACGCGAATCACATCATCTTCATCTTCAACGGTAACACCCATCTCCCGCAATTTTGCAGCAATCGGTTTTACATGGCTTGAAACGACGTTTTCAATGGTCACGTCGCCATTAGTCATTGCAGCTGCAATCATATAGGTCGCAGTGATAATACGATCTGGAATGGTTTGGTGTTTAGCACCGTTTAAATGCTCAACACCATTGATCCGAATGGTATCTGTTCCGGCACCCTTTACACTGGCGCCCATTTCATTCAAGAAGTTGGCAAGATCAATAATTTCCGGTTCCTTGGCAGCATTTTGGATCATGGTTTGGCCTTTCGCCATCGTCGCCGCCATCATAATATTCTCTGTTGCACCGACACTTGGAAAGTCTAGGTAAACTTCATTGCCTACAAGGCCATTGACGGCTTTTGTTTCAATGTAGCCATGTCCCAGCGTCACTTCGGCGCCAAGTGCTTGAAACCCTTTCAAATGCAGGTCAATCGGTCTGGCGCCAATGGCGCAGCCTCCCGGCATCGAGACTTTTGCAACACCCTTTTTCGCAAGCAAGGGTCCCATGACTAGAAAAGAAGCACGCATTTTTTGAATAATTTCATAAGGTGCTTCACATTTGAGGTCAGCTGCCGGGTAGATCACAAGACTTTCTTCATCTCTGTCATATTGAACCGTCAAACCCAGTGACTCAAGCAAAGTGTTCATCACCTCCACATCTAGAAGCTCCGGAACACTTTCTATATAACAAGGCGCTTCAGCGAGAATAGATGCGGCCATGAGCTTCAGAACAGAATTCTTTGCACCATTGATTCGCACCTTTCCCTTTAAAGGGCCGCTTTTCTCCACAATTAACTTTGCCAAATTGTGCCTCCATTTCTAGCTTTTCATAAATTTATATCAAGTAATTTCATAATATCCAGCTTATTTCAGTAAACCTGTTAAAACTTTATACCTTTTACTATTATATATAAAAAAATTAGGGCATTCAAGCTTTTTAAAAGCTTTTGAACATTACATCCCGTTCACAAAGTCAAGACAGGTCTAAAGGCCTGATTCAGCATCGTCTCATGTGCAAATAGCCCCAGAATCAGAAAAGGGCTGTCCGCGTCAGTTTAACTGACGACAGACAACCCTTTACATCATTTTTATCTCATACAATCCAAAAATACCATTGCACGATTATGGTTCATTTGCCGTTAACCCGCAATCTTATTAACCATTTAAAGCATTCATGATGCTATTTCTGGCTATAGAGACGAATGCGGTTTGTCGCTCTTTCAAGCGACGCCTTGGCTCTCAATACATCAACTTCTTTATTTGCACCTTCGCGAATACGCTTTTCAGCACGTTCTTTAGCGCGTTCCGCACGGTCGAGATCAATCTCATCAACCCATTCAGCAGCATCGGTAATCACAGTGACTTTTTCGTCTGAAACCGTTAAGAAACCACTGGAACACGTCGCCCAGCGAAAAGCCGATTCATCTTGGCGTATGCGAATACTGCCGATTTTGAGCGGTGCGACAAGAGGTTCATGGTCAAATAAAATTCCAATATCTCCTTCAGTCGTTCTGAGAATCGCCATATCCGTTTCGCCCTCAAAGAACTTTTCGTCCGGCGTTACGACTTCCAGATTGAATTTTCTGCCCATATTGTCACCTCCCCTTAAGCTTCTTTGCTTTGCTTATGCTTTTCGACGACGTCATCAATTGAGCCGCAGAATAAGAACATACCTTCTGGAATCTCATCATGCTGCCCATCCAATATTTCTTTAAAGCCCCGAATAGTTTCCTTAATTGGAACGTATTTACCTGTGAAGCCTGTAAACTGTTCTGCAACATGGAATGGCTGCGAAAGGAAACGCTGTACTTTACGTGCTCTATTAACGACGAGCTTATCTTCATCAGAGAGTTCATCCATCCCTAGGATCGCAATGATATCCTGAAGTTCATTATAGCGCTGTAACATTTCCTGTACGCGTCGTGCAACATTGTAATGCTCAAGGCCGACAACTTCCGGTGTCAAGATTCTCGAAGATGAATCCAGTGGATCCACCGCCGGATAAATCCCAAGTTCTGAAATTTTACGTGAGAGAACTGTCGTTGCATCGAGATGCGAGAACGTCGTTGCCGGCGCCGGGTCTGTTAAGTCATCGGCTGGGACATAAACGGCCTGTACCGATGTAATAGAACCTTTCGTTGTCGATGTAATACGCTCTTGAAGTGCCCCCATGTCTGTCGCCAGTGTCGGTTGATAACCAACGGCACTTGGCATACGACCAAGCAGTGCCGATACTTCGGAACCCGCTTGGGTAAATCTAAAGATGTTATCAATAAACAGAAGGACGTCTTTCCCTTCTTGATCACGGAAATACTCTGCCATGGTAAGACCAGTCAGTGCAACGCGCATCCTTGCTCCCGGCGGTTCATTCATCTGACCGAATACCAGCGTCGTCTTGCTGAGAACGCCTGATTCCATCATTTCATAGTAAAGGTCATTCCCCTCTCTCGTCCGCTCGCCGACACCGGCAAACACGGAGAGACCACCATGATTGGATGCTATATTGTTAATCAGTTCCTGAATGATAACGGTTTTACCGACACCGGCACCGCCGAAGAGACCGATTTTACCACCTTTGGCATAAGGTGCAATGAGGTCAACGACTTTAATACCGGTTTCAAGCATTTCCGCAGAAGTTCCCTGTTCAACAAATGCAGGTGCTTCTCTGTGAATCGGCCAAAATTCAGCTTCGTCTTTATTGATCTGACCTTTCTCGTCAATTGTTTCGCCGAGAACGTTAATGAGTCGACCTAATGTCGGATTGCCCACCGGTACCGAAATTGGCGCACCGCTGGCAACAGCATCAATCCCTCTAATGAGACCGTCTGTTGAACTCATGGCAACCGCTCTGACAGTATTGTCACCAACGTGCTGCATGACTTCTGCAACGACATGGATATCTTTATAATCAATGGTAACCGCATCATAAATATTAGGAAGCTTCTCAGCTTCAAACCTAATATCGAGTACAGGTCCTATGATTTGAACGATTTTACCAATCGTTTGATCCATACTCTTTCACTCCCTTTCAATCTAATATCATAATTTAGGGCGTTATGCCTCTTCATTACTTCAGTGCTTCAGCACCACCAACAATCTCAGTGATCTCTTGTGTAATTGCCGCCTGACGTGCTTGATTGTACGTCAGCGTCAATTCTTCGATGATCTCCTCAGCATTATCGGAAGCACTTTCCATCGCCACGCGTCTTGCAGCCTGCTCAGACGCAGCGGATTCAATCAGTCCACCGAAAATCGTACTTTCCACATATTTGGGAATAACAAATTTCAGTACCTCTTCCGGAGAAGGTTCATAGTTGACAAAATCTGTTGCTTCATCCTTCGCGACCTGCTCACCCTTTTCAATCGGCAATAGCTGCAATGTCACCGGCACCTGTGAAATCGTGCTGGCAAAATTCGTATAGACGAGTTTTACGGCATCCACTTCACCTGCGTCAAACATCGCAAGCGCTTTCTTTGCAATATGAACGGCATGAACGTATTCAGGCTGCTCCGAAATATACAAAAATGTATCGACGACGTCAAGATTCATTCGGTTATAGGCGTCCGTTGCCCGTTTACCGATGGTGATAAACTTTGCCTTTTTAGGATCGGCGATGTCTTCAAGTGCTTTCTTAATGGCATTAATATTATAACCACCGCATAAGCCTCTATCTGATGTTATGACGATATAGAGTGTGTTCTGGATTTCCTTATCTGCAACGTATTTTAATTTAATGCTCTTGTCAGCACCCAAAATGTCCTTTACCGCTTCCGTTACCGTTTCAAAGTAAGGCTTGGTAATATCCATTCGGTTGCGTGCACGTTTAAGCTTCGCCGTTGAGACCAGTTCCATTGCTTTGGTGATCTGCATGGTGCTGTTAACACTACGTATTTTACGCTTGATATCGCGCGTATTACTAACTGCCATTCTTCTCCCTCCTACAAGGAACCTTACTCGGCGGTAAAGCTGGATTTAAACGCTTCGATTGCCGATTTAAGCTTTGTTTCCATTTCTTCTGAGAGAACGCCTGTTTCAGCGATGCTTTTGCCGATTTCAGGATTATTGAGCTTCAAGTACTCAACAAGACCCGTTTCAAATTTTTGAATATCTTTAACGTTGACGTCTACCATGTGTTTGTTGACGACTGCGTAAATAACCATAACTTGATTTTCAACCGACATCGGTTTATACTGCGCTTGCTTCAGGATTTCCATCAGTCTCTCGCCGTGGTCGAGTGTCGCTTTCGTCTCCTTATCGAGTTCGGAGCCGAACTGAGCAAAGGCGGCGAGTTCACGATACTGCGCGAGCTCGAGTTTAATCTTACTTGCAACTTTCTTCATGGCTTTGATCTGAGCTGAACCACCAACGCGGGATACGGAAATTCCCGGGTTAACCGCAGGTCTTTGGCCTGAGAAGAAAAGTTCTGATTCAAGATAAATCTGACCATCTGTGATGGAGATAACGTTCGTTGGAATATACGCCGATACGTCACCTGCTTGTGTTTCGATAATAGGTAGTGCTGTAATGGATCCCGCACCGAGTTTGTCCGAGAGCTTAGCAGCACGCTCGAGTAATCTACTATGCAAGTAGAAAACGTCGCCGGGGAAAGCTTCACGTCCTGGTGGACGTCTTAAGAGGAGCGACATGGCACGATAGGCAACGGCGTGCTTACTAAGGTCATCATAGATGATGAGCACGTGTTTGCCATTGTACATGAGTTCCTCCGCCATTGAAACCCCAGCGTAAGGCGCAATATATTGAAGTGGTGCCGGATCAGATGCCGTCGCTGCAACGACACATGTATAATCCATTGCACCGTGATCTTCGAGTTGTTTCACGATTTGAGCAACTGTTGATTTTTTCTGGCCGATAGCGACATAAATACAAAAGACATCCGTATCTTTTTGATTAATAATCGTATCGACCGCAATCGCCGTCTTACCCGTTTGTCTATCGCCGATGATGAGCTCACGCTGGCCTCTGCCGATTGGAATCATAGAGTCAATAGACTTGATCCCCGTTTGCAGTGGTTCATGAACCGACTTACGGTCGATAACCCCAGAAGCTTTTGCTTCGATTGGTCTGTATTTATCTGCTGGAATTGGTCCCTTGCCATCAATCGGTTGCCCGAGTGAATTGACGACACGACCAAAGATGTTTTCACCGACAGGCACTTCTACGACACGACCTGTACGCTTGACCACATCCCCCTCTTTGATTTTTTCGTCTGAGCCGAATAGTACGACACCGACACTGTCTTCCTCTAAGTTAAGCACCATCCCGTAAATGTCGAATGGGAATTCCAAAAGCTCCCCTGCCATACATTTTTCGAGACCGTAAACGCGTGCAATACCATCACCAACATTGAGGACAGTACCTGTGTCTTCTACTTGAAGCTGAGACTCATATTTCTTAATCTGTGCTTTGATCACAGAACTAATTTCTTCTGGTCTTAGATTCATGTGTTACACACTCCTATTAAACAATTATTTGAGTTAACCCTTCGAGCATACCTTCTAATTTGTACTTCACAGAACCATCAATGATCTGTTCCCCCATCTTCACCACAATCCCTCCAAGGAGATCTGGATTGACAACGGGATTCAGTATGACTTGCTTACCCGTCTTGTCTTTGAGTTTCTGCGTCAATATCTGAAGCTGTTGCGCGGTTAATGGCATAACTGATTCAACTGAAATGCTCAGTACTTTATTAAAATCATCAACCATTGCATTGAATGTCGACCCAATCTCAAAAATATCGGCGATGCGATTTTTAGCGATGAGCATTTTCAGAAAGTTCATCATCTCTACAGATAGTTTGCCTTCAAACGTCTCCGTGACAA
This sequence comes from Fusibacter paucivorans, assembly GCF_018390735.1. Taxonomy (GTDB): domain Bacteria; phylum Bacillota; class Clostridia; order Peptostreptococcales; family Acidaminobacteraceae; genus Fusibacter; species Fusibacter paucivorans. The sequence continues at coordinate 78,954 of NZ_JAHBCL010000005.1, forward strand.
CACTTTGCTTGTCCGCCTTGTTAATCGTCGGCATTTTCATAATCTCGAAAAAGGCCGGGTACATTTCAAAGCTCGAAACGACAAAATTTAACTCGTCACGCAATGCTGCCATGCTGTCGTCTTCAGTTGCGACACTAAAAAGCGCTTCTGCATAGGCTTTACTGACTAATTCTGCCATTGAACGTCACCTACTTCATTGATGAATTGATCAATCAGCGCTTTGTGATCGGCTTCATTAAGATCTTTTTCAACGACTTTAGACGCTGCCATAATAGTAAGCTCGGATATTTGATCCTTTAATTCATTCACCGCTTTGATTCGTTCTCTTTCAAGCTCTCTGTGAGCATTCACCTTCATTGTATCAATTTCGGTTTCAGCAGTTTTAATGATTTCAAAAGCCCTGTTTTCAGCACGTTGGGTTTGCTTTTTAATGATTTCCTTACCTTCATCCTCCGCGGATTCGAGTTTTTTCTCATATTGTGCAATTAATTCGTGTGCCTGATCTTCCAAGTTTTGTGCATATTGGATTTGGTCTTTTATTTCATTTTCACGGTTTGCCATGAATTTCGTCACTGGACCAAAGAGAAACTTTCTCAAAATCAAATATAGGATGAATGTATTGATCAACTGGAATACAAAGGTCTGACTAATTTCGACAAGACCCAATCTCAAGCTGGCAATTGTTAATTCCGGGTTCATTTTATCCTCCTTTTAATAAAGGATATAGTATCCTATATTTAACCTAATAATTTTACTAATGGATTTGCAAATAATAAAATCAGCGCGATAACGAGACCGTAGATCCCTGTTGTTTCGGCTACGGCTGCACCGAGGAGCATCGTTCTAACGATGTCGCCTTGTGCTTCCGGCTGTCTGCCGACGCCTTCTGCACCTTTACCAGCTGCATATCCCTGACCGATACCAGGGCCAATCCCTGCGATCATCGCAAGACCTGCGCCAATTGCTGAACAAGCTAATACTAACGCTTTACCAGTAATCATAGTTTCCATAAGAAGATCCTCCTTCAAATCATAAAAAATTCGATTTTAATCATATTTGGGACGTCCTTGAAAGTTCAACTGACGCCTTAAAAGCCCCTAAACGTTTTACCAAACGCGGGCGTATTCAAATCTACATTCTAATTAGTGGATTTGCAAATAATAAAACCAAAGAAATAACCAGTGCATAAATGCCTGTTGTCTGTGCAACAGCTTGCCCTACCAGCATTGTTCTGACGACTGACGACTGAAGTTTCGGCCTTTTGCCAACTGCTTCAGTGCCTTTGCCCGCAGCATAGCCTTGTCCTACACCTGGTCCGATCCCGGCGATCATCGAAAGACCTGCGCCAATGGCGGAAGCCATAATGACCATTGCCGAACCTTTTGCAGAAATAAGCGGGTTACCAAAGAGCATGATCAGAGCGACGACAAGTGCGAGAATCCCCGAAGTCTCTGCTACTGCTGCCCCAAGTAGCATGACCATTGTCGTTTCCCTTTGACTCTTTGGATTCCTTGAAACTGCTTCAGCGCCTTTTCCAGCTGCATAACCTTGACCAATGCCCGGGCCTATACCAGCGATCATAGCGAAGCCCGCACCAATGGCAGAAGCACCGAGTACCACTGCTTTGGGATCAAAGCTCATTAACCATTCTAAAAATCTCACTATGAAATTGGTTGTTTCCATAAACTCACCCCTTCTAAGATTCATTCCCAATAACCATTGCGTATGATCACTACTCCATAGCACCGGAAATGAACACCATTGTTAGCATTGTAAAGATAAATGACTGCAACAATCCTGCAAATACATCGAAATAAATATGAAGTACGGCAGGAATACCGGCTTGAAGCAATGGAACGGTCAGTCCGAGTAATAATTGGGTAAAGCTGCCAAGTGCACTATAGAGCAATGTCATAATAATGACACCGGCAACGATGTTGCCGAACAAACGGAAGCCAAGTGATACCGGATTGGCGAGTTCGCCAATGATATTAAGCGGCAACAGAAATGGAATCGGCTCTAAGAAACCTTTGGCATAGCCTCCAAGCCCCTTTGATTTAACACCAAAGAACTGTGTCAATACAAACGTCAAAATCGATAGACACATCGTTGTATTAAGATCAGCCGTTGGCGGTCTGAGGCCAAAGAGACCTATGATGTTTGAGATACCTATCAGCAGCATCAACGTACCGACATACGGTGCAAAAGCTGCATTTTTCTCACCCATATTTTGCTTAGTAAGGTTATTAATAGTCCTGACTATTGTTTCTACCACCAATTGCACACCCGTTGCTTCCCTTTTCAGATTTCGTGTGACTAAAAATGAAAAAATGAAGAGCACGAGCATGATAAACCATGTGACAGTTACCGTTTCTGTAACGGCAATATCACCAATGTAAAATGCAACGCGTGGTCCAAAACCTTCAATGCCCACTAGGTTCATCCTCCTTTCTTTTAAAGATGTTTTTGTAATACTGCTTATCATTAAATAGATTGGTAGCAAAAATAATGAATTTAATGATGGTCATACCTATGATGGTACCCAGCACATTTATATAAGGTGCGACGATGGATACATAGAGCACCACCCCCGTCACGATATACCTTACAAAGTACTTGCGCGTCGCATAACCCTGTGCCTTCGCAGGCGACATGGTGACCGCACGTCTGAGGGTATTGCCAAGTTCAACGAAATTGAGCGCACTAATCGCCGAACCAAAAACCAAGCCGTAGACAAACGCAAGCGGCGCTTCTAAAAATATAAAAGCCAAAACCACAAAGACAATATCCGCAATCAGCAGATATATTAAATAATTTCGTTGGAGTTTCCTTGTTTCGTCCATTCAAATACCCGCCTTAAATCATCTTTAACCATTATAGCACTATTTATAGCACATAGTAATCATGTTCTCGTTAAGCTTTTTACCTTCAGCTCATTACTCTGAACTCTGAACGGCTCATGCTATTCAGCAGAATCGGCAGCCTTAAGCACTGTCATTTTATGATGACATCACTAAGCGTCCTAAAAGGTCACCGCGGAATTATCGTCATTTCTTCAACAGCGAACAAAGTTTGTTACTTTATTAACATTCCTTAAGACTTCGTCTTATCCCCATTTGTTTCATCAGTATGCTTTTCAGCATCCTCTGCTGCTTTGCGGCGTTCCTGCATGACTTCACGTTCAAAACGCTGAACATATCGCTCCGGCGTTTCAGAATCTTGATATTCGCGACCTTTGGTCTGCGCTAACTGATAGAGATTCCTGAATGCAGCCCCAACGCCCAGCACAATTCCTACAATTAAAAAAAGACTCCCATTTCCGAACTTCCGGTCAAGGAATTGCCCAATAAAAACGCCGCCGAAAATTGGAGTAATCATCATAATGCCAACCTGCGATAGCAGCGCTAAATTTTCCATGATACCCTTTGTCTGCTTCTTCAAGCTAACCTCCACGTGATAGATATTATAACACATTTTATTACGCTTCGTTAACAATTATCCAAATAATCAGAATAATCCATATCGTTTAAAAGAAATGTTTGAATTCTTATATTAGGATATCATAAAAGTATCATAAAAAAAACAAAAAATCACAGTATCCTTTAAGTTACTGTGATTTCTTACTTTTCTAGTCAAGATACTTTTGACGGATCACTTTGACAATTTGTTCACAAGCAGTGCCGTCACCATAAGGGTTAACGGCTTCCGACATCGCCTGATAATGTGCTTCGTCAGTGATCAGCCTTGTTATTTCACGTTTAACATCTTCATAACCGACGCCTGCGATCACAACAGTGCCCGCATCGACCGCCTCCGGTCTCTCCGTCTCTGTCCGAAGCACCACGACCGGCTTGCCAAGTGCCGGCGCTTCTTCCTGAATACCACCAGAATCTGTTAAAATCAATTTCACGCGATTTTGAAGATTGGCAAATGCTTCATACGGCAGCGGCTCAATAAGATGAATGCGCTCGCAGCCGTCAAAATGGGTTTTGGCAATCTTGCGCACATTGGGATTGAGATGCATCGGAAAAATCAGCGCCGTATCGGGATAGGTGTCGACAGCTTCGCGAATGGCTCTAAAGATATCCGCCATTGGTTCACCCAGGTTTTCTCTGCGATGTGCCGTCATCAGCATGACTTTCTGGTGTTCAAAATCAATTTGATTGAGCAGTGATGTTTCAAAGACATAGTCCGAACGAATCATCATCTTTAACGCATCAATAACCGTATTGCCCGTCTTGGCAATGACTGACGCATCAACACCTTCATGCAGTAAATTGTCAACATTCCCTTCTGTCGCGGCAAAGTGAACAGCTGCCAGCTTAGATGCCAGCATTCGATTCATTTCTTCCGGATACGGACTGTAGATATTGCCGCTTCGTAGACCTGCTTCAACGTGTCCGACTGGAATTTGCTGATAAAAAGCAGCAAGTGCCGCCGACAGCGTCGTCGTCGTATCGCCGTGCACCAGCAAAAGATCCGGCCGATCTGCTATCAGAACGTCCTCAAGCCCTTTGAGGACGCCTGCTGTAATATCGCTGAGACTTTGGCCTGCCTTCATTAAATTCAAATCGTATTTTGGTTTGATATCAAACAGCGTCAGTACTTGGTCGAGCATTTCACGATGCTGCGCCGTTACGCAGACAATTGCCTCCATACCCGGTTCGCGTTCAATCGCCTTCACCAGCGGTGCCATCTTAATAGCTTCAGGCCTCGTACCAAACACGAGCATTACTCTTAACATAGTCATTTCCTTCCGCAATATGTTCTTTTATTTTCCTTCAAACGTCCACCACAAGCGTTCACATCAGCGATTCTAAATCAAGGATCAGAAATTCAACGGTATTCATGAGGTCAATTTAATCTTGTCATCACAATCACTTGTCTCTGTGATGCATTCAGCCGTCATTACCGTTTAGCCTGCCCTTTTTCTCCATTTCAATAGATTTATTGACTGGGATAAAGACAACGACTGCGGCAATGGCTAATAGCGCCACGGCATTGATATAATCGTGTTTTAACAACGCAATCGCACCCGCCCCCATTAGTGCGCTGATCAAATACATGGACAGCACGACTTTTCGCTGATTGAGACCTGTCGAAAGCATTCGATGATGCAGATGTCCCTTATCTGCTTCCATAATAGGACGCTTGTTAATCATACGCCTTAAAATCGCAAAAGCCGTATCAAAGATAGGAACACCCAGCGCCAATATCGGTACGACAACGGTAAGGGCCGTCGCGCCTTTTAAAGCACCTTCTATTGAGATCGCTGAAAGAATCAATCCCAGAAACAGCGCCCCGGTATCACCCATAAAGATTTTAGCAGGGTTAAAATTGTGCGGCAGAAAGCCTGCAGAGCTACCTGCCAGTATCAATGTAATCATTGCCGCATCATAGCGATGATTGGTAAAGGCAATATAGCCGAGCGTTACCGCAGCAATGGCAGAAATGCCTGCTGCGAGACCATCAAGGCCATCAATGAGATTAACCGTATTGGTCACCCCGACAATCCATATAATCGAAACGGGTACGGACAGGATCCCCAAATGGATATAGCCCGATTCCCCGAAGAAGTTTGTAAAATAGTTTATTTCGAAGCCCGCCTTTACCAGTATACCGGCACAGATAATCTGAATGACAAGCTTCGTCTTCGCCCCGAGATCCTTAACATCGTCAATCATCCCGGTAACGAGTATCAGTGTTGCACTGATAAAGAGTCCGGCGAGTTTCTGCGTCTCGATATTCGAGAAAATCAGCATACTCAAAAAGAACCCAACATAGATTGCAACACCACCCCAAAGCGGCATCGGTTTATTATGAACACGACGGTTGTCCTTAGGAATATCCAGCGCACCAAAGTGATGTGCTAACTTAATCACCAGCGGTGTCGTTAAAAAACTTACTAAAAAAGCAAACAAAGCTGCTATATACATGACATTTACACCTTCAATCAATAGCCAAAATGGTTTTCCAGAGAATCATCATAATAAACCCAGTCACAGACGTGAATGACGCGAAAATCGGTCTCGGTATCGCGGATCACGACTTTTTCAATACCTGAATTAATAACGAGGCGTTTACACATTGCGCAGGAATTAGCATTTGCGACATAAGCATCTGATTGCATCTCTTTGCCAACGAGATAGAGCGTTGATCCAATCATATCTCTTCTGGCTGCAGAAATAATCGCATTGGCCTCCGCATGTACAGACCGGCACATTTCGTAGCGCTCACCTTTTGGAATTTTCATTGACTCTCTGACACAATGGCCAAGGTCAATACAGTTCTTACGATCCCTTGGTGCTCCGGTGTAGCCCGTTGCAATGATCTCATCTTCATTGACAATAATTGCGCCAAAATTGCGTCTCAGACAAGTGCCGCGATTGGCAACTGTCTCAGCAATATCCAAATAGTAATTCGTCTTGTCCTGTCTCATCTTAACACGCCCTCTCGAATACCGCGAGTGTCTACTTCGTGCCAAACAAACGATCGCCTGCATCGCCAAGACCTGGAACGATGTATGCGTGATCATTGAGTTTCTCATCAATTGACGCAATGTAGATATCAACATCGGGATGTGTTTTTTGAACAGCGGCAATGCCTTCCGGGCAGCCGATCAGACATACGAGTCGAATGCTGGTCGCCCCTCTGTCTTTAATAAACTTAATCGCCGCATTGGCAGACCCGCCTGTTGCCAGCATTGGATCGACAACAATAAGATCGCGTTCCGGTACATCCGAAGGCAGCTTACAGTAATATTCTACCGGTTCCAGCGTTTCCGGATCACGGTAGAGGCCAATATGACCAACCTTCGCTGCCGGCAAGAGGTTTAAGAAACCGTCAACCATGCCGAGACCCGCACGTAAAATAGGAATAATTGCCACTTTTCGACCTGCGAGTACCTTCGTCTTCGTCTTGCAGATCGGCGTCTCAATTTCAATTTCTTCAAGCGGCAGATCACGCGTTACTTCATATGCTAAAAGCATCGAAATTTCCTTTACCAGTTCTCTAAATTCCTTTGCCCCCGTCTCTTTATCCCGAATGAAGCTCAACTTATGCTGAATCAACGGATGGTCCATTTCAAAAACCTTACTCATGTGAATCTCCTTATAAATATTTTTTTTCAATTGCTACAATTTTATTGACACGCGATTCATGTCGGCCGCCTTCAAAAGACGCCTCAAAAAAAGCATCGACGATTTTGAGCGCCAGGCCTTCGCCGACAACTCTCTCTCCCAATGCCAGTATGTTCGCGTTATTATGTCTCCTCGCCATTTCAGCACTAAATGTATCGCTGACCGGTGCGGCAATAATGCCCTTGACTTTATTGGCGGCAATGGATATGCCCAACCCCGTACCGCAGACGAGTACACCTAAATCACACGTCCCCTCTGTGATGGCAAGCGCCACCTTTAAGGCGTAGTCGGGATAATCGCATGAGACGGGTTCGTCAACGCCAAAGTCGACAACCTCATAACCCTTTGCCTCCAAATGTGCCTTTACCTTGTGTCTGAGATTGAAGCCGCCGTGATCGGAGCCCATTGCAATTTTCATAAGCCACCTCCAAATTTATTCCTTAATATTATAAATTTTTAAGCCTTAAAAATCAAATTAAATTCTTATTACCGAACCCTCCGCAGCTTTCAAAAGGCGATTCATAATTGCGCTGCCAATGCCCTCTTCTGCTATGCCGTGCACCAGCACGCGCTTGCAGCCGAAATCATCAGAAGCCCTTAAATCTCGAAAGAGTCTACTGGCAAAAACAGCAGGGTCTTTGGCGCTGCCCTGATCAAATAAAACAGCATGATCAAGCCCGCAAGTATTATCCGCCATAAGCCGATTCAAAACGGCTAAATCCTCCGAAAAAAGCAAGATTGCAATTTTATAATCCCCAGCTGCCGCCTCATCAATCGCCGCCTCAAATGCTTTGATAATCCCAACAGTATCCCCTGTAAAAACAGTAACCTCAGCATTGGGCGCATAGTGTCGATATTTCATGCCCGGCGCTTTCGGCACTGACTTTTCTCCCTTTAAAGCTTTTAAAGCGGCATCCGTTTCACAATCCCCTGCAATTTCGGCTACCATCATTTCCGTAATCGCACCCGGCCTCAAAATCACTGGTATATCCCCCGTCATATCAATGACAGTGGACTCAAGCCCCACCATCGCATCATCGCCTAAAACAATGCCGTCAACCCTTCCCATGAGATCGTGAATGACGTGTTCAGCTGTCGTGGGGCTCGGCTTGCCCGACAAGTTGGCAGATGGTGCTGCAATTGGAAGATTTGACAAGTCGATAAGCGCACGTGCAACGATATGCGACGGCATGCGTATCGCCACAGTATCAAGTCCGCCTGTTACTTTATCCGGCACAACTGACCGCTTTTTAAAGATCAGCGTCATCGGTCCCGGCCAAAAGGCATCCATCAAGCGAGCCGCAGTCTCCGGCACTGACGCAACGAGATCATTGAGCATGTCACGTCTCGAAATATGCACGATTAACGGATTGTCGGAAGGACGTCCCTTTGCGGTATAAATACTTTCAATTGCTGTTTCATCGAGTGCATTAGCGCCTAAACCATACACTGTTTCCGTCGGGAATGCAACTGTACCGTTAGCCTTAAGTAGTTTCGCGGCACCCTTTAATGCCGGCCATGCCAAGGCATCACCTGTTAATTTTCTAACATCAAAAATGATTGTTTCTTTCATAACTATTTATCTCCCAATGTAACCTGTCTATTACTTTACGCTAAAAAACAGCACCGCAACGGGTGCTGTCCTCAATCCATTCATATCCGATATCGGTCATTTGTATCAAACAAGTACAGCGTACCTGCCCCCCTTGATCATCCAGCAGCCTTCACACCACCTTGCCAAGCTAGGACGAATGTGCCTCCTGCGGCTTAACATCCCGACTAAAACTCCATTTAAGCAATGATGGTGTAATCAACGTGGTCACGAGAACCATGACGATGGTTGCCGCCATTTCCTTATCTGTCAAAATAGACATCTGCAATCCAAGATTTGCAACAATAATGGCAACTTCTGCCCGCGGAATCATGCCAATGCCAATCTGAATGGCATGATGCCTGTCAAATCCCGTGAGATATGCGCCAAAACCACAGCCCAAAATTTTCCCAAGGACGCCTAGTACGATAAGAATCGAACCAACGCCCAATGCTGAAAATGCTGCGCCGAGATCAATATCCATACCGATGCTCACAAAGAAAACCGGCGTAAACATAAAGTTTGAAAGCTTGCCAACTTCATGAGACACTCTGTGTTTATGCGATGTCAATGAAAAGATGACACCTGCAAAATAGGCACCTGTAATAGCGGCAACACCAAATTCTTCTGATGTAAATGACAGGACGAGACAGATAAAAATCGCCCATGTAATGAGCTTATCCTCTGAAATGTTCGTGCGTTCCAGCTTCCTAAGAACAGTGACAATGATTTTGCCAACCACATACAAAACGACGAAAAAGGCTAAGATTTTTAAAACTGTCATTAATATCGACCCCGCAGCACCTGGTCTAACGACACCCACCAGCAGCGTGAGGAGAATAATACCAACAATATCGTCAATAATTGCCGCACCGAGAATCATAATCCCTTGCCGCGTCCGGAGCTGCGCAATTTCCCGCAGTGTCTGGACAGAGATACTCACCGAAGTCGCTGTTGATACGACGGCTAAAAAGAGTGCCACATTCGAATCATGACCCGGTAAGATCAGACGCATCCCAAAATAAACAAAAAATGCCGGCAGCACAACGCCGCCAAGGGCAATCAGCGATGATGAACGACTGGACTTCACCAGTTCCTTCACATCGGTTTCAAGCCCCGCAATAAACATCAATAGGATTACGCCAATTTCTGCAAACTCACTGATCAGTGGCGTCTTTTCCATAAACCCAGCTCCGAGAATTAACCCGATGATAATTTGGCCTAAAACTGCCGGCTGCTTAAAACGCTCACTCAAAAGCCCGGCGAGGTGTGCACTGATGAGCACAATCCCGAGCTGTAATAAAAACAAATATTTCGAATCCATACTAACCCACCTTCAACGTAACCCCTATTTTTTAAGTATACGCTTCTAAAAAATAACTTTCAAGGCTTCAGACAAAGGAATCCATATGGATGTATATCTTTTTATACATAATGACATACAAAAACGGCTGTTTATCAGCCGCTTTAATCGTTAATACAATCATCTACAGATCGTTTTCTTCGAGTTGTTTTAACATTTCAGCCTGGAAGAATGTCGTCACTTGATCTATCATTTCATCAATTTCGCCATTCATATAGCCATCGAGCTTATAAAGCGTCACAGGCACGCGATGGTCGGTAATCCGACCCTGAGGAAAGTTATACGTTCTGATTTTCGCGCTTCGATCACCTGTACCGACTTGGCTTCGGCGCTGCTCCGCAATTTCTTCATTTTGTTTATTTTGCTCTATTTCGTAAAGACGCGCTTTCAACACTTGTAAAGCGCGCTCTTTATTGCTGAGCTGCGATTTGCCATCCTGACAAGTCACCACGAGCCCTGTCGGCAGGTGGGTAATTCTGACGGCGGAGTCCGTTGTATTAACACTCTGCCCACCATTACCTGAAGACCGATAGACATCAACGCGAAGATCATTTTGTTTGATCTCAACTTCGACGTCATCTACTTCCGGCAAAACGGCAATCGTTGCTGTCGATGTGTGAATGCGACCGCCTGATTCCGTCTGCGGAATTCGCTGAACACGATGCGTGCCGCTTTCATATTTAAGCCTAGAATAGGCACCCTTGCCCTTAATCATGACAGAAGCTTCCTTAATCCCACCGACACCTGTCTCTGAAGTATTGAGCACCTCAGTCTTCCAGCGATTGTTTTCGGCATAACGTATATAAAGGCGCATAAGTTCCGCCGCAAAGAGTCCGGCTTCATCGCCGCCTGCACCGGCACGCACTTCTAAAATAACATCGCGTTCATCATTGGGATCCTTCGGCAGCAGCAGCATTTTCAGCTCCAGTGAAACCGTTTCCAGTTGTTCTTCAAGATCGCCAAGCTCCATTTTTGCCAATTCCCGCAGCTCTTCCTCATCACTTTCTCTGATCAGCGCCTTTGCTTCTGCAATGCCGGTATTGACAGCCTTGTAGACTTTAAATTTTTCAACAATCGGCGCCATGTCCGAATGCTCTTTCATCAGCTTTTGCCAGAGTTTCTGGTCATTGATGACCTCGGGATCTGATATTTTGAGCCCAAGTTCTTCAAACTTTTCTTCTATGAATTCTAATTTATCAAACATCATAACCTCCATGACGACATTTTCCTATAATAAACCTCGGAACCCCGCGAAGATCACATTCCAGATGAACGTCTTCATAGCCCGCTTCCCGCATCATTGCGGCAATGCGCTCACCCTGATCGTGCCCAGCTTCAAACATCAATAGGCCATCAGACTTTAAATACCTTCCAGCTGCCGGGATCATGCGGCGATAAAAATCCAGTCCGTCTTCTCCGGCAAAGAGTGCCGTTTCAGGTTCATAGCACGACACTTCTCTTTGAAGCGTTCTCCGATCCGAAATGGGAATATACGGCGGGTTGGATATAATCAAGTCAAATTGCATGCCGTCAACCGCTTCAAACAAATCGCTTTCGAGTATCGTCAAGCGCTCTAAAACCCCAAGTCTTTGCGCATTTTCGGCTGCTATAGTAAGCGCTAGGGTTGAAATGTCAACCGCTACGGCTTTCGCATCTGCTATCCCCTTCAAAAGGCTGATGGCAATCGCACCGCTTCCCGTCCCCACATCCAAAATATGAGGTTTCACAGTCGATTCCAAACGCTTTAAAGCATAGACTACCAGCGATTCGGTATCGTCGCGCGGAATGAGCACACCCGGCTTTACTTTAAAGGTTAATCCCATAAACCCCTGTTCGCCAAGAATATACTGAAGCGGTTCATGCGCCTCACGCCGTTTAATCGCAGCCAAGACGCGCGATACTTCAGAAGTTTCAATCACAGTATTCCGTTCAAGAACGAGATCCAGTTTCGAAAATCCCAGTAATGTCGTCAGCAGCAATCTCGCTTCAACAGCATAAGTCTCTGTAACAGCGCTTAAACTGTCTTCAGTTTGTTTCAGCAAAGTGCCGAGTGTCATTGTGGTTTCGCCTCGTCACCCATCGTCGCCAACACGGCATTAAAAGCAGCAATAGCAACTTCGAGCTGTGAGTCATCCGGCTCTGCAGTCGTCAGATTTTGCATCATCAATCCCGGTTTGCTAATCGCCTTAACAATACCATTATTGGAACGTCCCGCCAGTTTGAGCACTTCATAAGAAATCCCTGCAACGAGCGGCAGCAGGAGCAATTTAATGCCAATGCGCACCAATATGCTGTTCCAGCTGATAAAGCTAAAGAGGATAATACTAATGATGAGTACAAAGAAGATAAAACTCGTCCCGCACCTTGGGTGCAGCGTCGTAAACTTTCTCGCATTTTCAACAGTCACCGGCTGTCCACTTTCAAAACAGTGAATGGTTTTGTGTTCTGCGCCGTGATACTGAAAAACACGCTGAATATCTTTCATCTTTGAAATAGAAGCCACATAAATAATGAAAAAAGCAATTTTCATAATACCTTCTATGGCGCTAAGCATCATTGGTTCCTGCACAAAACGTCTAAAGAGACCGACGACAAAGGTCGGCAGCACACCAAATAAAATCAATGCAAAGAGAAACGCCGTCACAATTGAAAAGCCCATGATAACATCATCTGCACGATCGCCAAAGATATTCTGTAGGCGCCTTTCCAATTCGTCTTTATCATCTGCCGCTTCTTCTTCAATGTAGAATTCTGCTGAATACGTCAATGCGCTAACGCCGGTAATCATGGAACTGACGAGACTTACAATGCCTCTGACAAATGGGATCTTGGCAATTTTCATTTTCTCAAGCTTGCCTACTTTGTCCATTTTAATTTCAATTTCACCATCGGGTTTACGGACGGCAATGGCAATATCATCTTTACCGCGCATCATGACGCCTTCGATGAGTGCCTGTCCGCCAATACTGGTATATTTCGGTTTGTCTGCTTGCATAAGACCCTTCTCTCTTGTGCCCCCAGCGCACCTACGCCTTCGCACCTGCCTTATATTTAAAGTAACAACTTGCACAAAGCGATTCGTATTCAACGTGATTCTCACCATCAATGGCAACTTGATCACCTTCAAACACAAACACGCCGTCAATTTTCCGTCCGTTTAAAATGGCTTTTCGGCCACACCGACAAATCGTTTTTAGTTCTTCGATACTGTGTGCGATGAGCAAAAGTCGCTCAGAGCCTTCAAATCCACGCATTTGAAAATCCGTTCTCAGACCATAGCAAATAACGGGAATCTGTTTCGTCACCGCAATTTCGAAGAGTTCATCAATTTGATAAGCTTTCATAAACTGCACTTCATCCACGAGAATGCAGTGAATACTGCCATGCTGTTCGAGCCAGCGGTCAATGTATTCGGTGACGTGCTCATCTGATTTTATCAAGAGATCGACGTCTTTGGCGATGCCAAGACGCGAAACAATCTTGCCGCCGCCTTTCGTATCAGTATACGGTTTAATGACGATCGCCTGCATGCCACGCTCTTCATAGTTATGGCGCACTTGCATCAGCGCCGTCGATTTGCCGCAGTTCATGGCGCCGTATCTAAAATAAAGCTTTGACATATTGCCCTCCAACTGTCATCATTTTACATCGGATACTAAAATTTGGCTACCCCTCAAAACATTTATTGTACTAAGGAAATGGCATCAAATGTTTACAAAAGGCGCCTCCATTTTCTGTGAAATAAAATAGGTTAGGAATACATCATCCTAACCTAGTCGATACAATCTATTTAAGACCATATTTTTCTTTGAATTTTTCTGCTCTACCGCCACGTTCTGTTTGTTTAGCCGTACCAGTAAAGAATGGATGACATTCTGAACAGATTTCAATTCTAATCTCGTCCTTTGTAGAACCCGTCACAAAAGTATTGCCGCAAGCACAATGGACAGTAGTCTCATGATATTTTGGATGAATTCCTTCTTTCATTCTCTTCACCTCTTTCTTATTTGTATTTATATCAATACACGATAATCAAAATTCAAGCTTTTACATTATATCATATGCCTTTTTAAGATTCAACCATTAAAATATTTAAAATTCTTTATTGACCCACTGAATAAACTCACGATTATTTCGTGTCGTCAGCATCGTATCAATGAGTTTCTCCGTGATTTCTTGGGGATTGAACTTATCAAGGCTCCGTCTCATACGCCAAATGGCTTCAAGTTCCTCCTGCTCAAAGAGGAGTTCTTCTCGCCGAGTGCCTGAACGCCTGATATCTACAGATGGGAAAATGCGTTTTTCCGTCAGTTTGCGATCCAGCAAAAGTTCCATATTCCCGGTTCCCTTAAATTCCTCAAAGATGACATCATCCATGCGCGAACCCGTTTCGATAAGCGCCGTTGCCAAAATCGTGAGCGAGCCGCCTTCTTCTATGTTTCGCGCCGCCCCAAAGAAGCGCTTTGGCTTGTGAAGGGCATTGGGATCAAGACCACCCGAGAGCGTTTTGCCACTGGAAGGCATGACGAGGTTATAAGCACGTGCCAGCCTTGTTATGCTGTCGAGCAAAATCACGACATCCTTTTTCTGTTCGACCAGCGCTTTCGCACGGCTCAATACCATCTCCGCAACTTTAATATGATGGGATGGCAATTCATCGAATGTACTGTAGACGACATCGGCATTAATCGAACGCTTCATATCCGTCACTTCTTCCGGCCGCTCGTCAATCAGCAAGACAATGAGCTCCACCTCAGGATAATTGGCACAAATGCTCTTGGCAATCTTTTGAAGCAAAATCGTTTTACCGGACTTTGGCGGCGCGACGATGAGACCGCGCTGCCCTTTACCAATTGGCGATACCAGATCAATCAGGCGCATTGCCATTTCCTTGCTTTCACCTTCAAGTCTGAATCTGGACACCGGATACATTGGCGTCAAATCATCAAATTTTGCCCTTCGAACGTTTGATTGCGGTTTAAACCCGTTGATCTGACTAACATAAAGGAGCGCCCTAAAGCGTTCGCCAGGATTTGGTATACGCGTCACACCCTTGATCTTATCACCGGTACGCATGGAAAATTTACGAATTTGAGAAGGCGAAACATACACATCCTGTTCACTGGACAGAAAGTTTTCAAATCTTAAAAAGCCATAACCCTGCTCAATGATTTCTAGGACGCCTTCAACTTCAAAACGCCCATCTTTTTCAGGTTTAGCGGATTTTGCCGCATGCTCAGAAGTACTTTTATGACCGGCAGACGACTTGGTCTGATGCGTTTCATCCGCTGCGGCACCATCGGTTGTATGGCCT
Source organism: Fusibacter paucivorans (assembly GCF_018390735.1). Taxonomy (GTDB): domain Bacteria; phylum Bacillota; class Clostridia; order Peptostreptococcales; family Acidaminobacteraceae; genus Fusibacter; species Fusibacter paucivorans. The sequence goes on from NZ_JAHBCL010000005.1 coordinate 94,361, forward strand.
GTTGTATCATCGCCTTCCGTATCCTCATCTTCCTCATCTTCTTCCTCATCATCTTCATAGTCGTCAAAGGATGCAACCCCATAGTCTTCTTCATACTTTGCCGTTTCATATGAATCTTCATCATAATCTTCTGATGCATCATTTCGCTCTGAATAGCGGCTTTTTTCAGCCGTTTTTTCTGCTTCGACATTGCCATTGACAATCATGTCGATCAAGTCATCTTTCTTAATTTTTTCAACGTTTGCAAACCCCATTGCCTTTGCTATTTCACGTAAATCTGCAACTTTTTTCTTCCTTAATACGCGTATATCCATCTTAATCCTCACTATGTTTATCAGTCGTGCTTTATCACTACTTTGACTTTTCAGCCATATTCTTTCCGCCTTAACACCTGGTTTCAAGCCTTTCCAATCTCACTAAAATTATGTATCCATGCCGAAATGCCACACCAGGCCTGCATTACCATGTCGTGTACACAGATAGACGCAAGGCGATAAAGCCGTCTGTCATTCTCTGCGGCAATTCCGTTAAATCTTTTTTTACCAATTGTCCTAATTTTCGGGTAATGATTCAAGAACATTCATATGTCTTAAAGAGTGTTGGTTCCTTTATGATATAGAAATCAATAGAAGTGTCTCTAAGAGTATCTGATAAAACCGCTGGTGCCGTCACCATCAGACCCTCTTGTGCAAAACAGGTGCACCTTAGCGTTTTTCAACGTTTTCAGATGATGCCTTAAGTCTAACACAAATCCGCTGTAGACGCAAAGAATTATTAAACTGCTATCCCCAGATACAGGTTTTATGTTATATTTAGATGAGACAAACATGCACAATCGCATGGCAATACACTCAACGGATTAGGTGGCAAATGAAACGAAAGCTATTTGGATGCATCTTCTGGATGCTCTTATTGATATGGATAACAATTCCAAACTTCGCCGCACGTTACCCTGTGAGACGGGCTGTTCCCGTACCAGACGGCGTCACAACTTACGCCAGCGTGCTGCTTGACGGCGCACCGCTCAACTTTGACGATGCACCGATTGCGCTTAACGATGATATTTTCGTCCCCGCGACGCAGCTTTATACGATCTTGGGGATTCAAACGTATTGGTTTGAAGATACCGGCGAATTTGTCGGTTACCGAGATAATACGTTCATCAAGTTTAAGATGAACAGCGATATCGTTTCTGTCAATGGTCGTGCCATGAAAATGAAAACGCCTGCATTTATGCGTAACGACATCCAGTTTGTACCGATGAAGATCATCGCCGAGGCTTTCAGCATGACCTATGACTACGATCAGACGACGCATACGCTGTCTCTTGATTTCCGGGAAAACATCTACCAGTATAAACAAATTGGATTCCGCCAATATAAAAAAATTACGACGACCAACTGGGGAATCAGTTATTTTATTCCCGAATACTGGGAATCACTTGAAGGCAATACCAATGCTTATGGCGTTGCCAACGATTTCGAGACCTACGCGATTACCCCGCAAGTCTTGCCGTTGGATTCCAGCTTTAACCGCAACATTCTCGCGGCAGCTCTTGAAAAAAACATGCGTTATACCTATGGCAAAGCCATTGATTTTGACGAGACTCAACTCTCTGTCTACAATAGTTTTCTCTGCTCGCAAACCGACTATGATTTAACCATAGACGGCCGTGCCTATAAGGGCATTCTTTATATATTCTTTGAAAATAATATCGGCTATGCATTTGACTGTCTATACGATGCTGAAAACAGTCTTTATGAGGGTGAAGGCATTTTTAATGCCGTCATGGATACATTCCAGATCAGCAAGATTACCATTGATGAAAACGCAGAGCACTATATTGAACTCAATAAATTCTTCGAATACCGAACCGTGCTGGCTGCACCGATTTATTCTAATATGATGGTCGACGGTCAATTCCACTTTGAAGGTGATGTTGCAAACAACGACGATAACCGATTGAAGGGTTATCACATCGTCATTACAAAGGCTGATGAAACAGTTGCCTATTATGCCCCGCTGATGGCCGATCATTTCAGCGCTTCTGTGCCGCTCCCCTTTGGCGTCGGCAAACACGATATCAGCATTTATGTCGATGAGCTCTCAGATATGCCCGAGCAGACAAAGACCAGTGACCTTTCGCTTGACGATTACATTGAAGAGGTTATTACAGACGACGATGAAAGCGCTCCCGAAGATTTAATTATGCGCTTTAGCATTATCAACACTTCAGATGATGAGAACAAGTACTTGCTGCCATCAAACTACATTGATTTTGACAACAATGACGTCTACACCATTGCCAATTCTATTACTTATGATCAAACAAGTGAATATGGCAAAGCAAAAGCCGTCTATTTGTGGGTTTTAAAAAATTATGCCTATTCGGAAGATGCATCCAACCAAATCATTTATACTGCACATCAAATGCTCGGCTACCGTGACGGCAGCGACTTTGAACTCACGCTGCTGTATGCCGGGCTGTTGAGAGCCCTTGATATTCAATCGCGTGTTGTTCGCGGCACATCCGAAGATTATTCGCACTATTGGGTTGAAGTCTATTTAAATGGAAAGTGGATCGTCACGGATATTGCGTCCGATGTGATGAGCAAAAACATTTTCAGTACACAGAAATATTTTGATATCGACCGTACACTGCACGGATCGCAGTATGAAAAAACGGAACTCCTGCCATTCTAAGCGGGAGTTCCGTTTAATATTAATCGTATTAATCACTTTTTTAACGCTTGCAATTGAAGACGCACTGCATCGCGCGCTCTTCAATACTACGCCATTGTCTTAAGCAATGTGGGATCTGCGTAACGCTCAATGATAAAATCGCGCATTTTTTTGACAGCAGGTGCCATGTAGCGATCTTCCATCCAATACATTGAAATCGTTCTATTGAACTCCGGATTTTCAATTCGCAAAACAGCAACGTTTCGCTGATCCAGTGCCGGCAGCGTCGGGATGACCGAGATGCCAAAGTCCATTGAAACATACGTAATTGCCGCACTGCACTCTTCAACTTCCATAACGATATTCGGTTTGATTTTTTTCTGTTTAAACACTTTATCAACCATGCCCCTTAGCCCGCTGTGATCATTAAGCAGAACATATGGTTCTTCCTTTGTCTCTTCGATGCGAATACTTTTCCGTCCTGCCAGCGGGTGAGTCTTTGGAACGATTAAATAAAGCTCCTGCCGAAGAATCGGCACAGAAGCAAAATCGTCCTTCGTCTGTGTGCAAAATGCCAAATCAACTTTACCGTTTACCAGATCACTCATGATGTAATTATTCAAATTCTGTGTGAGCGCAATATCAATTGCCTTGTTTTCAGGATCTTTATAAAAATCCTGCATGATACTTGGCAAAAGATTTGAACTCAGACTATAGATATACCCAAGGTAAATACTGCCCTCTCGTGGGTCGACCATGTGCTGTACATGTTTCACGCCTTCATCCAGTTTATCCAGCGATTCTTCAACATAGGTTAAGAACGCTTCACCAAAACGGCTAATTTGGATCTTTTTCCCCTTTTTAATAAACAAGGGCATCTGCAATTCTTTTTCGAGCTCCGAAATAGCATAACTAAGGGTAGGCTGTGAAATGAAAAGCTGTTCCGAAGCCTTGGTATAATGTTGTACCTTCGCGAGCACGCGAAAATACTGCAATTGTTGTAAGGTCATAATTGCCTCCTCAGCATTACCCTATTAGCCGCAAGATCTGCAAAGATATTCCTATACGGCATTTCTTCATATTTTACGACTGTCTTTCAAATAATGATAATAACCTATATTATAAACGAAATTTAACATTTTGTGAATTTCAATCTTTACAAACAGATGGGAAAATTTATGCTGGAACGGCTCATTTGAATGCTAAAGTCCACTTGATGCGCTCACTTGACAGACTGATAACCTACTAAAAAGAGAAAATGCCGGCAATTGCACGTACGCTGTTCTACGTGTGCTGCCGACACTTAAATGCGATTAGATCCTAACTGCTGCGTGAAGAAAATACCGCTTAATCTTATAGAGCTACTTAATCACTGGCCATTTCTTTAACGCTCACGAATCTGTAAAATTTGACGGGCCTCTTCAGGCGTTGCCACCGGGCGCCCCAATTCTTTCGCCAGACGGACAATGCGTTTAACGAAATCAGCATTGGATGTTGCCAGCACACCTTTTTCCAGATAGACATTATCTTCGAAACCAACGCGAACGTGACCACCGAGAATGATCCCCATAACAGCCAGCGGCAGCTGCGCACGACCAATACCGGCAACTGTCCACGTCGCATCCTTCGGCAGCTGCCCGACCATGTACATAAGATCTTCCGGCGTCCCAGGGCAGGCTCCGGGAACCCCGAGCACCATATCAAAATGAAGCGGTGTTTTCAACAGTCCCTGCCGCTGTAAACGAATAGCATTTTGAATCATGCCCCGCTCAAATACTTCGAGCTCCGGTTTGATTTCCAAATCAAGCATCTTTTCTGCCAGCTCTTTCATAAATGGCGCCGTATTGACAAAGACATCATCACCGAAATTACAGGTTCCGCAGCTCAACGTTGCCATTTCCGGCTTTAGCAGCAGCGGCTGCATTCGCTGTTCAAAAGTATGCCAGACAGCGCCGCCAGTGGTTGGCTGAATAATCACCGGACACCGCGCCTGAATTTCCGAAACAATTTCACGATACATCTCAATTGCTTGCGTTGGTTCTCCCTGCGCTGTTCGGGCGTGCACGTGGACAATTGAAGCGCCTGCCTGATAACAGGCCAAAGCTTCCTCGGCGATTTCCACCGGCGTCAGCGGTAAATTCGGCTGCTGCTCACGTGTCACTTCGGCACCGGTCAGTGCCGCTGTTATTATCAGCTTTTCCATGATTTCGCTCCTTCCAGCCTTATTGTTTATAGGCTTAGACACCCTAAATAGACCTCTTGTCGCGGGTGTTGCTTCCGCCTATAAAAACGCTTTGTATTTTAATTTAACGATTGAACTTCTCGTCAATCGGCTGCTTTCAACTGCCATGGTTATTGATTACGCTGCTTCTCCTTTGTCACAACGCATGTCCCGGATGCACGGCAAACGACAATTGGCGTTTCAAGTACATCGCAGGCCGAATCATTAATGTCAGGTCTCGGTACGATTACCTTTCTCGCTTCAAAAACCATTTTTCTGGATGAATTCCCGACGGAAACAATTTCACCTTCCGCTTCGATGTATTCCCCTGCATAAACCGGCGCTAAAAACTCAACGTTATCATATGCTGCAAACAACCCCTCATCACCATCATTTCGAATGAGCAGCTCCGTTGCAACATCGCCAAATAAGTGAAGCATTTTCGCACCATCAACCAGATTGCCGCCATAGTGTGCGTCATGCATGGACATTCTTAACCGAATCATTACTTTCTCTGACATCTTAGCCTCCTGTGTTACAAAAATCGCGCCAATTTTCATCAAATCGGCTCCATACCCATTATATGCTTATTCGAATGCTTTTTAAACCCTTTCCTCACTATATTTCTTCATCTGAGCCAAAAGGAATTCAAGACCAATTGCAAAACAAATAATCAGCATAAATAATGTAATAAAATTATATCTTGGCTGTCCCTCATAGACAAAATAGACGACTGAAATAAAAGCGAGATTGATCACGGGCAGCAGCATCGACGGTCTTAATTTCGTATGCTGATTGAAGAGACTTTTTAAGATGCGCCAACTATTCATGAAGACAAAGAGGCAGCCAAACGTGCTGACAAAGGCCAGTAATATATCGGATACCGCTCTAAGCAGATTTAAGTTTCGCTGATAAGTATACACATCTATGGCTGAGTCTGTTTCATCATAGGTCAGCGCGTTCATCGTCCAGGCACTGATATCCCATGCACCGCTAAAGTAAGTTGCCTGCGTGCGGATAACGCCTAGTTTTAAGAATTCTACAGGATTTTCCACCATCCACGTCTTGGCATAGGGCTTCATCATGACTTCTAAATTTGGCGAAGTCTTTACGGAGGCACCGTGTGCATCAACTTCAGCATCAATTGCCTCTGCAAGCGCCGCCGGCATTTCAATTTCATGATAATCCATCCACCCGCCGTGAACATTTTGCGCATTATTGTTAATAAAGAGGTTAAAACCCGAATTATATGAAATCGGTATAAAGCGATGGTATTTCTGATAGTTTCGAATAGACCACGGCATAATTGCCAGCCACATGACACAAAAAACCACCGCAAATTTCACGATAGCAGCTTTTAAATCTTTTTCCGTTAGCCATGCATAAACGGCAAGCACCAATGGATAGGCCAAGTAAAAAGGTTTTAAAAGTGATAAAACGGCTGATAAAAGTCCCAAAATCGGATATTTAACCGTTGGTTTTAAAGAAGTTGTCATCATCATCATGGTAAAGCTTAAAACAAAAGCCGTTACGACTTCGGTACCGACCACATTGCAGTACGCAATCTGCTGCGGCATAAATGCCATTAAGCCAACGGCCGTCCAAACGGCAAACGGCTTATTATACAAGCGGCGCATCAATATGAAAACGAAGAGAATCGTTGCTTCGGACATTGCGATATTAAGTATTTTGGCTACCATGACATCCGTCGTCCCAAGTAATTTAAAGACAACGCCAAGTGCCGTTGAATACAGCATTCCCTGCCATGCTACCGGATAGCCACCCAGTGTATAACCCTGTCCCGTCGCCACATTAACTGCCAACTGGTAATACGTTTCAAAATCAAACTGTTGTATCGTCGGTATCTGCGTAATGAACCAGACGCGCACCAGCGTACTGAATACCAGTAAAATGGCTAAAGCCAGCGAAGTTCGTCTGTTTTCAGCGATCCATGCTTTCATTTACATCCCCCTTGAAAATCCAAAACTTGCTAATGAGATAGTTTAAAGTAATCACAACGACATTGACTATCAGCTTTGCAAAGAAAGCATCGAAAGACAATAATTCTATTAAGCCAACCAGCCCCGCAGTTTCCAGAAAAAAAGTAACCAGTCGCGTCCCAAAAAATTTGATAAGTGCCGCTTTTGAAAGTGACTTTAAAAACACATACCGCGCGTTCGCCCAATAGGCAAAGAGCACCGATAAAACAAATGCCGCCGTCGTCGCAATACCATAAGCGCTTCCCATGATGAGAAGCGCTTTGTAAGAAACAATATTAATTGCCGTTGTTGCAAATCCGATAACGAGATAGCGAAAACCTTCGCCGACTGGCATCCTATTCATGTTTAAAGCCCTCTTCCCGGCCGATAATGTAAAGCGGCCGCTCTCTCACTTCTTCATAAATTCGTGCAATGTATTCACCAATCAATGACAATTGCATCATTAGAAGCCCAAAGAAGAAGAGAAAGATCGTTACCGTTGATGTCCATCCGTCCGTCGGATTACCGAATGCCAGCTTTTTAACAATCCAGTAAACCATCATCACAAAACCGACGATTGCAGAAATAAAACCAAAGAGGCTGAATAACTTCAGCGGTTTATAGGAAAAGGACACAATGGCATCCAGTGCAAGGCGCACGAGCTTTAAATAACTGTATTTTGTCTCTCCCGCATGACGCTCATCACGGTCAAAATAGACCTGTGTAACATTAAAGCCAATCCAATGTGTCAAGCCTCTAAAAAACCGATTCTTCTCATCCATTTGATTGAGTGCCGTCACCGCCCTCCGGCTGAGCAGTCTAAAGTCCCCTGTATCGAGAGGAATCTCAGTATCACTCAGCGATTTCAAGACGCGGTAGAAAAGTTTAGACGTTGCTTTTTTAATCGGCGATTCTTTTTTACGTGAACGCCGCTGTGCATAAACGACATCATAACCTTCAACGTATTTTTCATACATCTCCTGTATCACTTCCGGAGGATCTTGAAGATCCGCATCAATAATGACAACCGCTTCGCCGGAAGCCTTTCGAAAGCCAGCCGTATTCGCCATTTCGTGCCCGAAATTTCGAGCAAAGGAAATGAGCTTCACGCGTTCATCAGCCGCTCTGCACTTCAATACTTCTGAAACAGTACCGTCCTTACTGCCGTCATCAATAAAAATGATCTCATAAGCCTCATCAATGTCGGTGAGCGTCTTATGCAGACGCAGGCAAAGCGGTGCAATATTTGCTTCTTCATTATACGCCGGTACGACGACGCTTATTTTGATCATAAATCACTCCATGGATGCCGCCGCTTCATGGCAGCAGTCAGTCAAATTCATCAGCTATTGTAAATGCCTGCCGTTATCAATTGCAATGGTCCCTTACACTTACATGCTCATGCATCTGTTGATCCGTATCTCAAATGCTACAAAAACGTCAGGCTTTTGTTGGCACTGTTATTGATCATTCACCAGTTGCTTTGGCATAAAATTTGGCGTTAAGCTTTGGCATTATGTTTTAATACGATGCTTTGATACTATGCTTCGTGATAAGTCTTTGCCGATTTAATAAAATCTCTGAACAATGGATGTGAACGCGTCGGTCTCGACTTAAATTCCGGATGGAACTGAACTGCAAGGAACCACGGATGATCTTCCAATTCAATAATTTCAACAAGGCGTTCATCCGGTGACAGACCGCTTAAAATCATGCCGTTTGCCATCATCTCCTCACGATATGTGTTATTAAATTCATAACGATGGCGATGGCGTTCATAGATGAGGTCTTCGCCATAAGCTTTCTGTGCCAGCGAACCCGGCTTGATTTTACATGGGTATAAGCCCAGTCTCATGGTCCCGCCCATATCTTCAATGTCATGCTGTTCCGGCATGAGATCAATTACCGGCACCGGCGTTAAGCCGTTGAGTTCTGCACTGTGTGCTTCTTTATAGCCAATGACATTTCGTGCAAATTCAATGACGGACATTTGCATGCCGAGACAAATGCCGAAGAAAGGAATTTTTTTCACACGTGCATAATGCACCGCTTCAATTTTACCTTCAACACCTCGGTAGCCAAAACCACCTGGCACGAGAATGCCGTCAACACTGCCAAGCATCGCTTCAACGGTTTCTGCCGTCACTTCTTCTGAGTGTACCCACTCGATATCGACGGCAACCTCATTGGCAAGCCCTGCATGCTTAAGGGATTCTGCAACGGATAAATAAGCATCTTTCAATTCAACATATTTGCCGACAAGGGCGATTTTAACATGTTTTTTGAGATTTTTTTCGATCTCGACGATTCGTTCCCACTCTGAATAGTCCGGCGTATCGCACTCAATGCTCAAAAACTCACATACTTTTTCCGCCAGCCCTTCTTTTTCAAGGGTTAACGGCACTTCGTAAAGCGTATCGGCATCGAGGTTTTGAATGACGTTTTTGGCACTGACACTACAGAAGAGCGCAATTTTTTCTTTCATATCCTGAGAAATTTCTTTTTCGGTTCGACATACAATTAAGTCCGGCTGAATGCCGATTTCTCTCAGTTCTTTAACGGAGTGCTGCGTTGGTTTGGTTTTGAGTTCACCGGCTTTGTGCAAATATGGCAAGAGCGTTAGGTGAATGTACATGACATTTGCCTGACCGACATCGTATTTCATTTGTCGGATGGCTTCCAGAAAAGGGAGGGATTCGATATCGCCTACGGTACCGCCGATTTCAGTAATCACAACATCGGCACTCGTCTCTTTGGCTGAACGCATTAAGCGTTCTTTAATCTCATTGGTAATGTGTGGAATGACTTGAATGGTTGCGCCCAGATAATCGCCGCGACGTTCTTTCGTCAATACAGACCAGTAAATTTTACCGGTGGTGACATTGCTGTTTTTAGAGAGATTGATATCGATAAAACGTTCATAGTGGCCCAAGTCGAGATCGGTTTCCGCGCCGTCATCTGTTACAAAGACCTCACCGTGCTGATAAGGACTCATCGTTCCCGGATCCACATTAATGTACGGATCAAATTTTTGAATAGTGACCTTCAGGCCCCTCGCCTTTAATAGCTGTCCCAGCGATGCTGCTGTAATCCCCTTGCCCAGAGAAGACACCACGCCGCCGGTAACAAAGATGTACTTCGTGCTCATGTTAAACTCCTTTCGCCCAACGCAATTCTATCTTATATAAATCAAAATGAATAACAGTAAATAATCGTATAGTTGACTGTACAAAAAAAGAGTGAGAAATCACCCCTTAAGGATGACTAAACACTCTTGTTCCTAAGGCTCAAGTAGCCACCCTTAAGGGTGTCACTATACCGATTCAATTAACAATACTTACATAGTATATCCACTTCACTAAGTGAAGTCAACACTTTTTTTAATAGAATTTTATTGGGTGACAGAAGTGATGTGATCGGCCTCAAACAAGCCTTCCGTAATCTTTCGACCACTGATGTAAAGCTTGTCGCCCGCCATGTAATCGGTAATGTCAAGATTTGAATTTTTCGCAAACGCAATCGTCTTAGAAATACCGCTGTCATCGACGACAATCATAATATTCGATGTCGTAATGACACTGGTAACAGTCGCGTTAAACGCTTCAATATCCGCTACATCGCCAAGGCGAATCACTTCGATGCCGTCAAAGCCAATATGCACATTGGCAATTTGATCTAGTCGCAAGTCATAAATATTCAGCCCCTCTTCGCCATCTTCTGCAATGATATTGAGATTTGGATCGACGGGGACGATTTCATATTCTTTTGCACCGGTATCCAGTGCAATTTCCGATTCCGCTTTAATATAAATGCCCTTGATAATACCTTTAATGTCTCTGACTTCGCCAGCATAAGTGATCGATTTCACGACACCGTATACCAACGTTACATTCACAATATCATTTTCATACAGGCGATTGCCTGTCACATTGGTAAACGTTACGCCGTCTGCAATCGGCGCCTTGAATTGCGTCCCGTCTTCCAGAGTGACTTCTAAGGATGTCGGCGCTTTCAGCGGAATATCTGCCGTAAGCATTCCCTTGAATTCATAGTCATCAGAGTAAGCCACAATGCTCATTGCCGTATAGTCCTGATAATAGATCGTAAGATAGTAATTATTTTTCAGATCGTCAATATCGGCACTGACGCCATCGACGATAACCCGCGTATCAGCATAGACGCGTTTAAAATCAAACCCACCGGAATCAAGCGCAATTTTTAGCGACCTAAAATCCTTATCGGTGCCAAGATAGCCTGAAATACTGTTAAAACTCCCTGAGACGTTATCAAAGAACAGCGGCACATCAACGCGTGTAACAGCACTGTCTTCGATGGTCAGCGTCACGGCAATCCCCGTCTTTAAGTGATCAAGACTAATGGCCACTGCATCGGCATATATAGGAACACTTTTGACATTGTACGTGGCAACTTTGCCGGCAGTCGATTTTACTTCGAGGTATTTAAGATCGCTGAAAATATCTGTAATCGTCCCTGTAACCGTTTCAACAGACGGCGTTTCAGCTGTTTCCACATCCCCGGTTACGGGTGCGTCAGGATCCCCAATTACAGGTACTTCATTATCTGTCGTCGAAGGCTGTTCAGGAGCCGTCGTTGGAATTTCTGAGACACCGGTTGTAATGGCACCATAATAGCCATCTGCAAAGACGGCGAGAACGGCACGGTTTAAAATCGTCTTCGGATTAAAATTGCCGTTGCTGTCTCCCTTCGCCGAGACGATATTATAATCGATCAACAAGTTGACATATTTTAATGCACTGAGTGAAATCTCAAATGCGTCTTTATAAGATAGTGAAATGATCTTATTGAGGTTTTCATTTTTATAAAGGTTCAGTGCCTTCCCGAAGAACACAGAGGCTTCAACCCTGCTGACACCTGTAAATGCTCCTTCGCTGACAAAGTATTTGACTTCATCCATCACGACGATTTCGTTTTCAAGCGCATAGCCCAGCGCCGGATAAACATCGCCTCCGTAAGGCGCCAACATCTTAGGCATATTCAGCGCTTCGAGCTGTGTTTCATAAGAATCTGCCAATATTGCACCCTCAGAAGCTGTCAGCAGTCCGGCTGCAATTGCCGCCCTGTATATAACAATTAACGTTTCAGCCTTTGAAGCCGTTTCATTTGGCTTAAAACTGTTGTCTTCATAAATTGCCATGATGTCTTCATCCACCATGTTTTGTACCACTGTGTTTGCCCAATGCGATTCTGTGACATCCGTCATGACAGCAGCAAAGCTAATATTCCCGAGCATCATGAATGCCATAAAGATCGCCGTGAGTTTATAAAAGATTTTCGACTTTCGTAAAATCATTTGGCCCTCCTTGTCAATTTTTCTAACCTTATTATACCATGCCCTTTCAAAATGTTTATTACATTTCAATAACAGGTTTTTAGTATGGACTTATGTCCTTTGGTCATTTGTGGTAAAATGATGATTGAAACAGGCATCGACCTGTTATTCCAATAAGTTAAAAGAGGTCTATATGCCTATTTATACGTATAAAACCGTACGCATTGCCTACACGTACCATCATCCAACGCGTATGTATGACGCCGATTCACCGGTGTCGAAATCGCCGCTTTTGTTGCTGCATGGCTGGGGAACGAATAAGGAGACTTTTTCAGCACTCATTGAAGAACTCCAGCACGTATTGCCCATCTATGCATTAGACTTTCCTGGATTTGGTGCCTCCGACGAGCCAGACGCACCTTGGCAATTAGACGATTATGCGGCAATGGTCAAACAATTTATTGAAACATGCCATCTGGAAAAACCCATTTTAGTTGGGCACTCATTTGGCGGCCGCGTCGCCATAAAACTCACACAAATCACACCTATTGATAAGCTCATCCTAACAAACAGTGCGGGGATCAAGCCGAAGCGCAGTCCTTCATATTACCTTAAAGTTTACGGCTTCAAACTAGTCCGTACACTCAATCGTGCTCCCGGCTTGCATTTTATACTGGATGAACCCGTCAAAGCTTACAGTGAAAAATACAGTTCTGCCGATTACAAAGCGGCATCGCCAATGATGAAGCGCGTTCTCTCCAGCGTCGTCAATGAAGACTTAACGCATCTCCTTCCAAAGGTTGAGATGCCGACACTTCTCATTTGGGGCGATCAGGATACGGCGACACCCATTGCCGACGCACGTACCATGGCGGCGCACATTCCGGATTCAGGACTTGTCGTCTTTGAAGGTGCAGGGCATTTTTCCTATTTAGAACAGCCGCTTAGATTCAGTACCATCCTCAAGACTTTTATCGGAGGCTAGCACATGCCAATTATTTTGCTTATTATCGTCTTGCTCACCTATAGCCGATGTGAAGACGATCTGCATAAATTTCAACAAAACAGTTACCGCTTCAAGCGCTATTTAAAGTGGCGTTTTGAAACGCCGTCACGCATTGTTCGGCCACACGAACTCCTGTTTGCCCTAGGGTTTGCATTCACGATTTGGGACAGCGCTGTCTTAACGACGATTGGATGCCTGCTCATGTGCCTTGATGCCTATTTTTACTGGCTGATTAAAACCGCATATCCCGTTAAAAAGAAACTCGTCTACACGCCGAGGGTCAAACGCCTTAAGACGACTTTAACTATTCTGCTGGCACTTGTTGCCGCTGGCGGCTTTTATTGGTCTGTACTGCTCTATGTAGGATTCATCGGCTATTTTGCTTCATTTATCTACGTCTTTATCGCTGCCGCCATTAATATGCCCATTGAAAGTGCCATCAACAAACACTATTTCGATGACGCTCGCAAAACACTCGCCAAGGCACCGAAACTTAATGTCATTGGCATTACCGGCAGTTATGGCAAAACCAGTACTAAAAATGTAATTTTCAAAATGCTCAGCCGTGATTTTAACGTTTTAATGACACCGGAGAGCTTCAACACTAAAATGGGACTTACGCGTACCATTCGGGAAGGCTTAAAACCGATACACAACGTTTTTCTCGCTGAAATGGGCGCGAAAGAAGTTGGTGATATCAAAGAACTGTGCGATTTTGTCCAACCGAATATGGGCATCATCACCTCCATTGGCCCTCAGCATCTCGAAACATTCAAATCGCTTGACAACGTCATCCGAACGAAGGGGGAACTCTTTGACAATATTGCCCAGAACGGCACTGTCTTTGTCAATTGTGATGATGCCAACATCTTAAAGCTGCGAGTTCGATCCGATGTTACGGCATACCGTTATGCCGTCGACCGCGAAAACGCCTTACAGCATCGTACACATTTTGCCATTGAAAACCTTGTACTCAACAACATCGGTTCTTCTTTTACACTGGTTTGGTCTCCGGACGGCTATGGCATTGAAAGTACTGAAAGTACAAATGAACAAAACGACAATATAAAAACGGCAGCAAACGTCAACACAAAAATTATTCGCATCAACCTGAAAACAAAGCTGCTCGGACGCCATAATCTTTCAAATATTGTGGCAGGTTGTGCCGCTGCACTAATACTAGGCATTTCCCCAGAGAGACTGCCGCTGCTCGTCAGCGAGGTCGAACCCGTTGAACATCGACTCTCTCACCGAAATGTCGCCGACCAATATACGCTGCTGGACGATGCCTTTAACAGTAATCCCATAGGGGCTGCTATGGCACTTGAAGTGTTAAAAGCTTTTGAAGGCAAGAAGAAAATCATTATTACACCCGGCATGATTGAATTGGGCGAAATGGCAGAGACACTGAATCAAACTTTTGGTGAACAAATCGCCGCTGTCTGCGACGCCGTCATTCTCGTTGGCATGAAGCAAACCAAGCCTATTTGGGATGGACTTAAGAAGCAAGGTTTCCCTGAACACAGCATCTACCGCGTCAAGAGCATTCACGAGGCTTATGCACGTCTTAACGCCATTGTCGCTGTGGATGATGTCGTTCTCATTGAAAACGACTTGCCGGATTCTTTTAATGAAGCACTTTAATCACTTGCAGGAGGCAATATGATCAATCTCGGGATCTTTTTCGGCGGACCAAGTGTCGAACACGAAGTATCCGTCATCACCGCACAACAGGCTATCGCCCAGCTTCAAAAACTGGATGATTATCATATCGTTCCCATCTACATCGCCAAGGATAGCCATTGGTATACCGGCGATTATCTCCTGAATGTCGAACACTTTCGGGATTTAAAGGCCGTCGTCGCCAATGCAACGCGCGTCAATATGGTCAAGTCAGAAAAATGTGCGCTGCTGATTAATGATCCGATCAGGCACTTCGGTCAAAATATCATTGCAGAAGTTGACATTGCCTTTCCCATGATTCATGGCACGGGCGGCGAAGACGGCACCCTTCAGGGATTGCTTGAGCACATGGCCATCCCCTATGTCGGCTGTAATGTTTTAGCAGCATCCATGACGATGGATAAGGTTGCCAGCAAATTATTTTTGCAGACTTCGGGCATTCGCGTCGTTGAAGGTGAATGGTTCTATGCACATCACTGGATAGCGTACAGCGATCAGGTTCTCAATGACATTGAACAAAAATTAACGTATCCCATGATTGTCAAACCCGCAGACATCGGATCCAGTGTCGGCATTAAGACAGCGAAAAACAGACGTGAACTCACCAATGCCATTAATTTTGCCAGACAGTTTACGACGCGAATTCTCGTTGAACGCATGCTCAGCGACATGCGCGAAATCAACATCTCTGTACTGGGCGACTGCGAGCAGCTTGTACTATCCGTTTGCGAAGAACCGCTTACCGCAAGTGAAATCCTCACTTATGAAGATAAATATATGAGCGAAGGCGGCAGCAAGGGCATGTCTGCCTCTAAGCGTCAAATTCCCGCAACCCTTCATCCCAATACACTGAAGGAAATTCAGAAGATGTCGGCTGAAGCCTTTATCGCACTCGACTGCGCCGGCGTCGTCCGCATTGACTTTATGATCGAAAAGAGCACCGGACTGCCGTATATCAACGAATTTAATACCGTTCCCGGCTCACTGGCTTTCTATCTATGGGAGGCAACGGGCGTTACTTTTTTAGAAATGCTGCAAAAAGCCATTGACGCCGCTTATCGAACCCATCGGCGTAAAACCGGGATCACGCGTTCAAACAGCTTAAATCTGCTGTCTAAAAAAGATCTCAAGGGATTAAAAAAATAATTGATAATGCTTTAGAAAGCGTTTTTATACCGATATTCATATTAAAGAAACTATTTTTTGTCTAGCTAAAAATCAAATGCATTGTCAATACGCTGTCATTTATAGGCAATAACCATTTCAACGGAGGTTTTTAATGGCATCTGAAAAAATACTGATCGTCGAAGACGACCTGCAAATTCAAACATTGCTAAAAGATTATATCAATGCTTCCGGTTACATAGCCGTCACCGCTTCGGATGGTGAAGAAGCACTTCAGAAATTTGAAACAGAAGCACCTCAACTGGCACTTTTAGATATCATACTACCAAAAGTCGATGGTTTTGAACTCTGCCGTAAAATCCGTCAGGAATCAAATATGCCCATTATTATGCTAAGTTCTAAAAAAGAAGACACAGACAAAATATTGGCACTCGGCCTCGGCGCTGACGATTACATTGAGAAACCCTTTAGCCCACGTGTGCTCATTGCTAAAATCCAAGCACAGTTCAGACGAATTTACGAACTATCCGGTACACCTGCGACAGATACACTGCGCGTTAAGGATCTCGAAGTAGACGTGAAAGCGCGTACCGTCACCTTAAAAGGTGAAAGTATCCCATTCTCCGTTAAGGAATTTGAAATTTTACATTATCTGATGCTCAATAAAAATCAGGCGTTATCAAGGGAAAAAATTTTCGATGAAATATGGGGATACAACGAATTCGGCGACATTAACACCGTGACGGTACACGTTCGGAAAATCAGAGAGAAAATTGAAGAAAACCCTTCTGAGCCATCCTATATCGAAACCGTCTGGGGAATTGGTTACAAATTTAAGGGGTAATCCATGAAACTGCCTAGGCTTTCACTAAAGTCCAAGATCATTTTCTTTATGTTTGAAATGGTACTGGCTTCAACAATTTTCTTTTTCTACATCATTTATCGATTTGGTATCGGGATGCTGTCCGCAGAATCCATTATTCGGAGTCCCTATCTTTTGCTGGCCCTTATTATCGTCATTATGGTCATCTACTTCATGATGTTGATCTCGCTGGTAACAAAGTATATTTTTGTTCCCATCGGTGAAATGAAGCGCGCTGCCGGTCATATTAAAGCGGGAAACCTCAACTACCCGCTTACTTATCAGCCGGATAATGAAATTGGCGAGTTTTGTGAGGAGTTCGACAAAATGCGCGTTCGTCTACGCGATACCATCATGGAGCAGCATGAACTCGAGAAGGGCCGAAAACGACTCATCGCCAGCATTACACATGATCTCAGGACACCATTGACATCTATTATCGGCTATGTTGAAGCACTTCAGGACGGCATTGCTAAAGATCAGAATACGTATGAACAGTACTTGGGAACCATTCACGAAAAAGCAGAACTGCTCAACCACTTGATTGACGATCTGTCTGTCTATACGAAACAGGAACTCGGCGAATTCACTTTAAACCTCGAACGCATCAATTCGGGGCGGCTGCTCAACCACTACTTTGAGCACAAAACTTATGAATTTAAATTTTCAAATATCAAGCTAATCCTTAGAAAACCATTTATTGCAACCTATATCAATGTCGATCCCTATCGCTTTACACAGATGCTTGACAATCTTATCAGCAATGCGAAAAAATATACGCGGTCACAGATCGTCGTCGAAACAACCGTCAGAAATTACCGCCTTTTTATCACCATTTCCGATGACGGTACCGGCATTCCACAGGATTATCTGCAAAACCTCTTTGATCCCTTCTTTATGGTAAACAAGAAAAAGGATCAGCGCGAAAAAGGCGGCTCCGGTTTAGGGTTGGCCATTGTTAAACAGCTTATTGAAGCACATGAAGGCGGCATTGATGTCACAAGTACGATCGATCAGGGATCATCTTTTACCATCAATATTCCAATCGACCGATAATAACGATACGTTTATAAATATAAGTGCGGCTTTTACAGCCACTGGCAAATACAATCAATATTTAAGACAAATTGGCATACAAATGAAAAGGAGTGATATGATGAGATGTCCAAACTGTAGTTTTCTCAACCCGGACGATGCCGTCGAATGTAAAATTTGCGGCTATGAATTGACACCAAGTACATCCAATCCAGAATCTGAACTGCCAAAAAAAATGAAGCGCAACTTTGATGACGACGAAGATCTGGATAAAACCGTCGATGCACTCTTTGGTGAAATGCCAGCACAAAAAAAGCCTAAAGACAAAGGCGTGGTCAAACGCATTGATAAGCGCTTTGAAGCCTATGCTGATATGCCGGATTCCGAGGATGACCCCATTTCGGAAGACGAACTCCGATGGCTGGAACGACTCCAGCGCGATATCAAGCAAGTGGATGATGAATTCGATCGCATGAGACGAAAAAATACTGGCGATTCAGAAGCTGGAATAGGAAAACACATCGTTGACAGTACGGTTGATTCCAGCAGTCATACCGAGCGCAATCCACACGAATCAGAACATATTAAAAGTCCTGGCGATACAGATTATCTCAGCGAACAGGCATCACCCAACCTTGCAGAAGATACCAAGGTTTTTAAAGGCGAACACACTTTTGATACGCACAAATTCAAGCCGTCGATTATTGAAGTCGACGAATCAGTCCCAGAAGTACCTGATCGAGAAAATACCGAAGTAAAACCTCAGATTCACAGCCAAACACCTGTCACGCCAGTTAACGAAACGATTATCGATCACAAAATGGATGATTCCAGTGATTCCGCAACCATAGACGCTTTTGAGGATCATAAAACTTCCGATCACACGATAGAAGAAGAAGCTTTTGAAAAGGCAGAGGCAACTTATACCTCTGAGACTGATTTCAAAGAAAAAAAACCTGTGGACAATTTTGAAAAACCAAACGTTCATCCACAAGACCACCATCACACTGTGGATGGCGAAGAAGTCATCCACTTAAACTTCACTGTCTCCGGGGCACCTGAAACGTCACCGCAGCCAGCGTCCTCTTCCAAGGTACAGCGTTCTCTCGAAGCAGATGATGAAGAAACACATATTAATCCCAACGCACATCGCAATCGAATGATCATATTTGCTGTACTTGCCGTCATTCTCATTATCATCTTTTTAAAAATGTTTATCCGAACGACACCGGAAGAACCCGCAGAGCCTATTAATGCAACACCGTCTGTCAATACCCCTGTTGAAGCGCCTTCTTCTGCTGAAACGATCGCAGAACAAACCGGCATTTTCTTCGGTCAGCTTCAATCTTATGTAAACGATGGTAATATCGCCGTGTTAAGCATGTTTGAAGACAGTCAGAATGCCCTTGAACAATTAGCGGCATTTAAAGCCATTGGCACACTTGACGACTTTACATTATCCATGCCGGAAACCATTGATGTCGTCGATTCAAAAGCAGATGTAACCGTCACGGTCAGCCTTAACAGAACCATTGACGGAAGCACTGTCCAAAACGATTCTGCTTGGACTTTTAACTGGGAAGAAGTCGAAGGTACTTGGCGAATCAGCACATTAGTGATCACTTCCCAAGAAGGCAGTACCACTGTAGACAATAATGAAAATACACCTAGTAACAGCAACAGCGGCAGTACTACTACGGCTACAACCACCACCACAGCAGAAAAACCTGAAGGCTTTATTGCAACAGGTTCATTCTCAGGCGGCATCGTTACAGATGGACAGGATGTTTCAGGCATACGCTTCGGCAAACACGAACTCTTTGAACGCGTCGTCTTAGACCTTTCCGTATGGACTGGCGGCACACCAACAGAACGCGTCGAAGAAGCTTGTCAATATGATGCAAAGATCTCTGACGACGGTAAATCTGTGATATTGACACTCAGCGGTGCTCGCGGCGTTAGCGCCGGCACGCCGGACCTTTCAAGAAGCACGTTCTTTAAAAGTGTTGAAGCTTCATTCCCAGAAGATGACTCGACAGTCAGTTTTGAAATCGTACTCAATCAAACGAGTGAATATAAGGTCTTCCAACTGAAGAGTCCCGGCAAAATCGTCATTGATGTCATGCCGAAATAACATTTGTACTGTTGCACCATATTTCAATGAAATCAATCGTACATTTATAACTTAAGCCTTGTTCACAACTTTGAACAAGCGCATTCAGAAGGGGTGACTGCACGATGCTGAATTTTATAAAAGACCTCACAAATTCAGAAAAGGCATTGTTTTCTTTGATCATTGTTTTGATCACTTGGATCATCAATCGCATCATGCTTTCAAAGATTCATCAACGCATGACAGATGTCAAACGATTTTATCATGTTAAAAAGACACTTAATTACATTGCCGTTATACTTGACATTATCCTCATCCTCATGATCTGGGTCAGTCAGCTCAGTGCCATTCCAACCATTTTGGGTCTCTTTTCAGCCGGGATCGCCATTGCACTTAGAGACCTGTTTTCCAATATTGCAGCGTGGCTTTTTATCCTATGGCGAAAACCTTTTGAGGTTGGTGACCGCATTGCTGTGAATGGTGTTGCCGGGGATGTCATTGATCATCGCCTGTTTCAATTCACCATTAACGAAATTAATCAGAATAGCGGCGATCAAAGTACGGGGCGCATTGTCCATATTCCCAATGCCATGGTCTTTACCAGTGCACTTACCAACTATGGACAGGGTTTTCAGTACATGTGGAGTGAACTCGACATTACGCTCACCTTTGAAAGCAACTGGCAGCGTGCCAAAGACGCCTTTTTAGACATTGCTGAACAAAACGCTGAGAAGTTAACAGAAGAAGCCGAGACACGCCTTCGCGAATCAGCTAAAAAATTCATGATCTATTATTCCAAACTAACGCCAATTGTCTACACCAGTATGGCACCAAACGGTGTTGTCCTCACCATTCGCTTCTTATGTGATCCTCAGCAAAAGCGTATTATCAATGAACGCATCACCGAAGCCATT
The DNA here is from genome assembly GCF_018390735.1 of Fusibacter paucivorans. Taxonomy (GTDB): domain Bacteria; phylum Bacillota; class Clostridia; order Peptostreptococcales; family Acidaminobacteraceae; genus Fusibacter; species Fusibacter paucivorans. The sequence continues at coordinate 115,292 of NZ_JAHBCL010000005.1, forward strand.
CTCACTTTCGTTGAAGCCTCAAAAGACATTGACTTTGCTTATGCAACGCAGCGACTGCTCGTCGATTCAAAAAATATGCCCGAACAGCGTTAAAGATTTGATCGCTTCTGCGACAAACATGCCATCAAATATCAATCACATTGATCAGCCACCCATTTGTACATTATTCATCTCATCAGAGCCGAATACTGCAAATGGGTATTTTTATTGCATCAATTTGAAAAAAAGGTCAAAATTTTAAAAGCGCTCTTTGTTGATAAAGATTATCATTATCAACAAAACATCGTTTGAATTGATACCGATGAAAGGAAGGAAACATCATGTTAAAACAATCCGTCGATCCTACGACGTTACAAGACCAAGAAATCAAATGGGACGCACGCGCACAGCAGTTCAATGCAATTCAGCAGCGCGACGCGCAAACACTGCCGCAATCAGTCTCCCACTATCTCCATACGCGCTTCCCCAATGCCAAGTCAGTTTTAGATGTCGGCGGCGGTTCGGGACGCTACGCATTGCACTTTGCAAGGTGGGCAAAGCATATATTGATGACTGATATTTCAAGCAATATGATTGACTATGCAGCCGCCAATGCAAAAAAAGCCAATGCTTCAAATATTGTCTTTGAGAAAGTAGATTGGTATGACAATACACAAACCAAACGCATCCAAGACAATTTCGATATCGTCTTTGCCTCAATGAGTCCCGCAGCCAGTACCATTGACGGTATTGAAAAAATGATGACTTTTTCAAAGGAACACTGTGCTGTTCACCAGTTTATCCTATCAGAGGACACCCTTCGCGACTTTATCGTCTCAACACTCGCACCACCATCGGACACACCACGCTACGATCCGCATAATGACCGCCAGATGGTTCAAGATCTCTTCAATATGCTTTGGGACCGCGGCTACTCACCGGAAGTCAAATTCTTTTCCAGCGAAACCACGCAGACGATCTCACTTGAAGCCGCCAAAGATCAATACGCGCATGCCAAGTTCAGCGCAGAATTCGGTATGGCAAACGTACTTCGTACCCTTGAAGCCTATGCCGAAGACGGCCTCTGCCATGTGACAAAACGATCTGTTTCAGCGCTGGTTTCATGGTCATCCAATCCAGTTCATCATCTATCACAAGGAGAGAAAAATGTCTAAAAAAATCACGCTGTTCTTAATCATAAGTTGCCTCAGCATCCTATTTATCGGCTGTGCACAGTCTGCCGACGACAATACGGCCAATGCCGCCTCACCCGAAAACAATACCGAAGTAGAGTCTCAGCAAACAGCGGATGAAAGTTCCGAAAATAACGCATCAAATGCATTAGAGGATACACCAACCGTGATCCGCTTGGAAGGAAGCGATACAGGGCTGCCAAATCCATTTAAACACCTTACCCGCGGGCCCGGCATGTCAAAGATGCAGATTCTTTACGACAGCCTCCTGGAAATTGATGCCGATGGCTACATCCCATGGCTTGCAGAATCGTATCATATTGATGAGACCGGCAAAATATTTACGTTTAAACTCGTCGAAAATGCCAAATGGCACGACGGTACGCCGCTTACAGCAGAAGATGTCCTCTTCACCTTTGAATACTACAAAACACATACCCCTGTCGTTGACAACCTGAATATCGACGGCACCTATATCGTTGAGTCCGTTGTTCAGTCAGATACATGGACGATTGATATCCACGTCAGTCAAGTGGATAATACCAATCTCTCGAGATTAGGCGGCGTCCGTATTCTCCCTAAGCATATCTGGGAGACAGTCGACGATCCCATTGCCTATGATGCACCAGACGCTACGATTGGTTCCGGTCCTTATTATATGACACATTATGACCCTGTAAAAGGCGAATACCGCTACGAAGCGTTTGACGCATATTGGGGACCCGCACCCGCTGTCGACGCCATTGAATGGCTGCCTGTGAGCGATTCAATCCTAGCTTTTGAAAACAGCGAAATCAGTCTTGTCAACGTCTCCGCCGATCTGCTCACGCGTTATGAAGGGGATGATGCATTTGTCGTCCGCAAACTGCCCTCTTTTCATGCCTATCGCCTGATGATGAATATGACCGATGTGCCCGCGCTGGAAGCTGTTAATGTCCGTCAGGCCATGGCTTACGGTATTGATCGAGAAGCACTCGTTGCAAAAATTGCACGCGGTGCTGCAGAGGTAAGCAGCATGGGATATGTTCCGAAGACCAGCAAATGGTACAATCCCGAGATAGAAGCTTACGCGTTTGACGCCGCACATGCCAAATCACTGCTGGACGGCCAAACATATCATTTTAGGCTTCTTACCGGCAATACGCCATCCGAAGTAAAACTCGCTGAGCTTATCAAACTCGACCTTGAGCAAATTGGCATTACGGTTGCCATTGAAAGTGTCGAGAGCAAGACACGTGATGAAGCTATCAAAACCGGTGATTACGAGTTGCTGCTCGTTAATTCAGGCGGCATGGGTGGCGACCCTGATTATCTGCGCAGCATCTACGGCAACGCATCTGCCAATACTGCTGCACTCAGCGCTTCTACCTTAAAAGGTTATCAGAATGAGACTGTCGCAGAGCTTGCAATCGAACAAGCCCACACGCTGGATGAAAATCAGCGCATGACACTCATCCATGAAATGCAATCGCTGATCGCCACTGATGTGCCAATGATCATGCTCTATACAAATCAGGACAATTTTGTCTATCGAGCTTCTGAGTACGACGGCTGGTATGCTCGATTCGATCACAGTAAATTAGATCATAATAAACTTTCCTATGTGGTGCCAACACCTTAATGTGGCAAAAAATAGTCGGGACGCTCATCGTCGTCTTGGTCCTCAATTTTTTCTTGCCAAGAATAATGCCCGGCGATCCCTTTAATTTTATTTCTGTTGAAGAAGGCAGCGTAACCGTCACGTTAACAGAAGATCAGATCGCACACTACCACGCTTACTACGGCATGGATAAACCGATGCTGGAACAATTTACAACCTATATCAGCCGCACATTAAGAGGCGATTTAGGCATCAGCATTTACTACAATCGTCCCGTCTCTGAAATGATCGGAGAACGGCTGATCTGGACACTGCTGCTGGTCATTTCCGCTTTAGGCATCAGCAGTCTTTTCGGATCAGCCCTCGGTCTGATCTCTGCTTACCATGCACGTGAGTCAAGTATTCTGGACGATTTACTGCTTCGAATGATGACCATTTTATCAGAGATTCCCGATTTTATCATCGGCTTGGCGCTGCTTATCTATTTTGGCGCCCATCTCAAATGGTTTCCACTAGCAGGGGCGACAACAGCATTTGCCGTATATGATTCGGCATTTGACGCCTTTCGCGATTATGTGCATCACGCCGCCCTGCCGTGTTTAACACTTTCTCTGTCCAGCATTGGCGATTTTTATCTATTGAGCCGTCAAAGTGCCGTCAGTGTTTTAACGGAACCCTACATCCTCACTGCAAGGGCCAAGGGGCTGCGGAAAAGGCGTTTAATCTTTCACCATGTCCTTGCCAATGCCATTTCGCCCATTCTCGCCAGAATCTTTATGAAGATGGGCGGGATGCTCAGCGGTGCGGTCCTCGTTGAAGTCGTCTTTGCCTATCCCGGCATTGGCAAGCTAATGCGTGAAGCCGTCAGTATGCGAGATTATGTATTAATTCAGGGTATTTTTTTCTATGTTGCCGTTTTGATTCTCATTTTTAATACCGCAGCAGATATGATTTTCAAAAAAATGAAGCAGCGAGGTTTTCATGAAAAGCTATAAAATCTATCTGGCCATTATCATCATCGCCTTTGCTGTGTATACCCTCTTTGGCGGCACCGCCCATCAAGCCGTTTCAGGTGCCTCACTTGAATCCCCTTCGCTGACGCATCCCCTTGGTACAGACGATCTCGGAATTGATATCTTAGCTCAGCTCATACACGGCGGCGGCTACAGCATCTTCCTCGGCATTTTCAGTGCCGGTTCAGCGACGTTTATCGGCAGCATCATCGGGATCATATCCGGTTATATCGGTGGGAAAATTGATCACTTTCTAATGGCTGTCTGTGACATCATCACCGGCATGCCGCAAATGATCCTTCTGATACTGCTGGGCGCATTTCTCGGCGCAAGTTATCTATCCATGATTATCGTCCTCGCCATGCTCTCTTGGCCACAAACGGCCAGAACTATTCGCGCACGCGTCCTATTCATTAAAGAACATGATTACATTCGCTACTCAAAACAAATGGGCACACCGCTTTACGCCATTATCACAAGACATTTCCTCCCGCCGTTAAAGCCGCTGCTGACACTGGCCTTTATCAAAATGATGAGCCGAAGCATTATGATGGAAGCAAGTCTAGCTTATTTAGGGCTCGGAGATCCCACATCAAAAAGCTGGGGCATGATGCTGAATAAAGCCATGGCATTTCCGGGAATCTACTTCACACCTTATTGGAAGTGGTGGTTAACGGCACCACTCATCGCACTTGTGTGTTTGATTTTGTCATTAATGCTCCTGAGCAAAGAAATTGAGGTATAGCACTATGCAACCACCATTATTAACCATTGACGCCTTATCCATCCGTTACCATAAACAGCCTGTCAATGCTGTTCACCCATTCAACCTGCAAGTTATTGCCGGTGAAACCATTGGCATTGTAGGCGAATCCGGCAGCGGCAAATCGAGTATTGCCCATGCGATTATGGGGCTCCTGTTTGATAAGGCAACGATTGAAGGCACCATTACATTTGACGGGAAAACCTTGATGCAGCCGGATTGGCAAACCCTTCGCTGGCGTCAGATCGCACTGGTCTTTCAAAACGCATCCAATGTTTTAAATCCAATGATGAAATTATCGGATCAAGTCGCAGAGCCCATCACGACCCATTTAGGGCTTTCGAAAGGCCGCGCCCGACAGCGTGCATTTCAATTACTCCAAGACGTCGGTCTCGATTCGACTTGGTGGCAGGCTTATCCAAGCCAAATTTCCGGCGGTATGCGCCAAAAAGTATTAATCGCAATGGCCTTAGCCTGCCAGCCAAAGCTGCTCATCGTGGATGAGCCCACTATGTCACTTGATCCTGCTGCTAAACACCAAGTTGTCGCCTTAATTCAATCACTGCAAGAAAAATATCATTTTGGCCTCATAGTGATCTCACATGAGATGAAAATCATTCAGCACATGTGTTCAAAAGTCTATGTATTTTACAAAGGGCATCACCTTGAATACGGTACGCTTAACGATGTTCTCGAAAAACCGCGGCACCCCTATACCAAGGGACTGATTGGCGCTTCATGGGAACTGGATGCACACCGCGATATTTGGGGGATCCCCACATCCATTCGCGCATCTGCTGCTTCAGGATGTCCCTTCTACGAAAGGTGTTTTCAAGCGAAACCCGCTTGCGCGCAATACGATATCAAACCACTGACCATCCAACAGGGACACAGTGTCGCATGCCAGCGCGGCGGCATTGCCACTCTTTTAAACGTTCAGGCGCTTCAAAAGAATTTCCATATCCGCCATCATACGATCAACGCGGTATCAAATGTGAGCTTCGAGGTCAAAGAAGGTGAAGTTTTAGCAATCATCGGGACTTCCGGATCGGGGAAGTCAACACTGGCGCATTTAATTGCCGGCTACGAAACAAAAGATGCCGGCAGTATCACATTTGAAAACAGTCCCGCATCACCTGAGGATCTGATGCGTCGTCAAGGCGGTCTTCAGCTCGTCACGCAAGATCCGGCCGCCGCATTAAACAGTTGCTGGCGTATTCGCGATGTCCTCAATGAACCGTTGAAGTGGTCGCTAAAAATGTGCGAAAAAAAAAGGCATCGCCTGATGCGTCACGTGCTGCATGACGTTCAACTGCCTTCGAGTGAATCGTTTTTAGAAAAACAAGTGCATGCCTTGAGCGGTGGTGAAAAACAGCGTCTCGTACTGGCAAGGGCACTCACAATGTCCCCTAAGCTCTTAATTGCCGACGAAATCACGGCTATGCTGGATCCATCCAACGCTGCAAACATCGTGAAACTACTGAAAGCCATGCAAAACAGCCACGGCTTTTCCATGATTTTTATCACGCACGATCTTTACTTAGCACGCAAAATTGCGGATACCGCACTGGTTCTTGAACACGGCAAAGTCGTCGACTACGGACCGGGCCCCGATGTCTTGACGACAAGGCAGGACATGCTTCATCATAGGCCTTCAAACACACTGTCTTCGATAAGCTGACGGTGATAATTCATAAACGCTTTTAAAACAAGTTGAGAAATAAGCACTTGAATCAAACCCAACCATCATGGCAATTTCCGTAAGCGGCAAAGTTGTTTCACGCATTAGAATAACGGCCCGCTTCAGTCGGTAGGCCATTAAGTACTGTGTAAACGTCATCTCAACGTCTTTTTTAAACTGTCTGGAAAGATAAGACGGCTGTACGTGCAATTGATCAGCTACTACCTTCAGCGTCAGCCCACCCGTGTATTGATGATGAATCATTTGTAGTGCTTTGTGCGTAACCAGTGTCGTTTGATTGCCGGAAACAGGCACGAGCAATTTTATATACGCCGAAAGATACGTTTGTGCAAATATGGCTTGGTTGGTGTAATGTGTTTGTTTTAGAAAAGTGGTCATTGCAACGCGGTGCATTTGAAAAATACGCTGCTTATAATTTGGAAACGCCTCGGCGAGCTCATATGTAAAGGCAGTCATAAAGTAGACAAATCTGCCTTGGAGTGTATCGCTGGGCGAAATTCCCTCATAAGCCTGTTTTAGATGTGAGAGCACATGATCGTATTGCTTGTTTGCCTCTTCCAATTCCCGATTGGACAGCGCCCTGACAATCTCACGCACGTGATTCTGCAATGGCTGCTCACATATCTCTTCATGAATTTCGCATAGAACAGCATCGCGGCAAAAAGTGGCGGCTGATTCCGACCGCGTCGTATATCGATGCTGAACCGCGTTTGGTTCCAATATTTTCAGCAACTGTTCCCCCGCTGTTTGGATCACTTCATGAGACATCTGTTTAAATCGCTTTGCGTCAATGGTGCGATGACACTTTTCACAGCAAATCACTTCCGATTGCGACGCTGTATACAACATTTCCGAAAAAATGATTTCACTGCCGTCTGTGGTCATTTTAGGACGCCAAATAATAATATAACAGTGTGGATAAATCGCGTGAATAATAAAACTGTCCACTGTTTTAACTTGTTGAAACATCATTGCCACATCAATGTTCATTCGACGATTGGTCCTCTCATCGTAGGGCAAGTGCCGATACGATTCTTCACCATGGTATTCAAATAATCGTATCCCCGTCAATTGTTGAAATATCTGATATGTTCTTAACATTAAATGCCTGCCTCTTTTTTCAAATGCCTTCGTTGACAACCGGACGCATTGCAGCAAAAGCATAAACACAACTAACTAAATGATAACTATTTTCATTAATGCATTTATTATACACAACTGCTGTCTCATTTGTCAAAACAATCCAACGTAAAATGCATTCATCAATTAATCTCATGACCTAATCATATGAAGTAATTGCATCATTCAAATTTTAGTCCCCTCATCAGAATGTTCACCGCTTTCGTAAGACGTGTATTCAACATATTGTCGTTGAGGCTCAGCGAAAAACTATTAGACGATTTTCTTCTAAACCCTATTGCTATGAATCAAAAAGCCGCCTTCCTCTCAAACAAACTGTTAAAACAGTTTCACATGGAAAGCGGTTTATTGCATTGAAGTTTATAGCATTGAAATTTATCTCGTTTGAATTTATCCCGTTTGAATTTATCTTAATGTGATCTATCACAATAGGATCTCGAGACTAAAGCACGATTTTAAAAATAAGCCAGATAATCGCAAGTGGTACCAAAATGGCGATAATAATGCCAAAGACTAGACCAACGATGCTGAATACCAGACCAATAATGCCGCCGATCACACCGAGTACCAGACTGAGTGCACCTGCAATAATACTGAGGATACCGCCGACCAAACCACCGACGCCGCCGGCAACAGCACCTAACGCACCCCCGGCAAAGCCAAGTGCACCACTGATTAATTTAAACGGCCAAGCGATCATCGCACCTAACGGTATAAAATAGGCTACAATCCCGGAGAGGATGGCAATAGGAATAATTTTTTCGGCGGAGTAGCCTCTATGATAAAGCATCATGGATACCAATGCGATTACAATAACAGCTAAAAACATAATACAGCCTCCTATAATAACAATCGTCTGTACAACTGAATAACTTAAGCCTTTTTCTTTTATAAAGCCTTTTATGAAGTCTTTTATGAAGTCTTTTATGAAGTCTTTTATAAGACCTTTTATAGGTTTATCATACCGCCAAAAAGTGTAAAACGCATTAGGCCAAGATTAGAATCGCGTAAGAAAGAGGATCGCGTAAGATCGCAAAAAAGAAAAGCCACCTCATGACAATATGCCACGAGACGGCTTTCCTATATGTTAGTATAATGAAAGGCAATTAATCTTCAATAACCTTAGCGGCATTGATTTTCTTAATTTCTTCAATAACGAGCGGTAATACTTTTTGGACTTCGCCAACAATACCGAGGTCTGCAATTTCAAAGATTGGTGCATCTTTATCTTTGTTGATAGCGATGATAAGATCTGATTCTTCCATGCCGGCAACGTGTTGAATGGCGCCTGAAATACCACACGCAATATACAGGTTAGGACGAACTGTTTTACCTGTTTGACCAACTTGACGATCATGCGGCATCCAGCCGATATCAACAGCAGCACGTGAAGCAGATACCAAGCCGTTCAGTTCTTTAGCAAGGCCGTCTAAGATCTCGAAACCATCGGCAGAACCGATACCGCGACCACCTGATACGAGAACAGTTGCTTCTTGAATATCCATTTTTGTGCCAACTTCTTTTTCAAATGATACAACTTCTACAAATTGGTTATTTTTTTCAAGTGCAACTTTTGCATTGACAACTTCGCCTTTTCTGCCTGGTTCTCTTTCCATTTTTGTCATAACGCCTGGGCGCACTGTTGACATCTGCGGACGATGTTCAGGTGAAACGATGGTTGCCATGATATTGCCGCCAAATGCAGGACGTGTCATCATTAAAAGTCTGTCTTCGCTGATATCAAGTGATGTACAGTCAGCTGTAAGACCTGTTTGAAGCCTTGCAGATACTCTTGGTGCCAAGTCTCTGCCGATTGAAGTTGCGCCAAAGAGGACAACTTCCGGTTTTTCTTCAGTAATCGCCTTAACGACAACTTGCGTATACGGCTCTGTAGTATAGAGCTCTAACGCTTTGTTATCGTAAAGCATTACTTTATCAGCGCCGTATTCAATTAACAATTGCGCATGTCTACTGATATCTGATCCCGGAACGACTGCTGTTACATCAACACCTAATTCGTCCGCAATTTTTCTACCTTTTCCTAATAATTCAAGCGAAACATTCTGGATTTCGTTGAAGCGTTGTTCAACGAATACTAATACACCTTTGTAATCATTAATACTCATGACACGCCTCCTTATATAATGAATTTTTCTTGTAACTTATCAACGAGCGCCGTAGCAACTTCCTTCGGTGTTCCTTCAACCACTTTACCAGCTTGTTTAACACCTTTTGTGAAGGATTTTTTAACTTTAGTCGGCGAACCTTTTAAGCCCATTTTTTCTGGAGCCGCATCGATATCTGAGAATGTCCATGTTTCGATTTCGAGCGAACGATTGGCATCGACAACACCTGCAACGCTCATGTAGCGCGCTTCATTAAGTTCCGCAAGCGCCGTGATGAGGCATGGGTATTTGACTTTTATCGTTTGGAAACCATCTTCAAATGTACGTTTAACAATAGCGTGATCGCCTTTGTGATCAAATTTTGATACATAAGAAATTTGCGGTAAGCTAAGGTGTTCCGCGATTTGAGGACCAACTTGTGCTGTATCGCCGTCAATTGCTTGACGACCTGTAATAACGAGGTCATACTCAAGCTTTTTAAGTGCAGATGCAATTGTCGTAGAGGTTGCAAGTGTATCTGCACCTGCGAAAACTCTGTCCGTTAAAAGGATCACGCGGTCAGCGCCCATTGCATAAGCTTCCTGCAATGCAATTTTTGCTTGCGGTGGACCCATGGTAATAACAGTAATGTGTGCACCGAACTCATCTTTTAATCTGAGTGCAGCTTCAAGACCTGCCTTGTCATCAGGGTTGATAATACTAGGCACGCCATCTCTAATCAAAGTACCTGTTTTTGGATCCAATTTTACTTCATTGGTATCTGGTACTTGCTTTATACAAACAACGATCTTCATCTTATATCCCTCCATTACTTCAATTCACTTGCAGAAATGACCATGCGTTGAACTTCACTGGTACCTTCGTAGATTTCAGTGATTTTAGCGTCTCTCATCATTCTTTCAACCGGATACTCACGTGTATAACCGTAACCGCCGAAGAGTTGAACTGCTTTTGTTGTTACTTCCATAGCAACTTCAGCGGCCATCAGTTTCGCCATCGCGGCATCTTGAGCATAAGGTTTTTTTAACTGCTTTTTGTACGCAGCTGAATAAACCATGAAACGAGCTGCCTCGATCTTAGTTTTCATGTCTGCGATTTGGAATTGAGTATTTTGGAAAGCTGCGATTGATCTTCCGAATTGTTTTCTCTCTTTTACATATTTGACTGCTTCATTGTAAGCACCTTGTGCAATACCGAGCGCTTGTGCGGCAATACCGATACGACCGCCGTCAAGTGTCATCATTGCAATCTTGAAGCCCTTGCCTTCGCTTCCAAGAAGATTTTCTGCTGGCACTTTACAGTCTTCGAAGATGAGCTCACAAGTACTAGAACCTCTGATCCCCATTTTCTTTTCTTTTTTACCGACACTGAAGCCTTCAAATTCTTTTTCAACGATAAATGCGCTGATCCCTTTAAGACCTTTTGCACGGTCTGTCATCGCCATAACGATATAGACGTCTGCATAACCTGCATTGGTAATAAAGATTTTGCTGCCGTTTAAGATGTAATAGTCGCCATCTTTTACCGCAGTTGTTTGCTGACCGGCTGCATCTGTTCCGGCATTTGGCTCTGTTAAGCCGAATGCACCTAATTTTTCACCTTTTGCAAGCGGTATCAGATATTTCTTTTTCTGTTCTTCTGTACCGAATTCATAGATAGGTGATGCACATAATGACGTATGTGCCGATACGACAACTGAAGTTGTCGCGCATGCGCATGCGAGTTCTTCAACGAAGTTGATGTACTGCCAGTAAGTACCGCCAGCGCCACCATACTCGCGTGGGTAAGGAATACCCAGCATGCCAAGTTTTGTCATTTTTTTCACAGTTTCCACAGGAAACTCTTCGTTTTCATCGACCTCTGCTGCAATTGGTTCAACTTCGTTCTCTGTAAACTTTCTGAACAAATCGCGCATCATCAGGTCTTCGTTTGATAAAATAAACTGCATTTGTCTCCCTCCATTTGTTAAAGTTTTAACTTTTTAGAGCAAAAAAATAAATCATCCCCATGCAATAATTGTACCACTTCCCCTTTCGCATTGTAAGAGGGGAAAATGATTTTTTTGCAAAAAATCATGTTTTTTTGTTAGAACATAAAATGAACGCCAGTCTTTCCAGCGTTCAGAACGTTTGCCATAGTTTCATTATCACACTATGAACTCATCTGTGAAACCCTCACTAAAGCCGTTCGATTTGCACAGTCTTCAACGGTTTAGCAACAGCTTTTTATATGGTTTTAGACAGGGATCTTGTATCATTCCCATGTTGATTTAAGTGTCGATTGATGTTTCAAAGCTTGTAAAATCTGAAAAAGACGAGCATCCCCGTAACGATCAAACCAATCAGCATATACCGCCAGGCATTGAGAAAACGTTTCGGAATACCGTAGCGTCCACGCGCTTCATAAGATCGTTTTAAGCTCAAATCATCGTTAAAAACATAATACGGTTCTTTGGGCTGATCAACGATTCCCTTAATTTCGCCACACAGCAGCGCTTCAGCAGCTTCACTGTCTTTTAAGGGAACTTGTAGCCAAGTATCCGCTTGTCCTTTAGTTTTCACTTCGACATTGGTTTTAGCTTTGACATTGGTTTTAGCTTTGACATTGGTTTTAGCTTCGGGCTCAGTGTCATTAATCCCGTCGAGTTGGCTCCCGCCATGCGTTGACCATTTGACAGCACGACCGCTGTCATCAATTAACACATCGCTCCCATCCAGCTGTTTTTGATGCACGACAATCCGCGTGTGAATATGCCAGCGGCGCAGAAGATCTTCCCGTTCATAAAGCACTTCCGCTTTACCTGCGCTTGCGACTGTCACCCATTGGTATAAGTTCTTCACGTCTTCCGGCTGCCATGATCGCTTCGCGTCCCGCCTCATAAGAGCACCTTCTTCAGCAGCGCCTCAAGGCTTATGGCAATAACGATTGTGACGATGGCCCATGCAAACACAATTTCAGTCTGTAAATTAATTTTCGCTATTTGGATGCTCTTGCCGATAGAACCCTGCGTCTGTCCCAAGACTTCTGAGGCGATCATTACTTTTAATCCCAAAGAGGTAACGGCAATTACCGCTGCTTTCAAATAAGGCTTAACAGACGGCAAGACCAGACAGCGCAGCTGTTTCATTGGCGAAAGTTCATATACGGCAAAGACCTCTCTGTATTCTACTGATATCGCATCGTAGCCTTCCAGTACATTTGCATAGACAATGGGCATCGTAATAAGCCATGTAACAAAGATTGGCGCGATCGCACTGGACAGCCAAATGATCACATAAACGATTACGACGATCGTCGGCAGTGTCTGCATAATGCGTATAAACGGTGCCAAAAATCCCCGAAGCGCTGTGTAATAACCTGAAGCAATCCCTAAGACAACGCCTCCGATCAAGCTAATGACAACGCAGATAAGTGTTCGAAAAATCGTTGAAAAAACGGTGTAATAAAAGGTTGATGTCGTCAGCAGATTCACGATCTCTTTCAAAACGCTTATCGGCGATGGCATAATATATTGCTTGCCAATCATTACAGACAGTATCCACCACGTGATAAGAAGGGCTATCGCCGATAGCCCTCGATATCCCCAGTGTCGTCCACTTTGAAAATTATTGTCCGTATTGATAGAAAGCTTCATCCGGCATCGCGCCTCCAATCGCTTCAGGTGATGCCTCATAGAGAATGCCAAACATTTTTTCCAGCGCCGCTTTTGAATCGGCGATGGAATCCTGACGGATATTTAGTCCAGGCATTGCCTTAATCACAACAGGACCCGGAATGCCTAAATCGAGTTCCTGCATGTATGCTGCTGCATCCTCAGGATTTTCATTCACCCATGCGCACGATTCTTCAAGCTGTTCAATAAAGGCTTCAACAATCGCAGGATGCGTTTCGATAAGTTCGTTGCGCACAAGCAGTCCAGCTTGTGGGAAGCCGCCTGTCATGCCGCTGGCAGCTTCATATTCCTTCTGGAAGTCGAAGAGCACTTTAAATGCGACGTCTTTTGTACTGACCACCGACAGGACGGGTTCAGGCATAATAATAATAGAAGCTTTTCCAGATAAAAATGTCGGTGCAATCTCTGAAGCCCCGCTCAGATACTCTATGTCAATATCTGTATCCGGATCAATACCGTTTGATACGGCAATGTATCTGAAAATTAAATCCGGCACAAGACCTTGCCCGATCATATAAACCGTTTTGCCTTTAATCGCATCCCAGCCCTCAATTTCTTCTGTTGTCACCATGTAAAGATTACCATGCGTATTAACGCTGACAAGCGAATAAGGAACGCCCTTTTGATAGAAGTTCGCCGCAAGATTCGTTGGTGCGATGGCAAAGTCAGTCTTCTCGCCCATGAGATCGGCTGCCAGTAATTCAGTGGTATTTAAGCTCTCATAAGTAACCGTCACATTATCCCCGATTTGAGGCTGATCGTGAATCATTTTCAACATGGCAATCGTTGTTGCACCCTCCGGTGCTACAGCCCTTAAGGCAATGGGCTCAGCGGCTGGTACTTCTTCAGCCGATGATTCTTCAATCGTTGATTCTGCGGCAGGTGTTTCTGCTGCTGGCGTTTCTTGAGCAGATGTTTCTTGTGCTGTTGCCGCTTCCGGAGCGGGTTCATTTGTTTGTGACTGGCATCCCGCAGCCAGTGACATCATCAATATGGTCATGATGATTAACAGTTGTTTTCTCATGATGTCTCTTCCTCCCAAAACTTTTCTATTTCATTGCGAATGGTTTGTTTAGCAGTTTCTGTAAGATTGCGCGGCGCGTCAATCACAATGCGTTTGACAATGCTCGCTGGTATGCCGTCCATCAGATAGATCGTATCCGACATGGCAATCGCCTCATCGGGATCATGCGTTACCAGCAAAACACTTTGTCCCTGAACACGCCAAAGTGCCAGCATATCTTCAATTAACTGTTTTCTTAAAAACTGATCAATGGATTTAAAAGGCTCGTCTAAGAGAATGAGTTCAGGCTCATAAGCAAATGCTCTTGCCATGGCAACGCGCTGACGCATGCCGCCGCTAATCTCCGATGGATACAGCCGCTGACTGTCTGCAAGCCGCATCATCGCAAGAAGCGCCATACAATCATCCGACGAAAGCGCATCATTTACGAGCTTTACATTTTCAGCAACGGTAAGCCACGGCAATAGACGATCCTCTTGAAATACATAGCTCAGCCGTGTGTAAGAGCGCTCAATCTTGCCGGTATCTGCTGTCAGCAAACCTGCAATGAGCTTTAAAAGCGTCGTTTTACCGCGTCCAGACGGACCAATGATGCTCACGATCTCGCGCTTTGATATATTTAGGTCCACGTCCTCTAAGACGCATCGGTGGTCAAAAGCTTTCCCAAGCCTGCTGATCTTAAGCACACTGGCACCCTCTCTTTCTCTTACTATACCCGATTTTAGCACAAAAAGAGACGCACAACAACTTGCCGACGCCTCTAATCATATCAATCTCAAATATTTTATGTTTATTTTGTCATTTTTTTGTCAATCTGGTTTACCCATCCTCAGCTCACGCCAATTTGGCGCCACAAATGACCCAAAAAAGGTGCCGTGCTCTAGAGAAAATGACTTCCGTTATATTGTCGCATTCATTAATAACTGACAGCTTTCGAGAATGTATCGCTTTCCAGCTTAACGAGTTCCAACTTTAGATACTTACGTGAACGCTCCTCTTCAATCGCATTTTTATTAATGATAAAACCGCATTCTTCAATTAGCATTTCGATTTCTTCTAGGGTATACTTTGCGCCGAGTTTCTTGCATTTATGCCGGTAGTGCCAGCCTGAGAATGGGGTATGTCCCGCCTCGATTATCAAACATGACAGATGAACAAAGCCATTGCGCTTCAGAACGCGTCCAGCTTCAGACAAAATATCATTTGGCGCCGTATGGCGATTGATGGGTTCATCGACGATCAAGAGATCGACGACGCCATCACTGACTTCGTTTGAAAGCGCACAGGCGTCAAAACACTTAATGAGTTTCGCTTCTTTGTAAAGTTCAATTTTTGGATTTCGCCAACGCATTTCCAAGCACATCACCCCTTATGCAAGTTTAGGCTTATGGTAACACTCCAACCGGTGCAATTCAAGAAACAAGCCTTTAAATTATTACGACAATTTCTTAATAAAAAGGCGTAGATTCTGTAACAATCTACGCCTTAAACACTTATTAAACCGCTGTTAACGATACGTTTCGCCATACAGTCACTTTCGGGAAACAGCGTCTGGCAATCAGAGATTATCCGGATTCTTTTTAAAGTAAACCCGCTCGGCAGATGCTTTTGTCTTATCGATTTCGAGATTGATTTCCCGCATGTGTTCCAATATGAAGTCCGCTTTTTCTGGCGGTACATTATAATAGAGGAATAAATCCTCAAATTTGCGAAGCGTCCTGTGGATCATACGATTGATTTGAATAAAGTTGTCAATATTATGGCTCTTGGACGCATTTCGAAACTGGTCTAGATCTATCTCAATAATATCGATGACATCCTGCTCACGTTCGAATTCTCTTAACGCCAGCGGGTAAGGCTTAATTCTCTCCAGAAAATAGCGTCCCTTCTTGTTGACGTTGTAACAATAGGCAACGTCAATTTCACCGACCTGAAATAACACGAAACACATTTTAGAATTGATCACTTGGACATCTGCCCCCATCTGTCTAAGCCGCATCGTGTGTTCCATCACCTCTGCATTCATGAGTTTTCTCATAAGCCCATCCTCTCCTAAACGTAAAATACAATCAAATAAATACTAGAAATGATGACAGAGATGATCATCAGTGGAAAACCCACTTTCAGATAATCGACAAAGGATAGCTTCTGTCCGTGGCGAGATATCATCCCCGAAACAATGACATTTGCCGATGCGCCGACGAGTGTGCCGTTGCCGCCTAAGCACGCGCCCAGTGCCAGCGCCCACCACAATGGTCCAACATTTATCGTGGACATTGCCGCGAGGCTTTTAATCAGTGGAATCATTGTCGCAACAAATGGAATGTTATCGAGAAACGAAGACGCAATGGCAGATACCCACAGGATAACCATTGCCGTCATCAGAAGATTGCCTTCGGTGAAGCTCAACAGTTTTGCTGCAAGAAACTCCATGACGCCAACCCCTTCAAGTGCTCCCACCAGTATAAAGAGTGACAGGAAGAAGAAAATCGTCGGCCATTCAATCTCCAGAAAGACATCTTCTACGTCAACGCCGCTGACCAATAGCAGCAATGCACCAAAGAACAGGGCAATCGTCGCTGACTCATAGCCAAGCGCCTGATGCAGCAAAAAGCCGATAATCGTCATGAACAATACGACAACACTCTTCTTTAATAATAACATATCTTTAATCGCAAGATTCTCATTCATCTGCAGAATCTTCAATTTATCTTTATCTTCACAATAATACTGCTTACCGTAGATCAGCTTAAACAGCAACATTGTAACGACAAAGATCACGATGACCACAGGTGCGAGGTTGACCACAAAATCCAAGAAGCCAAGTCCCGTCGCGCTGCCGATCATAATATTGGGAGGATCACCGATTAACGTCGCCGTCCCGCCAATATTGGCAATGAGAATTTCCGGCACCAGAAAGGGTATCGGATTAAGTCTCAGGGTGTCCGTAATAACAAGCGTCACTGGAACGATCAACAAAATGGTCGTCACATTATCCAGCAGCGCTGATGCCACTGCCGTTATTGCGGCAAATGACACTAAGATCCGCCACGGATCTCCTTTCGATAGCTTGGCAGCCTTGATCGCAATATATTCAAATATACCACTCTTTTTCATGATATTCACGATGATCATCATCCCCACTAGAAGACCGATCGTATTGAAGTCAATGTGCTCAATGGCTTGCTCCTGACTTTCGACATTCAAGATGAGCATCAAAAATGCGCCCACCATTGCAACCGCCGTGCGGTTGAGCTTTTCGGACATGATAATCACATAAGTGATCGTAAACACGCCCACTGCTATTGCTAACTGATTCTGTAACACACCACACACTTCCCAAATAAAAATTTGTCTACTGTTCGAAAATATAGACATCTTTTATCTTACGCCTATCAAGTTTAAAAATCAAGCGTTTCAGAATATTTGGTGAATTATTACCAGTTTCATTCGTATTCTTAACATAAGTGCACATAAATTTTACAATTCGTCACAATGAATACACATCGTCACGCTATAATAGCATTATAGGTTCTTATAGGGTTTTGCAGACTTTGCACCAGCTCTTGAAGCCCCTATGATCTCGCCAATAAATACGATTGACTGTCTTCCTCATGGGATTTTTTCTTACCAATACACGATCTATTGATCGATTATGTCTATACAGGAGTTAAATATGTCATCGAGACACGTTCTTAGAATCGCAGCGCTATGCATCCTTTTAAGCGGATGTCAGGCACAGCAGACGCTGCCGCAGCTTGAGGCCACACCCGTAAACCCACCCGCTGTTCAACAGCAGGATCCCGATGTCAAAACACCGCCGTCGATGGCGACGACATCTGACTTGACAGAAGACGCATACATGCGCTCGACGACGATCTATAGTTATATTGAAAATTACAGCGATACATTGGTTATGGATGCTGTGAATAAGGCAATTGAAAAACAGTTAAGTGATACGCGAACAAGTATTTACACCAATCTCAGAATCAAAAATGCGAACGATCGCTTTTCTCTCGACCATTCAGAAGATGCAGAGACCCGTCATGATGCCAACGACGATGACAATGCCGGTCATGATCAGCTCGCTAATACCACATCCGAGGATCTCGTAAATCTCTCACTTGAAGGAACGGCGCTCTATGTCGACGCGAATCTTTTGAGCTACAGGATAAAGGGTGTTACCGATGACGATTCACTATTGTCACAGCAACAGTTTTTAAATTTTGATCTGCCGTCCGGCCAGCGCATTCACCTCTTTGATATCCTTTCAGAAGAAGCGCTTTACAGTGCGTTCGCCGATGCCTATGCGTTACAGTACCAGTCGCCGATGAATACACACATTTTTGATTACTGGCAAATAGACAGCGCCTTCCATTTTAATGATCAAGATGAAATTGAGATTATTGCACCTGCTTATTATTTGTCATATGAACAAACAGAACCTTTTACCATCACGGTTTCCGTGACGCCTTATGGCGATGGTGATATGAAACTTCCGCATATTGCCGCCGTCATCGACTACACGATTCGAACAGATTACAGCGATGCTTTCAATTTAAATTATATTTATCCCGTCATACTCGGTGATTCCAATCAGTTTATGCAAATCAACGACGCTATAAAGGCGCGCATTGATACGGCGATGAATTATAACATCGCACTTGCCATTGAAGACCATGCCGCGAATGAAAACGATGCTTTTGACCTTCGTCCCTATTATTATGCTGCCAACTATCGCACCTATACGAATACGCAGCGCTATTTGAGCATTGGCTTAAATTTCTATCAGTACACCGGCGGTGCACATGGCCTTTCTTCGGCAACCTATTTTAATTACGATTTAAATTCGGGTGCAGCGATTCAGCTCAGCGATCTCTTTGAAACGGACTTCGATTACCAAACTTATATCAATGATATTATTTATAATGCCATTGACACACTGGAAACAGAGGAAAACAGCTATGTATTTGAAGGCATCTCCGAAGATCAGAAGTTTTATCTCGACGACAACTGGATTGTCATCTACTTTGAACCTTATGAAATTGCACCCTACGCAGCTGGGGCACCGACATTTAAGATCCCTCTGCCCAATTCGGAGATGTAAAAAAGACTTGACATTCGGTATGGAAGTGATACACTCATTTTATTAGAGGGAGTAACTGCCTATTTGGGAATCTAAGTCGTCATTACGGCGAAAGCCCGGCTTAGATGATATGAATGTATTCTGTGAGACTCTACAATGAAAGTTGTAGTGTCTTTTTTATTGTTTGTAAACTTTTGGGATGAGGAGCGGTACATTATGGAAGCGTTTTTAATGCAAATATTTAGCAATCTGCCAACGATTGCAGTTGTTTTGGTCGGGGTTATCAGTCTGTTTAGCTTGGGAAAGGGTGCAGATCTCTTGGTTGATCATGCGGTTTCCGTATCAAGGCACTTTAATATTCCCAAAGCCATTGTTGGCGCCACCATCGTATCGCTTGGCACAACACTTCCAGAAGCATCCGTTTCTGTTTTGGCTGCCGTTCAGGGCGTTCCGGATCTAGCACTTGGCAACGCCATCGGCTCTGTCATCGTCGACACCGGCCTCATCATCGGAATCGCTTCCCAAATTGCACCTTTGCCCATTGATATCAACGCTATTCGCTTTCAGAGTTGGACGCAATTTGCCGTCGGCATTCTCATCGTCATTTTCAGTCTGCCTTTCTGGCATCCCGGCGGCATCGGCAATATTTCCCAATGGATGGGAATCATTTTGATCATACTGCTCGTCGCCTATCTTTACCGCTCCATGAAACAAAGTACGTCGTCAACTTATGAAACCGAAGAAATTACGCCATCAACTCACGTCTCGCTGGACTTCCTCCTGATTATTATTGGGATTGCCATTGTTATTATCGCTTCTAAAGTGTTAATCCCATCTGTTGAGGTGCTGGCAATCCGCGCTGGCATTCCGGAGAGCATTATCGCTGCAACACTCGTCGCTTTCGGTACTAGTCTGCCAGAGCTCACCACTGCCATTAAATCCGTTACAAAGGGACATAGTGATTTAGCCCTCGGCAACATCATGGGAGCCGATATACTCAATATTCTCTTTGTCATTGGTGCCGCTGCTGCCGTTACGAAGGAAGGACTTGCCGTTCCCAGCAACTTCTACAGTATTCAGCTGCCGTTTTTAATGATTATTCTCGTGCTCTTCCGAATTTTCACCCTAAACAGCGGTGAGCAGATTTCTCGTATGGAAGGCATGGTTCTGCTCGTTTGCTACCTTATCTATCTCGCTTTCAATTATGGGCCTGCACTACTGATATAAAATGATAAAGTGATCATAGAAATTGCCGACAGAAAATTGTGAAATAAAAGACGCCCTATCAAACATTTGATCACGGGCTGACTTTTCTATCATAAAACAGTTATTGATTTGTTATATTCTCCTTTTAAAAAAAACAGGAACCGCTGCACACAAAATTTTAAAATGCAGCCATTCCTGTTTTTAGTCTTTTCACCTTTAGTGATGTTGCTTCCCATCATCGGTATTATGATTGTTGGGATCATAATGATTAGGCATCATATGAACATCCTACTGTTTCATGAAGCTTTATACCGCTTTATACCGTTTCATGCAGCATCATGATTATGACAGATGCGGCGATGATGCAATTTGGGTCTGCTTTAGAACACTTTGAAGCCACAAATACGCGACCACGCCTTTTAAAACAGAACTGATGGTGATACTCCACCAGATACCGTTGATACCCCATCCAAGATAATTTGTAAACCATAGTGCTATTGGAATCCTCAGCACATTGAAACATACGCCAATAAAAGCTGGCGGCTTCGTATGACCCAATCCGTTAAAAATGCCGGATGCTGTAATTTCGACACACATAAAGAGCTGTGAAAGTGCCAGTATTTTCAAGTAATCAATACCATAAGCAACCGCGTCGGGCTCTCGAATAAAAATCATAAAGAGTGGACGCGCACCGAAATAGAGCAGGAGTGTTGTAAAAACACCTAACACAATGGCAATTTGCATCGCTTTCTTGTAGCCTTCATACACGCGATCTCTTTTCTCAGCACCAAAATTCTGTCCAATAAAAGCACTTAGCGCAACAGAAAATCCCGAAGCCGTCATCCACGAAATCGATTCAATCTGTGAACCGACCTTTTGTACCGCAACTGGCGTTGGTCCAAAATCTGCAATCAATCTTGCAATAATCATGGAAATAATCGTAAAGATTCCGCTCTGTACAGCCGGCGGCACACCCATGCGTATAATTTCAAGCAGATGTGACAATTTTGGAGAGCCAAAAAGCGTAAAACTTTTCATCAGCATTTGACGTCCTAAAATAGAGAATAGAAACAGCATCATAACACTGAGCTGTGCAAAAACTGTTGCAATCGCGGCACCTTTAACGCCCAATCCAGGAATACGGCCAAACCCTAAAATCAACACAGGATCCAATACCATGTTTAACACTAAGCCAATGGTATTGAAAACAAATGGTGTTCGGCTATTGCCAACGGCATTAAACAGTCCTGTGAACACCTGATTGAGAAAGAGGCCGATAAAACCAATGCAGATAATGCTTAAATACGCAATACTCATTCCCTCAACCTGAGCATCTTGTGTGTTGAAGAAACCAATGAGCGGATATCGAAATACATAGACGGCTATCGCATATACGATGCCCATAACAGCCGTCAATTGCACACCTGTTCGCGCAATGGTTTTTGCTTCTTTATCTCGGTCTCCCCCAACGAGTTGCGCAACCCGTATCTCCGTTCCCACTCTTGAAATTAAGACAAAGGCCATCGAAAGCCAAGAAAAAAAGCCTGCTATGCCCAGCGCCGCAACGGCTTTTGAACCCATAAAGCCAATCCAAAACATATCAGTCAAATTATAGGCCATTTGCAAAAAACTCGTTCCCATAATCGGCAATGTCAATTTTAAAAGTTTCTTGACAATGGCGCCTTCCGTTAAACGATAGTCTACACTATCCATGCCGCCTCCTAAACTTTTTCTTTCTCCTATAATGTCTCTGTCACTATTATGCCATAGACGCAAAGCAAATATTGTTTACAATTTATTCATAAAGCGTTATAATAAGAATGTAAATCAAACATAGCAAAGTGTAACAATTTGTTTACGTCGCCATTGTGTTTGTCGACAACCGTAAACATAAATTTACTTATTTTAATCTCTGACAGAAACACATGCTTGTTATTTGTATAAAAATGATTACACTTTTTCGGCGTATTTGACGTCGTTTGTTGTCACTTATCTCAAAACGATTAGTATCATGCATTCCGAAAATGTTGAATTTTAAACACTTTAAGCCATTTTGCGATGTGAGCAGTCGTAATTTTTTAGTTGGCACGAATATTGCATATTCTAATTGTGTACAAACAGCTAAAGGAGTCATTCCGTATGAAGCATCATCCAATCATTGAGCAATTAATTAATGCAGCCCCTTTAATTAATGAATTAACCATTAAAGATACCGCCATTGCCGTTACCGATCGTACCCATTATCTGTCATACATCCCTGGTAAGCAGTTGGATCATCGTGTTTCGGTAGGTTCTCCGCTGAAAAGCGGTTCTCTTGTAGACCTTGCCATGAAAGCAAGAGAAAAAAAATATGCAATCGTTGATGCTTCATTGTTTGGAATACCCTATGTTGGTGCCGCCATCCCGATAATTGACCCCGAAACAGACGACGTGATTGGTAGTTTATTCATCGGTGAAAGCACAGAAAAGCAAGAGCTTTTGAAATCAATGGCCAAAGAACTCTCCGACAACATTTCTGAGGTCAACGCTTTTACCCATGAAATATATTCTAAGTCTGATAAATTTTCGAGTTTGGCGCATCAACTGGCTGATGTCACAGATGCTTTTAACAAAAAGATCAAAGAAATCGAATCGGTTTCCAGTGTCATTAATACCATTGCGAGACAGAGCAATATGTTAGGCATTAACGCTGCGATTGAATCCGCCAGACTAGGCGAACAAGGCCGTGGTTTTGCCGTGGTTGCTGAAGAAATCAGCAACTTATCAAAACGCAGTCACGAATCGACTGCCAATATCACAGAGATGACCAAGAGTATTCTCAGTGACAGCCAAGTTATTGAAGATGAGACCAATACCATCAGCGGCTTATCCAAAGAAATCACGACAATTTTGAGCGAGCTGACGCAGTCCATCGACAGCATCTACGGTATGGTCGAAGAACTACAAAGTCTTTCTGAACAAGTCTAACCATTTTATTTCTGTCTTAAGCAGCAATATGAAGCTGCTTAAGATTCACATTTTATCAGAAACAGCACACATCTTAATTGAAACAGTCTAAACGTCGCTTGACAGTCGTCAAGCGGCTTTTTTATTTTTAAAATACTTAATGCGGAAATTGTCTTCAATAAAATAACGCAGGCAAGGTGCCGTCACATGCATGATTGAACACAATATTATCGTCAATCATACAAGGGCGACGGCACGCCACCTACGCTTTCTTTTACCACTTTATAATCGTCCTTGCTTTTGTGCAACTTATAGCGCTGTAACAAATCGTGCAATGCTTTTTATAAGAGGCAGACAGTAAACCTAATGAGGAAACGACATCATTTAAATCTTAAACTGTTTGATAATCTGATTTAATTTATGCGCAACCGTATTGAGCTCAGATGTTTGCTCGTTAATTTCTGTCATACCCGCCAGTTGTTCTTCAGAAGATGCCGATACTTCTTCCGTTGCCGCCGACGTCTCTTCTGTCGATGCTGAAATATTTAGTACGGCTTCCAGTATATCAGCGCGCATGGTATTCATTTCATTGGATTCCCCTGTCAATTTTTCGACGACCTGGCTTAAGCTTTGAATCGCCTCTGCGATGCTGTCAAACTGAACTTTTGTGACATCCACCATTTCATTTTGGCTCTTGATCACTTCTTTGACATCATCCATTGTCTCAACAGAAAGCTGTGAATAGCGATTGATCTCATCAATAATTGCTTTAATTTCAGAAACCGCACTGGCAGACTGAACGGCGAGTTTGCGAATTTCTTCAGCAACGACTGCAAAACCTCTACCGGCTTCACCGGCTCTTGACGCCTCAATGGAAGCATTGAGCGCCAGCAAATTCGTCTGTTCGGAAATATCCGTAATTGAGTTGGTAATCATATTGATTTTACCATTGGACTCATCTACTTTTTTAATGACTTCAGCAATTTTCTGCGTTGCATCATCTGTTTGGCCAGAAGCCTCTTCAAGTTTTACCATGGTTTGAATACCATCTCTGCTTTTTTTAACGGTATCATCAATGGCGCGGTTCATCTGTGCAGTCGCTTCAGCAATGAACTCAATGCTCTTTGAGAGTACATTCATCTTACCCGCGACAGCTTCTGCGCCACTGGCTTCATCAGCGACGGCGTTTGCCACTTCCTGTATGGTGATGACAACTTCATTAATCGCTTTCGTCGTATCCTCTGTAATGGCTGAAAGCGAGTCTGACAGCGTTCCTACTGATTCCGAGGAATGAATCGTCGTTTCGATCATATCCCGCATGTTCGCCAGCATTAAATTAAATGATGAAGCCAGTATCGCCGTTTCATCAGAATTTTTGTTTTCAACTGGGTCAATCGTCAGGTTCCCCTCAGACACTTCAACGAGCGCACCGGTAATGGATGCAATCGGTCTGGCAATGTGATTTGAAAACAGCAAAATAACAATGATGCCAACGACCATCGTAATGGCGAGGATAATAATCATATTGAAAAGAATGCCGTTTGCTGCCGCATCAAAGTCCATTGCATAAGCACCTGCTGATACAATCCATTCCCAATCGGGATCATAACTTTGATAAGAGAGCTTCGTCCCAATTTCTTCTGAATCCGGCAATGTCCACGCATAGGACACATACCCGTCGCCGTTCATGGCAGCTTTTATCTGTTCTTGTACAAGCTTTAGCCCTGAACCGCTCTTATCTTCTGCATCCCATGCATCTTGCCCTTCAAGTGATGGATGCATTATTTCAATTCCCTTTGGCGAATAGACGACAAAGTAGCCGTGCTCACCTAAATTGACCGCTTTGCTGATTGGACGCTTTCCTTCGGCGTCCATTGGTCCTAAAAGCGCTTGCTTAACCGCTTCCTGTGCATCTTCAAGTGAAATTTCACCACGCGCCACTGCTTGTTTCTGTGCATCAATCAATCCGATTGCCTGTGTGACAGCGTTCTTTAAAATAATTTCACCCTTTGACGTCAGAGCCTGCTTCGCCTGCCAATAACTCGTAACACCGATGAGCAACATCGGTACAATGAGCAAAAGCGCCGAAATCGACACCAGTTTCATCTTCATAGAATATTTTGTTTTCATCCTACCTCCTGTTTAAATAGATCCCCTCAATATTATTATAATATAAAAAGTAAATTTATATAGCCCTAATTATCTGATGAAATGACATCATTCAGATTTTTACCCTTTCACTGCAATCTATTTTTTTCATAAGAGAAAAATGCAATCTATTATAGCGAAAATGCAACTTAAGACTATTGTCAACACCACAATGCAGTTTCTTTATACCTATACCAAAAAAGAAAAGGATTAATGACAATTCGTTTATTTTTATTGCCGTTATTACTTACGATACTAATGAATTCATGACATTCTCAGTGAATCCTAACTGTGTTTCAACGATGGAGACATAAAAAAGAAACGCCGAAGCGCTTCTTTTCTTTTGCCGCTATGAATGATTAATCATATATGTATTACCTGTGCTCTTGTATGTGATGTTTTAATCGTCTGTAAAGCAGCCAAACGCCTTCCAATCCGATCCATAACATGGCGAAAATTGCGGCAAATCCGCCTGGAGCCCCTAAAAATTCATTCATCTAAGATATCACATCCCTTCAATAAACTTTTAAGTTACTTCTATCATACGCTTTATCGGCACATTAATCAAATAAAAACAGTCTCTTTAGCCAATTTTCATATAAACTTCATAAAAAAGTCCCAAAATTAACTGCATGAAGCAATATTTTGAGACTTTCATCATTATTATGAATCGAGATACAGATGCTGAATTGCTGTCAAACGCTCTAAGTTCGCATTAAAAACATCGATTATAAAGGGATCAAAGTGTTTACCGCGTCCTTCATTGATAATCCTAAGGGTTTCTTCCATGGTAAACGGCTCTTTATACGGCCGCTTTGACAACAGGGCATCAAAAACATCCGCAACGCTGACAATCCGAGCTTCCAGTGGTATTGCCTCACCGATTAAACCATTGGGATACCCTGAGCCATCAAATTTTTCGTGATGGTTAAGCGCAATGGCAATCCCCATCTGAAACAGGCTTCTGCCGCTTCGTTGGACGTTCATTTCCGCTTCGTTGAGGACATTGGCGCCATAGACCGTATGGAATTTCATCATTTCAAATTCTTCTGCCGTTAATTTGCCGGGTTTTAATAAAATATAATCGGGTATGCCGACTTTACCGATATCGTGCATCGGTGAAAAGCGAACGATGTTTGTGATAAAGTTCTGATCAATAACGTCTTTATAACGATCTGTCTCACTGAGTGCCTCGGCGATCACACCGACATAATGGCTCATGCGCTTCAGATGCTCTCCAGTATCCTCGTCACGTGCTTCACTTAGTTTTGCAAGTGCCAGAACACTGGAATAAACAAGCTCTTCAGAAAATATATTCTTTTCAAATGAAAGCGCAATTGAATTACTGATCAGTTTCAGGTATTCAATATGCTTTTCCTGATAAACATCTTTTTGATTACTGGAGAAAAAGATAAACCCCAGCGGCATTTCATTCGCTCTAAGCGGCAGCGTTATCGAGGATTTAATGCCGTGTTTCATAATAATTCGGCTGTATTCCCTCATTTCATGGATTTTAAAATAAGCATCCAAATCATTGATTACACGCGGCCTATTGGTTTCCATAATTCTGCCGAGACTGGTCTCATGCAGCTTTGCTTCATAGTGCAGCAGTTCTTTTGCAAGCCCTGGGTGTTGTTCTTCACCAATGCCATAAGATGCGACGATTCGTGTTGGATCATCTTCTTTTAGCAGTGCGATGCCGATATAGGTATAGGGCAGGTAGTGGCTGAATGATTCGTAAATATCCTTAAGGGTTTCACTAAAAGAACCACTTGCATTAATGCGTTCCACGAGTTCCAGTGTTTCTTTGAACCCAACGAGCAGTAATTTTATCTCATCAATCAGCGATCGATTCTGCATAATATTGACGCCGTGATCATGATCAATCCCGAGCTTTTCAATCTCATTGTAAAAGACGTCTAGTGCTGAAAAGAGATAGGAATAGAGCAGCACCACAAGTCCCGCTGCATTTAAAATCAAAATACCTACCAGCAGGATCGTAATATTGCGATACCGCGTATAGTCATCAATAATCATAGATTCAAAACCATCAGTAACGTGTTGCGCATAGTAGAGTAAGTCTTCGTTGTTTTCATTGATAAAAATAAGTGCTTCTCGAAATGCCAGATCAATACCATTGCTGTTGGCGATCACATCGACTGCATCCGAAAAAGGAATCCAAAGATTATGTAATTCGCTTACATCGGCTTCTAAAGCTGCCATAATATGCGCATTAATCACAAATTGTTCCCCGTCAACATCGACATAGCCCTCTGCCAAATGTTTGAATACTTCCGTAAAAGTATCTCGATCTGCAATGAGCTGTTCTTTTGATTTGGCTAACTTCTGCTCAAGGAGATCGACATTTTGAATGGCTTCATCAGAGTCAATGGTGGTATAGAGCACCGAGGTTCTGGAGGCATTCTTAGCAATCGCCTGTGTATACATGCGCTGTCTGCCGAATATATTGACAACTGAAGAAGCTGTCTTTAATGTCGATGCCATTGCCATTGAAGTGATAATAATCCCCAAAACTGTAAGCGTCATTAAAATCAGCAACAAAATGACACGTTTTTTTATACGCTGATAGATATTCTTTTGACGACGATTCAAAACACTGCCCCCCTGTTACTTGTATTAATACAATTATATCTAATCCCATCAAATTTTCAACCAGAAACACGCTATATTCAATTTTGGCAATGCATTAAACACGTGCCTAATGGCTATGACTGGCCATTCGCTGCCGCTAATTCCCAAAGGGTTCATTAAAAAGGCCGTTGACATCACTTTCATTGTCAGTCGAATACGGAATACTACTTTCATCAGTCTCTGGATCCGTGTCTGGATCAGTCTCTGCGTCTGTCTCTGTGTCTACCTCTGGATCCATATCAGTCTCTGCATCTACATTGTCATCCGTTTCCTTTGATTCACTGTCAGTACGGTCACTTTCATCGTTTTCACCTATATTGCCATCTATGGTATCATCTGCATTATTGTCTATGATATCTTCTTCGGCACTATCAATCGTTTCATCTGTCGAATCATCTATTCCATTTGAAGCAATCGCCACCGTTTGCGTAATTAGCTGATGACCATAATCATCTTTAATGGTATTAAAGCATTTTATCTGATCAGGCATTACCTGTCCACCAGTTATCGTTATGATCGCTTTCATGCTTTCATCTGTCAGCATCACACTCTCGAGTTCAACTGCCGTACTGGCAAAAGCAAAACTGCTGGTATCAATCGCCTGTACGGGTTCTGAAAAATGAACGACTAACGTCTGCGCATCCACTGCAACAGCACCTAATACCCGAGGATAGACAATATCAATGATTTCAATCCCCGTTTCAGTGAGTTTTTTTAACGGCGTGCCATCTGCTTCAATCAATCCAATGACTTCAAGCGAGACAATATCATAAGTTGGACGAGGCATTGCTAAAATGACGAGGATTTCATCTGTTGATTCATCGTAAAGCACTTTTGCAACATCAATTGGTACGCCATCATCATCTAAAACCGTCAAACGTGCATTTGAAACCGATTCCACCGTTAATGCGGTATCAAGTTTCAGGCGAATCATCCGAAGACTCGGCGTCATATAGCCGAGAATAGCAGCATCACTTGATTCCACCGTTTCATCGAAGTATCCCAGCGATGTGCCAAGCGTCACCTGTTCACCATAAGCATTGGTATTCAGCACTTGCCATAATAATTCAAAGGCTTCGCCTCTGTTAAAAGCTTCAAATTGTGCACCCGAAAAATTAATACCCAATGCAGCAATATCATTCCCGATGTTATCCCATGAAAACGGGTAACCCATCAACGTCATCATCATCGATGCCCACTCTTTTGCATTAATGGTTGCTTCAGGTTTAAAACTGCCGTCTGGATAACCGCCAATCCACGACTGAGACTTTGCATATGTAACATAAGGCGCATACCATGCCGTTGATGAGACATCGGAAAAATAAGCCTGATAAACAGCGGATGAAGCAGCAGACTTTTCATGATGAAGTTCGGACAGCAATACACAAGCTTCAGCTCGCGTCAATGGTTTATCAGTCATTAAATCACCATTGTAGCCATTGACGATTCCGTAATCATGCAATAATTCGGCACCACTGCGAATGACACGATCATTATCCGCGAAACTCAAAGGCTGCAGCACCAGTATCAACAGTAAAACAATCAAAAAAAGGTCATATTTTTTATGCATACAATACTCCTAACAGGGGTTATATACCCTCTCGCCAGTGAATTATACCATAAGAATATGACCTGCTTGTGTCTTAAATATTAAATGCTGATAACAAACGGACGCCACTACTGAAACAGTGCAAAAATACCATTGCTCAACGTCATGATAATCATGCCTGCCATAAAATTGCCGAGACAAATGGCAGGAAACGCCCACTTAAATCGAATATCCAACAAGACCGCCCCCAGCGTCCCCGTCCAAACACCTGTTCCCGGCAAAGGAATTGCCACAAACATAAACAGGCCGATGACACCGTATTTTTGGATCTTCACACTTTTGTGAATCGTGCGACGCTCCAGTGATTCAATGCGCCCTTTTAGCCGTTCAATCTGTTTAATCCATTTGAAAACAGGCCGAATGAGTAAAAAGAGGAACGGCACCGGCAAAAGGCTTCCAATATAGCTGAGCAGGAATGCATAGGCTGGATGCATCCCAAGTCCAATGCCCAGCGGCAGTGAAGCTTTTAATTCTAATACCGGCAGTGCTGCCGTCAGCATCACTTTTAACTCCGGAATCATTATTTGATTAAGCCATGTAAGCGATTGACTGATCATCTACCGGTATAATTCCTCCTGAACTTCATAAAGCATATTCGCCGTTTCAAGTCGCGTTGCCGCTCGATCCAATTGAATTGAAGACAACGGTATATCGGTAAGCGCACCGTTTGAAATGGCATTCTTGACGGCATCTGTTGCCCACGCAGAAGCTGATGACAATTTATATGCCATGCTCGAATCACTTTCTTCTGTACCGGCTTCAACACCTTTTGACGTTAAAATCTTGCTTAAAACAATCAAGATTTCCTGCTGTGTTATTTCACCATCCGGATCAAAAATGCCGTCACCACGCCCAGACATTAAGCCAAAATCCAATGCTGCATTGACATAAGGCGCATACCATTCATTAGAAGGTACGTCGGAAAAAGAAGTTTCCGGCATTGCATTGTCAAATTTCATCATCTTGGTCGCCAGCGTCGCAAATTGCGCCCTGGTAATCGGTGCCGATGGGTCAAATGTCGTGACAGATGTGCCGCCAATAATGCCTAAATTGCCAAGGCGCTGTACTTTTTTAGCGGCCCAGTAGTCATTTAAACCAAGATCCTCAAAAGCTACTGTGTTATTCGCAACATAGTATTCTCCGGGCTTATCTGCGAAAAAGGAAACATTGCCATCCGAGAAATACCCACCTACTGATGCTATAGTCCCCGTTTCATCTATTCGATAGACAGTGGCTTGTGCTCCATTTTCATTTGCATCCAGCGGCAGCGTTATTTTAACCGGTTCTCTTAAATCCTTTGGTGCTTTCGTCAGTGTCTCCCAATCAAATTTCAGCTTTTTATCGGCAAACGTCAAATCCAAGACTTTATTTGATAAGGCTGTTCCGGTTTCTTTGGAAAGTTCAATCGCGACTTGATCGAGTACCAAGCTTACCTTTGAGACATTGTCGTATGCTTTTGCAATGCCACTTAAGTCAATACGTTCGCTGTTTGCTAAATCAATATCGCCAAATGACAGCGACAGTTTATTGTCACTTGCGTTTTTGGCCATATCCTGTATCGCCGCTATATCCATTTTCAGTTTTGTGCCTAGGGCATCATTTTCACGGCTATAAGCAATATCATTTTGCGAATCATCAGTTGGTCCCGCAGGCGCAGCGCCACCGCCGCCCGGAGCAGTTGTCCCGCCCGGTGTAGTTGATGATCCCAGGATCTTCGACATAACGACATTACGAAGCGCCAATAGATCCCCGGAGAGTTCACCGCTGCTCAGCACACTGCCGTAATGGCTGAGCATGGCAAGTGCCAGCGGCTGATATGCCGGTTTTGCCATTTTGATGTTGCCATCCACAAAGAGCACCTCTTTCAACGCCGCATACATTTTAGAATCGAAATTACTCTCTGTCAGGCCCGAACTACTGCCAATTTCTCCGGATAGCTCATCTAAAAAATTCTTAATGTCGGAATCTGTTGCCCCATCACTTTTTAAGTTGGTGATAATACTGGGATAATTTGATTTTAAATCATCATAAATGCTGGTATAATCAGCAGCAAAATTCATTGGTAGTGCCGCTGTAATAAGTACCAAAAGCAGCAGTCCCACCATGATCTTTTTCAATTGCTTCATTTTGTACTCCTATAAAAAGAATCCAACATTGCATGCTGGATTCTTTTTTAATCATTTTATATCACTTTTATGCATTCAAATTTTCATTTTATTTCGTGAAGAGGTTGTAAAGCATTGCTGCTGCCTCTGCACGCGTTGCATTTGCCGTCGGATTAAAGTTGCCTAAATCCGTACCGTTCATAATGCCTTCACGTGAAGCCAATGCAACAGATTGTACGGCATAATTTTTAATTTGTGAAAGATCGTTAAATTCTGCGGCATCTGCTGGAACACCTGGCAAGTAGCCATCTGCCAACATCACCTTTGCCACCATTACAGCCATATCCTGTCTTGTAATTGGTGCATCTGGCGAGAATGTCGTTGTCGACGTGCCTGATGTAATATCGTTTTCGAATGCTGCTGCAACACTTTCAGCATACCAGTCTGATGCTTGGACATCTGTGAATGGCAGTGCCGATGCATCGCCGTTAAGCTGTGCAATCTTCATGAGCATTGTCAGGAATTCAGCTCTTGTGA
This sequence comes from Fusibacter paucivorans, assembly GCF_018390735.1. GTDB lineage: Bacteria > Bacillota > Clostridia > Peptostreptococcales > Acidaminobacteraceae > Fusibacter > Fusibacter paucivorans. The sequence continues at coordinate 147,794 of NZ_JAHBCL010000005.1, forward strand.
TCTGTGCATTTGGCGAGAATGTCGTTGCAGAGGTGCCGCCTGTAATGCCTTTGGCTGCAATATACTCAATCGCATCTCTTGCCCATTCTACAGAAGTTAAATCAGTAAAGTTAACGTCATTTTCCTTAACAAAGTAGATCGAGAAACCTTTACGGCTAAAGGTCACTTGACCATTTTCATATTTTGCCGGTACGGATTCAATGGTTCCATCATCTTTAAGCAAGAAGACTGTCAGCTTATCTGGATTTTCATTTGCGCTTAACTCATAAGGCAATGCAACATTAATTGGTTTCTTAAATGTGCTGACTTTTGTATCACCAACAGAAGCATTGAGATCAATAACTTTTGCATTTGATGGTACTTGTGCTCTTTGTACAGCTGATAGATCAGTGACGCTAACATTTTTCGCTGATACTTTTACATCAGTTGTTAAGTCTTCACTAAAAGAATTTTTATCAATTTCAAAACTTGCTGTCGGCGTTACCACTTTGACTTCATCAACGACGGCAAAGACATCTGAAAGACCGGACATATTTGCTTCAATGACATCTGCACCTTCAACTACCGGTACGTTTATCGTTACTTGCGGTTTCACGTTTTTAGACATTTGGACGCCTGTTGCTCTGATAATTGATTCCATATCTGCTTTAGCACTTGCAGCTGCTTGAGCTTTGCTCGCTAATTCAGACGCTGATATCGCAACACTGCCCACACCCGCTGCCACTGTAACGCTTTCTTTGGCAATGGTTTGCGTACCTGCAACTGCAATGGCTGCTTTTGCAACTTTTTCAATTTGTGTTTGGATTTCGTTTGCTGCTTTTTTGGCTTCGCCCGTATTGACAACTGTCGATGTTTTAGACGCTGTTGCAACACTTGCCGCTGCCTTTATCAAATCTGTTGCAATGGTTTTTGCTTCCGCTGCATCTGTTACTTTCGAAATAACCGTTGCCGCATTCCTTAATAGGTTCTTCGTACTATCGGTAAGTGCTTTTGACTGCGTTGCCGTTGAAACGGAAGCTGCCGCAGCTTGTGTACTTTCAAGCAGTGTCTTTGTAGATGTTAAAACAGTCTTCGCTGCTGCTTCAGAAGCAACCACTTTTGAAGAGTTGAGAATCGCTGTGGTTAAGTTAGTAACTGCAGTTGCAACTTGTTCTTTTTCTTCTGTTGTCGTTGCATTTTTAATGGTTGTTTGCAGTGCTGTTGCTGTTTCTGTAACTTTTTCTGCTACTTTTTCTGCATCGGCTTCGCTTGCAACGTTATTTGAATCTTCAACTGCTGAGTCAGCATCATCATTTACCGCATCACCTGATGTATCATTATCATCATCAGCCGGTGGGTTCGATGAACCGCCGCTGCCGCCGCCTGAACTAGGCTCTGAAACAACTACAGCAAAGCTATAGAGATAATCTTCTCCTGCCACCGGTGTCGTTGTTCCTGAACGGTGTACATAAATAGTTGCTGTACCCGCATCAACTGCCGTTACGTTAATATTGCCGCTAACCGTTGCAATTGCAGTGTTTGAACTTGTAAGTTTAATGTAGTTTGTCGTTTGACCAAACAATGTAATTGCGTATGAAACGGTATTGCCTTCTGTAAGTGCTTGTGTTCCTGATATCGTCGCTTCTGAACGAATCATCGCATTGACAAGTGCGATGTCCGCTTTTGAGCCAGTAGCGCCAAGTGTTGTTCTAATTTCATCATCTAAAATTACGATGAGATCGCCATCCCACTCGTAACCATATAAAAGCGTATCCAGACCGAGCGCCGTCGCTTCGCCTGCATAAGCTTTCTTTACAACCGGTTTTGATGCTGCTATAAAAGCCTCAGCTGTCGCCGCTGTTGAAAGTGCCTCTGCATCAGTAGCTGTCACGTAATTGCCAATATGGCTATACGTATTCAAGAATAGTTCAATCAGATCAGCACTGGTAATGCTGCTAAAGAGGACGTTCATCACAGAGTATTGAGCTGCTACACTGCCTTCACCTTGCGTTGAAATCTTTTCAAAGTAATCCATGGCTTCCTGTAAAGACGCATCACTGTATGCATGCTTAATCATGGCTAATGCCTTGACGAATTGAATAAGTGCTTGCCGTTCAACATACTCAGCTGCGCCTACACCTGTCGGAGCTAAATATGCATCATCAACTTTGCCAGTTTTTAACTTATCTGCCGCTGCATAGATTTCCGTGATATCCCAAAAAGACATTGTAGTTGTCATATTCGGAATTGATGTTGAATCAAATGCCTTCGCAGCATCAAAAGCCGCTTTCATTGTCGTTTTTTCAGTCTCTGTCAGCTCACTGTAGATTGGACTCATTTTATCTGATATGGCAGCTTTATCATTGGCCGCAAATCCAATCCCCGGTACCATGAGCGTTAGCAACATGCTGAAAACAAGTGATAAACTTATGAGTTTCTTCATGTTATTTCCCTCCCAGTTTCTTTACTTTACGTTTGTAATCGTTTCAATTGATTATACCCCGGCAGGCATCCGTTCTAAACAGTCTCTGTCAGGGCTGATAGTTCAGTGCTTTGGAAAGAAGTTCTTCCCTCCGTGCCTTTTTAGCCGCTTCATATGTAATTTGAAGCGACTCAACAGATTCAGTCGAAAATCCGTTCGCAGATAATTCAGCCTTCATATCTGCCAGCAGACTTTCTACCGCCTCATCAATCATAGCTTCAAGTTCATTGGCCCTTGCCATATACTTGCTTGCCAATTTCCCTGTCACAAGTAAGTCGTCTTTTTCTTTAACCGTCAAATTTTGATACTCGAATTTAGCCTCTTCAATCAGATCGTTTAGCAGTGATTCCGCTTGCGTCTGAACTGCTTCCATCGTTTCAACATATTGCGCTTCAATACGTTTTTGTTTTGCTTGTTGTTCATCTGTATCACTTGCAGTTTCAGGATCCAAAGAATCTGACGGTACAGTAGATGAATCGGTATTTGGTTCCGTTGTTTCACCGACTGTGTTTGGCACAGGTTCGGTTTCAATCGGGTCAGCGGCTTCTTCATGCGATTCTTCATCTTGCTCTGTTAAAGTATCCGGCAATTGCACCGCATCTTCTTTTGCACGATTGATAATCGACTCAAGCGCCTGACTCGTTTCCTGCTTCTCTTCTTCGGATAGTCCCGCATCAAAATAGTACGGCTTAAGTACGAACACATAAATCACCAGTAAGACAATGACAATGCCCGCCATCAACCATCCTTTTCGAACGCTAACCACCTCCTTAACATTATAAAACATTATTTGGTAATATTTTATCACAGACCCTGCAAAAATAATAATACAATCTTGTTACGCTAAACCCTAATCGTGCATTTTTACATGGTATCTTGTGTCTTTAACATGATTTCTGATAAAATTTCATTGCGTTTAATTGTTTTCGTCTTTTCATAGGTCGTTGCCATATCATCTACAACCTGCGTCTCAAAGCCATTGCTTTCAAGTGATTTTCGAAAATCCCCCAAGGCCGCTACAACCGCTTGGTCTACCATCTCTTCAAGATTTTTAGCGAGCTCAAAGTACTTCGCCGCCATCCGCCCTTTAAACTCCAGTGTATGCCGTTCACTTTCCTCGGCCATTAAATACTCTGTTTTCGCATTTTCAACCAAATCGTCAAGCGCCTTTTCAGAAGCATTTTCCAAACTCGTCATCCGCAGTCTATAATCACTGCAAATGGCGTCATATGTCATGCGAACCGCATCACCTCGCGCCGTTAAGGCATCTTCTCTTTTCGAAATCGTCTGGGGCATCTCTGATGCCACGTGCGCTGTATCGTCCTGAGGTGTAACCGTTTCCTGCGGTGCCGGTTCAGTCGTATGTATGTCAGCTGACTCAGCATTTTCTACAGGATCACTTCCCGCCATTGAAAGTTCATCTGATGCATCCACTGGTGATGATGCCGATGATTTAAGAGGATTAGCAACCTTGTCAATAGCCGGCTCCTCACTATTTTGAAGTAGAATGTCATTGACGCTGGCAGTAGTTGTCTCCATGATCGTTTTTAGATCCTGATCTGCATACGTCAATGCATTGATTTTATGAATTTTTATTGTGGTATAGCTTATCATTGCTACAAATATGAGCAATGACACCATTACGCGCTTCCACATAGGATAACCCCTTAATGCCCCAATTGATAAGTCGGGACGACTTCTTTAATCAAACTTTTCAAGTGATCGTTGTCCAGTGTTGCCGCTGCTGTTTCAAAGTCAGCAATCATTTGGTCAATAAATGAATCTTCAAATACAGTCGGTGCTTCAACAAAAATTTTATCGTGCGCTGTCTGATTAATCGCTTGAGGATTGATCAGCAATTCTTCATACATTTTTTCACCAGGTCTCAGTCCGGTAATTTTAATATCAATATCCTTATATGGCTCAAAGCCTGAAAGCCTTATTAGATTTTCAGCTAAATCCATAATCTTCACGGGCTCACCCATATCCAATACAAAAATCTCACCGCCAACAGCCATCGCGCCTGCCTGCAGTACTAAACTGGCCGCTTCGGGAATCGTCATAAAATAACGAGTGATGTCAGGATGTGTCAAGGTTACTGGACCGCCCTTTTCAATTTGATTTTTAAAAATAGGAATAACGCTGCCATTACTGCCAAGTACATTGCCAAATCTAACGGCTGCAAATTCCGTCTGACATTGATGGCAAGATGCTTGAACCATCATTTCACAAATGCGTTTGGTCGCCCCCATAACATTGGTTGGGTTAACCGCTTTATCTGTTGAAATTTGAACAAACTTCTTAACGCCAACGTGTTTCGCAGCTTCAATGAGGTTACGCGTCCCCAGCACATTATTTTTAATAGCTTCCCTAGGATTATGCTCCATGAGCGGTACGTGTTTGTGGGCTGCCGCGTGAAAAACAACTTGAGGTCTAATCTGCTCAAACAGCGCCATCATACTTGTGCGTTCACGAATATTGCCTATATGATAATAATACCTGTTTTCAGGATATTTTTTGCTGAGTTCCAGTGAAAGAAAATGCATCTCATTTTCATTGACATCAATAAGGTGAATGGCACTTGGACGGTATTTCGATATCTGTCTGACAAGTTCCGAACCAATAGAGCCCGCGCCACCCGTAACTATGACGACTTTTTCATTAATAAATGCGTCAATTTGTGTAGTGTCCAGTTTTACAACATCACGTCCCAGCAAATCTTCAATTCTAATATTTCGAATATTTTGAAGCGTTACACCACTGTTGACAAATTCGTAGACACCCGGTAGAATCTTGCGTTCACCTTTAAAATCTTTTGTACGCTCAATGATTTCATTAATTTTTGATTTTGGCGCAGAAGGCATCGCGATGATGATGACATCAATGGCGTGTTCTTCCAGTAATGTTAAAAGAGATTTGCTTTTATAAACATGAATACCACTTAAGCTTCTGCCGGCTTTACTGGGGTCATCGTCTACGACGGCAATTGCCTTCATATCGGATTCCGGATGTTCTTTCAGTTCTTTGATCAGCATCGCGCCCGCTTGACCGGCCCCATAGATCAAGACGCGCTTACGCTTAACATTATGTAATCTGATTCGATACCGTCTTAAAAAGCGATAACTGATGCGAACGCCAGAAACCATGACGATATCCATCATGAGGGACAGCAAATAGATTGATCTCGGCAATGTGGTCCCAAAAAAATCGAGATAGCCGTAAACTGCCAATGTTCCAACTGTAAGCGACAAGATAATCTTCGCCAGTTCATCAATACTCGTATAATGCCACAGACTGTTGTAAATACCAAATAAGTAGAGAATCAAAAGCTTAATCACCGTGATTTCAACCACATTGGTCAAATAGAGATAAAAATAAGAATAGCCCTCAATACTGGTAAGATTGAAATCAAATCGTAAGAGAAACGCAAAAAACATTGACGCATTGACAATGACAATATCAATGAGAAGCAGCAGAAAATGTCTGGAATTAAACTTCATATTGCCTCCCAATGTTCTATCCTCCTTAACGATTTTAAGAAGATATTTTAAGACGATCAGAAGACACAAGCCTGCACAGACTCCTGCCGCATCAATGGCGACATCCAATATGCCGGGTCCTCTCCCGGGGACAAATCGCTGATGCCATTCATCTGAAATCGCGTACAGAATACCAAATCCTATGACATGCGGCCACTTTTTAAAAGCCAGCCCCATAAGAAAGCCAAGCACGAGATATGCAAAAAAATGTGCATATTTTCGAACCATATGGTTAATGTCGTCGGCTGTTAATGAAGCTTTTGGCACTACTGTATGAACAGTTTCGACAATGCGTTCTGAAACACCGTGACTTAGTGCATTAGATGTATCTGCAACTTGTGAAGAAAGATAGAATATTACACCCATCCAAATTAAAATCAATAGCCATAAAAATATTTTTCGTCCATTCCACTTTGTCATATTCCTACCATAGTTCTACAGTCTAATCGTATTATAGACCTATATTATATCACATCAGCACCTTTTTGCCAGTTAATGTGCTCAAATTCATCACCGCTTCTTAACATTTTACGAAACACTAACAATCGCAAAAACGAAAGCTACGAAGCCAATTTATCACTATCAAATAAGCTTTGTCAATATCCTTATCAAAAAATCCCCCCATTTAACCCCTAAATATCAATCCATAAGGCCATTTTTGAGGCATAACCGATCAGCTGTGCACGATTATAGACGTATGGAAAAAATTGAAACATAAATGTCTTTTTTTATTATATCACACCAAAAAAATGCGAAACCTAAAACACAACCTATTTTTGCAGGACTTCTGGCTCAAAAAAACAGCAGGCTTTTAAAGACCTGCTGTTTCTAATGACATTGGTACCGAATTATTGATTGATGAGCCCAATGCTCTTTAACATATTCTCTATGGTTGCCGCTGCTTGCGCATAGGTGTAATTTCCTTTCGGATCAAGCTGTTGATTGCCAATGCCGTTCATGATCTTTGCATTGACAATGC
>NZ_JAHBCL010000060.1 GCF_018390735.1 Fusibacter paucivorans
CATAATAATTTCAGTCATTGTTCGTACTTTTCAATGGCTTGGTTTGTCATACTCATTTTCAAGAAACAAGTTTTTTAAGCTTTTTTCAAAACACTACTTGACTATTATTAGCTGGTCTATTGACGTTCTTGATATTTAATCTAACCGCTTGTGCTTACATAAATCAGAAAGAAGCCCTCAATCATTCAATGCCTGAAATAATGCCTGATGATTTTACAGTTACTTTCCAGTATGGGGTGGACCAAGCGAGTCAATTCAGTGGTATTGATACAGAAAATGAAACCCTTCAAAGAGACCTCGTTCTAGATGGATTAGCAATTGGTCATTTTACACCCGATAAAGAATTCTTAGAAAACATCTATAATCAGCTTTATGAAGCGCAGATTTTAACATATCCCGAGACATTTAACCCGCCATATCAGGACAATCCCACAGCAGGTGTAACTAAATTTGTGACACCGAGTAATGTATATGATTTAAATATTGCATATGACAATGTATCACATCATGTTTACTGGCATGATGAAAATGCTTCAACAGCGGAAAAGGCTGTTCGACTACACGAAGCATTACATGAGATCATCCAGTCTATTGAAGCACTGGATGCATTTAAAGCGCTCGGAGAACCAAATGGCGGTTATGATTGATCCTTCACGACAATAGGTTTAATTTTCATACAATGAATATAATCCCAATTATCGTGAAAGGATTAAAACCTAAATGCTGTAATTTCCTCATTTAAAGCAATAAAAGTATGCTATCATTATTTTATAGCTCACTTGATCCACGATCACTTTAGCTGTATACAGCTAACAGCGTGTAGTATTTGAAGACGGGTAGAGCTGTCGCAGAGGTATTACGCTTTTAGCCATGAATTAAAATTAAGACTATAACGATTTATAGGTGAATGAGAAAAATGAAGATAATGAAGATTTTAATGTTGCTTGCATGTATGTTTTTTTTATCATCATGCAGCAAACCAAATATTGAATTTGAAAGCATGGCTGAACATACATCTTTAGAAGAAGAGACACAATATGGCAATATGGCATTAACATTTTCTAATTTGAATGGTGAAGCTATTCGCTCGTTTAAAAGTAGGACTGGGAAGGCATACACCTTTAGCTACAACTATTTAATCACTGAAGGGGCGCTTAAACTCCAATTCCGAGATTCACAAGATAATGTTTTATCTGAACTAGCATTTTCTGAAGAAACGTATCAGACAGCAATTGACAGTCTACAAGAAGAAAATGAAGGTGAAGTTAATATTATAGAAATTGGCAGCAATGTGACGATAGAAAGTGCCGACGAAAAAATTAAAATTGTTCTTATTGGCAACAATGCCAAAGGGAAAATCCAAATAACCTGGTGATATCTTATTATTGACAAAGAAGCCAACCATCTCACGATTGCCCAGCATTAACCATAAAAACAATTTTAGAGTACTTGCAGGGGAGCATATGAAACCAGTTAGTAAATTAGAGATCGAACATAAACTGTTTATCTCTACACAAGCAATTGAAGATTTTCTTTTTGAACATAAGGGTATTCTCGATATCCATGATCACTGTTTGAGCCTAAGCGAGGTAGCGGATTCTAACATTGATGATTTTGTTAAGTACAATCTTCGCTATGAAAATCGATACCTAGCGTTATTACAGCAGCTGTTTGTATTAAATAACCATTCTGTTGTTCTCGAAGGGATCAATATTCAGGCTCTTGATAGTAGAAAACTATTGGGGATCCTAGGTGATCTGGATTATGAGGATAAGCTTTTATGGCTTGAAATGGTTAAAAAATTTGGAGACACGCATCATGATGGTTACTATCTACTGGAACAAGTTGAAGAAGTTAATCTGTTTACAAAGTTTATGACTAGAGAATTATATTTTCCAGTCATCCATTTTGTAGGCTTAGGTGTTTGTATTTGCGGCGGTTATGACATTAGTTTTCCTGTGTTTTTTAAAAATAACGACTGTATGGTTCATTTTAAAGCAATCATTAAACCATACCAGTTGTTTGTAAGGGATACACGATAAGGATAGACATAATTGTGTCTATCCAAGTTATAAAATATCAATTCTCAGAAAGGTGATTATATGACATTTTCAAAAGCATTAGCAGATAAAGATTACGAAACATTGAGAACAATGCCAAAATCTGATTTACACAACCATGCAACACGTGGCGGCAACATAAGAGATTTTTTTGATGATGTAGATTTGCCCAAAAGAGATTTCACAAATTTAGATGAAATGCAGCAATGGTATGACGCTAATATCAAATATAAGTTTTCGGGACAGGAAGGCTTTATTGCGCGTGTTGAATCTGCTTTTAAACAAGCCCAACATGACGGTATTCGTCGATTGGCATTGAGCTTCGGTATTGGCGATTCTATTCATTTTGCGTCACTCGAAGCCTATTTTATGGCAATTCGTCAACTTCATCAAACAATCGCACCAGAAATCGACTTTATTCCAGAATTATGTCTGGGCAGAACATCAAATATCGAACCTGTTCAAGATATGTTCGATGAAGTCATTGAATACGATTTTTTTAAGTCCATAGACCTCGTTGGCGACGATCGCGATTCTGTTGCCAATTATAAATCAATTTACAGGAAAGCAAAATCAAAAGGCATCATATTAAAAGCGCACTTAGGCGAATTCGGTGATGCAGAAAGTGTTCGTAAGGGCGTGGATGTTTTAGAACTCGATGAAGTTCAGCATGGTATAGCAGCTGCAACATCAATAGAGGTAAAAAATTGGCTTAGAACGAATGACGTTCAACTCAATATTTGCCCTTCCAGCAATGTGATGCTCAATCGAGTCCCATCTTATGAAATACATCCGATTAAGGAGCTCTTTCATCATGGCATCAAGGTAACCATTAATAGTGATGATATGCTGATCTTTGACCAGAGCGTAACGCAGGATTATATCAATTTATTCGAAAGCGGCTGTATGTCTGCTAATGATTTAAATACAGTGCGTGAAACCGGATTGCTTTTACGTTAATTAAGATTGCGAAAATAGCCATCATTAATAATTAAAAATCATCAATGGAAAGTGATCCGAGCACACCGCATAACCATTTTGACATGGTGCTTTCAATTTACGCCCTTGGATGGACACTGGATTTAGACGCAACTTTGAAGCATATTTCAAGTTATCTCAAAAGAGATGGCCTCTTTATTTTTAGCTGGGATCATCCGCTGATGCATTGTGTCAAAGAAGTTGACGCCGTTAAAATATGCACATTTTCCGATGTCTTTTGTCATAAAAGCGCGAAAGCTTTAAAGTGGCTATGTGAGAAGAGGTTTTATGAATTATATTCTTTATCTGGTATTTGTATTATTGTTAGTTCGTGAATACTATCATATATTTTTATGGCTTAAATTCTATAGAAAAAATACTAAAATCGTCCTTCACAATCATTTCATAATGCATCTTTGTCTTTCAATACTGATTGTTTTTTTTGCAGCAATGTTAATCAGTCTATACGAATCAGTCTATGCCATAACCGATATTGATCTGTCTTGGACGCAGTTTACACTTATTATAATCGCAACAGCAATACCTATCGTCTTTAGAGAACTGCATAGTTATATTATTACAAATACCGGCATTTATGCCGGCGCTCAATGGTTTCCATTTAATACGCTGAACAATTATACTTGGAAGACAATAGACGGGGAAGCTAATCATGTAAACTTAGTATTGGCATTCAACCAATCAAATCCATTGTATAAGCATTTCAAATTTAGAACGGTAAAGATCAAGTTAAATGTAAAATCAAAAGACATGAATGCATTAAATAATCTGTTGCATCATTTGAATTAACTTTCTTCAAAGAATTTACATAATAAAATAAGAACGCTCTTAAACCAATTTAGACTCAACAGACACTTTCAAAATCAAAAAGGATAGATAAAATGAACAAAAAAACCGTATTAATTACAGGTGCTTCAAAAGGCATCGGCAGCGCAATTGCAACACAGTTTGCATCCCATGACTATAACGTGGTCATCAATTATCATACCTCTTATGAAGAGGCAAAGGCGCTGAGCTCATTATTTGACCAAAGGGGTTATCGTCATCAATTATATCAGGCGGATATTACCAATAAAGCGGAAGTGGATAAAATGATTGCATTTTGCCTAAAGGAATATGGCGCAATTGATGTCCTCATCAACAATGCCGGTATAGCACAATCCAAGCTATTTACGGATCTTACCGAAGCGGATTGGCAAAACATGATCAATGTCAGCCTCAACGGCATGTTCTATTGTACGCAAGGCGTTCTAGAAAACATGGTTTCTGAAAAAAGTGGTAAGATCATCAATATATCATCTATCTGGGGTATTGTCGGCGCCTCTTGTGAAGTCCATTATTCTATGGTGAAAGCCGGCATCATCGGTTTTACAAAAGCCTTGGCAAAAGAATTGGGCCCATCTAATATTCAGGTCAACTGCGTTGCACCGGGAATCATTAAGACAGATATGATCGCGTCGTTTACCGATGAAGAAATTGAAGAGATGACAGAGATGGTACCGATGGGAAGGCTCGGTACACCTGAAGAAATCGCAGCGTGCGTATTTTACCTGGCGTCCGACGGCAGTGACTATCTAACCGGACAAATATTATCTCCAAATGGTGGCATTGTTATGTAATCGCTTTATACCGCTTCGTATGATACTAATTTGAGCCTAAAATCTATCACAGAAAGAGGTGAGTCACATTCAAAAAAAAAGAATATATAAAATTGCATTGGCACTGCTGATTGCCGTCAATTTGATTAATCTCATTCGCCAGACAGATCCTTTTGAGCGCTACCGATCCATTGATACATACATCAAATATAATGTCTCCAGTGATCTATCGATTCTATTTTTAACCATTGACCATTTGGATGAGCATTTAATTTCTAACGATCAATACAAGGTAATGAGCACAGATGTATTGGCTAAAAACATTGATGAAGCTTATCAATATACGTTTTTAATTGCACGTTCACTTGAAAAAGCAAACTATTTAAATCAGAATTTTGATTTGGAAATATGGGACTATTTAGATTTCTTGTCTAATCTGGAAGACAAGCTCAGCGATGGCGAACCTTTCACAGAATCAGATATTGACGCGCTAAAAACATTAATTGAACTGCGTAGAACCTATAGCAATGCGGCTGTACCTGATTTATATAAAGATGATACTAGCCTATTTGAAAAGATGGCACTGCCTGAAAAAACGAGATTATTGATTGACGGTATTAATCAATTAGCTGTTGAGTGATACTTATATAATATTCAAGCACTAAAACTGCTCCGATTGGCCACATAAATGTCAGACTCGGCAACGATAAAAAGGAGATAAGATCATTTTGAAAAAATATATCCGTTTACTCAACACTATGATTGGCTCTGCCATTGGCGTTTTCATTGGGCATGTAGCCTTTCATTATTTTCATTATAAGACATACCCGGGGTTTTATCAGATACAATCAGCACCATGGTATACGAGTTCAATCATCTACGGTGCCGTCACAATTGCTATTATCTTGATCCTGACGATTTTAAAGTTATTTTTAATACGAAACAGTGAAAAATAATCCTATAAGGAGTCAATCACAATGAAATACTTGAAACAAATTTCTGAAGCAAGCAAAACCCCAAAATACTCAAAGCTCAATGGACTCGTTACAAAGTTGCTCGCAACAGCAGCAATATTGATTCCAGTAGTCTTTGCGCTTAACCATCTGCTCCGTGCAATTGGCGCAGGTTATGATATCAAATTATTTGGAATAGCAATTTGGATTGTTTCGATCATCTCCTTCATTCTAAGCATTTGTGCAATCTTGTTATCTTTTTGGGGATTAAAGCGAGATCTGGGAAGCGCACTGGCATATCTTTTACACATCCTAGCAGGTTTGTTTGTTCTAATCGTTTTGTCAGGACTAGTATTTATGCCCTTTATGTATATCATCTGGTAAAAATCTTTAATGGTGATTTAACGACTTAAGGAGCACATAATGAATTTAATCTTGGAAAATACGAATCAAGTTGAACACTTCACCTATCTAAATGATGTCTTTGTCGGCTTAGGCAATCGACAGACGGATTATAATTGGCTCATAACCAATTTTGAATGTAATCACTATCCGGTCGAGACGCTAAAAGCGAACGCCGTCTTGTTAAGTGGTGAAGCGTTGAATGAAATCATCGAGACCCATCGTATTCAGTTCATATGGGGAACAATCTCGGGTTTTCCAAAGTCTTTGCCGATTGAAGCGATTGATCGATCAATCCTGCCACTTGCAGACGGCAATGAAAACCTTTGGACTGGTGATGCCGAAGTTCAGCATCCTCAAGCGCACATCGAGATCATCTGCTGGGATAGCAGCTGCACGTTATTGATCACGAAGGATAGCACGCTTTCCGCTTTATACCAGCAATATTATTCAGACGCCATCAGTTTAAAAGCAAGAAATTTGTCAATAACAGCTCAAACTTTTTAATATTGTCCATTTAACCATTTAAATGTGTCAAAATATGTGTATTGGTATTGCCATTTAAATGCTGAGATGCGACCAAACAAAGAGGAACGTCCATGAACAGATTAAACATGCAAATTAATTTTATTAATGAAATAGAGAAATTAAAAACCGTAAAAAGGCAAAATTTAACATTGGATAACCAGCGGCAAGAGAACAGCGCTGAACATTCTTGGCATTTAGCGGTTATGGCAATGGTTTTAATGGAACAATGCAGTGTAGAAGGTTTAAATCAACTTACAATTATCAAAATGCTTTTAATACACGATTTAGTCGAAATATACGATGGCGATACATTCCTCTTTGATGAAAAGGCAAGGCTTGAAGCAAGTAAAAAGGAAGAAGCCGCACTGAAAAAACTTGTATCGATCTTACCGGAAGACCAAGCCGAATCAATCGTTAATTTATGGCATGAATTTGAATAGTGAAGAAGCTAAATTCGCAAGATCATTAGATGCCCTTCAACCGGTTCTCAATCATCTCATAACTGCTCCGAAGAATTGTAATCCCTATCACTTGAAAGCTGAAGATGTTATCAAGAAAAAAGCGTTCATACAACAGCATACGCCCAAACTATGGTCAGTCGTTGAAGAGACAGTATCAGGAAGTATAAAGAAGGGGTTGTATATAAAGTGACACACCGCAAGGAGGCTACATCATCTTAAACGATACCGCTCACTTAGCGTCTATGTCATAATGAGCTTTGATGGCATTCGGTTGCTTTGCTGTAATGATGGTATGCGTAATCACGCTCGAACGCTAAACTGAATTGGCAGGTTACTGAACAAATTACTGAACAAATTGGAGATCATATGAAATTTACAACCATACGAAAATGGATAACATTTACTGGGCTTTACTTAATAATCTTGTTTATTATTAACAGGGAAATCAATTCAGCCTATATTTCAATGATTCTAATCGTTTCAGCCATGTATTTATGGAATTATGCGATTACCATTGATCATCACTATTTAGTCGTACACAGACTCGTCAACAAGAATATAAAAGTAAATTTGTCTGAAATAGAAGCAGTTGAGATTGAAAGCAATCATTTGGGCTACGGCTCATGGACCCTCATGACGATAAAATCCCGTTATAAACAATACGAATTTAAAATGACGCATTTTAACCAAAAAGCACTTGTCAAAGCAATCGAATTACTCTCTGTTCAATATGATTTTGAACTGGATCAAAGCAAATTCAGGACAAGTAAAATGGACTTTATTTAAAAGACATCATAATCAGAAAAAAGGAGCATATCATGCAAGACGTTAAATTCAAAATACAGGATATGTTTTTCAACTATCGCGTTGCAGGCATTTTGAAACAAGATGGTAAATATCTATTTCATAAATCAATAAACGATTCGTTCTGGAGCCTAGTTGGCGGGAGAGTTCATGTTGATGAGGACAGTGTATCTGCCTTAAAAAGAGAGTATATCGAAGAACTCGACCTAAAAGTCAATATAAAACAGATGTTATGGTCACTCGAGAATTTCTTTACATACGAAAAAAGCGGATACCATGAAATATCATTTATTTACGAATTGACAGCCGTTGAAGGACAATGTATCAATAGTAATACAGCCTATACCGGATTAGACGATTCCAGATTGATCTACCAATGGTTTACAATTGATGAATTAGAAAAGTTAAACATCAAGCCAGCCATTGTAAAACAAAAAATCTTAGCGGGTAATTTCTCCAGAGAGCATATTGTTATACGAGACTAGATCTAGATGCCTCTAAATAAGCTCACCAATACCACGCAGGGGGACTTATTACTTTTAAGCGGCGCATCAATGGTTCGCATAAAAATAATGGACGGCAAAACAATCTATTTTAGTACAAAACATCATACCGATTGGCAAACGTTACAAATCTAAATGATGCGCAGGAGGACAGCATGACAAGTTATAGACCCTATACACCAAATGACTATCAATTTTTACGTGAAATGCTCTTTGAAGCCGTCTTTTGGAGCAGGACAGACGCTAACCGACCTTCTCTAGAAGAAGGTCTTTCCTATGATTATACTAAACACATCTTGGAGAGGTTTGGTACCTGTTTTAGTCCACGTGATTTGACTTTGCCTTGCTCTTTGTCTTTGTCAATGCCACGATGAAATAGCTCCCTTGTTTTGCCGTAGTCATTTGTTACAATACATATAGCATATATGTATTGAG
>NZ_JAHBCL010000061.1 GCF_018390735.1 Fusibacter paucivorans
TGATTATTGGGCTGCAGTAACACTGCAGCCACTACACGCATTTTTTGAGGCAAGATAAGCGAGCTAGCTACGGCAAGAGTTATGAGCTAGGCAATGACAGAACTAGAAATCAGAAACAACATATCGATGCCTCTTCTTGAGTCGATTCTGCGTGATGCAGCAATTAGTTCTCGGTACAAAACGCTAACGATTAAACAATGCAAATACACCTGAAAATAAAGTAAGAACCGCTGTTTAGTATAAAAATACTAATGCGGTTCTTTATTATTGATGCTTCGTCGGTTAAGTCAAATACTGTCATGCCTAAGTACTCAATATACATAGAGCACGATGCCCATATTATGGATTTACCAGTTCTACATGTTGACATACCCATATATTGAGCATACGCTATTCATGTCACTAATCACTCAAACCAATCGTTTATGATCACAATCAATACCGGAGGTGCAATTTTGAATAAAAATTTAATCGTCAGTATCATCATTGGTGTCCTCATCATGTTTTCAACAACATTGCTTACAGGGCACACTTATGCTCATAGTACTGCTATTGGGGCACATAGGACAGCAGAGCTTATTTTAAGAAATATCAGTATCGTTGTAGGGTTAATCGTCATATACAGCGGCTTTAAAGACATGTTTAAATCAAAATAATCTTTATACAAAAAGTTGTCATCTTGCTTACATAATCTCCACGAATGCCCTCGCGATAGACAAAGGAGGCGCTTATAAACGACAAAAGCTACATTAGTAGCATTAACGATTTTTGAGATCATTTAATAACATAAAATTGAAAATGATTGATTTTATTATAAAATAGGGTAGCACATTTGATGCTACCCTATTACGCTTATATTTAGAAAAACATACGTATTCTTTTTCTTATTGATAAACTTTGATCGCATTATACATTATAGGATAAGCAAAAAGTCTTGCATAAAAGATTTTTGTGCATTCTTTTTATTTTCTGTCTTCTATAAAAAGCTTTTGCCGTTAAGGTGAGAGTATTCGAAAACTCAATTCAACGGCACTACTCACTTTTGATCTGCAAGTTTTTCTCTTTCATTGTCATAATCAGCTTTTATCCGTTTATAGCTGTCCGTTTCGACAGCCTTCTCCGGATGTTCGGATAAATCGCGTTTTTCATTTTCAACATTTTTGGTTTCATTTTTTAACAGCTTAATTTCATCGCTAATGGCACTTTGAAATTCTAATAGCCCCAAAAGTCTTTTATTGCTGGGATCAATACCACCCTCTTCTTTAATTATATCCAGTCGGCTCTGAATGATTGCTAATCGACCCATCAATTTATTCAATCGTTCCTGATACGCCTCTAAAGTAGAATCATATAAATCCATTGTCTCTGAAAATGCATCCATTCGCATCAATGCCTCTGAATAACGCCGTTGATTTTCGGTGAGAGCATCTTTTACACGGCTGTCAACATTCAGTTCTGAAATAGCGGTATTAACGGCATCATCAACTTGTGCATAGTATTTTCCGCCAATTGATTCATCACTTTTCACCTGACTAACAATATCTTGATACGAATCCATAAAGCCTATAACCGCTTTCAAATCATCATATGTCATACGTTCAACTGCGTTCGTCTGTTTTTCATTATCACGAACATACTGCTTCACGGCATCAATGTCCACCGTGGTTTCAGAAGTCATCACATAATCTTTTGCCGTTAATGCTTTCTCTGCGAGTTGACTTTTAAAGATATCCACATCAAAAATATCTTCAACTTCCTCTTTTGAGAATCGCTGTAACTGAGTTCTTCCCTGATCAAAGAAATTGTCCAATTGCATTCCAATTTCCTGAATAGCACCACCAACACGACTTATGTATACCTGGTTTAGGTCTTCTAGCAATTTATTTTTCTGATCTTCATCTTGCGTATTATTAAGAATCCAGTCATGCTCTTTTTTATATGCCAGCGCTGATCCAAATATAGCTTCTTCGAGATATGCCTGCTTGTCCTTTGTTAACAGTTCTTCTAGCGATTCCATTTCGATTTCATGAATATCTCCTGATTTGAATTTTTCTATCTTTTGCATCCCCTCTTTTGATATTTCAAGTAAATCAAAATCGGCATTTGCCACCCCTTGATTCAATAATGAATCTGGGGTTATCATTAGACCCGCAAAACCACTTGTCTTAAGCTGCATTTCCGATAAATTTAGGATTTGACTCATATCTGATCCATGATTAATTCGCATTAAAACACCTCCGATGAAGTCTATAAAAAATTAACACTCCGCATGCTATATGGTTTCGTGCTATGCGCAAAACTACAAATAAGGCTGTCTCGCATAAAGATATGAGAATAGTACATATCGTCGTGAAAGCATTGAAATTTAGATAATACAATTTCCTTATATATTATCTTTTAAATGTATTTCTTCTTGATGATCCTATTCTCTCAATCTTAATCTTACCGCACTCGTAATCCCGTATTGACACCTTGAATTAATCATAGCACTTTTTTAGTTTCCTTGTCCAACATGCCGCTTCGAAACATTTTCTTAAACGTTTAATGTGCCCAGAATTTCAAGTGCAATTTCAAAATCATATGCTTCGCAAGCTTCTTCTATCTTATGATATTGGTCCATCCAACCATTCTTCATAAAATTCCCTTTCATTTCTCTTAATTTATTTTGGGCTTCAACATCATAGCTGTCGAGTAATTCAACCAAAGTTTTGAAAGTAGCCGCAAAGACATCTTCATCTAATACTTCAATATCCTCTATGACCGGCTCTGATGAAACCGAATTTTCTAAAGCTTTAATCTCAGCAAGGCCATTGCTTAAGCATGTGATGAGCCCTTCAAAATCACGATCCTGCAAAAGTAGCGTGGGTTCTAATGTGCCATTCTTAAACCGCAGTTCTAGACGATTTGAATATTCAGAGATCTCATCGTTTCCCAAGCTCGCAGAAAGCCCTTTCAGCGTATGAAATTCCCGCATAAGCGCATCAGAAGTCATTTGATGCGATTCCGTTATCATTTTTTCATCAAAATCAGCATACATTGTGGCAAATTGACTGGCGATTTTTAAATAGAGTTTCTCGTTCCCGCCTAACCTCATGATCCCTTCAATGGTATTAAATGACTTAAGCATCTCTTCAAATTGATACTCGCTATTTTTCGTGTTAGCTGAACTAGATGAAGCCTCTTCTGAAAAAGTGATCTTTAGCAATTTTGCCATCACACCATAAAGCTCATTTAGATGAATCGGCTTTTTAATGTGTGCCTGCATACCGATCTTCATAATTTCTTCTGTTGTACGCTGCTGTATATCCGCACTAAGCGCGATAATTGGCAGCATCTCTGAAGAGAATGTTTCCCTAATTTTCTGTGTTGCTTCACGACCACCCATCACGGGCATTTGAAGATCCATTAAAACGATGTCAAGATCAATTGGTTGCGCCACTATTTCCAGTGCTTCTGCGCCATTGTTGGCAATGATTACTTCAGCACCCTCATCTTCCAAATTTTCTTTGGCAATTTCCTGATTAATTAAGTTATCCTCAACCAGCAAAACCTTAATCCCCGTAAAAATTCTTTTACCTGTTTGAATATTTTTAGAAAGATTTTCTGTTTTCTTATACGAAAGCATTGTCATTACCGTGTCGAAGAAAGTAGACGCTGTAATGGGCTTTTTTAAGATCGTCTTAAATCCAGCTGATCTTGCCTTTGTTTCAATATTTTCTGTGTGATCGTCTACCATTAAAACGACCTTACCGCGTTCCATACTGCTTTCGGTAATAAATTTGTAAATTGCTTTACATGCCACGTCACTCAATTGATTGATACTGCAATCCAAAAATATCAATTCATATTGCCGCTCATATGCCGCTTGAAAAACGCCAAGATCGTTAAATATATCTATTGACTGCGTCATATCGGAAAGATACATTTTTATCGATTCAACCATAGATGGATTGTCACTAATCATCGCAATTTTAATGCCTTTGATATATTGAGGAACAAATGTTACACTGGCTTCAGACAAATCAACTTTAAATGGCAATATAATATCAAATTCGGTTCCCTGGTCTAGGGCACTCCTTACTGTTACTTTCCCATCCATAACTGAAACTAAATTTTGTACAATTGCGAGACCTAAACCTATGCCGCCAAATTTTCTCGTACTGCTTATATCAGCTTGAGAAAAAGCCTCAAATAGATCATGACACTGTTCTTCTGACATCCCAATACCAGTATCTTTTATTAAAAATTTAATTTTTGCATCTTCGCCTGACAACTGTTCCAAGCTCAGCACCATGCGAACCTCACCCATCTCAGTAAATTTTACAGCATTGTCTAATACATTTTCTAATATTTGATGCAAATGATAGGAATCACCAATAAGCCTATTGGGAATACTTTGATCATAATCAACCGTAAATTTCAACCTCTTATTTGCTGCTTTTTCACGTGCTTCGCCGATGACGTCCTCTAAAACCCGATCAAAATCAAACACAGCAGATTCCACTTCAAAACTTCCAGACTCTAAATTCGAAAAATCCAAAATATCATTGATAATTTCCATCAAATGATCTGAGCTCTCATTAATTTTATTGAGATAGCTTCGCTGCTTTTCGGTTAACGCAGTTTTTTCCAAAAGCTTTCCAAAACCAATAACGCCATTCATCGGCGTGCGAATCTCATGAGACATATTAGCGATGAACATGCTTTTAACTTGATAAGCTTTTTCGGCTTCGACCTTTGCCTTAATCAATTGCTTTTCCGTCTCTTCTCTTAAATGAATCTCTCTTCTGAGCCGCACATTCCAAGAGGAGAACATGACTATCACAACGAGGGCAATTATGACAATAATCGATACGCCAATAAAAATATTTGTATAATCCGACTTTTCTATGATTCCAAGCCATTTATTGCTAATAACAATTCTTTCCTCTTCTGTTATTGAGGCAAGACTTTTATTGAGAATTGACTGCAATATGACATTATCATTTGCAATTGCCATTGCCAATTCCGAGGTAACTTCCTCATAAACATCGCTCACAACAATATTGGAAAGGCCCAGCTGTTTAATCATGTACCTTGATGAAGCATAATTGCCAACTGCTAAATGGATGTCATTCGAAGATAAAGCCAAGAGCAATTCTTCAAGTGTATCATACATTAGGAGTTCAGCGTTCGTTTCTTCTGCCATAAAATAATAATTAGAACTATTTCTCTGAACACCTACGCGAACGCCGTCGAGTTGATCAAAATTATGATTATCCGACTCGTCATTTGATAACAAAACCCTTTGAAAGCTCAAATAGCTATCTGTAAATAAAAAGGCTTCTTTTCTTTGGTCTGTAATACCAACACATGGCAATAAATCAACATTTCCCGCTAATGCCAAATCGTAAGCTTCTGTCCAACTCACGTCTTCTACTCTTTTAAAAGTCAATCCCGTCTTTTCTTCAATCGCTCTTAGATAATCTGCTACCATCCCGACATAATTTCCATCAGTATCTACGAACTCATACGGTCTGAACTCAGGGTCTATCCCAATAACAATCGTTGGGTTATTCATTATGTATGTCTGTTCTTCTTCGCTAAAAGCAATAGCCTCTGCATAAGAAAAGTTTGAACAAAATAACTGGAAAAACAACGTGATAAAAATAAAAAACCTCATCGCATGCCCTCCACGGCTTCCTCGATTGTCTTCTCACCTCATATGGCTTTCATGTAAAAACGTTTGGTATTAGTCTTTATAAGCCTCTTCCCAAGTTAGTGTAGACGCGTTAATACTCGGCTTTTCATGGCCCTCTATAAATGGAAAAAAATCCGGATACTGTGCAAAAAAATCCGAGTTTACCAGATCCTTACTAATTGGAACTCTAAATGGATCCATACGCATCATATAACCGCATCATCATCTTGGATTGAATTTTTAATGTTTATAATTTCTTCAAAGTTTTCAAAAAATATATCTACAATCTGAGGATCAAATTGTTTGCCACGTTCGCTGACGATTAAATCTCTCGCCCGCTCTACAGACCACGCCTCTTTATAAGGTCTCTTGCTCGTGAGCGCGTCAAAAACATCTGCAACTGCTACAATCCTCCCGAAAATATGAATTTCTTCTCCTTTAAGACCATAAGGATAGCCATTGCCATTCCAGTGTTCATGATGCTGTTCAGCAATAATCGTGGCATACTGAAGCATTTCAGACTTTTGTTCGCCTAAAATTTCAGAGCCAATACGCGCATGTTCACACATAATCTGTCTTTCAGCATTGTCCAAACGCCCTTTTTTCTTTAAAATATCATCTTGGATTCCGATTTTCCCGATGTCGTGCATTGGCGCAGCCAGCTCCAGAAGTTCCGCATCATGTTCAGAAATACCATAATTAAGCGCTAAAAAGCGAGAATATTTGGCAACGCGTTGCACATGTTTTCCGGTTTCATTATCTTTATATTCAGCTGCACGACCAAGAACGTTGATAATTTCAACTTGCGTGTTGAACAATTCCAACGTTTTTTCTTTAACTTCCTTATACAAATGTTTTTCCTGATTAGCAAGTCTCAAATGTGTCTTCACGCGCGATTGAACAACGACAGGAATGATTGGTTTTGTTATGTAATCGACGGCTCCCGCCTTTAAGCCTCTGACCTCATCATCGGCAGTATTGTTTGCCGTTACAAAAATGATGGGAATATTTTTAGTAACCATATCCCGCTTTAAGATCTCGCACACCTCGAAACCATTCATTTCAGGCATCATAACATCCAGTAAAATTAGGTCCGGGTTAAATTTGGCCGCTAACGCCAATGCTTTTTTACCATTTAGCGCAAACTTTATTCTGTAGTCATCTCTTAATGCTGCAATGAGGATGTCAATGTTTGCTTTAATATCATCAACTACGAGGATCAAGGGTTTCTCATCCATTAGTGCCTCCACTTAACGCTTGAATAATCGTTTGTTTAACCTCCTGCATATTCAAAGGTTTTTTTAAAAAACCCACAAACCGATCCGGGTCCTTTGCCCGCAAATCCACGTCAAGTGTTTCAACACTACTTAAAAAAAGAACGGGAATGCCTTTTAGACTTGCCTTTTCCAATATGTATTCATAGGTTTGATACCCATCCATCACGGGCATTACAATATCAAGCAAGATAATGTCAGGCACGTTCTTTTCTAAAATTGATGCTGCAACCATGCCATTCTTAGCTGCAAAAATTTTGTAATCTTTACTCAGTCCCAGTTCTAGCATTCTAATATTAAGCGGGCTGTCGTCAACTACTAAAATCTTATTCATTACTTTTCCCTTCATTTTAGGCAGTAAGCCATAGGTTGAGACGTTCCGTACGCTTGTATAAAATTTATATGTATAGGTTCGATTTTCTAGTGTGACTTTAGTATATTTATACCGCTCAAATTTTATTTAAACCATTATTTAAAGTGTTCTAGTCAGACAGAGTTGTTGTATCAGTTGCCGGTTTGAATACCTCATTTGTAACAATAGCGATTATCTCAACTTAAAAACGCCACACAAAAGTCTTTTATGGAAGACTTTTGTGTGGCGTTTTGTATTTTTGTCTTTTGTAAAAGACTTTTTGTCAATTAGGTGGGATCGGAAAATAGCGTAGTCTTATTTGTGTTCATTATCAAAGCTTCTTCTCGGCTTCTCCCTAAACATTATAATAAAAATAAATCATTTCCTTCCCCATGTATAGTTCTTTTCTAACGACAGGCACTTCCGCCGCAACCTCCAAAATCACTTTTTCCCAAAATTTATACGCCCCATCGTTATTCGGCAGCACTCTCGTAATCCATCTCCCAGGATGTTTGTTAACAGACAATTTAAACGCTTCTCTACCAACGCCCAAATGCTTATATTTTCTAAGTACAAAAAACTGACCGATGTCAAAATACGCTTGATCTAATGGAAATTTTCGCAACAAAGAAAAGCCTGCCATTTCACCATCTACTAAGATCAAATAAGGATAATGTTTCGGATCATTCCAATAAATGCTTAGTTGGACAACACGCTCATCAACGGTAAAGGTGCCATCAGGATTTGGATCAAATTTTGTATACTCAGACATATCATAAATATAATATTGGAATAAATTCATTATGATTTCTGGTGATTCAGCTGAAACTAATTCTATTTTCATGTTGCCCTTCTTTCGATTGATAAGCATCGCTCTTGTATTCTTTTTTTGAAATGAATATCGTTGATTCTACATATTTCTCTAGTCGAATCCATAATCATGTATAAATTCTACGATAGCATACTTTTAGGCGTTAGGGAATAAAATCGGGGGCATTATAGAAAGCTAAGTTTTATGCATCACATTCTGATTGATGACATTAAAAAAGGGACTTTTCAATCGGTATTGACAGTGTGCTAACATTGCTTTCCTTTTTTGTTTAGTTCTGGGGATCGCACTTTATAGTCATCTGAAGTACCAACTATGATTATACCATCATGATAATTTGAAAATGCAGATACAGTTGTTTTAGTCCACGTGATTTGACTTTGCCTTGCTCTTTGTCTTTGTCAATGCCACGGTGAAATAGCTCCCTTGTTTTGCCGTAGTCATTTGTTACAATACATATAGCATATATGTATTG
>NZ_JAHBCL010000062.1 GCF_018390735.1 Fusibacter paucivorans
TCCAATGTATGAACCCTTCTTTGAAATGACAAACACACCCTTTCGAAATGACATCGATACTGACGCTCTGTACCTATCAAGTGATATGAGTGAAGTGCTTTCCCGACTGGAATATGCGGCAGCAAGGCAACTGTTTGCTGTCGTCACGGCCGATGTTGGCTGCGGCAAGTCAACTGCCATTAGACGGTTCACCAGTAAACTTTCAAAAGAGAACTATGAAATCTTATATTTATCAGATTCAAAACTGACGCCAAGGTGGTTCTACAAAGGTCTACTTGATCAACTGGGCATAGAATCTAAATTTTATCGCGGTGATGCCAGGCGTCAACTTCACCAACAACTTGAAATCATTCATGGCATCTATAAAAAGCACGTCGTTACGATTGTTGATGAGGCACACCTTCTTGCAAAAGAAACCCTTGAGGAAATCCGTTTCCTACTCAACACCAAGATGGATTCGCATCAGCCAATGTCGCTGATCCTCGTTGGTCAGAACGAACTATGGGACAAGCTCAAGCTTCAGCATTATGCAGCCATCAGACAACGTATCGATCTCAAATGTGAAATTCCTCAGTACGATCTTTCTCAAACACATGAGTACATCGCTGCTCATCTGAGCTACTCTGGTGGAGCAAAGGAAGTTTTCACTGATAAAGCAATCGATGAAATCTACCGCTATTCTGCAGGATCAGCTAGGGCTATCAATAAACTTTGCACGCATGCTCTGATTTATGCGGCACAGCGTGCCAAAAAGCTCATTGATGACCATATGATTCGTGAAGTCATCGCAGGGGAACTTCCATGATTATTGGGCTGCAGTAACACTGCAGCCACTACACGCATTTTTTGAGGCAAGATAAGCGAGCTAGCTACGGCAAGAGTTATGAGCTAGGCAATGACAGAACTAGAAATCAGAAACAAATGGGTAATCGACTTAGATATTGAGCAATTCTTTGATAAGGTAAATCACGATAAGTTAATTCAAATTCTTAGAGAACAAGTAAATGATAGCAGTGTCCTTAACCTCATACGCAAATATTTAAAAGCAGGAGTAATGGAGAAAGGAATTGTTAAAGCTACAAAAACTGGCGTACCGCAAGGCGGACCTATTTCAGTTATACTTTCAAATGTGTATCTTGATAAGCTAGATAAGGAATTGGAGGAGCGTGGTCTGCGTTTCGTAAGATACGCAGACGATGTGCTGATATTCACGAGAAGTGAAGTTGCAGCAAATAGGGTTATGACTTCAATATCTAGTTGGATAGAAAGAAAGTTATTTCTGAGAGTGAATGCAACAAAATCCAAAGTAGTAAGACCGATGAGAAGTAAATATCTAGGATTCACGTTCTTGAAGAACGGTGGAGAATGGAAAGTAAAGCCCACAAATGAGAAGAAAGCGAAATTATATCAAGTATTGCGTGAGTATCTCAAAAGAGGAAAAGCAATATCAAGACCCTTAGCAGTTACTATAAAAAGAGTAAATCAAATTGTTATGGGTTGGATAAATTACTTTAGAATCGGAATGATGAAGCAATTTATGAACGAGTTTGGTCAATGGCTAAGACATAAAATAAGAGTGATTGTTATAAAACAATGGAAAATGCCAAAGACCATTTTCAGAAATCTGTCTTACTTGAATAGAAAATATAAGAATGGATTTAATGCAGAAAGCATTTTCAAAGTTGCAAACTCAAGGCTTGGTTGGTACAAAAGATGTAGTATGGATGTAGTGAATTATATTATAAATCCTACACTGCTAGAAACAAAAATAAAGGATGGAGCTGGTTTGCTCAATCCTTTAAATTATTATCTAAGAAAAGTTGGAATATAAGTTGTAGAGCCGTATACGCGACCCGTACGTACGGTTCAATGAGAGGGAAATAGTTCTTAGCAATTATTTCTCTACTCTATTTTTCTTCTGTTGTTTTAAAGCGAATTGAAAAGCTTTTTCTTCCTCACATCGTTTTTTTGACGCTATTTTACGATCAAGTTTTACCTCTTCTTGTCCTAACTTGATTGCCTGCTGGGACTTTGTACCAATGGTTGCGTTTTTTAATTGTTTTTTTACTTCCCTTTGGCGACGCTTTGGATTTACTTTTTCTTTCTCCTTCATTTTAAATTCAACAGTTGGACCAAACCGAAGATTGTAGTAATTGGAAAGCACAAATTTTTCAACCTCGTAGTCTTTTGGTTCTGCACCAAATGTGACTTTACATACGCTAAGTTTTCCTTCTTGTCTTTTTTCAAATACACCAATCCAGAATGGTTCCTCAAACAATACCTGCAATGTTTCACATACTTTGTCCATTTTATTCCCTCCTTAAAGAATTAGATGAACAAAGAATGGACAACCAAGGAGGCAGGTTACTGACAGCTTATGCTGCACCCGGACTACCTACCGGGACGTGTTTTTATCTTTGTGGTTTTATTATAACACATAAAAAATGACATTCAAGTTAAAATTATCCACGTAGTGCCTTTAAATCTGGACCTTTTCCTTCTAACATATCCTTTACTCTCTTTCCGATTAAGGTGGAGTAAATTGGGTGCGTTAATATGTAGAAATCTTCGTCTTCAATTGCATTAAATACGCTCATACCAATGCTGTCAACCGGAATTCCTGTGGTCACTACATGTTCTGCGATTGCCTGATGCATTTTAAAAGAATCGCTTTGATAATATGGATCTTCCACCGCTGTAAAACGTTCTGGTCTATGTTTTTCATAATGATGCAAATCCGTTTGCACAAATCCTGGGCAAAGCACAGATACCTTTATATTTGCATTTATTTTTTGCAAATCATAGCTTACACTTTCCGAAAGTGCTACAGACGCATGTTTTGTTGTATGATATGCTGGCATTCCGTCTGATGTAATGAGGCCTGCAACAGAAGCTGTATTAATGATATGGCAAGGAGTTCCTTGCTTTAACATGATAGGAATGGCAAGGTTCATTGCATATACCTGACTCATGACATTAATGCTTACAATCCAATCCCAGTCACGCATTGGAAGCTCCCAGATATAACCTGGAATTGCTACACCTGCATTATTAAAGAGTAAATCAATCTGTCCAAAGTTTTCGATGGTAATATCCACCATCTTTTTTACTTCTTGGAGAAGGCTTACATCTGCTGTAAGAGAAACTGCTACCGCACCCATAGACTCTACTAATTTCTTTGTGCGCTCAACATCTTCACCTTCAATATCAACTAGAACCATTTTCATATTACGAATGGCACATTCTTTTGCTATTTCAACTCCAAATCCATTTCCCGCACCGGTAATTACTGCTACTTTTCCTTTAAAATCCTTCATATTTGCTCTCCTATCCTCCGCCTTAACGGCACTATACTAAAATACGAATGCTTTACCAAATCCATCTGCTACTGCTTCCACAATACTTCCGCCTCTTAATGCATCTCCAATAACACGAACCTCATCAAACGAAGCTTCAAATTCCGCAACCATGTCTCTGCGAGGGGTAACACCAAGCGCAAGTACAACCGTATCTGCTTCTACTTCCATTTTTTGTCCGTTTGCAACATTAACAACAAGTACACCTTTATCCGTAACCGCTGCAAGTCTATGACCTGGCAAAATCTGTGGATTGAACTTTCTGAATCTTCCCATTAAATCCATTAAAATGGATGGATATATTCCAGGTCCAATTGTCTTAGCCATTTCGATTAAGGAAACGCTATGGCCTTGCTCTGCCAATGTTTCAGCAGTTTCACATCCAGTTAATCCGGAACCAATCACGGCAACTTTTCCTACAGCTTTTACTTTTCCACTAAGTACATCTTCTGCTGTCACTACTTTGCTATTTTCAATACCCGGTAATTTCGGAACAACTGGTGAAGCTCCACAGGCAACAAAAACTCCGACTGGATTTAATTCTTTCACCATTTCTACCGTTGCATTGGTGCCTAGGCGCACTTCAATGTTATTTTTTTCTACTTGTGTTTTCATTCCGTTTTTCAGTAATGTAATTTTTTCTTTTAATAAAGGTTTATCTGCAATGTTTAATGTACCACCAAGTTCAGCGCTCTTCTCAAATAGAACTACTTTATAATTTCGTTTCGCTAATACTAAGGCTGCCTGCATTCCGCCTGGTCCGCCTCCGATTACTGCAACCACTTGATTCTCTCCATCTTTTTCGTAATCTTTATATTCAAGCTCTCGTCCAACTCTTGGGTTAACAGCACATGAAATGTGTTTTCCTGTATTTAAAGTCTTAAAACAGTGTAGACATCCAATACAGCTTCTGATTTCATCTTCGCGTCCGGTTTTCGCTTTCTTTGCCCACTCTTCATCGGCTAACTGTCCTCTTCCGATTCCAATAAAATCACAAACTCCCTCTTCAAGGAGCTGCTCTGCTACGCATGGCTGTTTGATATTGTTGACTGCAATCACAGGAATTTTTACATTTTTACGTATCTCCGTAGCCAAATGTTTTTTCCAACCTTGTGGATAAGAGCCTGGCTCGACAATGGTTGCACCAGATTCATAGATACCAGAACTAACATTGATTGCATCGACTCCATAGCTTTCCAGAGTGCGCGCGATTTTGATGGAATCCTCTAATTTTAATCCACCTTCTACGAATTCGTCTCCACTGATACGAACACTGATTGGGAAATCAGGACCACATAAATGTTTGATTGCTGTAATCATCTCTTCCAAGATACGAATACGGTTATGGAAGCTTCCGCCGTATTTATCCGTTCTCTTGTTAGTATATGGAGATAAAAACTGATCAATCAAATAGCCATGTGCGGCATGAATTTCTACTCCATCAATACCTGCTGACTTTGCTATAACTGCACCCTTTACGAAAGCTTTCATAATGCCTTCACATTCCTCCGTAGTCAGAGCTCGAGGCATTTCTTTGACTACATTACACATAACAGCAGATGGAGCTACGATTTGCTTTCCATCAAGTAATCTACTATAGGTCTGTCTTCCTGGATGATGTAGCTGAACAAATATCTTTGCATCATATTTATGTACCGCATCTGCTAGTCTTTGAAGTCTTGGGATGTCTTTCCCATCTGTTACTGCTAATTGATTGGAAGTTCCCACACCGTAGATATCATCAACTCTTGTGATCTCCGTTATAATGAGACCGCATTCTCCTTTGGCACGTTCTTCGTAATAGCGAATCATTTCATCACTTGCTTCACCGGTAGAACTAGCCAGTGAAACGCCCATGGCAGGCATCACGATACGGTTCTTTAGTTCAAGTTTACCAATCATTCCTTTTTGAAACAATTTTTCATACTTCATTTTTAAAATCCTCCTTATACTTTGACTTGTCAGGCTTTTCGTTTCTTGTTATAATATTAACACACCCAAATACCGTTATAAACGGGTGCTTTGAACGAATGAATCTTGTTATGTTTGTGCTAGTTGCACAGTATGGAAAGGAGCATATTTTATGCAGTTTCGACATATCATGGAGAACTTAAAATCTGACTACAAAATAACAATTGTAAGTGATGCAAATGTTGATAAAATTACGGATATTCAGCTATTGGATCCAAAAGCTAACAGTTTTGAAGATGGAATTTTATACATTGGAGACTTATCCTCTCTTAACCCGAAAATTTTACTCCCAGAACAATTAATTTCCATTACCCCCCTTACCAAACAGTCTTTGCCCAACGGAAATTTTGCCATCATACAACCAGAAGACCTCTCTTCTGTATTCAATTATGTGCACCGATTATTTTATGAATCCCTGCAGTTATCCAATGACTTTTCACAACTCATTGCTATGTCCATCCGTGGTGATAATGGGCAAACAATTGTAAATGCTGCCGCGCAGAAACTAAAAAATCCAGTCATCGTAATTGATACTGGATTTAAAGTGTTACTCTATTCAGATAATTTTGAAATAACAGATCATCTATGGAAGGAAAATATTGCGCGTGGTTATTGTACTTACGAATTCATTACTGCTGTCAATGAAATCATGGCAAATACGGTTTCTCCGATTAATTCAATCTCGTATATTCTAAATTGCCCGGCTTCGCCTCATAGCAAATTATGCAGTAAAATTTTTTGGAATAATTCATTAATTGGCTATACGATTATGCTCGAAGAAAAGACACCTCTCAATTTAATGCAACGTGAAATGCTACCAAACATTAGCTATGTAATGAGCGATATATTAAGCAAAAATCCTGATTTTGCAGGTATTCATGGATCACTCAAGAGCATTCTACTTTACCATCTGTTAGATGATAAGCAGTTCGAAAACATATCCATTCGAATGAAAGCTTCCAAAATAGAGCCTCCAAAGAATATGTGCTGTCTTGTCGCTGCATGCGGTACATTATCCGATGAGAAGCAATGGGAAAGTTTTGCCCTGGAACGACTCTGCCTTGTCTTTCCTCAGGCCTACATCACCCATTACAAAGGTTATATTGTGGCATTGATTGCATTATCTAATACACTCGATTTGAAAGAAACAGAAAAGAAAAAACTTCGTGAACTTCTTCCAAAAGTCTCGAAAAACCTTTATATAAGCCAGAATTTTACTAATATTTTCAGCTGTCGAAATTATTTTGAACAATGTCTTTTTTTACATAATTTATCATTAAAATTGGATATGTCGGATACCATACTTTCTTATGATGCATTTGCTTTTTATGATTTGCTGTCACACTATCCAAATCAAAAGGATCTATCCGAATTTGTAAATCCAGCACTTAAAATATTAAAGCAATATGATGAGAAAAATAGTACATTCCTTTATGAGACGCTCAGAAAGTACATCGAATGCCAGTATAATGCAACTCAGACCGCTGCTGCTTTATTTATTCATCGCAATAGTCTTTCCTACCGAATGGAAAAAATAGAAGAGCTGACCCGAATCAACTTAACGGATTCGAATCAACTCTTCCACATAACTTCTAGCTATTATATTGAAAATTATCTTTCTTAGCTCTTAATCTTTATGAATGGGAATTAAAACAGGGGTTTCTTTCTTTTTACAATTTGCATTTTTATAAGGAGCTCCCAGCATATCTGCAATCAGCGGAAGGCATTCTTTTGGAATGTCTTTTGCTGCCTCAAACATCTTTGAAAAATGTTCTCGATAAATGTAGTCCGAATATTCCTGATAGACCCGTCGTCCATACTCGGTTACTTGAATGATGACTTCTTTCCGATTATCGGCAGTATGAAATTTTTCCAGCAACTGTTTTTGTTCCAGCTTATTAACCAATTTGGAAAAATTACTGGTCGTAATTCCAAGTCTCATTGCAATCTGTTTCATATTTTGGTGTAGTTCTTCATTTTCTAACAAGTATTCAATCACTTGAATCTGGGCATATGAAATTGGAATATCCGTTCCCGGAATGCCTTCCTTTTAATGACATAATGGTCGATGCTAGCATTTTTTTCACTTTCTTCATCATATCACTCCTTTTCATGTGTATGTGGAAATTATACCAACTGCTTTTCATTTTGTAAATATTGTCTTAAATATATGCTATATTTTTTTAGTAGCAATGCTATAATGCATTAATACATATACTGGCAAACATAATGATACTGAGGCTTTGTATCAACATCTATCATGCATCCCAGATCATCGACTGGCACACCAATTATTTCACTTTCGAAATCTTTCCAGAGCTCACGAAGCCCTCCCTCTGACTTAAAATTTAAAATATCTGTAATAAAATCAGTCGATATAAGCGGTGGATGTTTTCGATATCCTTTCATCGTTGGGAATACAATTTTTGCATTTTGATATTCCATGGTTTCTCGCACCTTTAGAAAGGTATCAAGATGAATAGCCGGCATATCTCCTGGCAAAAGATAAAATGCATCACAACCTTTGATATTATTTACACCAATTTTTACAGAATCAAGCATCTGCGTACTTGCATAATTTCGGTTATAAACAACCTGAATCTGCTTCTTTTTATATCCTGCTCTATCAATAACTTCCTCTATTTTATCTCCCTGGTATCCGAGAACAAGCGTAATGGTTTTAACACCTGCGGCAAGCATGCTATCAATGCTTTGTTCTATCATCGTTTTATTATTTATCATTAACAATGGTTTAAATTCTCCCATTCGACTAGACATTCCTGCTGCCAGAATAAGTCCATTTACTATCATTTTCACCTTCCGTTCCGCAACTTCTTATAAAGAAGAACTTGCAAAGACCTCCCCATATGCTACAATTTTTAAAAAAGGAAAGGATTTATTTATATGAATATACTCCCAGATTTTCTCTCTCAAATTCAGACTCTTTCTACTATTATTAATGACTACCATTTTATTTATCGATCCAATGATTTAACTGGTCTTCTGTCAAGAAAAAGGACAACTTAAACGTAGAATCTTTAAACAACTTTTATGATTACTAACTGACAAATTCAAGTTCATAATCGTAGGGTGATATCATACCGCAATGCGAATGTA
>NZ_JAHBCL010000063.1 GCF_018390735.1 Fusibacter paucivorans
AGAAAGAAAATCCAAGCAACTTCCTGCTCATGCATGCCATGGGTCCGAATGTGGCAGGTGTTATTGGCTCGGCGGTATCCGCTGGGGTCATGCTGTCATTATTCTCAGGATTTTAAGAAAATGTAAGGAATTGAAGGAGTTGACGTACGCGTCAACTCCTTTTTGCATGAAGGGGTTCAAAACAGCTGTTTTCAAGAGATAGCGTACAAATTACATAACTGCATAGTGACTTGTACAGAAAATGTATAAGCAAATGCATATTTGAAGCCCCTGATGAAATCATGTATAATGTTATATTATGTAAAGTAGCGCGGAGGAGAAATGTCGAACGGAAACGATCAATTAGGGGGAAATAATATGGAAGGAAAGAGCCAATTTACATCAAAATATTCAAATGAGACAGCTTTGGCTCAATCTGCGTCTGCTGAAAAGGAGGCAGCCTCCACGATTAACGATGCAGCGGAGGGAACAAAAGCGGCAAAAGAGAAGCACGTTAAAGAAAAAGCAAAAAAAAAGCCGAAGTCGAATAAAAATCGCAAAATGGAATCAAAGTTTGGAAGAAAATTTGCTTTTATGTTAATGGCAGTAATCATATTGCCGTCACTGTTAACAGGGTTATTAATTTTTACACAGTTTAAGGCATATGTTCAAGATGATATCTATGCAAATAATGAGACGGTTTTAACCACAGTTGATGAGTATGTTGAAAATCATTTAAACAGTATTGGCAAAATGGCAACGATACTCTCAAAAGTCGATTATGTTCAAAACATGCAGCCCTTGCTTGTAAAGTCTATGTTTAATAATGTTTTAGATGAATTTGATTTGCTACAAAATATTCAAGTTGTCGATAAAACAGGAAAGATCGTCTTTTCATCAGATGGTGTGATTGGCAATCTCGAAGCTCCTTATTTTGATGAAGCGATGGCTGGTAATACTGCTTTCTCGGGCGTTGAAGAAGTAGAAACTCCTAATGGCGTAAAAAGAGTTATTAAAGAAGCATTGCCTGTTAGGCGGAACAGTGATATTAATGGCGTTTTAATCGTTTCTATTTCGATTGATAAATTTAATATGCTTATTCAACAAATGACGCTTCAAGATAATTTGGAAATCGTTATCGTCGATCAAGCGGGACATTTAATTGCTAATTCCAATCCGGAACGAACTGATATTTTACAGAATGAGAATCTCTTAAATTATGAGCCGTTTAATAAAGCTGTAAGTGGTGAAAACAGCACAGTGGCCTATACATTTGACGAAACGGCATATTTGACATCCTACAATGGCATTGATTTGCTGGGGTGGGGAGTCGTAGCGCAGGTTCCGGAAAAACAGGCGTTATCACATATTTCACAAATTACGGTTCTCTTTGGTGTTGTCATTGTTCTGTTAGCAGTTGGTGCTTTAATCTTGTCTGCAATCCTTACCATGTACATTACGACGCCGCTTAATCGCCTTTCCGAAAATGCAGCGAGTGTTGCTTCTGGTGATTTTAGTATCAATGTTAAAAAAGAGATACTGAAACGCGATGATGAATTCGGCGATTTAGGCAAAGCCTTTAATAATCTTGTTGAGTCTTTCAGAGGCATTGTTAGCAGCATTAAACAATCTACTGATATTTTAGATGATACGACGATCACGCTTGTTAATTCTGCTGAATCATCCAATACAACACTGGGCGTTATTATTGATAACTCTCAACAGTTAAAATCTGCATCGCATGAAGATATTGAACTGTCATCACGTGTTGTCAACGGTGTTGAAGAAATGGCGAAAGGGTCAGAAAACGTAGCGCTTAATACAGAAAAGCTAAATGTCCTTATTAAAAACAACGTTGAATTTGCAACTGCCGGAGAAGCAATGATGGCAAAGACTTCCGATTTGGTACAGGAGACGTTTAGATCATATGAATCGATCGAAGCCAGAATAAAAACACTTGAAAAATCAGCAGTTGATATTGGTGGTATTACGGATACCATTATGGCGATTTCCAATCAGACAAATCTCTTAGCTCTAAATGCGGCCATCGAAGCTGCCCGAGCAGGAGAAGCTGGAAAAGGTTTTGCCGTCGTTGCTGGCGAGATCAGAAATCTTGCCGATCAATCCAATAAGTCTGCTGAGAATATTACCGTTATTATCAAAGATATTCAGACTGACGTAAATGAGACGTCGCATATGTTTAAGAAAACTTCTGCAATGCTCGAAAATGTCGTTGTTGAAACGGAAAAGACCGTATCTCAGATCACCGAAATCTTAACGGATTCAAAAAATGCAGCTGGAGCGGTGGATGAAATAAGCGCCGTTACAGAAGAACAAGCTGCATCTTCAGCACAGATCAGTGAAATGATGACGGATATGCGGAACAGTATAAACACAACTGCTGTCGTCGCCGATGAAATGTCATCACATGTAGGTGATCAGAAAGTAAAAACTGAAGAGACTATTGAGATCATTACAAAAATAAAAGATTTATCGGATGAATTAAAACAGATAACAGAACAGTTTAAATGTTAAGATGCCAGTAACAATGGCGATCAATAAATGAGTACGCGTATTTAGAGTCTCATGCTGTTTGCTTTCGGGAAGGGAACGTTGTCATTGAAAAACAGGTGCCAAAGGCACGAAATATTTGAAATTAGCCACTTAACAAGTGGCTTTTCTTTTGTCATATGGTATAATGGTATCGAATTTATTTGGAAATGGAAAAATGATGAGAACTGAAATTATAAAAATGTTGCAAACACATCGCCATGACTATATTTCTGGCGAAGAGATCAGTAAAATAATGAATGTTTCTAGGACGGCTGTTTGGAAGATCATTAATCAGCTGCGCCAAGAAGGGTATGATATTGAATCATCACCGCATAAGGGCTATCGTCTAGTTTCTCAGAGCTGTGACCTGAATCAGAGCGAACTGGAGATTGCATTATCAGGAAATGATGTGATTAAACGCGTCGTTTATTTGCAATCCATTGATTCAACCAATAAGTATGCCAAAGAGCTTGGACATCAGGAAAATTTTGAATCAACGCTTGTTATTGCAGAAACGCAAACGTTGGGACGAGGACGATTAGGTCGCACATGGGCTTCTGGCGAAAAACAAGGGATATGGATGAGCTTATTGTTGAAGCCAACAATACAGCCGACGCTTGCAGCACGCATGACATTACTTGCAGCCGCTGCTGTCAGTGAGGCGATTGATGCAGCAACAGGCCTTTGCACGTTCATTAAATGGCCAAATGACATCATACTGGATGACAAAAAAGTATGTGGTATTTTGACAGAAATGAGCGCAGAACTCAATCATATCAACTATTTGGTACTTGGGATTGGCATTAACGTCAATCAGATTGAATTTCCTGCTGAGATCCAAGAAAAGGCGACTTCCTTAAAGAACGTTGGGGGACAGGATTACAATCGCCTAGAAATTGTGGTAAAATTTATAGAGATTTTCAGCAAATATTATCGTCTGCTGATAGAAGAAAATGATTTCGGCACGGTAATTGAGTATGTGGTCAGAAAATCGGCAACGCTTGATCGTGAAGTTGATGTGACAGCTGGCGCCAATAAAAGACGTGTATTTGCAAAAGATATTGATGAAAATGGTAATTTAATCGTTATCAACGAGTCCGGTGAAGAAGAAGCCATCTTCTATGGCGAAGTTTCAGTAAGAGGTATAAACGGATACGTTTAACAATAAGTTCAGGAGGCATTTCTTTCATGCTACTAGCATTTGACGTGGGCAACTCAAATATTGTCCTAGGTGTTTTTAAGGATGACAAACTCGTCACCCATTGGCGTATGGCAACCGACCATAATAAATCAGCTGATGAGATCGGTATTTTGATCAAGCAATTATTTGACTATGAAAAGTTGTCGTTTGATGATATTCAAGATGTGATTATTTCTTCAGTTGTGCCACATGTTATGTATTCATTGCAGCATATGGCACTAAAATATTGTCAAAAAGAAGCAATTGTCATTGGTCCGGGTATTAAAACCGGTATGAATATTAAGTATGATAATCCTAGGCAAGTGGGCGCTGACAGAATTGTCAATGCAGTTGCCGGATTTCGAAAATACGGCGGGCCCATTATTATTGTCGATTTTGGAACGGCTACAACATTTTGTGCAATCAATGAGAAATGTGAATATCTGGGTGGAGCCATATTGCCGGGTATTAAAATATCGTCGGATGCACTCTATGAACGTGCCGCAAAGTTAACAAGGGTTGAACTGATCAAACCAGATCGTATTATTTGCAAGAATACAACGCAAAGTATACAGGCCGGTATTATTTATGGTTATGTCGGCAGTGTTGATTACATTGTACGCAAGATGAAAGAAGAGCTCGGCGGCGATATTCGTGTTGTTGCAACAGGAGGATTTTCGACACTGATTGCGTCTGAATCAGATTTAATTGACACGGTTGATCGCTTCTTAACACTGGATGGTTTAAATATAATTTATGGGATGAACAGAACCAGACGAAATGCGTAGAATGGCCTTTAATGTTTTCAATAAAGGTGAATAAAAAATCAGAAAGTAAAAAAATGCAAATAGGAAATGTGAAAACGCGCAATGATGTCATTTTAGCACCAATGGCGGGCGTAACGGATATCGCCTTTAGAACCATCTGCAAACAGTTCAATGTGGGACTGATGGTAACTGAAATGATTAGTGTCAGTGCGCTCTATTATAAAGATAAAAAAACAAAATACCTTATGCAGGTCAGTGAAGCTGAAAGACCGATGTCGCTGCAAATATTTACAGCGGATTCATCGAAACTGGAAGCTGTAATGGATGAACTCAACGAGGGCGTATTTGACATCCTGGATATCAATATGGGGTGCCCTGCGCCAAAAATCGTCAATAATGGCGAGGGTTCTGCGCTGATGAAGTCGCCGGAGATTGCACGAAAGATTATCAGCACCGCAGTAAAGCATTCCAAGAAACCGGTAACTGTCAAGATGAGACTGGGATGGGATGAAGGCAATATAAATGTCGTGGAATTTGCAAAAATGGCAGAATCCGAAGGCATATCGGCTATAGCGGTGCATGGTCGGACCAGAAATCAATTTTATAGCGGCAATGCGAACTGGGCGTGGCTGGGAAAAGTCAAAAAGAGTGTCGCGGTACCGGTTATCGGGAATGGTGATGTCTTTACGCTTGAAGATGCAGTTGCAATGAAAGAACAAACGGATGTTGATGGGATTATGATTGGTCGAGGTGTTCAAGGTAACCCGTGGCTCATTGCGGCTATTGCAGCTTATTTAGAGACAGGCAAACATTTGCCCGCTCCTACGCTAACAGAAAAACATGCTGTGGCACTTAAACACTTTGAACTTCTTTTGCAGCACAAGGGGTCACACATCGGTGTTTTAGAAATGAGAAAACATGCTGCTTGGTATTTTAAAGGGATATCACAAGCAGCCTATTATAAGAATAAAATCAATCGAACGACAAATGTTGATGAAGTGAAACGCGTATTGGCAGAGGCCTTTAACGCGTAGCACGAGATGGAGGTTAACCATGGAAGAAAATTTAAATGAATTGCTTCAAATAAGAAGAGAAAAACTGGCAAAGTTACGCGAAATGGGGAAAGATCCCTTTAAAATCGAAAAGTATGAACGCACACACTTCAGTAAAGAAATCGTTGAGAATTTTGAAACATTTGACGGCAAAATTGTGGCTGTGGCTGGTAGAATAATGGCCAATCGCGGTATGGGAAAGGCTTCTTTTATTGACATTCAGGATAGTGAAGGTCGTATTCAATCATATGTTCGCAAAGATGAAATAGGAGAAGAATCTTATGCGGATTTTAAATTATATGATATTGGCGATATCGTTGGTGTTCGTGGATTAGTATTCAAGACGAAAAAAGATGAGATTTCAATTCGAGCTGAAGAAGTGGTACTCTTGTCAAAATCACTTCAAATACTGCCTGAAAAATGGCATGGTTTAAAGGATCAAGAACTGCGTTATCGTCAGCGTTATGTAGACCTGATCGTGAATCCTGAGGTAAAAGACAAATTTTTAATGCGCTCAAAAATCATAAAATCGATGAAACAATATTTTGACGATCAAGGCTTCGTTGAAGTTGATACCCCTGTACTTAGTACGATTGCGGGCGGAGCTTCTGCAAAACCTTTTATAACACATCATAATACGCTTGATATTGATATGTATATGCGAATCGCCAATGAGCTCTATTTAAAAAGATTAATTGTCGGCGGGTTTGATCGCGTTTATGAAATGGGGAAAATGTTCCGAAATGAAGGCATGTCTGTAAAACATAATCCTGAATATACAGCTGTAGAGCTCTATGCTGCCTATCAAGATTACAACTTTATGATGGAACTTACGGAAAATGTTGTCGCCTATTGCTGTGAAGCTGTCCATGGGACAACGGTTGTTGACTATCAAGGAACGAAAATTGATTTTAAACCGCCTTGGATTCGTGCTTCTATGCATGACCTTGTCGAAAAGAAAACGGGTGTTGATTTTTATGCGTTTACCACCGATGAAGAAGCACGTAAGGTAGCGAAAGAGCAGTTGCGCCTCGAAATTGAAAAGCATTTTACAAAAGGACAGCTCGTTAATTTGGCATTTGAAGAGTTCTGTGAAAATGATTTGGTGCAACCGACGTTCGTTTTGCATCATCCAGTAGAGGTATCACCGCTTGCGAAACGAAATCCGGATAATCCTGCAATAACAAACCGTTTTGAAGCGTTTGCCAATACATGGGAAATTGCCAATGCATTCTCTGAACTCAACGATCCGATTGATCAAAAGGAGCGTTTTGTTGAACAGTTGCGACAGCGTGAACTTGGAGATGAAGAAGCGCAAATGATGGATGAAGACTTCGTCAATGCCCTTGAAGTAGGTTTGCCGCCAACAGGTGGATTGGGTATTGGGGTTGATCGTTTGATCATGCTGCTCACAGATTCGACATCAATCCGTGATGTATTGCTGTTCCCTACAATGAAACCTTTAAAATAACAGTCTTAATAAAGAATGAAAGAAAATGTTTTTGTAAAATAAATACGTGGGTATCCTAGGAACATTTGCTAAACTGATAATGATAAAGCGTTTAGAACTGACCACTGAAATATTAAGTGGTCAGTTTTTATGTGGAAAAATAATAATCTAGTGATTGTAGTTAAACAATTTGAAAACACTAGATCATGTAGGTTGGAAAGATGTTTGAAAATTATGATAAAAACAATTGAAAAGATGATTAATAATAGCGTGATTGGGTAACTATTTCTGTACCCGGAAGTTTCGAAAACTTTTTCAGAAAAAGGGGTTGACGATAGTATCTGAGTATAGTAAGATAATCAAGTCGCGTCAAGCGGCGTACCAATTGAGCGGAATGTTGAAGAAAAAAAGTGTTGACATGATGAAGCAAAACTGGTAATATATAA
>NZ_JAHBCL010000064.1 GCF_018390735.1 Fusibacter paucivorans
CAAAATGCCGTTTCTCAGGTTCGTGCGGTGATGCGGGCTAAAAGCCCAACCAGCTTAATCGAGATATACATACAAAATGTTAGCGTGAACAGTTTATGCGACAAGCTCGAGGCTCTACACGCCGATCGTTCTACGCCTAGTTTGATAGGAGATATATACCAAAAAAAACATACCTCGATCAAACTGGTATGTTTCAATTATACGAACACGCCGATTCCCAACATTCCTTCCGATGTCACACTGCTTGCGAGGCAAGCACCGCGCCACTTTTTCCGCTGAGGCGTTAAAAGGAAGGAACATCGGGAATCGCGGGAACGTTAAGCAAAACATTTTCCTACAGACAAATGAAATATAGTATAATAATTATAGAAAGAGGTGATTATAATGAACACAGCAAAAGATTATGTTCATAAATTGATAGATGAATTATCAGAAAAAGAATTACCAGAAGTTCTTGATTATATCGAATATATTAAAGCAAAAAAATCAAAAGAAAATAATCATGATTTACAAGAAGCAAGCCAATCTAGTATGTCATTTTGGGATAATGAGATTGATGACGAGGTATGGAATAATGTATAAACAAGGAGATATATTATTAGTTCCAATACCATTTACAGATTTGACATCTTCAAAAAGGCGCCCTGTTTTAGTGTTATCAAATAGCAGTTATAACAATTCTTCTGAAGACATAATTGTAATCGCTATTACATCTAATATAAGAGGCGGGAAGCGCGAAATTTTATTTGATGATTCAGATATGATTGAGGGCTATCTTCCAAAAACTTCATGTATTAGATCTGACAAGGTTTATACTTTATCCAAAAGTATCGTAGTAAAACGATATGGAGCTTTGTCACAATCTAAAACACTAGATGTCAAGGAGAGGCTTATTGACATAGTTACTGAATGACCCGGAAGGGTTTTTCTTTTGTGATCAAAATACATAATTAGGAATTAAATGATTATTACGGAAAATGATTCGCATAACACTCCGGTTCCCAACATCCCTCTCGATGTCACATGCCTTGCGAGGCAAGTCTCGGTGCCACTTTTTCCGCTGAGGCGTTAAAAGGAAGGAACGATAGTGAATAGCGGGAACGTTAGCTAAAATTTCGTGCTGGTCATACCCTGATAAATTCATAATATTTCAAGGAGGTTATAGGATTGAAAACAAATTTACAACATATTAGATTAAATGTATCAGATATAGAAAGATCACTAAAGTGGTACACAGAGGTTTTAGGCTTTGAGGTAGGTAATTGTTGGCCGTTGGATAATCCGATATATTATGATTTTCTATCAGATAATGGTGCGACATTTTCTATTGGTCAAGTTAAAGGGGTGAATCCAAGTGGGCGTGTGAATTTTACAGTTGAAAACGTTGATGAGCTATGGGAAACGATAAATGATAAGGTTATAGTAATTGAGCCAATATTTGATACTCCCTGGGGAACACGAAAATTTACTATTTTAGACATAGACGGAAATGAATTGGGATTTGTAGTATGATTCTTAATATACTGGAGGCTTAGATATGGATAGGTTTGGATTGTGTGGATTAGAATGCGGAATTTGTGATTATATGAAAGATGGAAAATGTAAAGGATGTCATGTGATGAAGGGAAATTCATTATTTGGTGAATGCAAGTGGTATAGATGCTGCACTGAAAAAGGTTATGAGCATTGTGGGAAATGTAATGAATTTCCATGTAACGAATTACATACAGCACTTAAAGAGGTCAATGGACTCGCAGCTATTGATAACTTAAAAATTTATGGAAACTGATATTTATTCGAGAATTTTATATTCTGTGGCAGCTTCCGTACGAAACTTCTGCTAACAAGTCGATTCCCAACATTCCTTCTGATGTTACGAGACTTGCGACGCAAGTCTACTTGCCACTTTTTCCGCTGAGGCGTTAATAGGAAGGAACATCGGGAATCGCTGGAGCGTTAGGTAAAATACATAGGAGAAGCATTGATGAAAATAAAATGCACACAAATTGTTATGACAATATTAATACCATCGCTTTTAATGCTAGGATGTACACATACGCAAATTACTAATGATAATATAGGGAGTGTTAATAAGAATAATAAATCAGACATCGAAGATGGTGATACTTATAAAGACGTCTCTATTTTAGGAATCACATTTGGTACGAAATATCAAGAAGTTGTTGATATGCTGGGGGAGCCTATCAATATAATTCCAATTCAAGATGAGATGACCATTGTAGAAAAAGGGTATTACTCATTGCTAGAGTATAAAGATTATGAAGTAGTAGTTTATGATAATGAAAATTTCCAAATTTCACCTGATTGCATAATTGTTGAGATAGATGCTATAGATGAGGAATATGTAACTTCAAAAGGAATCCATATTGGTTCAACAATTGAAGATGTGATGAAAGAATATGGTTTAAAAAAAGAAGAAATATATGATAAATTAAATGAAGAGATTATAAGTAACATGAGAATTACTGGGCTAAGAGTAGATACATCAAAATTTGTAGATTATGATAAGTATTGTTTCATTACAAAAGAGGAGGATCCGAGAGCGTTAATCTTTTTATTTGAGGATAATAAAGTTGTACGTATATTGATTAGGCATTTAACTGCGGATTAAAAAAGCTATGTACTTCACCTAACACACCGATTCCCAACATTCCTCTCGAGGTCACATGCCTTGTGAAGCAAGCCATGCGACACTTTTTCTGCTTCGCATTAAAAGAGTGAGACGTCGTGAATCGCGGAAACGTTAAGTGACATATTAAATTGGAGAAAGTTTGATGAATAAATACCTAATTATAGCAATAATAGTATTCACACTAGCATATATTGTAATGGATGTAGTTTTGAATCGCAATTCTGAGATATTTAAAAAAATACAAGATAACGTAGCGTTTAAATACCTTAGTATTATTTTGGTTTTCATAATCGCTGTTTATTTTAATATGAGATGGATGGACACTAGAGATATAGTCAGTTTTAATAGTTTCATTAATGTGTTTGTTTATGGAATACTATTGAGATTATTGATAAAGTTAGTATGGAATAAAAAAGACAAAATTTAATACAACACCTAACACATCGGTTCCCGACATCATCTAGCGCTGCCACCTGTGTTCAGAGATTTTAACACAGGTGCCTTGAGCTGAATTGCCTACGGCAAAACACGATAGAAGATCGTGAATCGCGTGAACGTTATATGAAAGATGACTTTGTAATCAATAACAGAATGCATTTTTAGAAGAAAGGATGAATTCGTTATGAAAAAACATTTATTAGTTTTGTTGTTTGCAATGTTATTAATTAATTCAAATTGTGTATTTGCTATTACAAAGGATATTCAACTCCCTAATTTTCCAATTAATATTAATGGCATTGATATTAATAATAATTCGTTAAAATATCCATTTGTTATACATAATAATATTACATATTTGCCATTAACATATACAAATAATCAACTGACGGGGTTAAGTATGATATTAGACGAAGAGGGTGGGTTAATTTTAACAAGTAGCCATGAGATGATCCAATATGAAAAATACAATCCAATTATTAAAGATGAAAAAGATGCTATAAGAATTTTGTCAGCTGATACTGATTTTATTGAAGTTGTGAAGAATTTTGAAATACCTCATAATTATGAAAAATGTCCTTTTATGTATATAAATAATATTATTTATATGCCATTAACATGGGATATTTGTATTAATGAACTGCATTGGAATTACTCATTTGACAATGAAAAAGGATTACAGATAAATACAACTGACATTCCTCAAGTTGAAACGAATTGGAATCAAAATAATGAAATTATAATGGATAATGGTTTGATAATCAGAATCAAATATCAACTTTTAGCAATGGGATCAGGTAATTTATATATTTCAAGAGAGGGAAATTCTTTTGAACAGCTAGGGAATTCTAATTATATTTATGGTGTTGAAGGATATAATAAAATGACTGGAGAAAGTCATTTGACTACGAGTAGTTATGTTAAGTTAATTGGTGATGAATGGATAGAAATATATGGTCTTAATACAACTATAGAATGCGAAAGTCAATTATTAAGAATCAATATTTTCACAAATGAGGTAATAACTGTTGGAGAATAAGTCATCCATCATCTGAGGCGTTAAAAGAGAAGAACATCGGGAATCGAGAGAACATTATATGTAATTATTAGTTTGGGGAGGAAAAAATGAAAAGAATCAGAACAACATCA
Source organism: Fusibacter paucivorans (assembly GCF_018390735.1). GTDB lineage: Bacteria > Bacillota > Clostridia > Peptostreptococcales > Acidaminobacteraceae > Fusibacter > Fusibacter paucivorans. The sequence goes on from NZ_JAHBCL010000064.1 coordinate 4,241, forward strand.
ATAATTGGTATAATATCATTTATTATTGGAGCAATATTGAGATTAAGTGCAAGAAACTTAGCGTGGCCCAAAGAATATAGTTATGGTGTAGATAGATCAGAAACAGCTTGGGCTATTTTTGAGAACGGCTTATCTGATATAAGCATGATGATTATGCTATTCGGAGTTATTGTATGCGCGATTACAGTTGTGAGATACTTGTGGACGCAAGAAAAGAACAATTAATTAATATAATGAAAAAATTAATAACTACATATAACACAACGGTTCATTGACACTCTTTTCAATGACACAGCCCTTGCGAAGCAAGGCCTGCACCACATTTTCCGCTCCGCGTTAAAAGGAAGGAACGTTAGGTAACATTAACTTAAAAGAAAGGGAAATTATGAAACTAGAAAAGATTAATAGCATTATATCAGTAGTATTATCATTTTACATATTATTCAAATCACTCTATTTTATTAAACAGAGTATCATATTAAATGTGTTTAGTGTGATAGAGATAAATTATATAGATTTAACCTCAACAGCTACAATACATACTTTTTTTCTTTTGTTAAGTATCTATCTACTCGGAAATCCAAAGAAATTATTATCTAAAAATCCATATAATGATATTGAAATGATAGATGGAATAGGATGGGATACTATAAAAATTATTGGATTTATAATAATGCAAGAATACTCTATTCAAGTAGTTGGATCAGTTATAAACTATTTTTCTCTAATAGAGCATCAAATGCCAGATTATTTGATGCTTTCGAACACACTTCATATAATATTTGGATTACTGATGATTATTGTTGGGGGCGTATTATTTTATAAAACAAGTAGTGTGTATCACAAATTGATTAGAAATTAAGTTAACATCGCCTAAACCAGCTAATACTTGTCGATAGAAACGTAAAAAGTTTGTTATTCGTGTTTTGATCATACCAAATAAGCCTCGTGCCTGAGACTTTAAAAATATGCTATGATTGATGTAAAAATACAGTATTGCTTCTCAACATACAAAAAAACTTAGAAGTTTACATGATGTTGCTGTAAGCACTACGCGTTTAGGATTTCCACGTCAACCAAATGGTCATAATAATCTCTGAGTACCTTATTTGAAGGCTCTGTTGATCGATTGCTAATACCAGCAGTTGCAGCATAAGCAATCAATTGTTTCTTTGAATGAAAACGACTGATATCGCCAATTTTAGATAATATGATCGAAACTGAAGCGTTAAAAGCAAGGAACATCGTAAATCGCGGAACCGCTATGTGAAAAATTTAAACAGTAAATGTGCACGAAATGAGGTTAGAATGAAAAGACAATTTATTGTCATGATAATAGTATACTTACTTTCTTTATATGTTAACTTTTTTGAAGCGATCAAATATCCTGATGTGAACATTACAGTTGTGAACTTCATAGTATCTTCAATATTTGTAGTATTTTTTTATAAAGGCATTGTTAGTATTCGCGAAAAGAGTAATATCGTAAACGCAATCTTGTTAATGGGTATAGTTTTATCAGCATCAGTTAACCTTCTCTCTGAATTGGAAATACATTCTTTAGGGAAATTAAATTTTGTTTTTGATATCTTATCAAGCCTTCAATATCCAGCTTACGTTTTATTTGTAATTCCACTTTTCGGATTTAATATTCTGTTTCACGTTCAATATAGTATATTTTCATATATAGCAAGTGCATTCTACTTTTTTGTCTACATTATGAGGTTGTGGAGTAGAAAACATAAAAGATTAAAGGATAATCACGAGAGCTTTACATAATTATATATTTTTAAATTCATCACGAACACGCCGATTCCCAACATTCCTTCCGATGAGGTGTTAAAAGCGAGGAACATCTAGAATCGCGTGAACGTTAGCCAACATAATCATTTCGTATAAGGGGAATTTATATCTTAGTGGATTCATTCCGTTAGAGTTAGTGATTTGGAGCAGTTACTATTTTGTTAAGAGTGATGATATAAGAACCAATTGGTTGTTAATGGTAAGAAAGTAGGATTAAGTATTGAGAAAGTTAATTAGATGGATAATATTAGTATTTGATGATAGTATAAAAATAGGACAAGTAAAGTTGAGTCTTTTTAGAATACAAGATATAATAAACCCAATTCAAAAGGAGAAGGCTCATGGGAACAAAAAATCAAAAGCAATTTTCAAAAG
>NZ_JAHBCL010000065.1 GCF_018390735.1 Fusibacter paucivorans
TTCTTTTCTGACAAATACAAAACTGTTAATGCATAAACTTGGGAAGCGCCGTATACGAGACCCGTACGTACGGTGCTGTGGGAGGTCGGGAAAGTTATTTAACTTTCTCTCCTACCCGATTCACATGTTATGTGTTTAGATTGTCTTTTCATCATCTAAGGTGCCGATGCCATCAGCGGTGTTATACTTTTACGCTTTTATAAAAGACTTGATGACATAACGGTCATTTACTTTTTCAATTGTCAGAACAGCGCCGTCATTTGATGTGCTGCTGTTGAGTGTAATGACGCCACTAGACACAGTCCCCTTTAGGCAGTGAAAAGTTCCCGGCCCAAAGTCGCTGGTAAAATTGTAATAAGCATCTGTATGCTCAAGGTAGATAATCTCGTCAAAGCCGATGCCGGATAAATCGTTTACCGTGATGTTTGCATAAACCGTAAGGATTTCATCAATGACTTCCCTTTTGTAGCGGTGAATGGGTACGGGAATATCATCTGTCACAAATGGCCAATTCGCATTGCTTTTAAGCAATTCATACTCCGGTAATGATGCTAAGCTATCTCCTTTACTGACGTCTTCAATGCCTTTTAGGGCATCTTCGTAGGGAAAATACCTCAGAAAATCAGCAAAGTTGATGTCGTTGGCTGATGTATAATAAGAGGTAAAAAAGCAGCTTAAAGGATTGACCTGTGACCAGTCGTCCACGTCGAGAACCGGCTGAAATAGAAAATTGACCGCTTCTATTTGCGCATCCGTCAGTGCGCCGTCAGCTTGTCCAATGTCATCCCACGTTTTTTGCCAAAGCAATGGCAAATCTGTTTTTAGCAGTTCAGTTTGCAATAATGCACCCGTTTCTTCAAGTGATGTATTGCGGCTGACGAGTGCTGCCTGTTCACTAGCCGCTTGTTCTCTTTCTGTTGCTCGGAGTGCCGTAACGGCTTTTAGAAATGTGTTAACCGTTTCCGGGACTTTTAACGCTGTAAATGGATTGCGATCCACTTGATAAAGTGTTCTTAGCCTTAGACTGCTGTTTGCTTTCTTTAATTCATACAGTGCGTGAATGTTTTCAATGTCTTTTGCGGATAGCATTTCACCGCGATCCGTTTTGTCCCATAGTGAATCCAAGTAGTTAACCATTGAAAAGATGCTTATCTTAAATTGCGGTCTTATTTCTGCAAGGCTTTCGAAACTTGTCTCAATGTCAAAGCATCGGTCAGATGCGTCGCGTAATATTTCGGTTATGGCATCCTGACTTAATTGCCGGTATCTGTCATTCTCTACTAGATCTTTTTCAAGATCATCAATGATGTCAAAAACGACTCTAAAATTCACTGCTGCGATGCTGACGATCGCTTCATCTTGGGTCAATACAGGTTTTGCATACACCGGATTAAACAGCACGGCGATACAAAGGATAAGAACGATGATGACTTTTTTTGTTTTCATAGGGACCTCTTTTGTGTGACGTTAAGTACTTGCAGTGTACTCCTTTATCATTATAACAAAATATTTAAATCGCTGAGGCAATGTCATCATACCGAAATGAAATCGTCATATGGGCTTTTTAAGATGTCAGAATACGCTGCCATATCTGTACAATCTGTTTTGCCAAGTGGTCTGCCGTATCGCGGTTAAACGGCATGACGCGATGATAGTATTTATAATAAATCAGGTTAGACCACAGTACTTCATAGCCGCCTTTGTCGTATGCCGCTGCTGTCGGCAAATAGCCTTCATATCCGTTGGTATAACCGCCAAAGAAGATAAAATCATCCTGCGCCCGTTCTTTGATGTCAATAGCAGTTTCACACATGGCTTCATCGGCAATGCCGCAAAGGCAACCGTTATTGACTGCCAGAAACTGTGCTTCTCTTTGAGACGTTTGTGTTTGAATGCCCTTGGTATTCAATGATTTGACTTCTTCAAGCCAATCACTGCCGTCAATACCCGCGAATGCAGCCTCTGCTGCGATTGTCTGTGCCCTTTCGAGTGTGGGAACATCTGCCTTAAAAGTCAGTGTCCCTGAGTGCATGGACAGTTTATGGATGGCAGTCGGCTCTATTTCATCGTAGACAGCGGCAACAGCACTTTTAATAGCTGCTGCATTTTTGTTAAGTGCCTCAATACTTTCATTAAAAATTAATTTTTTAGCTGCTTCATCGTGTACGATTTTCGCTGCTTCTAATGGGTGTTTTTCAAGAAAGTCAGCATTCTCTTGGCGGTATTTCGAGATGACATCGCCGGATGCACCTTGGGTCATCATTACCTTACAGTGGTATGTTTCTTCAAGCAGTGCTCTCGTCGGGCCAAAATAATCTGATGAAATCAAATAATTGTCACTTGAAAGCACATTGGCATGCGCAGTTACACGCAGCAACAGCAGTTGTGTTTCATCTGTCGCGGCATTGCTGATTTTTAAAATGCCGATGCGCGGATCGGTGGCATCTGCATCTGAACGCCGATTGATGCCAATGGTGTTTTCTGCAATCCCCCACGCTGCTTTAATAGGAAAAGTCGTTTGAGATGCCAGATCAACTGCTGCTATAATCTTCTGCTTGGCAAACATAAAGTACGCGGCATTATTGGCAGCGGCATCCGGCGCCGCATGGGTGTGTGAAAAACACACCATAATGTCTTTGCGGCGGCCGTGAAGCTGCTCAGCTATGCTGTCGCGAAGCTGGTCAGTTAAAGCTGTCGAAAAACTCAGTGTATCCACTGTGACGAGACAGTAAGTTTGATTGCTGGCCTTTAAAATGAGCACTTGTGCCTTTAAGGGATGCAGTATGCCGCGAGCGAAACTGTCTAATCGATTAAAGCCGATCAATTCGCATTTGCGAAAGTCAGAAGGCGTAATGTCTATTTCGGCGAAACCCGCAAAAACCTCGCTTGTACCCGCCATGTCTATCTTTTCCATCATGTTGTATTCCTCTTTTTCATTAGATATCTTTGCTATTTATAACTGTATCAGACTGAAAATCAGAGCTCAACGGATTAAACACTTCTGGTTTGTTTTTTAAAAAGGTAAATTTTTTCAAGATTCTTAAAAATGATATGCACCCATATAATTTTCATCCATAAATTTCACCTAAATAATTTTTAAAAGAAAAGGGCTGTCAAAAGACAGCCCACTCTTTTAGCGTCGGTATATAATTTTCTGAATGGAAGCAACCGAAAGAAAAAACGTTTTTGCAATCTCTTCAATGGCAACGCCGTCGTTATAGACTTCCACGATCTTTCGATTTCTCGCATCAATTTTTTGGCGATAGCCTGAACGTTCACCCCATGCTTTCCGCTGTTCTTTCTTAGCCGGAATGTACAGGTACTCACCCTGTAAGTATTCCTGTAATTCGGCCAGTAAATCCGGGGGGAGAATTAATTTGGCATTTTGGTATTTCATGTTGGCTTCCTCCTTGATAGTTGCGATCAAATTGAAAAGCCAGTATGGTTTAAAGCGACGGATTTACACCATGCAAGTGTCGCTGATTTTACTGGCTTGCATGGCGCCAAACTTCATTTTTTCTCTTTTTGTTGATGCACAAAATGCTCACCACCTTAGTTAAATGTTATGTACATTATTCAGGATGTCATAAAAGCAAGTTATTGTCATAAAGTGCTATAAAACTTAACGCAGTTTTTTTGAATTTTTGATACGCCCTAACATAGTTGTCACCGTTTAATTTTTAATCCTTCAAGATCATTATAAATGACTTTGCATTATTTTGACAAACAATTGATAAAGACCTTAAAAGCGTTACTATCAGGGTTAACAAAAGCCATATGGTCGCAGTTGTCAATTTCAATGAGTTTAAAGTCTTTCCCCATATTGGCGGCTTTTTTTATATACGCTCTACTCCATTCAAGGGGAACAGCTTCATCATGAACACCATGAAGAATAAGTTGATTCTGCGCCATTTCGATTTGCTCTATTGGTGAACCATACTTGTATCGTTCAGGATAATCTAGCGGCATACCGTGCAGGAGCTGGAAGACAGAATCGCCGCCCGCTTCTTCATGGTACGCTGTTTCTAAATCAAGAATTGGTGCCATACCTATATAATGAGCGTTCAGGATACCTGTATTTTGCGAACTGAGCCATAGTGCCAAATGGCCACCAGCAGAATGTCCTGCCACGGTAATGTGCTCCACATTCATATGTGGGTTTTCTGTTTTTAACTGTTTTAGATATTTAAATGACAAAATTGCATCCTCGAAAGGATCTTTCCAATAGCTTTCGACTTCCCCAGTTCTCCGATATTCAATGTTCCAAACAGCATATCCCATATGAACAAGAGCCGTTGAAATATCATTTAACTGGAAGCGATCATAGGGCATTTTCCAAAAGCCGCCATGGAACAAGCAAATTGTACCTAAACAGTCATGGTCAGGTAAATACAAGTCGCCAACTTGTGAAAGATGCTTGCCGTATTTGTATGTTTTGACCATTTTGTGAATCTCCTATCGTGTGTGCACAAACTTATGAGTTGAACAGGCACTTTATTTAAATCGACATTTTTATTATACAAGGATGTCCAATGCCACTTCGATTTATACTAAAAATCTACTTGAAATTCTGCTGTATGCCAATCATTGATGAACTCACACTCGATCAAATGTGTTCCCTTTTCAAAAGTGAGTTCAAAGTTGCCGCCGTAATGTTCCCATGAGGAATAGACGACTTTTCCGTCAACCAGAATACGAATAAAAGCCCAGCTTTCCTCTACATGTATGTTCTGTGTCGTTTTGGCATCAAATGTTTTGGATGTGACATAATAGATTCCAAGATCATTATATGGGATACCATAAAGTAATTTACCACTTTCATCAATGGACAGCTGATCGACCGTTTCAATGCCCTTAATATCATCGGGAGTATTTGTATTAAAGAAATATGCGGTATAGGCATTAGGTGAGGCTTTAATTGCATCTGACTGAAAATGTGCCCATGAATGGTCAATGCTGGCATCTCCAAAGAGATTGTCAGGTCTTTGGGGATCTTTAGCCAACAATGCATTTAAGGTATCATAGGCGTTGTTAATTGCTTCATATTCAGCATCATCCAATACGACTTCCGGTGCAGAAAGGCTTTCGGTTGCATATTCTCCCGTGAATCCATCTAATGGATAGCCTGTCAATGCTTTAATTTGTTGGTTTAAGTCTAGAAACGTATCATACTCGACGTGATAACTGTGGCCAACCTTTTGATAAAGCGGGTAAATTTCAAATGTGTTGATCAGACCGTCATATTTAATAATTGGTGTATTGCCTAGATTCGTTGTATCGACGCTAACGCCGTCTAAATGACAGCTGTAAACAACCGCTTTGATTTTAATATTATTTGGATTCAAAATTTGCCATTGCAGAGCGCGATATGAGCTTAAAAACAGAATGACATCCGTATCATAATTTTCTAAATTTACGGTTACCGTATGGTTATCTTTACTTTCATAAATGCCAACGTAATTAATCGCCGTTGTCTCAGATGCGAGATCAGTTAACAGCGTCGTTAATTCTGACGTTGATAATGCTGTCGTCGGTGTATTAAAGGTAACAAATAAATTTGCCGTATGCCAGTCATTGGCTAAATAGCAGGTAATCTTATGGCGCCCTTTTGTAAAGGTGTAGGCGCCCTCTTCTATGGGCTTACCGTCTATATAAAGCATGACACTCGCATGGCTATAGTCCATATTGATCATTTTAGTGGATGTACGGTCGAAATCAAAATAACCAACCCACTCCGCACCAATGTCTTCAGCAGGAATACCTTTATAATCATAAGCTGCTTTAAAAGCTATTGTATCAGAAATGGTTTCATAAATAATATCTTCAGATGCATTTGTATTGAAATAACGTACTTTATACTTGCCGATGAAATTACCATCATCTGCAATGGCACAGTCATTTGTGTCTAGAATAATACCGATATTGCTTGAATAAGCAATTTTCCAGCCAAATGATTCTGTTACAATACGCTCTGTCAGCGGGAAATATGTTGTTTTAGCCCACGTGATTTGACTTTGCCTTGCTCTTTGTCTTTGTCAATGCCACGATGAAATAGATCACTTGTTTTGCCGTAGTCATTTGTTACAATACATGTAGCATATATGTATTGAG
>NZ_JAHBCL010000066.1 GCF_018390735.1 Fusibacter paucivorans
AGCACGTCCTTTCCTCCTTAAAGTTTGGTCACTTCAAGGGTATAAGATTGAGATTGTACTGGCAATTATTTTTTTGTATTTTTGTCTGCCATTCATTGTATTTTTAGATTACCATAAACAGATACACAGTCAGGAATGTTTTTGGAGTTCATCAACTTTGATCAGGATGGACAAGTTGAACTAAAGGTTCAGTTAAATGCTAAAGAAAAAAATGGAAGAGTAATATCTTCAATTACAGCTGGTGTTGGTGATTTAGGTGTAAGGTTTGATGCTGCAGACCTACTTAGAGCAACATATCTAAAGCCATTAAGAGATGCTGAAAATGAGCTTACACCCGGGTATAGGTCAAGGCTAGCACAGGTATTAGGAAAACATCAGTTATTTGAGAAGAAAGAAAAAAGTCATGTTTTAGAACGATACTTTAAGGTTGCTAACCATAGAGTTAAAAGCTTCTTTGAGAAAGATAATTTGGATGAGGATGAAGTTTTTGATATAGAGCAAAATGAACCAGGAGCAAAAGCTATTACTGGATTTATTGATAAAACATTACAGAGTTTTATGGGTACAAGTTTTGATGAAAATAATTACAAGTCATTTGTTGATGTAAGTAGGAACGAGTTGTCTTCTATCTTGAGGAAACTTAGTTTAAACGTAGATGAAAACAAAGTTGGATTGGGTACCCTAAATCAATTATTTATAGCACTAGAACTGTTATTATTTGAAATTGAGAAAAGTTATAATATAGCATTAATTGAAGAAATTGAAGCTCATTTACATCCGCAAGCACAGTTGAGATTGATAAAATCATTACAAGAAAGTTCAAATGCAAATGCTCAATATATAATTACAACTCATAGCATAACGCTTGCTTCAGTAATAAAGCTTGAAAACATAATTTTGTGCAAAGATAAAACAGCATATCCGATGGGGAGTGAGTATACATTACTTAGTTCAGGTGATTATAAGTTTCTTGAAAGATTCTTAGATGCTACAAAGGCCAATCTGTTTTTTGCCAAAGGTGTGATTTTCGTAGAAGGAGACTCGGAAAACCTATTAGTTCCAATCTTAGCTGATTTATTGGATAAGCCATTACATAAATACGGTGTTTCTGTAGTTAATATTGGCAACACAGCATTTTTAAGATACTCAAATATCTATAACAGAAGTGATGGCAAGTGCTTTGGAATACCCGTGTCAATAATTACTGATTTGGATGTTAAGCCGCAAGTGGGAAATCCTGAACACGAATATATTGTGTATAGGTTGCCTAAAGATAAAAGAACTGAAATTGCAAGTGAGTTCTCTATTACATTAGAATCTTTTGATGAAACATTCTTTTCTTCTAAAGATAGAGCTATAACAACTGTGAAAAAGGAAAACAATATTGATAATTTCACGAAACATCATGGATTAAAAAAGCGCATAGAAGATTCACTTGAGGAAGTTGATGATTTTGCTTTATATAAGAAAACTATACGTGAGAATAAGCTTAAGAAATATTCAACTGATACAGTTGAAGTCTATTTGAACAATTGGACCCTTGAGTATGACATAGCATTAAGTGGGTTAAGGGCATATATGCTATGCGCAATTAGAGTATCAAAAATGATTAAAAATAATGAAGAACTGATAACAGAAATTGACTTAACCTATGAGCTAGATGAGGCTAAGAAATCAATTGCTGATTGGGAAGTATCGGGTGAGAGTGAAGATAAGATTGCATATTTAATTTATGAGGATTTGCTAGAGAAACGTGCATCAAAAGCTGTTGCTGCTCAATACTTAGGTGAGTTGCTATTGAATTCATCTGAGAAGGTGAAGCCAATCATAGTGTCTGATGAAAAACTAAAATTCTTAGTAGATGCAATTGATAATGTATGCAGAAATGTAGGAGGTGCAGATGAGTAATTATATTTGCATTTCCAAGGATGATATTAAGAAGGCTGAAAAGATATTGTTACCTGATGGGTGCTCATTTGATGAGGACGAAAAAGTTCCTATTATTCAATGTATGGATAAGAGTATTGATGTTATTGCCTGCCCAGGGAGTGGTAAAACAACAGCTCTATTAGCGAAGTTGACGCTTATGCTAGATTCGTTGCCATTAGACGATGGAAAAGGCATATGCGTTATGACTCATACTAATGTAGCTGTAAATGAGATAAAGGAGAAATTAGGTAGTAAAAGTGATATCCTTTTTCAATATCCAAATTACTTTGGTACGATTCATTCGTTTTATAGTAAATTCTGTGCTACTCCATACTACAAGCAAATTTATGAATCTAATATTGCTGTGGTTGATGACGATGTGTATTATCGAGTGTTAAGAAGTAAATTCATGCCGTGGAGTGATTTAGGCAAAAAGATTTACTTTCGGGTGAAGGATGATATTGAAAAGATAGATTCAGGGTTGAGTAAAAAAGAGCAAAACAGGATTCAATATGATTTAAAGTTTAAATATCTGAAAGGTGTTCAATTATCATATAATGGTGAATTTTTCTTTAGTAAATCTGGTAAAACAGTAGTTAAAGACAGCAAGAAGGATTTGTATAAACTATTTTATGGATTGTTTCACGATGAAATGTTAGCCAAAGGAGTATTAAAGTATAGTGATGTATATTTGCTATCTCAAATTTATCTTACTTCCTTCCCTGAGATAAGGAACTACTTATCATCGAGATTTAAGTATGTATTTATTGATGAGACTCAGGATAATAGCTCTTTACAAAATGAGATTGTGAACTTAGCTTTTAACGATGATGTTGTTCTTCAAAGATTTGGTGATGCTAATCAGGCAATATATGACTCAAGTAATGTTTCGGATGGAGATATACAGATAAAAGGCGAAAAGTTAGAGATTACAAAGAGTATGAGATTTAACCAACCAATTGCAGATTTTATAAGTTTAATGAGAACGAGTGAGAGTGATAAGCCATTAATTGCTGTTGATGGTGCTAAAGGTTTTGTACCTCATTTGATTCTCTATAATGAGGATACAATCGGTAGTGTCATAGATAAATATATTAGCATTATTGATGAATACCAATTATCAGATGCAAAGTATCCATTTAAAGCGTGTGGGTGGGTAGGTTTTAAAGAGGCTCCTGAGCACCTTACTGTTAACTCATATTACCCTGACTTTTCAAGTAAAAAGAAAGTAGAGAAGAAACATTCAAACTTGAATTTTATCGGTATTCTAAATGAAACTCTTAAACACAGAAAGTCTGCAGGTAATATTTATAAAGGAATAATTGAATTTTGTGTTAAATTCTTAAATTCTATTGATTTTGAAGTTGAAGGTTCTAGGGTTAGCTCTAAGTCATTAAAGAAAACTGTTGAAAATAAGTTTGAAGAGGATTTGATAAAGCTCAGAACAACTGTGACTCCTTGGACTAGAAGAATTCTAAATAATGATGTGGATGTATATAGTGAAATAGGACAATTTTTATTTGGTTGCATATCAAAAGTAGTAGAAGAAGAAAGTATTGATGAAGCTGATTTCTTGAAGCATTTTAAGGCGGATGGAATAGAGTTGAATTTCAATGAATCGTGCGAAAATCGTATTAGCAAAGATGGGGTTAGTATAAGCATAGATACAGTACATGGAGTAAAGGGTGAAACGCATACTGCAACCTTGTACCTAGAATCGTTATATCATAAGAAAACAGACTTAAATCGAATATTCACAAGAATGTTTGGTAAGAAGAAGGGGAAATTCGATGCTTATGAAAGAAGCTCATTAAGAATTGGATATGTTGGCATGAGCAGAGCAACTGATTTACTGTGTATTGCAGTGAGTGAGCAGACTTTTTCAGAGTTTGAAGAAGATATAAGAGGACTCGAAGATAGTGAACATCTTAAATTGATAAAGCTTTACTAGTTAAGATAAGAGGTCAATTATGAATGATATTTACGGAATAAAAAATAACAAAAATAAGTATTATGGTGATGAGAAAAAGAAACCTTATATTTTTAAAAGTAAGAGCATTAATAGTCTATGTGTATATTGCGGTGAAGTAGCTGACACAAGAGAACATTTACCTACAAAGGGTTTTTTTGAGGAAATTGAAAATATGGATTTTCAGATACTCCCAGCATGTTTAGCTTGTAATAACAAGTTTTCAAGACATGAGCAGTACTTGATTCACTATCTCGAGTATTTGAAAAAGTATCTTTTATGTGATTACGAAATAAGTGAGGAAACAGCTAAAGAATTACATAAGAACCCTAGTTTAAAACAAAAAATTGAGAGTGAGTTTGAATTGTTATCAGATGGTAAGGTTCAAGTTACCTATGATTATGAGAGTATTGAAATAGTACTAAAAAAATTAGCAATAGGTCATATTGCATATGAAATGAGTGATATTTTCATGGAGGAACCTGAGCACTTTAACTACAAATTCATATATGATGCTTCAGAAGAAGAATTGGATAAATTTAATAGTGGTGTTGTATCAGATGTTATCCCTGAAGTAGGAAGCAGGTTAAGTGAAAGTATAATTCTTGGATCCGATGGTCAAATTGTATATCCTTGGAGAGTGTTGAATGATAGGGAATATATGTATATGACTTTTACGAATAAAGTTTACAGTGGAGTTAGGCTTGTGATTCATGAATTGTTGATTTGTGAAGTGCTTTGGAGTAGCTAATAGTAGGAGGATAATTGTATGAGTATAGGTAGGAATGAATCGTGTCCATGTGGCAGTGGCAAGAAATACAAGAAGTGTTGCCTTAATTGGGAAACAACATGGAGACATGGTATTGATATAAGTGACTGTGAGGTTGGAGTAAAGACAATCATGTTAGGAGCCTATGATTTTATTGTTGAGCACCAATTTCAAGGTGGTTGTCATATGATTTCAGCAGTATTATATATGTTATTAGTTGAACAGGGATATAAACCGGTAATTAAGACCGGAGAAGTGGGTATAGCTGACTTTGTATTTGACCACTCTTGGTTGGAAATTGATAAGAAGGTTTTTGACATCACAATCATGAGTACTTTACAGGATGATAAGAAGTTACCACCTGTAATTCTAAGCAAATCTGTTTCGTCAGGGTTGGCATGTAACTATCAATATGGTATGACTGCGAACTTGGACTTTAATACTCAAATGGTTCTGGCTCAGTCAATTGGTCAATATATAAAGGGTGGCAAAGAACATCATTCATATCTGATATTAAGAGAGATTGCTCAAAATGCAGGTTTTCCAATAGAAGATATTGATGGATTTATTGATAAGTATATGGATGCATATAGAGAGCATTCCATTGAGTTGCAGTAGGAGGAAAGATGAAGTTAATTGATAACATATCAACTAATCACAATATATGCATTCAAAGTATGCTGACATCTGCTGACCATCTTGTTTTAGTGAGTCCGTTTTTAACTGAGAGTTTTGATGAGTTCATACATGATATTTCAATTATAGGTGTTAGTAAAATCACTTTGATAACAACGCTAAAGGATAATTCACCTGATTTATTCAAGAAGGCTAATACTCTTCATTCATTTTGCATATCATGTATGCAAAACTCAGTAGATTTTGAAATACGAGTCGATAATGCTCTTCACGGTAAGCTCTATATTGCGTTGAAGAAAAATCAGCCATTTGCAGGAATAATTACATCTGCTAATTTTACTGTAAGGGGCTTATCTATGAATCATGAATGGGGTATTGAAGTAACAGATACACATATGCTTGATAAGGCTTTGAACGACCTATACACTGTAAGCAGTAAGCCATTAAGTAAACTTGAGTTAGATTCGATAATAAGAGATATTGATGATTATATGAAAGTTAATCCACAGGAGAAAGAAAAGAAACCAAAGTTAGACATAACAAGACACTTTAAAGACAAATTTACGGAGCATTCAATAGGCAGTATAGATTTGAGTTCGGATGTACGGTACTTTATAAAGCCGATAGGATGGACCGATAAACCTTTTGAAGAAAACCGCGTACTAGATGCTGGTTGATGATAGTATAAAAATAGGACAAGTAAAGTTGAGTCTTTTTAGAATACAAGATATAATAAACCCAATTCAAAAGGAGAAGGCTCATGGGAACAAAAAATCAAAAGCAATTTTCAAAAGA
>NZ_JAHBCL010000067.1 GCF_018390735.1 Fusibacter paucivorans
TCTTTTGAAAATTGCTTTTGATTTTTTGTTCCCATGAGCCTTCTCCTTTTGAATTGGGTTTATTATATCTTGTATTCTAAAAAGACTCAACTTTACTTGTCCTATTTTTATACTATCATCAGTTTTAGTATGATTTACTTTACATAAATATTATTGTTTTCTGAATAATCAGACCACATGGGCATGGCATATTTATTGGAAGTTATAAATTCTAAGGAGTAGTATAGTATGTATTTATGTAATATTACGTGAATTCTGATATATTTACCTTATTTACGTGATAAGGCGGTAATACTGGCGTTAGGCTAAATAAATCATAGGAGAGGATAAATGGAAATAGTAAAAATAAAATCACTAAGTGAATATATGGAATTTGTTGAGGACTTAGATAAAAACTTTTGTTTATCAAGAGGGCAAACAAAGGAATATAGCTTATTACCATCAGGATTAAGATTTGATGAGAACAAGAAAAGAAAATATTCAAAAAAACTATTATGTTACTATTTGGATGAATTTAAAATCAATTCATATAATTACATAGAGAAACCTGGGGATATTATCAATGATATTGAATGGATGATCTATGCTCAACATTATGGACTGCCAACGTATTTATTAGATTTTAGTAGAGCACATATCATTTCATTAATGTTCTCAGTAGAAAATGCTTTTCAATTAGTAAATGATGAAAATATTTCAAATTCAGAAGTATATTTTTTGAATCCATATGAATTAAATCGAAAATTTGCTAAATATTCTGATGTAATAACAACATTTGATAAAATTCCACTGAACGTTGATGGTCCAATAGCAATCCAAGCAAGAAAAATGAATCATAGAATTAATGCTCAAAATGGTCTTTTTGTAAAATTTGAAGATGGTGATGAACCGTTAGAAAATGTAGGTGACGATGAAATTCTAAAAAAAATCATCATAGAGCCAGATAGCAAAAGGAAAATACTTACTTCAATTTTCAATATGGGAATTGGTTTTTCTCACCTTTATCCAGAATTAAGTTATGTAGTTAAAGATATTATTGCTAAAAGAAATATAATTGAATTTCAAGAGGAGGATTACTAGGAATGACAGAAAAATTACAATATATAATTAATCCGAAGGAACAGAATTTATCAATTCAAGTTTTAGTTGAAAGAATAAGAAATGGTTTTGAGTTACAAGAGATTCAAGAAGAATTAACTGATGATGAGATATTAAAATATAACGATTCAATAATTATTGAACCTGATTATCAAAGAGATTATAGATCTACGATAAAAGATGAAAGTTCTTTAATTGAATCTATATTAGTAGGGATACCAATTCCACCAATATTTTTGGCGAATTCATTATTAAATGGTGTACAAGTTATGAATGTTATAGATGGGCAACATAGGTTGAGAGCGTTTTATCGATTTTATAATAATAAATTTGCATTAGAAGGATTAACTATATTAAAAAATTACGATGATAAAAACTATAAAAGTTTTGATATGGATGAAAAAAGAAAATTTATCAGTAAAGAAATATCAATGATATTATTTAAAGATTTTCCTGGTGATGAATTTGAGATTGAAATTTTTAGTAGATATAATAAAGGAACAAAACCATTAACACCTCAAGAAATCAGACATGCAGTTTATAATTCTGAAATTAATCAATATGTAAATAGGTTTTCAAATAAATTATATAAAGAACCGTCTATGTACTTATCAAAGGCATACAATGTTACTCGAGATAGAATTCAGAAGAAAAAATTGCAAGAAAGTATTTTCGTAGTACTAAGCATTTTAGAAACTGGAATAAAAAGTGAGATTTCGAAATCTCCTCAATATGCAGAACATTTCATGAAAGAAAAAGCAGAGTTGCAAAAAGAGAATTTTGAAGAATTTCAAACCAACTATCGTAAACTCACATTGATGTTTGATTCTTTCAATAAATTTCTTATTTCATTAAGTGATTATTACGAGTATCCATTTTCTAAAGAGATTTATGGCATTTCAAATAGAAACTATAAATTTCAAATATCTATAGCAATGATACTTGCTGCTTTTTATCATAAACTAAGCATTACAATTAAAAGTATAGATAAAATTAATGAATCAATAGATTTAAATTTGTTTGTACTTTATATTGATGACTTTTTAAATAATTCCTTTTTAGAAGATCCTACATATAGTGCTTCAAGTACAAATCCTACAGCTCTAATTAGTTTAATTAATGAAGCCGATATAAATTTTTTTCTAAAGAAATGATTTGCTTCGCTTAAACCAGCTAATACTTGTCAGTAAAATGTAAAAAAGCTTGATATTCGTGTTTTTGAGCATAGTAAATAAGCCTCGTGTCTGAGACTTTAAGAATATGCTATGATTGACTTATAAATGTAGTATTGCTCTTCAATATGCCAAAAATAATCCTTAAAAGTTTGCATGATGTTGCGGTAAATGCTACGCGTTTAGTTTTTCCCTGTTCAAGCAAATGGTCATAAAAATCTCTGAGGACCTTGTTTGAAGTCCCTGTTGATTGATTGCTAATACCAGCAGTTACAGTCATATAAAGTACTTTTCTAAGATAGGGCGTGCCGCGTTTAGATATTTTACCGCTACGCGCTAGATATTTACCAGATTGAAAGACTAACGTATCAAGGCCGGCAAAAGCAGTCAATTGTTTCTTAGAAGGAAAACGGCTAATATCGCCGATTTCAGATAGTATGATCAAAGCTATTACTTCACCGATTCCTGGAATGGATGTCAAAAGTTCGTAATAAGGGGATTATATCGCAACTGTGTTCATTTGAGTACAAATATCGTTTAGTGTGTCTTGCATGTGCAGAATGAGTTCTGCATAGTATGAAAGCATTGGAACTTGTGCCGAATGTGCGACAGAGCCGTGCTTGACAGCATCAATGATCTTATAGGCTTTGTCTATGTGCCAAGCATTCGTTCTTTTAGATGAGTGAAAGGAACGAATAATCTCATCAACAGAGGCATTTAACACACTTTGAGGCGTCGGAAAGACAAGAAAAAAGCGAATTGTGCTTTTGCATCTAACACTAAAAAAGACATGATTAAAATTTGGATAGACGAGATCAACAAGTGTGTGCATCCTAACAACCAATTCTTGATAAGTAGTATCCAAACCATCGTACTATCTGGCGAGGAAATGGAGCTTTTCGAATACAATTTCAGCAGGCACAAAAGGTGTGGGCATTTGTGTGTAAAAGCATGTACAATACGGTGTGTATCCAGTGGATCAGTTTTGTTTTTACGAAGTGATTTAGATTTTCTAAGACTGGTTGTGAAGGGATTAAGCACATAGACTTCAAATCCATGTTGAAAGAAAAATTCAGTAAGGATAGAAACGATTGCTGCAATAAACAAACGAAGCTCAGAAGCATGTAGAATCGCGGACAAAACGTTAAACAACAGTTTTTTGTGAGGTAGTATGGAAAATAAAATCATTTTATTTATAGAATTAGTTTCAAAGATTATTGTAATAATTCCTGCATTAATCAGTACATTTTCTATAATAAAGCCTTATGGAGGAATTAGAAAGAGTAACAAAATTAGTCAACGATACCAAAATCGATCATTTGGAAAATTATTAAATTCAATTTTAATATCATTATCATTAACTTTAGTAATTTTCTTTTTAGAAATCAATTATTTAACTAGAGACGTTAACGGCATTGCTGATATTTCCCAAAAAAAACTGTTTTTAATTTTGTTATTAAGTACTCTAATAACTGTCGCATTAATCAAGGGATTATCAGTTTTAAATATTGACTATAAAAATCGTGTTAAGAAGTGGCTTGTTGTTCTGACGCTTTCGTTTGGTTCATCAACATATTTAATAATTAGTTTAAATATTTATAAAGCTAATAACACAGACCAAAATCTTTTAATTGTTTTTTTTACATTAATATTTATCTTATCTGCTATTTTAATGAGTACTGCATCAGTTTTATTTTTAAATCTGATCATGAGAAGAGAATATTTAAAACTAGAGTTTAAGGTATATTTAAATAATGGACATTTCTATAATTGTGATGAAATATATGAGTTCAAAAATCATATTACATTAGCAGTTCAATCAAAAGATAATAAAACAAATGTTTATATGGAAGTACCAAGAAATAATATTGGTAGTATTAGCATAAAATCAATTGCTGAAATCAATTAAATATAGTTTTGAAATTAAACCGTCGCCTAAACCAGCTAATACTTGTCAGTAGAAATGCAAAAAAAGTTTGATATTCGTGTCTTTGAGTATACTAGATAAACTTCGTGTCTTGACAAAGGGGGTGCATTATATTCAATTATATATTATTATTGTTATTATGTAATTTTAAGATTAAGTACGATGCAAACCCTATACGAATCGAGGTGAACCCATGACAACCATCTACAAAAAAAGCAACAGTAAAGCAATCGTTCTTTCTCTCTATGATGAGCAAATGAAAAGCTTAGGCATGCCTTATGAAGATATTTTTGTGAATACATCCTTTGGCAAAACGCATGTGGTGAAAATAGGGAATGATGCTGGAAAGCCGCTGTTTTTACTGCATGGCGGCAATTCGACAACTGCGCATAATTTGTGTTTCAGTGATTATCTTCTGAGTGAATTTCAGGTCTATGCCGTTGACATCATTGGTCACCCGGGCAAAAGTGATGAAGTTTCACTGTCTGCAAAGGGCTATGACTATGGGAAGTGGGCGAGTGACGTGATTGGTGCATTGGGCTTTACGCAAATGCTTTGCTGTGCGGGCTCATTTGGTGCGGGGATCTTCGCAAAACTAATGTGCTATGCGCCAGAAAAGGTTGAACGCGTCATATTACATATTCCATCAGGTATTAACAATGCATTGTCCATAAAGAGCATGCAAATGGCTGTTCCTATGGTTCAATACACACTGACCGGTAAAAAATCGTATTTAATCAAGTGTATTTTGCCAATGGCATTAACAGAAGAAAACATTGATGATCTGACGTATCAGACCGTCAAATGCATTATGGACAATGTGAAGGTCAAATCAGGCATGCCAAGTAACGTCGATGAAGAAGACATGAAAAAATGCTTGGCGCCGACGCTGGTAATGGCTGCCGAACTCGATTGTCTGTTTCCAGCAAGTTTAGTGATTCCAAGAGCTGAGAAAATCATTCCAAACTGCCAAACGTATTTAGTTGAAAAGCGAGGGCACTTACATGCGCTTACCGAAAGCGAAAAGCATATGATGGTTGAATTTTTAAATGCATAAATCAATCAACATAGAAATGTCACAACCAACTTATTTCACAGCGGTTTTGTCAAACCTGAAACGCTTCATTTTCAGGTTTGTTTTACTGCTTGTAGCAATTATAAAAGGGCACATTAATACACACATATCACACAAGGAGATCATATGAAGTTCAAGCTCACCACACTAACAATCATTCTATTTTTTGCCATGTCAACGTGCACATTTGCAGACACTTTAAAGACAATTGCCTATAATGATCCCGTCTTAATTAACTGGGAAAACATTATAGATGAATACCCGCCAATGTTATATGGCGACGTCATTTACTTGCCTTTAACATGGCAAATAACACAAGCACTTGGTTTATGATGATAGTATAAAAATAGGACAAGTAAAGTTGAGTCTTTTTAGAATACAAGATATAATAAACCCAATTCAAAAGGAGAAGGCTCGTGGGAACAAAAAATCAAAAGCAATTTTCAAAAGAATTTAAACAAGATGCTGTCAATTATTACTATTCATCTGGCAAAACAGGCGAGGAAGTAGCAAAAGAACTCAAAATCGGAAAAT
This sequence comes from Fusibacter paucivorans, assembly GCF_018390735.1. Taxonomy (GTDB): domain Bacteria; phylum Bacillota; class Clostridia; order Peptostreptococcales; family Acidaminobacteraceae; genus Fusibacter; species Fusibacter paucivorans. Next base: position 5,807 of record NZ_JAHBCL010000067.1, read on the forward strand.
CAAC
>NZ_JAHBCL010000068.1 GCF_018390735.1 Fusibacter paucivorans
ATGATTATTGGGCTGCAGTAACACTGCAGCCACTACACGCATTTTTTGAGGCAAGATAAGCGAGCTAGCTACGGCAAGAGTTATGAGCTAGGCAATGACAGAACTAGAAATCAGAAACAATACAGTTTTTAATATCATTTTAGAGTATCGCTCTTTAAACTCAATGTATTTAGTTCAGCCCTTCATCCATATACTTAATATACCAACATTATCAATCAAACTCATCGCAAAGGTCGAATATCATTTTGAACGTGGTCCATTAGGTTTTATAAATATCAAGTGTTATTTATTGTAAACGTTGTTATTCCTATGTTATGATACGTTTCTGGGTATCGCACTTCAGTGAGTGCCAAATTATACCAAACAATCAAATATTATTTGATGATGTCTGGACACATTAAAAAGAGTTCTTATTAAAGAACTCTAAATAAAATACTAAACATTTATAGTTGTTTCAACTACTGTAGATGTGCTTATTTGTGTAATTATTGGTGAATATAAATCCACACTTGTCTCTGGTGTTTCGATTGATATTATAAGAGAATAACGCACTTTTTCGTTATATTTTCCAAGGTATCCTCTTTCTCGCCACCATCCAATCACTGGATAAATTGCAACATAATTTGCATCACACAAATTAACTGCTAAATCATTACAAAAATCAGAATGAATTGATCCAACATCTCTGTTTCCGACACCTAAATACCAATCACGACTACTTCCATCACCACTATCTTTTTTATCTTCACCTCTCATTTTGACATTAACTCTCTTCTCAAAATCTTCTAAAGTTTCATTTGAATTAATCACGTCAAATCTTAATCCACATGATGGATATCTGTACTTATCCTTCCACCCAACTTCTCCAGGACCAGGTTCTATAAAGTATGATAGGGTAACTCTCAAACTAGCTTCAATCTCGCCTAGAGACTGTAGTACTTCTCTCGGCCAAGGTAATTTGTGCAAATGCATTTCATTCATATGATCTTTCTTAAACGGTTGCAATTCTCCTTCAACAATCAAGTTTACAGAATTACCTGCACATTGGATTGCTTTATTTAAATCAGGAACACCATACCCACAACTTCGTAATAATAATTTTCTTCCTTTTGTTTTTGTATCTTCTTTACAAAACTGTTCCTTCATGTTTTTTGTCCATCGCGAAGAGTGAACCAATAAAGCTCTTACTGTTTCTGGCCAAATTCCAGGGTACTCTGTATATATTTGTGTGGCCATCCATGATGCTATTGCTGTTGCAGAACTTGTTCCCCAAATTGTAGAAAATGGTCTTATTAAATGTTGATGGTTTGTTGTTAGCAATGATAAATCTGTACATTCTGAATAATCAACTCCATTTGTAATCATATTACCACCATCAAGTACAATTTCAGGTTTTATTGGCCACTTATCATTCCAAGTAACTGAAGTGGAGCTATATGGTGATAACTGCCCAATATCTGCAACAGGAGAAAACTTCTCATATTCATTACTAGTTACTTGTAACTCATTTACCAAGGCACCTACTGTTATAGCATTCCATGATTGTCCTGGATTTTCTATACTATGTAAAATATTTATATCGGGATACTTATTATCACTTATTTCAAAAGGCGAAACATTTCCTGCACTAACAAACATTAACCGCTTTTCACTATTTTCATTTGCGCCAGAAGTAATATTATCTAAAGAAGCTGACCAAGATGTTGGGCTTCCATCATCTGTATTGAAACTTTGAGCAGTTATTGCCATACAAATGACTCTATCTACATTAGGATTTGCTATTTCTGCTAATGCGACCGCTTGCTCCGTTATAGCTCCATACAACTCAAATAGATTTGAACCCTTTGGAGGTAATATCTTAACTGATTCAAGTTTATGAGTTATAGCAACCGTATCTGTTGTACTTAATGTATCTTTCAAATTATTATAAAGAGCTATCCCCGCCATTTTAGTTCCATGTCCATAATTATCATGGATACCCCATTGTTCATTAACACAATTCATTGAATTCTCATCAATAACTGGCTTAATCAAAGGATGGGTACTACTTACTCCAGTATCTAACAAACATATCCTTGCATTACTTTCAATAAATTCAGTTCTATTTAATAAATCTTTAATCCATTCTTCCTGCTCAATACCTGCTAAATCATCAAAAAAAGAAGTTGGCTCTGATGCCTTTCTAAATTCAGTTATATAATCGCAACAGCTTACCAAATTAGATAATTGATTTTTATTTGCTTTAATAAGGAAAACAAGTCTTTCAGGGAATTCTAAATTATTATTGTCAATTTGAATATCTAGGCTAGAACAACAACTTTTTAAATTATCAATCGCTTGTTCTGTATATCCTGGCTCGAATCTAATCCATACTTCACACCATTCTTCAATGATATCAGGAATATTCTCATGTTTTCCCATCCAAAAGGATTCTAAGAGTGCAAGTCTTACGTCCTCTATACTACTTATTAAATCATTATTCTTTGGCAAACCTTTTTTTGTAGTTTTAGTTAAATACTCCTCAGCTTTACTTAAAAAATATTGTTCTTTTCCAGCCGGAATATAAACTGTCGCTCTAACAATTTTTTCTTTTTCATCAGATTTTACATTTAATAAGCGTATCCCTTGAGTTCTATTTTCTAAGCTTTTTATTGCTAAATCATATTCAACAGAGCTAGAAAACTCAATATATACCCCTTCTTTATATCTTATTGCAGCAGCTTGTTTTTGAGTTATTGATTTTTCATAACACAGCTCTAATTTTTTAGCAATATACGAAGCATGTGACCTTCCATTTTCCCTTTTAGGAAAATTCTTACCAACCACCATTGAACGTGAAACATAAGGTATTGAAGTATTTGTATCTACTAAAAAAATATTCTTTTTTTCAACTGCCATTTATGCCTCCCGTCCATGATATAAAGTGATTCGATCCTTAACTAAGTTAATAATCATGTTTTCGGATATGCTAATGTCATTTAATATTGAATCCTTAATAGCATCTTCACATACTTTGATAATTTCTGCGTGACTTAAAAATTTAGATTCATCAATTAAATTCTTTGAAGGTGTAAAATTTCTTTGAAAAACAGATAATTTGTGTAAGTATAATCTTTTAATCTCATTTTCTGTTGGCATTTGGTAATGCAATACATCATCAAATCTTCTAAACAGCGCTTGGTCTAATAACTTTTGATTATTAGTGGCAGCCACTATTATACTTTCAGAAGTATCTTGTTCAATAAATTGCAAAAAAGAATTTAGAATTCTACGCATTTCTCCAACTTCATTATCTAAATTTCTATCAGCACCAATTGCGTCAAATTCATCAAAAAAATAGACTCCCATAGAAGTTTCTATTATATCAAATATCTGGCGTAATTTTACACTGGTTTCTCCCATAAATTTTGTTACTAACTTATCAACCTGGACTATATAAAGGGGTAACCCTAACTCAGAAGCAATAATTGAAGCGGTATAAGTTTTACCTGTTCCAGGTTTTCCTTCTATGAGAACTTTTCGCCGGTTACTCATTCCAAAACTTTTAAGCTTATTCCTATTTTTAAATTCATTTAATATTCTATTTATTCTTTCAAGTATTTCATCAGATACAACTAAATCATCCAATCTATCTATTGGTAATATTGTAGTTAGCATAGGATTATTACTAATTTGATTAAACTGAATGACACTAGCCTTTGAGCTAGTTGATTTTTCAGCTAGTTTCTTTAATTCTCTGGCAAGGTTTGAGTGATTATGCTTTGCTTCATATGCAGCAATCTGTAAAATTACAGTCTTAAATTTCTCATTATCATTTTCATTATGTGCTTTAATCAAACTTTTTATTTGATCTGCTGTAGCCATCACTTCACCTCCTCGTAACATAAGTTTATCACAAATGTAGTAATGTACAATACTAATAGACCCTTGTTTATAGTAAAAAGACTTCTTAAAAAACATGGTTTTTTAGCGTCTTTCCGTAATTATCACATTCATAAATTACGTTATGAATTACACCCATTCACTTATGATACGGTTCTTTGTTCATCATCCAACCCTAAAACGTTAATCTTATCTCCTATAACAAGCTCTAAACTAGCTATATGCTTATCTTTCAATTGAATCTCTTTAACTAACTTTCTTACTAATCTCTGCTTTGCTTCTTTGTCTTCAATAACCTTTAATGCTTTGGTCTTCTGTCAAGAAAAAGGACAACTTAAACGTAGAATCTTTAAACAACTTTTATGATTACTAACTGACAAATTCAAGTTCATAATCGTAGGGTGATATCATACCGCAATGCGAATGTA
>NZ_JAHBCL010000069.1 GCF_018390735.1 Fusibacter paucivorans
CATGATTATTGGGCTGCAGTAACACTGCAGCCACTACACGCATTTTTTGAGGCAAGATAAGCGAGCTAGCTACGGCAAGAGTTATGAGCTAGGCAATGACAGAACTAGAAATCAGAAACAGTAGTAGCAAGAATAAGGGATATAAGCATGCAAAAGTCATTCTTACCATGGGTGGTTGTATTTAAAACAGCTGTGCACATGTTAATTTGTTCAAAATGTAATGGTATTATTACCTTGCAAGATTGAGAAAATAGCGAATGTTTGCAGATAACGGATTAGGATAAATTTTGAGATTTAGTACGACAAATTTTAATTTTGTGTACCAATAGATAACAATTAATTTAATTGAAGGGGGAGTATACATTGAGCCTTTTAGAAAATTTTACTGAAGATTTACTTGAAGAAGCGGCCATAGAGATATTACAAGAATTAGGTTATGAATATGCTTTTGGCCCTGATATATCGTTAGGTGGAGAATATGAAGAACGCAAAGATTATCGCGAAGTTATATTAGCTAGCCGTGTGAAAGACGCTCTTTATCGAATCAACAGGGATTTACCGGAAGAAGCATTAGAAGAAGCTTACAGACAAATCATTACTTTCAATAGCCCAATGCTGGAAGAGAATAATAGAAACTTCCACAAGCTATTGACGGAGGGAATAGAAGTTTCCTTTATGGAAAACGGACACCCTCGTACAAAGAATGCACGTATTGTCGAATTTGAAAAAGAACTTTTTGATAGAAATGAGTTTCTGGTGGTCAATCAGTTTACCATCGTAGAAAATGAAGAACGCCGTCCGGATCTTATTATCTTTATTAATGGGATTCCTTTGATTTTAGTTGAGTTAAAGTCTGCTAGTGATGAAAATGTTGGTATAGAAAGTGCCTATAATCAGGTTCAAACGTATAAAAAGGATATACCAAGCCTATTTAATTATAATGCTTTTTGTATTTTATCTGATGGTATTAATGCAAAGGCGGGAACCATAACATCTAATGAAGAGCGATTCATGAATTGGAGAAGTATTGATGGAGAAGTAGTTGAACCCCTTTCAAAGCCTCAATATGAAGTTATGTTTAACGGTATGCTTCAAAAAGAAAGACTGTTGGATATTATTCAGAATTTTATTTTATTCCAAGAGTCAAGTGAAGATGAAAAAGACGTTGATGGAAAGAAGTTGGGTGATAAAAAGACAATCATTAAAATTTTATCAGCTTATCATCAATATTTTGCTGTGAAAAAAGCCGTTGAAAAAACTAAGGAAGCAACCAGTGTAGATGGAGATCGCAAAATTGGTGTAATTTGGCATACACAAGGTTCAGGAAAGAGTTTTTCCATGGTGTTTTATACTGCTGGTCTTGTAAGAGAACTGAATAATCCGACGATTATTGTCATAACGGATAGAAATGACTTGGATGATCAGCTATTTACGACATTTACAAAGTCTAAAGATATTTTAAGACAAACGCCTAAACAAGCCGATATGAGAAAACTGACAGATACTCAAAAATCAGCAGTCAATGGAAACAATTCAGTAGAGATTAATGGACTTTTTGATCTTTTGAATGAGAGAGAATCTGGTGGTATTATTTTCACAACCATTCAAAAATTCAAACCTGAAGAAGGGGAAATGCCTGTATTAACAGATCGTAGAAATGTGATTATAATTGCCGATGAAGCCCATAGAAGTCAATACGGCTTGGAAGCAAAGGCAGATGCTAAAACAGGTGAAGTGAAATATGGATATGCAAAATATTTAAGAGATGCTTTGCCAAATGCTTCTTTTATCGGATTTACTGGTACACCAATTGATCTTGAAGACCGTTCTACAACGGCAGTTTTTGGTCATACAATTGATACATATGATATGACAAGAGCCGTTGAGGATGAAGCTACTGTTAAAATATATTATGAAAATCGGATCATTAAGCTGAAAGCTGATGAAGAAGAGCTGAAGGCAATTGATGAAGAATTTGATGAATTAACTGAAGGGCAAGAAGACATTGAAAAAGAAAAAAATAAAGGCAAATGGTCTCGCCTAGAAGCAATTGTAGGTTCTCCAAATCGCGTGAAAAAGCTGGCCGAAGACATTGTGACGCACTACGAGGAAAAGACGAAAGCCATTGATGGTAAAGCTATGGTTGTTTGTATGAGCCGCAAAATATGTGCAGATTTATACGATGAAATAATAGCACTTAGACCGGACTGGCATAGTGATGATGTAGATAAAGGTAGAATTAAAGTGGTAATGACAGGCAGTGCAGCGGATAGTGAAAGATTACAACAGCATGTAGGCGGCAAACAACGTAGAGATACATTAGCAAAACGTATGAAAGACAATAGTGACGAACTGAAAATTGTTATTGTTAGAGATATGTGGCTGACTGGATTTGACGTACCTTCTATGCATACAATGTATATTGATAAGCCGATGAAAGGCCATAACTTAATGCAGGCTATTGCGAGAGTTAACCGTGTCTTTAAAGAAAAATCAGGTGGGGTTGTTGTAGATTATATTGGTATCTTAGAAAGTCTTAAAAGTGCCTTAAAACAATATACCGATAATGATCGTGGCAACACAGGAATCAATACAGATGTGGCTATTGGTGTGATGCTTGAAAAACTTGAAATTTTACAGGATATGTTCCATGGTTATGACTATTCCGACTATATGGGAGATTCTCAGGTAAAGAGAATTCGTGCTATTACAGGCGGTATGGATTTTGTGCTTGGAATGACCGAGGAAGACCAAAAAGAATTCAAGAAAACAGCAGTAGAATTATCAAAAGCGCATTCATTATGTGCAGCATCTGAAATAGGAAGATCAAAAGCCCTTGAAGTTAGTTATTTCAAAGCGGTTAAAGCGAGCTTGGTGAAATTAAGTGCTAAAGGCGAACGTGCACTGAGCAAAAGTCAAATTGATGCCAGAGTTCATCAAATGCTTGAGCGTTCAATTATTTCAGAGGATGTCATTGATGTTTTTGATGCTATGGGAATTCAAAGACCTGAAGTATCAATATTATCAGAAGAATTTTTGGAAGAAGTCAGAGAGCTTAAGCAAAAGAATTTGGCAGTTGAAATGTTGAGAAAGCTCTTAGAAGGCAACATAAAATCCATTGAAAGAACAAACCTTGTTAAGTCGGAAATGTTCTCTGAAAAGCTTAAGAAAGCCCTGAATAAATATAGGAATCAAGCAATTACCAATGCAGAAGTTATTGAAGAACTTATCCGTATGGCACATGAGCTTAAGAAAATGAAAGAGGAACAGGCAGCTTCAGGATTAAGTGAAGATGAAATTGCTTTTTACGATGCTCTTACAGCGGATGACATTGTCAAAGAGTTTTTGGAAGATGAAACACTTAAAAAGATTGCGAGGGAACTTACAGTAGCAATACGAAATAATATTACCATTGACTGGAGTGTCAGAAAAAGCGCTCAAGCTGGTATGAGGCGTATAATCAAGAGACTACTCAAGAAATATGATTATCCACCTGAGCAAGCAAAAAAAGCAATGGAAACTGTTATGAGACAGGCAGAAAAAATGTGTGGAAATCAAGTTAATATGGTTTTTTATGATCGAGTTGCAGAGTCGAAACCATCATATTAGGCTTAAAGAGAAAAGGTGAATAAAATGGCTGAAATCAAATATGAAATAGTTGAAACGCTTGGCGTTCTTTCAGAGAATGCCAAAGGGTGGAGAAAGGAACTAAACCTTGTATCCTGGAACGGTAGAGAAGCAAAATATGATTTAAGAGATTGGGCACCAGAGCATGAAAAAATGGGTAAAGGTGTGACTTTAAGCAAAGAGGAAGTTGAAGCGTTGAAGGTAATTATAGCCTTGTTATAAGAGATAGAATAATATATTTCGCACTATACCTTAGGAGGGTTTTGATATGGAGTTAAGTATAGGATCAAAAGATTTTTTGGATTCATTCCAGCATATATGGGAGAAAAATGTTGATGAGTATGGTACTAGTAGAGTAAATCTATTTG